>CAJWHW010000071.1:0-2039 GCA_913040915.1 uncultured Fidelibacterota bacterium | reverse complement strand
CGCCAAGCAATTCACCAGAAATATCTAATATTCTGATTCCTGCCTGATAAAATGCCGCCAACAGTCTATCTCCATACACCCATTGATTATGACTCCCCGCCTCAGGAACTATATAAACCGCATCTTCTTTTGGATTATCAGGATCATTAAAATTTATAAAGTGAAATCCCCCTCTGGGACTTGAAGGTTTATTATTAATTAGATTTTCAAGACCATTTGGGAAAACCTCATCGCCAGCAATAATAAAAAAATCACCTGTGCTTTCACTTAAAAATGGGAAAGCAGAATGGTTTCTACCCTTTCTATCAGGAAATGATGCAAGCTTAACTGGATTTGAAGGTTTACCTTTCCCAGACTTCATTAATAGAGGATTAAATCTTACTTCAGATCGATCTTTCTCGTTGAATTTAAGTCCCCCAACATCAACTGCCACAACACCATCTCTCCAATTAGAGGAATAAGCGATACCATTTTCTACCCATACATCATGAAGAGCATGCCCGGGTGTATCTAATTCAAAAACTCCAACGCGAAATGGATTTTTGGGATCTTCAATGTTAATCACATCATATTTACGTCCATTATTTACAGCATAAACATGATTATCATAAATAAAAGTATTATGGACTCCTCCTGTCATATCATCATTGAAAGCAGAAATTATTTTTACATTGTATGGGTCAGAAACATCCAATATAACAAATCCATTTTTTCTGTTAGAAGCGCCTTCTCTTGATATAACGCCTATTTTTCCATCAGTCGATACTTTAACATCATTTACATTCCGAGCATCAACAGTAACAGTATCAATAATTTTCATATTTGAAGGATCAGACACATCCCAAAAATAGGCTTCCCCATTACCAAAGATACTTCCGGTTGCAGCAAAATCTTTCCCCTGATGCTTTCCAACGCCAGCCCAAACCCATAAGTCGCCTGATTTAACATCTGATATTAGACCATGTCCAACCAACCTAACATCTTTTGCTACATTTCTTGGGATAACTCGAATAGTTTTCTGATCTGAGAAAACTCCAGAAGATGCAGTAATAGTATAAATTCCAGCTGTTTCAGCAACAAATCTACCATCTTCAGTCACTAAACCAGATGCTGGTAAGCCATAATCTCCAAAATCAGCTTGGCCAAAAAAAGAATAACGCATAGGTGCGTCACGCACGGTTCGTCCAGATCCATCTACTCCTTTCGCTTTAAGATGCAAAACGTCACCAGTCCGAATTTCTTCTTTATCAAAGTCAAGTGATACACTGCGTACTGGATTTTTAATAATTCGAATTTTGAATTTTTCAGTAACAGAACCTGCTTTAGCGGAAATAGTAATCCGGCCTGCTCCCTTAGCTTTTAAATTACCGAACGAATCAAAACTAGCTATTGAGGAGTTGTTAGTGCTATAAACACACTCTACATCATCACGTTCTATTTTTGCTTTATCAATAATCTTAGCTGTTAAGTTTGTAACTGTACCCACATATAGTTTTGATGGCTTTACCTTAAAAACAATTTTATCTACAGGGGGCTTTGGTACATCAATTAGTAATTCACCGCTTACTCCATTTGCACTTCTTACCTTTAATAGAAGCTTACCAGATCTATTGGGTTTCAACGAAACATTTGCTTCGCCCGAGCCTTCACTAACTCGAGGTACGATATTTATACTTGTTCCTGGCCAATCAGGAGTAGGACCTATACCTGGGTCATTTGCAGAATACATCGTAAATGGCACATCCACAAGCTTGTTATTTTTATCAATAAGTTTAATATTAAGTTTTATACTTTCACCGACATTTACTTTTAATGTTGGTGGATTAAAAACAAAGAATATAGAATCATTTTTTGCGATTGGAAGTGAATGATTAGCAAATACTAATGCCGTAATTAATAATTTGGATAAGAATATCTTTTTCATTTAAAGCTCCTTTTTATTTACTCTATTCTCTCCCATACTTCCTTCATGAATTCATTTCTAATTATTAACTGATTATTTATTAACTCGAAATTAAATGTTTCTGATTTTCCTACTC
>CAJWHW010000070.1:0-2050 GCA_913040915.1 uncultured Fidelibacterota bacterium | reverse complement strand
CCTATGACAAATTTGCTTTTGACGTTTCTGGATCAGCTACACGAGCAAATGAATTACCTTATGGGAATTCAACTGATGCATCATCCGATAGTTCATCGGCACTATGGTTTCTAGATAAAAGTGGAACTGAACAAATACTCAATGAGGACTATTATGCACCATTAGATGTTAGTAGAACACATATAAGAGCGAGCGGATATTATTATCTTACTCCTAGCAGTGAACTTTCTATATTTTACAATTTTATCAATGGTCATGGCTATGCGATGGGTAGTCTTGGTCCTATATACAACAGAGATATGGCGCAAGGTCAATATGGAATAAAATATAATAATAGAAATCATTCCTTTCGTTTAACCACTATAGATCAAACTGCTAGTGCACAGTTTAGACATAATTTGGCACTTTACCAGGTTTCTAATCGAGATGCTAATGATCAGAGCATGCCTTGGGATGAAACATTAGATGCATATGAAAAAGACAGTACTA
This sequence comes from uncultured Fidelibacterota bacterium, assembly GCA_913040915.1. GTDB lineage: Bacteria > Fidelibacterota > Marinisomatia > Marinisomatales > UBA1611 > CAXFCD01. The sequence goes on along the minus strand of CAJWHW010000070.1, from coordinate 1,561 downwards.
CATTTTGGCTGAAATTCAATAGTAAAGATGTTATAGTCGATTATCAGTTCAATCAAAGATTTTCAGATCGAATACAACTAGTTACGGGGTTTGATTATGAATTTAAAGATCCAGACACAAAACGTACAGCTATTGCTGATAGAGGCGAAGATCCATTCTATGGTGGTGTTCGTGGTGATGATCTAAATGAGTATCGATTCGGTGTGTATGGTCAGATTGAAAATAAGTTATTTGAAAATATAGCACTTACAGGTTCAATTCGTTTTGATGGGCATGAATATTATGGAAACAAACTTTCGCCAAGAGTTGCATTAGTTCGTGATAATTTTATGAATGGAAGCTTAAAGTTGATTGCTGGAACAGGTTTTAAAGCTCCAACTTTTTTGGAAAGAAATATTTTATCCGGTGTTAAAAATTATTTTTCTGGAACAACGGCACAGGGATTCCCCGTAGACTTTGTTACTCATGCTATTGTAAATGGAGCAGGGAGTCATGGATTTACAGTTTTAGAATTCAAAGATAAAGATGGAAATGGAATTTATGGTGAGAATGATTCCCTAATGTATTCAAATTTTATTGAACCATTAAAACTGGAAGAGCTCCAATCAATTGAATTGGCCTATACAGGCTTATTTGACACAAAGAATATGATTAGTTTAAATGGATATATTGGTAATTATAAGAATTTCAAGGGTCCGTTAACATTAGTAGGTTCTACTGGACCCGGTTGGAACCCATTCGTTGATTTTTTCGGGGCATTAGAAAATGATGAAGTCAGGCAAGTCAATGTTGGCGATGATTTGCTATCTGATGATCGAATTCCTATGTACACTTTATTCTACTCATACCAAACATTGCCGATTGATGTAATGTTTTTTGGAATTGATGGAGGCTGGAAGCATCTAGGTAGTAAATATGAATTTGAAATGAATTTTTCTTATTTTAATGATGATGATTTAAATGAAAAAAGGGATAAGGGAAAAAAGTATGAAAACTATCTAAGTTATCCTGATTCACTAGAATTTGCACCAGATAGTATGCTCAGTGGTTTCTACGATTACAGAAGAGTATACAGTAATACATCAAATTTAAAAGCGTCTTTAGTTTTTACTTCGTTAAATACATTTGTTGAAGGATTAAGCACATCTATTTCATTAAAATATAATGCGCCATATGATTTTGTAAGTGGAGATTTTCAAGCAACAGCAGATGGGCGCTCAAAACGATATATGGAAAATTCATCCTGGACTATTGACCCAGGTCAGATTGGTGGAGGAATTTATGCTGATTTGGACATGGCTTGGGTTAATGGCAATGTTCATTATGGAATTTCAGTGAAGAATATTTTTGAAACTCAAATCAACACATTTCCGTTATCACCTAAAATACCAAGATCTTTTGAATTTGAGGCGGGTTACAGGTTTTAGAAAAAGATGATGAAAAATCTATTCTCCTTCATTCTTTTTGTAGCGTTTGCACACTTAAAAGGAGAGAGTGGAGCCATATCTGGTAAAGTTACCGGTGATTATGAACCCTTAGCAGGAGCGAATGTTTTTTTAAC
>CAJWHW010000069.1:0-2204 GCA_913040915.1 uncultured Fidelibacterota bacterium | reverse complement strand
AGTTGCACTTCACACTTTGTTGCTATGCCAGCAGCGACAATATTTTTTGCAATATATCTTGACATATATGCTGCAGAACGATCTACCTTTGATGGATCTTTACCAGAAAAAGCTCCTCCCCCATGAGGCGCATATCCTCCATATGTATCGACAATAATTTTTCTTCCTGTTAATCCTGTATCTGCTTCAGGTCCCCCAAACACAAATCTTCCCGTGCCATTCACAATAAATGACTCATTATATGGAAGGCCAGCTTCATCTAAAACAGGTTTGATTACATGTTCAATGATTTCTTTTTCAACAAAATCATGTTCTGCATCTTCATTGCCAAATTTTTCTATCATATCATCATGTTGAGTTGCAATAACAACTTTTGTTATTGATACAGGGTTATCATTTTCATAAGCTACTGATACTTGCGATTTACTATCGGGTCTTAGCCATGGTATAGTACCATCTTTTCGTAATTCGGTCATACGCTCAACTAAACGGTGAGATAAATGTATTGGTAGAGGCATTAATTCTTTTGTTTCATTACAAGCAAATCCAAACATCAAGCCCTGATCTCCAGCACCTTGTTCATCATGTAACCCAGATCCTTCATCAACGCCTTGAGCAATTTCTGGACTTTGTTCATCAAGCATAGATATAACATTGACTTCGTTATTATCCATGCCATAAGCTTTATTTGTATACCCTATTTCTCCTAAAGTATTTTTTACAATCTTTTCTACATCTACATCACCATTAGACCTGACTTCCCCTGAAACAATGACAGTCCCCGTAGTGGCCAAAGTTTCGCAGGCTACATGTGATTCTGGATCTTGTTCAAGGAGATTATCTAAAATTGCATCTGAAATCGCATCACATACTTTATCTGGATGCCCTTCAGATACAGATTCTGATGTAAAGATATATTTACTCATTATTTTCTTTATTCTTTCTTATGCCATTAAAAAGCATTGAATTTACATGTTTTATCTATGATACAATTATAAAATTAATTTGAAGGACCTGCTGCTCGAATTTGTGGATCTCCCAAGTCATATTGATCAAAGTTTTTTTGAAATTTTTCAACTAAACTTTTAGCAATTTGGTGATATTCATTTTCATCTTCCCAAATTTTAGATGGAACTAATAATTTTGGGTCAATCTCACCTAGTACTTGAGGTACCATTACGCCAAAATATGGATCTTTCTCACATTCTGAATCATTAATACTCCCATCAAGAATTGCATAAATAATATCGCGAGTGACCGGTAAGGGGATTCTCTTTGCACCAGATTGTGCACTTGCACCAACCCAACCCGTATTCACAAGATATGCTGGGACATTATGATGATTCATTTTTTCTCTTAATAATTCAGCATAACGAAGCGGGTGCAATGTTAGAAATGGCCCTCCAAAACATGGTGAAAAAGTAGCAGTAGGTTCTGTTATCCCTCTTTCTGTACCTGCTACTTTAGCCGTATACCCGCTAATAAAATGGTACATTGCCTGCTCAGGAGTTAATTTAGAAACAGGTGGTAAAACACCATACGCATCACAAGTCAAAAAAATAATCGTTTTAGGATGACCAGAAACAGCAGGTTCACCTTTACCATAAACTGAATTATCTATATAGTTTAAAGGATAAGATACTCTAGTATTTTCCGTTTTTGAATTGTCATCATAATCCACTTCTAATGATTCTTTATCAAATACCACATTTTCGAGTAAAGCTCCACGACGAATAGCCTTAAATATGTCTGGCTCATTTTGAGGATCTAAATTAATTGTTTTAGCATAGCATCCTCCCTCAAAATTAAATATACCATCATTGGACCAACCATGCTCATCATCTCCAATTAATGGTCTTTTTGGATCTGTAGATAGTGTTGTTTTTCCTGTACCACTTAATCCAAAGAATATTGCTGAGTTATCTCCATTTTCATCAACATTAGCAGAACAATGCATGGATAATACTCCTTTTAAAGGCAAAAGGTAGTGCAGTACAGAGAAAATTCCCTTTTTCATTTCTCCGCCATACTCTGTTCCACCAATAATTGCAATTCTTTTACCCATATGAAAAATGATAAAAGTCTCAGAATTCATCCCATGTTTTTCAAATTCTTCATTATAGACACTTGAAGCATTGATTATTGTGAAATCTGGTGAAAAGTTTTGCAGTTCATCTGATTGAGGACGTATAAACATATTATGA
>CAJWHW010000068.1:0-2225 GCA_913040915.1 uncultured Fidelibacterota bacterium | reverse complement strand
CATCAAAATCCTCTAATTCAAACACTAGGGAATCAAGGATAGCTCGAAAAGTTCGACCCTCTCTTCAGATTGATCCTCTTCCTGATGGATGGACTGTAGATCGCCATCCTGTAGCAAAGTGGGGAATGTCTTTACCAACTGTAATGTCGAATGTTTTAGACTCGGCACAAAGTGTAGAATATTGGGAAGAAATTATTGATTTACCATCAGGCTATAAATTACCATTGAAAAGATCAAAGGTTTTCTTTCAAATTATTACACGATTGACTATTGAGAACGTTGAACTACATTTTATGAATATAAATCATATTTACAGTTCGACAAATCATGAGCCATCGCATTATATAATGGATAAGATAATTAGAACAATTGAGCTAAAGCCAACTGGTTTCCCTCAATTAACTTCAAGTGATGTAGTAAAATATAAATTTCTAATGACTTATGGTACACCCAAAGAATACAAAGAAGGCTTCCATCATTATCAGAGTGATAAAACAGTTCTAAAAGTTCGTGAATTAGATAAGAGTCACGTTCAGATCCAAATGAACAGTTTGGAATTAGACGCAAAGCTATTGGTTGCTATCGATGATATGTATTCAGAAGAAGGTATTGAGTACCAAAAGAAATTGCTCTTGAGAGCAATTGATTTTTAATATAAATCCTTATCAAATGAAATATAGGCTAATCATTTATTTGATTCCTCTATTGGGATTAAGCCAAAACCTCATGGTGTCTGAGATAATTCATAAGGGCAATACCTTTACAAAAGATTACATTATTAAGCGTGAGCTTCAACACCCAATTCAAGTTCCTTTAGATAGTGCCCTTGCAGATGAAGATAAGAATCGGTTAATCAATCTTGGTATTTTTGCTGATGTAAAATGGAAAGCCATTCCACTTGAATCGATGACAATACGTTTAGAATATGAAATAATAGAGAATGATAAGTTTTTTGGTGGAAGATTTGTTGGAGCCCCTGCCCCGGGTTATGATGAGCAGACAGGTTGGTCTTACGGAATGGGCGGGGCATTTAAAAATTTTCGAGGTCGTAATGAACAATTAGCTGGAGGATTTTCATTTGGTGGCAGGGAAACGTTTGGGCTATTCTACTTCAATCCATGGATTACTGGTGATCATGTTTCATTAAATACAGATTTTGCTAAAGTGGATTTTGATCATCCATATTTACCTTATAGAATTAAAAACAAATCTTTTGAGTTAAATATTGGGCGTTACTTTGGTTATGAAAGAAAAACATCTATAGGTTTTGAAATTGAAGATATGAACTTAGTTAATGATACAATTTCAATTAATTATCAATATTTTGCTCCGCAAGGATTTTTTATTTATGATACTAGAGATATATATGCTAACCCTACAAAAGGTATTTTACTTAGACAGGCTTTTATTAGTCGAATTGATCTTAAAGGAGAATTAGAAAGTAGCTATACTTGGTTTCAATCATTTAGCGTTTATAAAAGATTAAGTAAAATTGATAATCCAAAACCGTGGATTCTTGCATGGGGTATTAAAACTCAAATGAGTATTGGACTAAAAGATATTAATTTTATGGCAGCATTAGGTGAGTCCGGCTCGGTTCGAGGGTGGCAATATCCTAGGAATGCTAATTATAATGATCCGGACCAATCTTATCGTTTTGGTTTTCACAATCTTAAATCATCCATTGAATTAAGGAAGGTATTGATTCCACGATTTCCTATGATGGATCTATATGAATTTGGTTTGACTGCTGCTACATTCTTAGACTGGGGAGTAACAGGACGTAATGAATTTGAGGATATTTTAAGAATGCGCCCTATTCTAGGTGCCGGATTTTCATTGCAACTTCAGGCACCTTTTGTACCTATCTTAAGATTTGATTATGGATGGGGTTTTTATGAAGGAAAGAGAATAGATAAAGCATTCCATATTGCTGCTCAGCATATGATTTAACTTTTTTTTCGGAAAATCATTGCCTTTACAAAACGATTTTCTTTACCGTTTCTTAGCCGTTGAATATTGCTTCTGTGAGTAAAAATTATTAACCATGGTATTAATAAACTAAATACTAATAGAGATAATGGCGCCGGTTCTACATTTAAAAAAGGAGGTAAAGTAAAAAGAAAAACTGGCAATGATGTTGCTGCAAAAATGGATGCTAAAGATACATAACCTGTTGTAATAATTGTAATAATTGCAACTGCAAGACAAAATGGAAATGCAGT
>CAJWHW010000067.1:0-2317 GCA_913040915.1 uncultured Fidelibacterota bacterium | reverse complement strand
CAGCTTCTTTCTTTTTACGTTTATCTTCTAATGTTTTGATTGATTCTTTTAGGTAATAAGTAAAAGTAACACCTACAGGTGGGTTAGGTGTTGCAAAGAAACTTTCACCTTGAAACCCTTTATCATTACCTCCAATACGACTGCTCTCAATGAACATTAAACCATCTTTTATTGGAAATATTGTTGCTTCTTTTTTTATACTTCGTTGATTTATATCTCTTAATGGTGAGTAGTCATCTAATACGTAGAATCCCCGACCAAATGTGCCCAAGATTAAATCATTTTCTCTTTGCTGTATAGCCAAATCTCTAACTGCAATAGTAGGAAGCCCCCTTTTAATTTGTTTCCAATATTCACCACCATCTAAGCTAAAAAATAGACCAAATTCTGTACCAACAAATAAAAGGTTAGAATTGATATGATCTTCAGCAATCGAATAAACAGATCCTCTTTCAGGAAGATTAGAAGAAATTGATTTCCAACTTTTTCCTTTATTATCGCTTTTAAGGATATAGGGCTTAAAATCACCTTTTTTATGATTATTAAATACACTATAGACGACATTTTCATTATGTTGGGAAGCCAATATCATATTGACATATGTCATTTTTGGAACGCTAGAGAATCTTTCATACTTTTTCCATGTTGCTCCACTATTTTCAGTTACATGTATTAATCCATCATCTGTCCCAACATATAGAAGATTTTCATTTAAAGGAGATTCATGAAATGCTATAGCTGCTCCGAATTTTGATACTCCGCCATTCTTCTCAATCATATCCACACTCCATGTCCGTCCCATTACTTTTAATTTATTGCGATCAACTTCTCGAGAAAGTTCATCACTAATGACTTTCCAAGAATTTCCACGATCATCACTTCTGAAAAGTTTGTTTGCTGCAAAATATATTCGCTTTGGAACATGATTACTTACCTGTAAAGGGGCATCCCAGTTCCAAGTATATGCATTCTCACCTTTTCGAGCACGCGGTTTTATATCAATTCTTTCGCCAGATGCTTTATCATATCGATACAAGTTTCCATATTGATACTGTGCATAAATAATATTTGGATTTTCAGGGTCAACAGCAGATTCAAATCCGTCTCCACCAAGCGTAACAAACCAATCTTCATTTGATATTCCATTTCTACTTTTTGTTCGAGACGGACCACCCAGGCTATAATTATCCTGCGTTCCACCATAAATGTTATAAAACGGCAGATCATTATCTACCGTTACCTTATAAAATTGAGTTACTGGGAGATTCTCTTTATATAGCCAATTTTTTCCTTTATCAAAGGATTCATAAATACCACCATCAGAACCAACAAGAAGATAATTTGTATCATCTGGATCAATCCACATCACATGATTATCTACATGTTTATTTTTTTCTCCTAAACGACTAAAGGATTTTCCACCATCCCGAGTAACCATATTGTAAGTGCTTAAAGAATAAACTGTGTTTACGTCTTTTGGGTCAGCAACAATCTCCTGGTAATAATTTCCACTAGTCGTATAACTACTCATTTTTTTCCAACTTCCACCACGATTAGAAGTGCGATAAAATCCTTGTTGACCATCCATAGCTTCTATAATTGCATATACTATATCTGAATTTGCTGGTGATATTGCTAAACCAATTCTTCCAATGATAGAGGTAGGTAAACCTGTCTTTAATTGTTCCCAAGTTTCACCACTATCTGTACTTTTATATAAACCAGAACCCGGCCCACCACTCATCCAAGTAAAAACGTGTCTGCGACGTTGATAGGTTGCCGCATATAAAACATCTGGGTTATTTGGATCCATGATTAAATCTGTAACGCCAGTATGTTCATCAATGCTAATTTTATTTTACCAAGTTTCTCCCCCATCTATTGATTTGTATAAACCACGATCTCCGCCTTCACTCCATAGAGGACCTATTGCAGCAACATAGATTGTTTTGGAATTTCTTGGATCAATAATAATCTTTGCGATATGCTCTGAATTTTTTAATCCCATATGTTTCCATGTCTTACCACCATCTTTAGAACGATATATCCCATCTCCATACCCAACACTTCGTTGATTATTATTTTCACCTGTTCCAACCCAAATTACATATGGGTTATTTGGATCCATTGTTATGCATCCAATTGAATAGGATCCTTGTTGATCAAAAATGGGTTTAAAGTTTGCACCACCATTAATTGTTTTCCATACTCCACCCGACGATGTAGCAACATAATATTCATACCTTTTGTCTGGGTGCACAGCAAAATCAGATACACGTCCTGATGTAAGGGCTGGGCCAACAGAACGGAGCTTAAA
>CAJWHW010000066.1:0-2406 GCA_913040915.1 uncultured Fidelibacterota bacterium | reverse complement strand
AACCAATGGAGAAAAAAATGATTATAAAAACACAACTTAGTGAAAAAGAAATGCCAACAAAATTTTACAATATTTCGGCTGACTTAAAAGAACCTTTACCACCTGTATTACATCCTGGAAGAAAAGATCCTGTTGGACCTGATGATTTATCACCTCTATTTCCCATGGAATTAATTGGTCAAGAAGTATCCCAAGACAGATATATAGAAATTCCGGAGGAAGTTCAAAACATTTATAAATTGTACAGACCAAGTCCACTATACAGGGCGAGAAATTTGGAAAAAGTATTAGATACACCTGCCAAAATTTTCTATAAATATGAAGGTGTTAGCCCCACTGGGAGTCACAAACCGAATACCGCAATTCCTCAAGCCTTCTATAATAAACAGGAATGTGTTAAGAAATTAACCACCGAGACAGGTGCGGGACAGTGGGGCTCCTCCCTTGCATTTGCTTGTAACAAATTTGGAATTGATCTCGATGTATATATGGTTAAAGTCAGCTTTAATCAAAAGCCATACAGAAGAGCATTAATGGAAACATTTGGAGCTAGATGTATCGCAAGTCCATCCATCAAAACTGAAATTGGTCAAAAAATATTGGCTGAAAATCCTGAATCTACTGGAAGTTTAGGAATTGCAATTTCGGAAGCAGTTGAGCAGTGTGTAAAAAGTGAATCAACAAAATATGCACTTGGTTCAGTACTAAATCATGTTTTGACACACCAATCAATTATTGGTCAAGAGGCAATGATTCAATTAGAAAAAGAAGATGAATACCCTGATATTGTAGTTGGATGCACCGGTGGAGGAAGTAATTTTGCTGGCATTGCTCTACCATTTCTTGGTAAATCCTTTAGAGATAATAGTGATATTGAATTAAGAGCAATTGAACCTTCTGCTTGTCCTTCCCTTACAAAAGGAAAGTATGCATATGATTTTGGTGATACAGGTAAAATGACACCTCTAACAAAAATGCATACTTTGGGTTCTGAATTCGTACCACCCGGTTTTCATGCTGGAGGATTAAGATACCATGGTATGGCACCAATAATTAGCCACCTTACAAATTTAGGACATATTTCTCCAGAAGCTTACAGTCAATTAGATGTTTTTAAAGCTGGAGTAACTTTTGCTAAAGCAGAAGGTATTGTACCAGCGCCGGAGGCAAATCATGCTGTTAAAGGTGCAATTGAAGCAGCTCTTAGGTGTAAAGAAAGCGGTGAAAATAAAACTATACTATTTAATCTTTGTGGACATGGTCATTTCGACATGCAAGCTTACATTGATTATTTTGACAATAAACTCTTTGATGATAAATATTCTGAATCTGAAATAGCAATGGCTCTTTCAGGACTGCCATCAGTTGGATAAATGAAAAAGGAATTTAAATATATTAAAAACGTTCCAATAGAACTCCTTTTACCTCATGAGCAAATAGAAAGCCACATAGTTAACTATTGGGATGATATGTACATAAATAAATCCTTTATTCCAGCTGTGGCAGTTTCAGATGAAAAAATGATTATTGATGGTCATCATCGAGTTGAAATGTGTAAAAAAAACGGGATTAAGATAATCAATGTTTGCCAATTTGAATATCTTAATCCCAAACTCATTTTAAAAGGTGGTAAAAATATTATTAAGAATGAAATCATATTTAATGCAGAAATAGGAAAACTATATAAAAGCAAAACTACGAGGCATTATGTGATTGATGAGGGTGAATTAAAGGAAATTTTTGAATATCAAAAAAAATATTCTTTATTTTAATTGCTCGAAAAGAAATTCCACATTAATTCTTCCATAGAATTTCCATTGTAAGACAAATTAAACCAATAATGATCACCATTTACAATTTTAAATAGATCAACAATCGTGTTATTATCTCCATTTAAGTAGGTATAGTTTTCAATATCTCCAACAATATTAGTTTGAGGAGAAGAATCAGTATTATTATACTGAGACCAATAAGCTACTGATTGATCCACACTCATCATATATCCATCAATACCATTGTAAGGTCTGGAATAATCATTAGTTCCATTAAATATCATTACTGAAGTTGCATGACTTGGCTGACATTCTGATGATGCATCTACCATTGGCATTAAACCTGAAACTGGAGCAATAGCTGTAACTAATGAACTTTGATAGCACGCCATAGAATATGAGAAGTCTGCTCCATTTGAGTAACCAGTTAAAAACACTTTTGATGCGTCAATATTATAATTGCCTGATATCTCATTAAGTAATGCCGCAAAAAACCCTATATCATCTTGACTGCATTTATTATCTCCTCCTGGAGGATTAGTATTCCATGTAGTTCCACCACCACAAATAAGGCCTTGAGGATAAACTGCAATGAAATTAAACTGATCAGCTAGAGATCTAAAATCTGCTGTAT
>CAJWHW010000065.1:0-2450 GCA_913040915.1 uncultured Fidelibacterota bacterium | reverse complement strand
CCCATATATTCTAACTGACTTCTAAAAGCAGTCAAAAATCTATTTCCACTTCCACCACTGTGAGTTCCTATCAATGCAAATTTTCCATTAAATGCATCCCTCCAGTATTCTGACTTTACTGATATCCAAGTAATAGCATTCGATAGGACAGGTGGCACACCACCATTATACTCAGGGGAACAAATTATTAAACCTGAAGATTTCGATATTTTGTCAATCAAATTTTCAACAGCGTTTCCATCAACAGTTTTTTCAAAATCAAATAATGGTAAATTAAGGTCTTGCAAACTTACCAATTCAGTTTCAATCTTCATCGTTGAAACAATCTTATTAAGTTCTTTAGCTAAATCAAGGTTTTTATCATTGGTTGCCGATATAATTAATATTTTTTTCACGATTTATATAACTCCAATAATTTCTGTAATTTCATTAGATGAATTTACACTTTGAAAAAAAATGAAAATGAATAAATAGTATGATTTATAAGAATATTCTAGAAACTGTTGGCGATACACCAACTATAAAACTCTCATCATTCAAGAAAGAATTAAAATGTGAAATATATGGTAAGTGCGAGTTTTTGAATGCTGGAGGATCTGTAAAAGATCGAATCGGTATCAGAATGGTAAAAAATGCAGAAAAATCTGGCCGTATTAAGCCTGGCGACACGCTAATAGAGCCGACTTCAGGTAATACTGGCATTGGACTTGCATTAGCAGCTGCTGTAAAAGGTTATAGAATCATAATTGTTATGCCAGAAAAGATGAGTATGGAAAAGGAGGTTACTTTAAAAGCATTAGGTGCAGAAATAATACGCACTCCTACTGAGGCAGGCCATGATGATCCTGAAGGATTATTTCATATCGCCAAAAAGTTGCAAAAAGATATCAAAAATTCACATATTTTGGATCAATATGGAAATGCTGATAATCCTGATTCTCATGAAGAAACTACAGGCCAAGAAATTTGGGATGATTTTGGTGATAAACTAGATATGGTTGTCATCGGCGTTGGCACCGGTGGAACCATTACTGGTGTTGCAAAAAAGCTAAAGTCTAAAAACCCTCAAATTCAAATTATTGGAGCTGATCCTTACGGATCAATACTTGGTGGGGGTGATGAAATTTATCCTTACAAAGTTGAAGGGATTGGATATGATTTTTTTCCAGATGTTTTAGATAATTCACTAGTTGACAAATATATAAAGGTTGCTGATCAGGATTCATTCACAATGGCTCGGAGATTAATTAAAGACGAGGGGATACTTTGTGGAGGATCAAGTGGTACTGTACTATGGGCAGCATTAGAAGCTGCAAAAGAACTAAAATCAGATCAAAAATGTCTGTGTATTTTTGCTGATGGCATAAGAAATTATATGGGAAAATTTGTCCAAGATAAATGGATGACTGAAAATAACTTCAGTATCTAAGTTTTAATTGAATTCTGTCTATCTAATTCCTCGCAAGTTTTTAATACTTTATCAACTATATCCAAAGTTCTCTTTTCGCTTTTAACATTTCCACCTAAAGGAATTAAAGTATAATATGACTTATTGGGAACACCTTCCATACCCGATTTAGATTCTGATACCCCACTCTCAAACTTTTCTACCATATCTAAAACACCACGGTTATTTTTATAAATCTCTTCCAAGGGTTTCCCGGGTGCTTTCTTTTGCAGATTATTTAAACGTTCTTGAAATAAAGTTACAGTCATCATTCTACTCGTTATATCAGTGATAGGTTTTGACTTATCTGTAAATGCTAGGTCCACTCTTCCAATATACTTGCCTTGAATACCCATGCAATATTTTAGAGGCTTCCCTTCTTCTTGAGTACGTTCAGGTCTAGTTCTACTGGTTTCATGGCTAGAAAATATATAGTCTACATTATCAAAATCTGATATAGCCTTATATTCTTGTGGCCGATCGGCATTTAACAGCATAATAAGAATATCTACCTGAGGTCTTAATTCATTAATTTTATTTCTAGCAACTGTTATCGGATCTTTCAGTTCAATTTCCTCTTTGGCCGTCTCTGGAATATCATTTACAATTCCAAAAATACCAATTTTCAAACCATTCCTCTCAACAATCTGATGAACTTGAAATGCTTGATCATTAGTACCTTTTATAAAGAGATTTGATGAAATAAACTTTGTACTATATAAATTTTCAAGCTCTTTAATGTAATTATATCCCGCAGCAAAATCATATTTGCCAACATTATAATAGTAATCTCCCATATCGGCAGTAGATTGTAAAACTGTTTTAGCTTTTAACTTTGCAGAAGCAACTTTGTCTTTAACTATATAGTAATTTTCAAATAAGGCATCACCCGCATCCAATAAGATAGGGTCAATGCCACTATCTTTAACTTGATTAATGTAGGAAAACCTTCTAGGCAGACCGCCTAGTGGATTAGCCTTTCATCCACAGGGGTCGAGTTGTC
>CAJWHW010000064.1:0-2456 GCA_913040915.1 uncultured Fidelibacterota bacterium | reverse complement strand
GAAGATTTGGAAAGAATTGGGCCACATTATGCGACGACTCTGAGTTTATGGAATAAGAATTTTAATGAAAATATCGAAGATATAAAGGAGTTAGGATTTGATCAATACTTTATCAATTTATGGAATTATTATTTCAGCTATTGTGAAGCTGGATTTGCGAACAGTACTATTGATGATGTACAACTTGTTCTAAAAGGGGGTAAAGCAAGTGCTTGAAGCTTACGAAAATAGATTACCTGGAGAAAAATTATCATTGGTTGTAAGTTTACCTTTCCTTTCTGTGCATCTTGGAGCCCTTTATGCCTTGACAATCTATCCCTCTTCTTTTGCTTTATTCATGGTATTTTTAATGTACTTCATTCGTATGTTCGCAATCACTGCTGGATTTCACCGATACTTCTCTCACAAGACATTCAAAACTAGTAGAGCCTTTCAATTCATTTTGGCTTACCTTGCAACTTGTTCAGCTCAGATGGGTCCTATTTGGTGGGCATCTCATCATAGGCACCATCACAAGTATACTGATGAAATTGAAGATCCACATACTCCAACACTCAAAGGTTTCTTTTGGGCTCATGTTGGATGGATTATGTCTCCTGCAAATAGTCCAACAAAAGAAGAATATGTTGGTGATTTGAATAGATACCCTGAACTAAAGTTTCTAGACAAGTATCATTACTTAGCACCCCTAAGCATGGCACTTTTCTTATTTGGATTAGGAGAATATATGGCTGTGAATCATACACAATACAATACAAATGGGATGGAGTTACTTCTTTGGGGATTTTTTGTAAGTACTGTTATACTTTATCATGCTACATTTACAGTCAATTCAGTATGCCATGTTTTTGGCTATAGAACATACGATACAAAAGATGGAAGTGTAAATAATTGGCTCATTGCGATTTTAACTTTAGGGGAAGGATGGCACAATAATCACCACGCTTTCCCTAATTCAGAAAGACAAGGACATAAGTGGTATCAAATTGATATTTGCCATTATATTTTGTGGAGCCTGTCAAAAATTGGTGTTGTCTGGGACATTCGTGGCGTTCCCGAGGATTCAATAATAGAACGACGCTACGGATCTGATGTGGTTTAACTTTCTCATATCGAGAGGCCTCATTCCTGACTCCTTGCTTAGGAGGGGAGTTAGAGGGCAAGGTAAACAGAGACTTGGTATGATGAAAAATTCTGATTTGAAAAAAGATTATGAACTGTTTCTTAAAGAAGCAAGTTCTGGTGAAATAGCTGTTCATACAGATGACGCCAACAATCAACATTATGAAGTGAATTCTGAATTCTTTCAATATTGTTTGGGAAAGAATCTAAAGTACAGTTGTTGTTATTGGAATGATGATACTTCCTCTCTAGACGAGGCTGAAGATATTATGCTCGAAATTTACTGTGAAAGGGCTAAAATAAAAAATGGAATGGAGATTTTAGATATTGGATGTGGGTGGGGATCACTGAGTCTATACCTTGCCAAAAAATATCCAAAATCAAAAATTACAGGGGTATCAAATTCCAATTCCCAGAGAAAATTTATCGAAAAATTAGCTCATGAAAGAGGCTTGCAAAATTTAAAAATTATTACTAAAGATATTAATTCTTTTGATACTAATGAAAAATTCGATAGAATTGTTTCCATCGAAATGTTTGAACATACAAAAAATACCAAAAAACTCATGAATTCAATTAATAAGTGGCTAAAGTCAGAGGGATTATTTTTCATGCATGTTTTTGCACATAAGGAAAACCCATATTATTTTGATCAAGATCAAAAAAATGCTTGGATGGCAAAGTATTTCTTTACCGGAGGAATGATGCCAAATCATAATTTGTTTAAAGATTTGAAATCGGATTTGGAATATAAAAGGTCGTGGATGATGCCTGGGACTCATTATGAAAAAACCTCAAATGCTTGGTTACAAAAAATGGACTTAAACAAAGCTAGTATCATAAAATTGTTCAAAGCAAATAATCCGAATTATATTGCAAAAAAGAATTACCACTTTTGGAGATTGTTTTTTATCGCATGTGCTGAAATCTTCGGTTACGATAACGGAAATGAATGGATAATCTCTCACCATTTATTCAAAAAGAGTAATAAATGAAAATCGGAGTTGTTGGAGCTGGGGTTGCAGGATTGACTGCCGCACATCTTCTTTCTAAAAAACACCAAGTTACACTTATCGAAAAACAAAAACGAATTGGAGGACATACAAACACCATTTATGTGGAAGAAAATAATAATAAAATCGGAGTTGATACAGGATTTATTGTACTAAATAATCGCAACTATCCTAATTTTAAAAAATTATTAAATAAATTAGATGTAAAAGTAAGAGATACTGACATGTCTTTTAGCTATTATGATGAAAGTGACGGCTTTAATTACGCAGGAACTGGCATTTCTGGTTATTTTTCTCAAAAAAAGAATCTTTTTAGTCCAA
>CAJWHW010000063.1:0-2467 GCA_913040915.1 uncultured Fidelibacterota bacterium | reverse complement strand
GAACAAAATTACCAATAATAAAAGTTGGTAGAATGGCAGGGCAATTTGCTAAACCAAGATCGAACCCGAGTGAAATTAATAATGGTCTCGAACTGCCTAGCTATGCTGGCGATATCATTAATGGAATAGAATTTGATGCAAATAAACGAAAGCCAGAGCCCAGTAGAATGCTGACCGCTTACTCTCAAGCGGCATCTACATTAAACTTATTAAGGGCATTTGCTGATGGTGGCTATGCTGACCTTCGACATGTACAATCATGGAACATGGGTTTCGTTAAAAGCGGACCACAAGGTGAAAGATACAGATATTTGGCAGAGGAGATACAAAAAAGTTTACACTTCATGGATGCTTTGGGTATATCCTCGGAAAATACTCCTCAATTAAGAACAGTACAATATTATACAAGTCATGAGGCACTTTTATTACCGTTTGAGGAAGCACTTACAAGGGTTGATTCCACTTCAGGAATGATATACGACACATCAGCTCATTTTCTATGGATCGGAGATAGAACAAGATTTATTGATAGTGCCCATGTTGAATTTTGCAGAGGAATTCAAAACCCTTTAGGAATAAAATGTGGCCCTAGCTCAGATCCAGATGAGTTAGTTAAAATAATAGATATCCTGAACCCGATGAATGAATCCGGGAAAATCACTCTTATTACCCGTTTTGGTAATGGAAGTGTAGAAAAATTTCTTCCCAAATTAATTAGAAAAATAACCGAAGAAGGAAAAAATGTAATCTGGTCATGTGATCCAATGCATGGTAATACAATGAAAAGTAATTCTGGTAAAAAAACTAGAAAATTCGAAAATATACTCGGAGAGGTTAAGTCAAATATTGAGATACATAAATCAGAAGGGTCCCATGCAGGGGGAATACATTTAGAAATGACAGGACAAAATGTGACCGAATGCATAGGCGGTTTGGATGATATTTCAGATTCTGACCTGAATGATAGATATCACACACACTGTGACCCTAGGCTAAATGCAAATCAGGCAATTGAAATGGCATTTCTTATAGCAGATCAATTAAGCAACACACCATGATAAAAGGAACTATCGAATTTCCAGGAGACAAATCAATATCTCACAGAGCTTTAATGATTGCATCTATATCATCAGAAACATCTCAAATCAAAAATCTCTCAAATGGCCAAGATGTCTTATCGACAAAAAAATGCTTAGAGCAGTGTGGAATATCCATAAATGGTTCAAAAAATAGTTATCAAATACGAGGTGGGAAATTTGCAGATCCAGAAAAAGACCTAGACTGTCAAAATTCAGGAACTACAGTACGATTACTTACTGGATTATTAGCCGGAAAAAATATCAATGCAAGACTCATTGGAGATGAATCACTATCTAAAAGGCCCATGGAAAGAATTGTAAAACCCTTATCTAAAATGGGACTACAGATAAAAAGCAATGATGGAAAACTTCCTATATCCATTAAAGATAGTAGAATTAATGGCATAGATTACAAAAATACAATGTCAAGCGCGCAGGTCAAATCAGCGGTGTTATTATGCGGGCTGGGTACTACAGATACTACAAGCTATTATGAGCCTATAAAATCTCGGAATCATACTGAAATAATGTTAAAAAATATTGGTGTTGACATAGAACACAATAACGGAAAAATTATTTTAAGAAACTCAAATTCTTTGATCAAAGGATTAGACATTACAATTCCCGGTGACCCATCTACCGCATCATTTTTTGCTGCTGCAGCATTAATTTTGCCAAAATCAGAGTTGATCTTAAAAAATATTTTAGCCAACCCAACACGCTTTGGATTTTTTGATGCGCTCGTTAAAATGGATGCCAATATTGAATATTTATCTAGCTGGAATGATTCTGGCGAAGAAGTGAAAAATATTAAAATTAAATACGGACCATTAAACGCAATAAAAATTGATCACATGCATATTCCAGGAATGATTGATGAGATACCAATATTATCAATAGTTGCATCTCAAGCAAATGGTAAAACTGAAATAAGAGGAGCAAAAGAACTAAGAGTTAAAGAATCTGATAGAATTCAAGCTATTGTTCATAACCTTAGAAATATGGGAGTGTTAATAGAAGAACACAATGATGGTTTCTCTATCTTTGGACCTGTAAAATTAAAAGGATCTAAAATAAAAACTTTTAATGATCACAGGATAGCAATGGCATTTAGTATAGCGGGTTTGATCGCAGATGGAGAAACTGTTTTAGATAATAAAAAGTGCGTAGATGTCTCTTTTCCAAATTTTTTTAATATGTTACAATCCAATATAAAATGAAGCAATTTGCAGTAATCGGAAGTCCAATATCCCATAGCCTAAGTCCAAATCTCCATGAAGAAATTTTTAGACAACTTAATGTAAATGCCTCATACAGTAGAGTGGATATATTACCTGAGAACCTAGGAAATTTTTTCTTGAACAATGAACTTGATGGTTTAAATGTAA
>CAJWHW010000062.1:0-2519 GCA_913040915.1 uncultured Fidelibacterota bacterium | reverse complement strand
CAGGATGCAGGACAATATTCAGTCCAATGGCATGGTAAAGATCGTACGGGTCGACAAGTACCAACCGGAGTTTATTTTTTAAATGTAAACTCTGGGAAATATAATGCATCTCAAAAAATAGCCTTGGTTAAGTAGCTTAGAGGTAATTGCAGAATAGCTATTAAAGCAAGTAAATTTGACTTAATCCAAAAGGAATAATCCTATGAGAAAAATATTTAGCATAATTTTAACTAGTGGTTTGCTAGTTTCTAATTTATTGGCAGATATGGACTGTCCGGCGGATTCTGCATATCATATCGATACAAGGACTATGCTACCCGATGGTAGCCCAAATTCCACTTATGGTCAAGAAATAGCTACAGGTCTTTGCGGGTGTCTTACTTTTATGGATGGTGTGGAATTAACAGAAACTACTGTCACTTTTTCCATACGTATTTTGGATAATGAGTCAATCCGTGGAGTTGAACTTGACGTCCACCACAATGCTGGGGATGCACTATATTTTGGTGGAGAACCATACGAAGATGCCAATGTCAATGGAAATTATGATAATGGTGAATCATTTACGGATTTAGATGGCGATGGTGAGTGGTCATCTAGTGCATTTGGATCTGGTGTTGAAAGAGGTGAAAAATTAATAAATGTTTATGATGAAAATGGTGTACAGCGTACTATGACCCTTTTGAGTAATCGTTTAGAAGGCTTTGTAAAAGTACTGGCCTATAATACATCAAAAGCTTCAACAGAAGGGAATGGTGAAGAAGGTGATTTACTTTATATTACTTATGGGCTACCCAATGGTCAAAGTGGACTACCAAATGAAATTGAATTCTACTTTAGTACTGCAAATTTACCGGGGACTTCCATGGATCCTGACATCTTAAATGTTGTCTGCGGATATCCAAATGAAGACAGTCCTGCTATTGTTAACACCTCTAATGTAGCTGCAGATGTAGATAAAGTTTTTCCAGATGAGTTTGCTTTGAATCAAAATTATCCTAACCCATTTAATCCGATAACACAGATTTCTTTTGATGTGCCTGCAGGTTCAGAGCAGGTAATCATAAATATTTATAATATTTTAGGTCAGAATGTAAAAATGTTAGTTAATGAAGTATTAGCTCCTGGATCCTATACTATAGATTGGAATGCTACAGATACCATGGGGAATCCCGTTGCATCGGGCATTTATTTTTATGAACTTAGAAGCAAATCTTTTACATCTAGAAAGAAAATGTTACTGATTCGCTAAAACTATTTTTAAACAGAAACTTTTTATTAAATTCCCCTATCTTTGGATAGGGGAATTTTTTTATGCGGAACTCATTTAAAACAATTCTAATTGGATGTCTATTGGGGGTGGTATGGACACAAAACTCCTATAGGTCTGTAGAAAACATCCAAACTGAATGGAATAATTATACCACATATCAAAAGGAGGAAATGGTATCATTTTGCGATTTTCTCTTTAAAGAAGGATACTATGAACGGTGTCTTCTAACTGCTTTTCAACTACTTTATAAATTTCCAGATGACCCACTAAGTTCAACAATCAATTATTATATTGCTAGATGTTATGAAGAAATGCAGAATTATAAATTGGCGCATCGCTATTATAGGCAAGTAATAGAAATGGAGAATGAATCATCGATCATCTATAAGGCTGCAATATACCGCGACACATATATTCATCTTATTGCCGATGAAATAAACGAATTATTAGAAAAAACTAATAACACAGAAGATCCATATCTCATGACATTTCGTGGGTATGCATTCATGAAAAAATTAAAATGGGAGAATGCTCGTACAACATTTATCACAGCCCAAGAAATTTTCAATCATGGACATTATAACAAGTTAATGACTCCATTGTATCAAACGATTGAAAATGTAAGTAGCGTACCAAGTCATAATCGGTATTTAGTATTCTTGTCAGGATGGGTTATGCCAGGTGGAGGTCAATTCATGCTAAAAGAATGGGATAAAGGACAGGGCGTATTAACCAGTGTTGGTCTCCTAATGTTGATAAGCTATTGGAGTAAAGTTGAATATCTGGTAGGTGGTAATCGATTCATTTATCCTGAAGGCACATCCATTCCAACCTATAAGAATTACCAATTAAGTAATTCAGTTCCCAATTTGACAAAACCTGATAAAATACCAGAAAAAATGTCTATTTCATCAAATTCATCCCGATTTATGCTACCACCAATAGCAATCAGTGTAGCAATTTTTGTTGGAAGCACAATTAAATCTTTTTTTGATACACAACATAAAAATGAAAGATTAGTAGAATATTACATCCAAGAAAGAATAGATAAAATCTCACCCGAACGGTTCTTAGATTTTCCAGAGCCTACGCTAGTTACATTATAAGATTTATTTTATAAAAATGAACATAAATATTCTTGAATAACTGTTGCTAGAACATTTCTCTAAAGGTAATTTTGTCGGCTTTATTCAGCATGATTATTGAAAATTTGGTATGCGACGAGTCTTAACGTCGATTCCGGCCA
>CAJWHW010000061.1:0-2623 GCA_913040915.1 uncultured Fidelibacterota bacterium | reverse complement strand
TTTTAATCATTTTTTTAAATTCCTAAATGTAATTTTGGTTTCCAAAAAGGTCTAAATAGTTCTATTTTCGGACAACGGTTCATTACTACTTTAATCCCAGCATTTTCAGCCAATTTAGCAGCTTTTTTGTTAACAACACCGATTTGTCCCCACAGTACTTTTGCGCCTATTTCAATCGTTTCTTGAGCGATTTCTAACATATCTTCTGGTTTTCTAAAAACTTCAACCATGTCAATCGGCTTATTAATTGATTGTAGATCAGGATATACTTTTAATCCTCTTATCTCATACAAATTAGGTCGTGGATTAACTGGAATCATTTCATAACCGGTTTCATGAAGTACCCTGAGCACTCCATAACTAAATTTGGTTTTATCTGGACTTGCTCCAACCATTGCAATTGTTTTCACAGATTTCAAAATTGACTGAATATACTCTTCAGAATATGGTTCATCATGGTTCATCATAATTCATTTATCTTTTTTTTAATGCAATGTCTGATTTGAGTTCATGAGATTTAAGAGGGTCTAAAAATGGATTTCTATAAAGCTCATCATGACTTTCTACTCCTATTTCAAATACACAATCTGTCTTAGCACGTGCAACACACATAATTACATAACCATTATTTAACTGTCTGTTATTTAACGCAACTTGCCTATGTTGATCTACCTCACCACTAATGAGTTTTGCTGCACAGGTTATGCAACCACCATATCTACATCCATATGGCAAATCCAATCCTTGATCAGATAATTCGTCCAATAAGGGTCTTTTTCCTTGGACTATGAACTCAGAATACATTCGGTTAGCAATTATTATTTTTTGGGTCTTCATATCCAAATGTCACTAGTACAATCCCCTCCAGGGTAACGAGTTTCATGACATCGGCTAGGACCATTTGGTTCCTGACCAAAATCAATTGAAAAATTTGGGTCAATTTTCATACCTCCATCTTTGGTATTGCAGTTAACCATCAACATACAACCACCATTTTTTCGAATCTCTGGATAAAATTGATTATCCCATGTACTAAACAATGATGTAGTCACATAAAGACGTTTACCATCAAGCGATAACTGAATCATTTGAGGACCACCAGTGACTTTCATGTCATTTACTTCTTTTGCTTTTCCAAGTAAGCCTCCCATCCAAACCTGGCCTGTTAATTTTGGGTTATGTGGATCTGAGATATCATATTGTCTAATATCACCATGTAGCCAATTGCTGAAATAGAGGAACTTATCATCCATTGAAATTAAAATTACAGTGATTACCCCAGGAACAGGAATAGGCCAATCCGGATGTGGTTCATTCTCCACATCTATTATTTTTTCCCATTTCCATTGATTCGAATTATCTTTCCACCAATGAATTATATTTGAACTTAAAGCAGCGCCAACAAAACCATGTGAACTATTTGGGTCATGATGAAACCTTACTTCTAGAGGGAGAAGTCCATCTTCTCCGAGGTAAAAACTATGTTTTGGTACTTTTTTTTCAAAATCCCAAAAATGTAATTCTCGCCCGTATTTTAAATGCCCAACTTCTTCAAGGTCAAAGCCCGGCATAAACGTATTTGGGGATGCCCATTCTGAACTTACCATTATATTATGTCTTGGCTGGTACCAAAAATCATATCCAAATTTGATGTCACCCATTGAATTTTCCCATCGACCAACAATTTCAAATTCTTTATTTAGGTGAAGGTATCCTCCTGGAGCATTACCTTCCGCATTTCCCAACATAGATATTATTATATCAGAGCCAAGACAATGAACTGTATGTGGAGCAGAAAGATTAGTTTTTCTTTTGATTTCTTTTCCTTCAATAACTTTAAATAATATTGGTTTTCTTGGATCAGTCCCACAATCAACGATATGTAAATTAGAAGATCTTACACCTGGTATTATTAGATATTTTCTTTCAATAGAAGAGTTGCCATGGCATGAAGAACATGCATTCCAACCCATATGATGAAGTTCATCACCAATATCAGGCATTTCAAGACGGGAAATTACTTGTGAAAAAGTATTACTGTTAGGGTCTGCGTCTATCGTACAAAGATAATCAGGCTTCTGAATACCAGTGCCCGTGTATATTGCGATTGTATACAGAATCTTTTCTTTAGGAGCCTCCATGGCTTTTGATGGAGAAGCATATCCTGGTCCACAACAATCCATAAATTTAATCTATTAAAGAGTTAAGAATATTTTGATTGATGTTTATTATTCAAGAAATCCAAATATTTTACAACAAAGCTTTGTTTGTTTAATCCGTTAGTATTAAGTGGTCTCAGAGTTCTGGCCAATCTTTATCATTCCAGAATAATTCACAATCAGCCAATTTGGATACTCCGGTGTCCCCTCCATCATAATAATGATAAGTAATTATTTGCTGTTCTTCGAATTCAACAATTCCTTCATGCCCTGGACCAATGTATCGTCTATCCCTCTCTAAGAACAATGTACCACTACCAACTCACATGTCTTTCTGTTTTCCGTCTAAATAGGGTCTGAGAATGTTTTTAGAACGTCCGATCCTCACATTATATGTTGATTTGGTTCCATTACAGCATCCAACCCAATTAACAAAAGATAGTAATAGTCTTCGTTTTTGAATA
>CAJWHW010000060.1:0-2654 GCA_913040915.1 uncultured Fidelibacterota bacterium | reverse complement strand
AATAGTCGTATTCTATTGAATGTCTTTGTTAATCAAAAAGCATGGAAGAATGAAATATATCTCTCAAAAAAATTGACAAATTTTGTAAGATCATTGATGAATGTTTCGGATGATATAATTTTAGCAAGTTTAGGAACCCCATATTTGATCCAAGATTTTCCTGAAATCCCCGTTTATCTTTGCGCATATAAAAATAATCAGGTCATGCAAAGAGCTCTTGTCAAAGCACTAATTGGAAAAACCAGAATATCAGGAAAACTTCCCGTTACAATTCCTGGTGTGGCAGCAATTGGAGATGGAAAAGTGATTGAAAAGAAAAAATATACTCAGAAGAAAAATAATTATTCATCTGGTAAAGAAATCATTCAGGTCATGCCAAGTGAAATTGGTGTCAATACGGAAAATTTAAGCAAATTATTAAAAGAGTCAGTTGATGATAAGGCCTGGCCTGGTGGAGTATTACTGGCGGCAAAAGACGGTAATATTTTTATCAAAGAAGCGGTTGGATATCATACTTATGAAAAAAATAGAAAAACAAGAACAAGTGATATCTTTGATATAGCATCTATTACTAAAGTTATTTCGACAACATCTGCCATCATGAAATTAGTGGAAGAAGAAAAAATAAATTTAAATGATCCAGTAGTGAAGTATTTACCAGAGTTCAAAGGAAAACAATCAAAATATTTCAAGCAAAAGTCAAAAATCACTATTCGAAATTTGTTGACGCACACCAGCGGTCTCGCACCTTTTAAACAGTTTTATCTAATGGAATCAAATGTAAGGGTACGATTGGATAGTTTATATAATATTGAGCCAGAAACAGGTCTAGAAGAGAAAATGATCTATTCTGACATTGGTATTATTCTTCTTGGAAAACTTGTAGAAAAAGTAAGCAGTGTTAGGTTAGATTTATTTGTCGATTCTCTCATTTTTGATCCAATGGGAATGACATCCACATTTTATAATCCCAAAAGCGATAAAAAACACAGAATTGTTCCAACTGAAGTTTCTGAATTATACCGGGAAGGTTTGATACATAGCGAGGTCCATGATGAGAATGCACATAGCCTTGGGGGCGTAGCTGGTCATGCAGGTCTATTTTCAACAGTTCGCGATTTATCCAGATTCTCACAGATGATGTTAAATAAGGGACTGTATGGATGGACAAGAATATTTAGATCCGAAACAGTTGAATTATTTACGCAACGTGCAAATATTATCAAAGGTAATTCAAGATGTTTAGGTTGGGATAGCCCGGAAGGAGAAGCATCAGGAGGTGTTTATTTAAGTGACTCCAGTTTTGGGCACACCGGTTTTACAGGAACATCGCTTTGGATTGATCCAGAAAATAATATTATAGTTATTCTGCTCACAAATGCAGTTCATCCAAATAGATCTGCAAAAAATCCTAAATATTATGAATGGCGCCAAAGGATACACTCTGGAGTATATGAAACATTGGGATTTAATGAAAAAAATCCAAATTTGAAATTGAAAAGCCGTTGGCAAAAATTGTCACAGATAGATTAAAATATATTATTCATTAGGCCATGTTGCATTGGATTGACATTTCCATTATTGTATTATTCATATCTGGACTTATTGGATTTGGCTGGTTCCAGAGTAGACTAAATAGTTCTACACAAGACTATTTTCTGGGAGGCAAAAACCTTCCTTGGATTGTTGCAATGTTTTCTATCGTTGCGACAGAAACATCTGTATTGACTTTTATTAGTATTCCCGGAATTGCTTACAGGGGGGATTGGTTATTTTTACAATTGGCATTTGGTTATATCATTGGTAGGGTATTAGTCAGCATGTTCTTACTACCACAATATTTTATTTCTGATGTCACATCTATTTACGAAGTTCTGGGAAATAAATTTGGCACTGAAATTCAAAAAGTTGCTTCAGGTATTTTCCTCATAACACGTATTCTTGCAGATGGAATTCGTTTTCTCGCAACGGCAGTTATTGTCCAGGTCATAACCGGCTGGACCCTACCTACAGCTGTTATTTTAATCGGGTCAGTTACATTAATTTATTCCTTGTTAGGAGGGATTCGTACTATCGTTTGGATTGATAGTTTCCAATTTATTCTCTACCTGATAGGCGGTTTGATTTCAATTATTTTCATTCTGAATAATTTGGATGTATCATTCAGCTCTTCTTTATCACAATTAGCAGATGATGGAAAATTAAAAATTTTCAATCTCAGAGGGGATTTTATTCGTGATCCGTATTTATTAATTACTGCTGTAATTGGAGGAATGTTTTTATCATTTGCTTCCCATGGCGCAGACTATATGATGGTTCAGCGAGTGTTAGGAACTAGAGATTTACTTTCGGGCCAAAAAGCTATGATTGGAAGTGGGATTTTTGTTTTAATCCAATTCAGTATATTTCTTTTTGTGGGCTCTTTAATTTATATTTTTTTCGGGGGAACTAACCTTGAAAGAGATAGGGAATTTTCAACATTTATTGTTAATCATTTGCCTGTAGGAGTAAAAGGTTTACTCTTAGCTGGCATATTATCTGCGGCCATGTCAACTTTGAGTTCTTCCATAAACTCTTTGGCATCATCAACCATTAATGATTGGTTTAAAGGAAATGCTAATATTAAGAAATCGCAAATTATAAGTGGAATCTGG
>CAJWHW010000059.1:0-2708 GCA_913040915.1 uncultured Fidelibacterota bacterium | reverse complement strand
AGGAGTTAATTTATCAGATAATGCACCACTTCTGGGGAATACGTTTACCCAGGAATTACGCTTCTATTATGATCCTGTCGGACAAACGTTAAATGAACAGTTTTTAGGTAATGAATCGGGTAAAGCACCAACAATATCGTTTTATAGAAACGGCACGGAGATTAGATATGGATTTTATACTGATGGAGTAGTTAAAATAAATTCTAATCTGGGAACTCTTGGTGATCGCAAAAGAATAATAAATTTAAATATTACAAGAGCATGGCATCATATAGCCACTACATTTGATGGAACTAATTACAGATTATTTTTGGATGGAGAGGAAATAGATAATACGACTGCTTTTCAAGGACTTACTCCTCCCAATACAGAACGAGTAACTCTTATTGGCGATAAAACTGCTCATGGAAAAATTGATGAGGTTAGAATGTGGAATGTGGCAAGGACCCAGGCCCAGATTCAGGCCAATATGAATAAGACTTTGGTGGGTAATGAATCAGGTCTGGTAGCCTATTATCCAATGGACGTCAATAATAATTGGGAGATCATTGATAAAACCTCCAATGCAAATCATGCAAAAGTTACTCATGCAGAGATTTTACCAAGGTTTTTTGACAATTCATCTTGCACCAATGGACCTGATGGGACTACAAGTTGTCCCTATCCTACCATCCGCAGCGCCCTAGATAATGTGACATCCGGAGACCACGTTTATATCCGTGAAGGAAGATACACCGAGCTGCTCGTCAAAAATGGAATCAATATTAATAGAGCTGTAAATTACCCCAGTGAGGATTCTGGTTTACTTAAAGAAGATGAGAAAATTATTTTTGAAGGATATCCTGGTGAAGAGGTGATTCTCGATGGCACTGTAGCTCTCGATGACAATAATTCTAATTGGGTTGGTCCATATTCACATACTTTGGACAATGGAACGAGCATTAGTATTTATAAAACTGTAATAGATTTTGATAACATTTCTAAAGAAATCATGACACCCGTGGATAATATCTCCCAGGTATTTGTTAACGGGAGATATATGATACCTGCCATGCCCATGAATTTTAAGAATCCCACTGATCCAACAACTGGTAATCCAAACAATCCTGAACCAGGAACTGTTTGGGCGAAAATAGGCAGATCACCATTCAGTTATCCTGCAAGTGACACTCAAACATGGGGACCAGACGCAGATCCAAGATTTGGAAATCACGATTGGTATGTGCCAGCTAAACTTGAACACCTGGACTATCCAGAAGAATGGGCTTTTGATCCATCCAACAAAACTCTCTATTTGTATGCCAGTGACAATTATACCCCGACATCAAACAATGTCCGTGTAAGAGTCAGGGACAGATTCATGAGTATTGCACACGCACATAATATTGAGTTCAAAAACATTCATTTTTTTGCAGGTTCAATACGAATGAGGAGTAATCAATTTTGGACTATTGAAGACAGCAAATTTTCATTCAGTACAGACATGTTGGCGAGGCAATATAATAGTTCATATTACGGCACAAATGCGACCCTCAGGAACGTTATATTTGAATTTATAAATGAAGGTTCCCCTTGGGGTAGTCAAAGGACAATGTATTCTACTTTTGAGAACGTTTTATTCAGGTATAACGATTGGTTTATGGGTTCTGCAAGGTATGCAAATGCAGATAGAAACTATAGAGGGGTTAGAATGAATCCAAATTTTAAGAGAGGAGATAACATCTGGAGATATGTAACATATGAAAATAGCTATACAGCAGGAATCTTTGCAGGATATGGCTCTTTGGTTGAGTATACTCGGCTGGAGAATCTATATGACGGTTGTGATTGCAGCGGTATTCAAAGAAATGCTGCAGGCAGTTTGTATTCAACAACCCGTTACACATGGATCATCAATGCGCCTGGCCTCAATGGTATGCGTTTTGACAGTGCTTGCGGAGGTAATAATGGTGATATATATAATGTGGTTTCTATTGGAAACCATCGAGGTTTTCGATTAAAGGGAGACTATCATGATGTATACCATGTAACTGCTTATGATAATTCAAACCAGGATATAAGCCTGCCTGAATATAAATATTGCGGTCTTGATGTTGAAAGCGATGATCATTTAGGCAATTGGAATTCAAATCTTTATAACAGCATAGCTGAGGGCTCACTTGAATGTACTTCTCGTTTATGTAGACCAGGAGGAATCAAACCAATGACTGATACAGTAGAAATAGACGGAGAAACTGTTCGCTGGATTCATTTTTCTAATCTTGAAAAAGCAGGAATATGGTTTGGAAGATCCATGTCTGTTGACAAAAACGATGTTCCAAATTTTTCCCCTCCATGGGCAGTTCCAATGTTTGAGATGCAAGCCCCCTGGTTAGGAAGTCAATCAAGGTCGGATTCACGTCTCCAAGAGCTTTATGGCAAAGTTCCATGGGATTATAGAAAACAAAGCTATGATTTCCGTCCCAAAAAAGGATCTTATTTAATTGACAGCGGTGTGGTAATACCAGGGATCAATAATGGAGAGGATGTAGACAATTCCATAGTTAAAGCAAAACCTGGAATGGGATATTTAATTGGTATTGATTTAAACGAAGAAGACTGCACCCTTTTTAATCATCCTAATTTATATTCAGGCCAGAACCGCAAATATGTAGGAGATGCACCTGACATAGGAGCCTATGAATATGGAGATAGTGTATATTGGATCC
>CAJWHW010000058.1:0-3010 GCA_913040915.1 uncultured Fidelibacterota bacterium | reverse complement strand
TGTTTAAAGATTACAATAGAGGCAGGTATTACTAGTGGCTGGGAAAAATATTCAGGGCCAAATGGTCTTTCCATTGGAATTGATCATTATGGCGCATCAGCGCCTGGGAATCATTTAGCAGAAGAATTTGGTTTCACACCTGAAAAAGTTGAACAAGAAATAAGATCACATCTGAATTCTTTACTATGAAAATCCACTTAGCTACTGACCATGCTGGACTGGAATTGAAAAATTCCATAAAAGATTACCTTATTAACAAAGGAAATGAGGTTACAGATCACGGAGCTTATGAATATGATGCTCTTGATGACTATCCTGATTTTATTTTTCCCTGTGCTCGTGCAGTAGCTTCTGATCCATTAAGCCGCGGAATCATACTTGGTGGTTCAGGCCAGGGCGAGGCAATGGCTGCTAATAGAGTAAAAGGAGTACGAGCTGCTGTTTTTTACAATGGACCTATCGATATTATCAAACTGTCGCGTGAACATAACAATGCAAATATACTCTCGATTGGAGCTAGATTTATGAGCGAGGATGAGATTCGTAGTGTTTTAGATGTATGGTTTAATGAGCCTTTTGGCGGCGGAAGACATCAGAGACGTATAGATAAGCTAGACCTTTAGATTTACTTGTTACATAGTACACTGTCTATGCTGTGATAATCCATTTTTGCTTTTGTAATAGTACCTCTTTCTGTATCAAAAAGTTCACACTCCTCATAGGGTTTTGCATATATGTGTAAACTAGTTGCAAAGCTATCTGATAAATTTTCAACTGAGTGTATGTCTGCTGGTCCATCAAGAAATCCTGGAGGGCATTCAAACTCTTGAATTTTTTCTAAACTAAGTGGATCTCGGTTTATCTCTACATAATTACATATTTTGAGTTCCCCAGTTTGTACCCGAGCCCAACATTTTTCACCTTCATGACCGTGGATTGGAGCTGAAACATGTGGAGGCCAACATACCAGCATAATTTCAAAATCTTTTTCTCGATGAATTAAATTTCTTGTATAAGTAGTTTCGTTTCTGTGATCATACTTTTCTAAATCTTTTTCACTAAGATTTAGATCCCTTAGATAAGATGAAACTGTTTCAACGTGGAAATTATTTTCAGCGAATTTTTTGAGGTCATTTATTATAGTATTAATCATTTCATGTTATGTGATTTAAAGTGCGGTCCAAATTTATGCAAACTATTGTTCATTTTTATTAATTCGATATTCAAATTTTAATTATTAATTCTATCATACAATAAATAACTGATCACATATTATTTAATTAAATTAATGTAAAGTTAATGTTTTAAGTAGTACGATGATCTAGGATTAAAATTTGAATATTAATATTAAAAGCTTTTTCTATGGTTTGACCTTTTCCTTACTGCTAGCAGTAATCAGTCAATACTTAAGTCTTTATTTTGGCGCGTTATTTTTTGGGTTAGAGAAGAGCCCAATTTCACCAATCCTTGTCGCATTATTATTAGGTATTCTACTAGGTAACCAATTTGATATCCAATCAAGATCTCTATCAGGTTTGCAATTCTGCATGAAGCAAGTTTTACGGTTTGGTATTATCTTAATGGGGATTCGACTTGGTCTTCTGGAAATAATTAATTATGGATTGAAAAGTTTAACGGTAGTTGTTCCATGTATAATCATCACCATTATAGTTGCAAAAATAATTTCAGACCGATTTGGATTAAACTCTAGAGTTTCATCATTAATTGCCGTAGGGACAAGTATATGTGGTGCTAGTGCAATTGTTGCCTATGCTCCTACCATTTCCGCAAAAAAAAATGAGGTTGTCTTTGCTGTGGCAAATATTACTCTCTTTGGCATTGTTGCCATGCTATTGTACCCAATTATTGCAAATTTTTTATTCGCCACAGACTCAATCTCTGTAGGAATTTTCTTAGGTGCTTCAATACATGAAACAGCTCAAGTTGTAGGTGCTGGAATGATGCATTCTCAACAATATTCTCAAGCAGAGGTGTTGGAAGTATCAACGCTGACAAAGCTTGTTAGAAATACGGCAATGATTTTTGTCATCCCCTATATGGCATATCAAAACAATAGCCAATTAAACAGAGGCTCTGTCATTCTACAAATAAAATCTATTTTCCCATTTTTCATATTAGGTTTTATTGGATTTGGTATTCTTAGAACCTTAGGTGATATAGGGATAAATAAAACAGGATTAGCATTTGGGATTGCAAATTCGTCAGACTGGGAGAGTTTGATAAATCATGTTGTATCCCTTTCCAAATTCTCTTTAGTAGTGGCAATGTCAGCAATAGGATTGTCCACGGATATGAAATCATTTAAATCAATCGGAATTAATGTCTTTTACTTTGGATTTGTAATTTCATTTTTGGTTGGATTATTAAGCTTAGTACTAATTTTTTTGTTTATATAAAGAGGATAGTCCGAAATCCGTTGTTCATTGTAAAATAAAAGTCAATATCTTTCCCACCAGTGGTTGATCGGAAGATTGAAACTTTCTTCAGAAATGATCTCGCCTATTTCAGGTATATAATATCTAAGGCCAGCCATTTCCGCGTACTTTACTGATTCCTTTGCCGGCTCATCCCACGAGTGCATCGCCAAGGTAAATACTCCCCAGTGAATTGGGAGAAAAAATTTTGTGTTTAAATCCTGTGCGGCTAAAACTGCTTCAGATGGGAACATGTGTGAATGCTTCCAGGCACTATTGTATTGACCACAATCAATAAGAGAAATGTCGAAAGGTCCATGTTCATCACCAATCTGTTTCAAATGTTTTCCATAGCCACTGTCTCCACTAAAATAAATTTTTAAGGGAGGGGATTTAATTGCCCATGAGCTCCATAGAGTGCTATTTCGGTTAAGAGGCCCTCTTCCAGAAAAGTGCCTTGAAGGAAGACAGTGGAACTCAATGTTTTCAGCACTAAAGGATTCATTCCAATTAAGTTCAACAATTTGATTACTCTTTACTCCCCATTTTTTAAGGTGATTCCCAATTCCATGAGG
>CAJWHW010000057.1:0-3073 GCA_913040915.1 uncultured Fidelibacterota bacterium | reverse complement strand
AGGTTATCATCATAACCTCCCTTAAATGATCGAATAGAAAAATCTGTTTCAGCCATAAGGTCATGAATTTAATTATCTTTTTAGAAGAAATTTCAGTCACTTATATTCATATACCTAAATAAACTACTTGGGAGTATTTATGGATACAAAACAAATTGCAGTTTACCTTATTATTGCTGGTGCTATTATTCTAGCTCTAAAATTTATTAAAGGAATTATAGGATTTATTTTAAGCGATTTCTTTCTTGGCCTTGGAAGTATTTTAATGATAGGAGGAGCTGTTTTTCTAGCATTAAAGTTTATTAAGGAGGATCGTGATGATGCTAAGGATGAACCTTTTAGAGGTATTGACGAATGATTGTTTCTACAACAGAAAATATTGCAGGGCATACTATAGAAGAACATTTAGGTACAGTCATCGGTAACACAATTAGAGCACGTCATGTTGGGAAAGATATTATGGCTGGTTTTCGGACCATTATTGGAGGAGAGATTAAGGAATATACCGGAATGATGGCAGAATCTAGAGAGCAGTCAATGATGAGAATGAAAGAAAAGGCGAAAGAGTTAGGTGCCGATGCTATTGTGGGAGTGCGTTTTCAAACCTCAATGATTTTATCAGGTACTGCCGAGCTGCTTGTATACGGTACAGCAGTTAAATTGGATGACCCTCAATAAATTATTTCTTTTCTGAATCCCAAAAATTATCATCCATAATTAAATTAAAATTTTGTTCTTGTTTCTGCAGTCTGTTAGAAAGTAATTCAAATACTTCTACTTGTTGATTTGTAGGTTTAAAATCAGCTCCAAAACGCGTAAGGTCACTTCCCAAAGCAGCTAAGCGACCGTAAAGCTTATTTGGGTTCCTAAAGGCATCTTCTCTAGCACCAGTTAATTTCACATCGAAAAGATGACTTTCAATTTCATATAGTCTACGATCCATCTTCTCAGCTTCACTCTTTTTCATTGGGTTATCATTGTAATCATTTTGAAGTGAATATCTCAATTCTTCAATCTTATTTATTAGTTCTACATTCTTATTTATTGTTTCTCTCAGTGTGATCAAAAATTCAAATTGTTGCTTTATATCTTTTAAACTTCCAGCTGTATTGGGGTCTTTAAGAACCTCAAATGTTTTAATAAACTCTTTTTCATTGATTTTGAGGACTGCCTTGTATTTGCCAGGTACAGCTAATGGACCTAATTTTCCAGCATTTACATCTAAATCCCAAGTTCTTAGTTGACGCCAGCCATCTTTATTATATTTCACCCAGTCTACGCCATCAGGATCCACTCGGAGTTTTGGTGTTATTGTTCGCTCGTATCTCAAGTTCCACATTACTCTATTTAATCCAGTTGAGACTTTCTTTGGAACAATTTTTCTAATTTCTTTACCTTTTTCATCTTGAATAGAAAAAGAAACTAATTTATTATTTGTGTCCGGTAGAAAGAAATCAAGATTTGCACCATAAGCAGGATTTTGACCCCTGATCAAACTGGTTCCATCATTTTTCATACTTTGAATAGTTTGGAAACGATACGCGTCCTGAATTGGAAGTAAAGAAGGCTTATCGGGATTAATTTCAGCTATTTCTCTAAATGGACTGATATCATCTAGTATATATATTCCACGACCATAGGTCCCTACAACCATGTCATCAAATCTTTTCTGTAAACTGATCCAATAAATGGGTGCAGGAGGTAGGTTGTTTTTTATACGGGTCCATTTATTTCCGTCATCTACTGAAACGTAAAGCCCATTATCTGTACCAGCAAATAATACCCCAGGTGTTTTATGATCTTCACGCACAACATGCACAAAACTTGAATAAGACTTCGGAATATTTTTACTAATCATTTTCCATGACTTACCATAGTCTTCAGTTTTATATATATAAGGATCAAAGTTTCCCATTTGATGAAGATCTACACTAATATATGCAGTTCCTTTATCATGTCTTGATGCTTCAATATTTGATATCGTACCCCAAGGAGGCATATCTATATTATTTGTGACGTTCTCCCATGAACGGCCACCATTTTTTGATAGATTTACTTGCCCATCATTACTCCCAACCCATAATAGTCCTTGTTTTATAGGTGACTCAGTAATTGCAAATAAAACTGAACCATCAAATGTCATCAAATTATCAATGGCTATTCCACCAGAACTTTCCTGATGACTTTTGAGGTTTAATGTAAGGTCAGGAGAAATTTCTTCCCATGATTGACCTAAGTCAGTACTACGATGTACATATTGACTTCCAACATAAACTGTATTTTTTTTGTGTTTAGAAACATGAATAGGGAATGTCCAGTGCCAACGATATTTCAAGTCCTTTGGAGCCCAACCATAAGATGCCTCTGGCCAAACTCGTACATTGCGTGCATGACCTGTACGTACATCATATACTTCTAAACCGCCATCATAGCATCCAGACCATACAATATTATTATCATGAGGATCCGGAATACCGAAACCAGATTCACACCCCCCAAATGCTCTCCAATGACCTAGGTTAATACCCCATTCACGGCTATTACTAGGCCCCCTATAGGAATAACCATCCTGACGGTTACCATATACATTATAAGGGATTTGATCATCAGTATGAGCGTGATACATTTGTGCAATAGGGAGCACTACTCTTTTATAAGTTTTACCATCATTTGCAATGCTTGCACATCCATCATGTGCCACCATAATTCGATTGCCATTTTCAGGATCTATCCAAATATCATGATTATCTCCGCCAGCACGATAACCCGATTGTATTGTTTTTCCACCATCTTCAGATACACTGAACTGCACATTCAAGACGTAAATTTTTTCAGGATTATCAGGGGCCACCGCCATTCTCATATAATATGGTGCACGCTCTGCTAAGGTATGATTGCGACTAACTAAAAACCAGGATTTACCTCCATTATTTGTTCGATATAGACCGGGATGTTTTTCTTCACATAGCGCATATATTGTGTTAGGATTACTTTGTGAGATTGCAACTGCAATTTTTCCAACTGGTTTTCCTTTTCCGCCAGGAAGGCCATTTTTATCTTGACGTTTCCATGT
>CAJWHW010000056.1:0-3211 GCA_913040915.1 uncultured Fidelibacterota bacterium | reverse complement strand
TTAACATATGTGACAAATCAGATATATTAATGATTGATAATTATATAAATGATGGGGGGATTTCACCTCTATTTCATTTAAAAATAGATACAGGAATGACTAGACTTGGAGTTGATTTCAATGATGCTCATGAAATTCTAAAACTTCTCAAGAATCATTCACAAATTAATTGTGAAGGAATTTATTCTCACTTTTCGACAGCAGACGAAGGAGATTTATCGTATGCTAATGATCAGCTTGATAAATTTAATGCTGTATTAAATTTAGCAGATGATTCAGATATCTCATTCAAATCAATTCATTGTTCAAATAGTGGAGCTTTATTGAATCTTGATCAAAAAAGAATGACACATATAAGAGTAGGAATGATGTTATATGGAGCTTATCCTTCAAATGAGGTTCCTAAAGAATTAAATATTAATCCAGTTATGGAGTTTAGAGCATCTATTGTTCAAGTTCGTCGTGTTTCAAAGGGGACAAAAGTAAGTTATGGGGGCGTATATGAAACTAAGTCAGATACAAATATTGGCGTTATTCAATGTGGATTTGCAGATGGCTTTCCAAGACCTTGGTTCAATGGAGGTTTTGTAATTTTTCAGGGAAAACAATACAAAATAGCTGGTAGGATATGTATGGACCAATTTATGGTTAATTTTGAAGAAGAAAATCCAACTCTTGGAGAAGAAGTTTTACTATTTGGTCTAAGTGAGAATGGCAAGATTAATATGGAGACCATTGCAAATCATATAGATTCAACTCCTTATGTTCTAGCTACGGGCATTGGAGGAAGAACTAGAAGGATCTATAAAGTTTAATTTTAGAATTAATCTTAGATTATATTATTAATGAATAGGAAAAAACATATCATAAAATCAAATTTATTAAATTTGATTTGCTTATCATTTATTTCAAGTCAATCCTACAATTATAGTGTTGTAATGCCAGTACCTGATTTGTCATTCCATTCTTC
This sequence comes from uncultured Fidelibacterota bacterium, assembly GCA_913040915.1. Taxonomy (GTDB): domain Bacteria; phylum Fidelibacterota; class Marinisomatia; order Marinisomatales; family UBA1611; genus CAXFCD01. The sequence continues at coordinate 2,241 of CAJWHW010000056.1, read as the reverse complement.
TATTTTTTATGGTTTAGATATTCTTGAGCAAATGGATTTCAAACCACTATATGATAAAAGTATAGGCGTATTTACAAATCAAACTGCTGTTAATAGAAAAGGAGTTCATCTCTTAGATTTATTAAAAACTCATTCAAAAATTGATGTAGAAGTAATATATACTCCTCAATTTGGATTATTTGCTGATCAAAATGAACGATTTAAAATTAAAGGGAAGGAAAAATTTGATCCAATTCATAATGCAAGAATTGTCGAAGTTTTTGGAAGGAATGTTAAACCACCAGAATGGTCAGTTAGAGGCCTAGATTTGATTTTAATTGATATTCAAGACACAGGAGTTAGGTTTTCTACGTATTTAGCGACTATTACCAAAATACTTGAAGTCGCTAGTGAATGGAGAATACCGGTAATAGTTTTAGATCGTCCAAATCCACTCCGCGGTGATAGGATAGATGGCCCAGTAGTTAGAGCCAAGTTTCAATCTTTTGAAGGATATCATCTGATTCCAATTCGTCATGGTATGACTGTAGGAGAACTGTCGATCATGGCTAATGAGATGGGATGGATTAAAGATATGAAGCGAGCAAATCTAACCATTATTCCAATGGCTAATTGGAAGAGATCATATTGGTTGGATAAATCTGAGCATCCGTGGATTAATCCCCATCCTGAAATACGTGATATTAGAACTAATTTATCCTACGCTGGTTTTGGCCTGATAGAAGGAAGCAACCTAAATGATGGTCGCGGTACTGACCGACCATATATGAGAGCAGGTGCTCCATGGCTATCTGGATTCCACCTGGCTGAAAAATTGATTAAACTGGATTTACCTGGAGTTGAGTTTAGAGTCGTTGAATATATTCCTAGAAAAAAAGAAGCTGATAAAGCCGTTCCATTACATGTTAACAAGATTTGTAATGGAATAGATATTTTAATTACTGACCCAAATAGATTTGATCCTCTTGCAACAGCAACTTCAATATTGATTTTGGCAAATCAATTATATCCAAAAGAATTTAAATGGGATGAATTAAACCGAATAGATATGCTATTTGGACATAGTCAATTAAGACTTTTTGCAGCTCAAGGTAAACCTGCAAATTATTTGCCTCCTTTATGGCTAAAGGATGTAATTAAGTTTAATGAGTTTAGACAGAAATTTCTTATATATGAATGATCAATGAATATCAAAAAATTATATCTCTTTATTATTTTTTTTTCCATATCCATAGCACAAACTCATTTTACTATACCTCAAAATGTTTGGCGGTTAAGTATTGAACAAAAATATAAAGTTGGCAATTGGAAGGGGCACGATGGAAGAAATGGATGGAACGATTTTCCATATAAACTGGATAACGTAGTTAATATTATTAATCAGCAATGGAAGAATGAAATTAATACGCAATCAATTTTAATTGAATATGGAATTACAAATCGTTCTAATTTTCATTTAAACCTACCCATTATAAGAAATTATAAACAAACTCACTCTTGGTTATCGCCTGCGACAAATATAGATACTTTGATGCAGTTATATCACCCTCCCGAAAAATCAACATCAGGATTGGGAGATGTTACTCTAGGTTTGAACCTATTGCTTATTGGCAATCCGGCTTGGCGTGGAGGAAAAAATAAGTTTTCTCTTTATAGTGGTTTTGATATAACCATGCCTTTTGGTAAACCTATTATGAAATTTAATCCAAAAGATATTGATGAGAATGGTGTACCTAAACAATTTAATCAATTACCTATAGGAAAAGGTTTAACTCAATGGAAGATGAGAGTTTTTGGTGAGTTTTATAGAAAATTTGCAGGCCGATTAATTAATATTAATTGGTCATCGAATATTTCATTGTTTAGTCGAGAACAAATTAACCCCGCTATTTCTTTCCTTGCAGTTAACAAAACTATCACTCCAGATTCTCTTGCACGGTCTATTGGATCTGTTTTATATGAGCAAGGAAGTCAATTGTATGGTTCAATCATTGGACAAATAGAAGTATTTCCTAAGAAATGCTTTATTTCTATTGGTATGGATTGGATGATATCAGGAAAAGATAAATATTTTTCAAATAATGATTCATGGGATGAATGGATGGTTGAGAGACAAAATTATGATACAAAAAAATCAATCTCATCCCAATTAATTAAAATTAATTTATTAAATGTTGACCCTTTAGATCGATTTGGACCCTTACCTTTTGAATTAGAAATTGGGGCACGATGGTTTGTGCC
>CAJWHW010000055.1:0-3291 GCA_913040915.1 uncultured Fidelibacterota bacterium | reverse complement strand
AGGATTTAAGAGCAAACAAAGCTGCGGTGTGATGGTCGTCTCTTAATCCTGAAAATCCAATCAGGGAAATATCTTTGATTCCTTTATCCAGGCACCATTCGAGGCCCTTTTCGAGGTCATTTTTTGATTGCTCCGGTAGTGCTATGAATTCACATCCATAATCCTCAGGTTTATTGGATAATGAATCTAAGTCTCCAATAATACAAGTTGGTTTGTATCCCAGCTTTATCAATTTATCTGCACCTCCATCCACGCAAATGATGGTGCCAACACTTTCTATTTTATTAATTACGATAGGGTGGGAGGGAATCTCGCCATTTCCAAAAAGTATGATTGGAGATTTATTCATGAAACATTTATGTCTTTTTGTAAAAAAAATAAAAATAAAAACAATCTAGAACGGATTTCATTATATTGGTTAATCTACTAAATTTCCGCCTTTCGTATGAACCTAAGAAGAATTTCAAAAGCACTATTCAATTTTGATGCGCACTATCCGCGGACAATCATAGCTACGGTCATTTTTATGACGGTGGTCTTGGGATTGAAGGTGTTTGTACTTGAAATGGATCCCGCCATACGATCTGGCTTACCTAGAGATCATGAAATTGTCAAGTCAATGGAAAAAGTGGATCAGCTTTTCTCTGGAAGCGACATCTTGATTGTTGCGGTAGAATCAGATAGCCTATTTAGTTTTAATACCCTAAACAAACTATCTTCTTTTCAGGACTCGCTAGAATCTATAGAACTTCTTAGTCGTGTTTCCTCCATATTTAACCAGAAAAATATTGTACCTGATGAAAATGGATTTGAGATTGAGCCAATACTAACAACAATTCCAGTTGATTCTGTAGGCCAAGCTGAACTAAAAACCAGAATTGAAAATTCTGGGATGATAGGCAACCTTATTTCTGATGACTTTAGAACCCTTTGTTTTATTGGCCAGGTGAATTCATCCTTTGAGTATGATGAATTTGAATTTAGGAAAGAAATTTTTGAACTCGTTAATAGCTTCAGTAATCCAGAGTTATTCTATGTTTCCAGTTTACCTATTACCCGCGCAACAATTATTGATTACATGCAGCGAGACATGCGCGTTTTTACACCTGTTGCTATAGGATTATGTATCTTTTTATTAATGCTTTCTTTTCGAAGCTGGACAGGTGTATTTCTCCCTCTGTTTGTGGTTGGATTTTCAATTATTTGGACTTTTGGTGTTATGGGCTGGCTTAACATGTCACTTGCCTTCATTGGTACGTTGATTCCTGTGATGCTTGTGGCCATTGCCAACAACTATGGCATCCACATTATTTCTCACTATTTTGAATACTCTCGTAACGATGCAAAGGCAACTAGAGGGCAGATTCTAAGAAAGACTATTCGCAGAGTAGGGATCCCAATCCTCCTTGCAGGAGCAACTACTATGGTTAGTTTTTTGTGTCTGCTATCTCATTCGTTACCCAGGGTACGAGAAATGGGAGCACTAGTTTCATTTGGTATTTTAGTCTCATTTATTCTAAGTATTATCCTAATCCCATCTGTTCTTGTGCTTGTGCCTAGGCCTCAACATTTATCTAGAAAAAATGATACATCGAGTGTTGACCACTTTCTTATGGGTATGGGGAAATTATTTACAAAATTTAGAGTACCTGTCCTTTTAACCGTATCTATTGTTGGTGTCTGGCTTACAATGGGTATACAACATTTAAAAGTAGATACGAACCCAGATCATTATTTCCCGAAATCGTCTACGCTTAGAATTGCCAACACGAAAATAAGTGATGCTTTCGGAGGATCTACTCAGATGAATATCCTTGTTGAGGGTGACATTTTTGACCCAGATGTTCTTCGAAATATTGAGGTGCTTACCAACCACATTAAAGAGCAACATAGCATCGTTACAAAATCCTACTCTATATCTGATGTGATAAAGAAAATGCATTCTGGGTTTAATGGAGGTGACCCTTCTATGGAAATCATCCCTGATGATCCGGAGTTGATTCATCAATACATGTTTATGTATTCCATATCATCTGATGGAGATGAATTTGACTTAATTCTTGATGATATTGAAGAGCCGACCTATACACAGATATTGCTGAGATTGCAGGCTGTAAACACTTTCGCTATATCTGAAATTGTTGATGACACCAGACAGTTTATTGATGCAAATTTTTATGATGAACTGCCAATGGAATTGACCGGTGGTGCGACTCTGATGGGTGTAGTTAATCATATGGTAATTCGTGGTCAGTTTGTAAGTCTGATTGTTTCTGTGGTGATAATATTCTTATTAATGACTGTAATGTTTAGGTCTTTTACAGGTGGTCTTTTTGCTACCCTGCCTATGGCCATATCTGTATTAATGATGTTTGGTCTGATGGGATACTTAGGTATTACTCTGAATATCACCACATCATTGATGACCTGTATATTAGTAGGAGTTGGCGTAGACTATACTGTTCACTTCTTGTGGCACCTTAGAGACCACTTGAGAGATGGAGATTCATTTGACAATGCAATCGCTAATACATTTAAAATATCAGGGAGGGGCATCTTATTTAATGGTTTATCGGTAGTTATGGGATTTTCAGCATTATTATTTTCTGTGTTCGTTCCAGTTAGAACTTTTGGCATTCTTATAATGGGTTCAATTTCTTTTTGCTTATTTGGTGCTTTGGCAACACTACCTGCTTTGACTAGTTTAACTAAGCCTAAATTCATAAATAAATGAAGCAAGAAAATAAAGATAAAACACTAAGCAGTATAGTCGCGCTCATTACCCTTGCACTGGTAGTGTATTTGGTGTTCCAATCAGGAATTGTTAATGTCCAAGAGGGTAAAACTCTTAAGGATATGTTTTCAATGCTTATGGCACAATATCTTGACTTTGTTATTATTTCATATGTTTTTCTTTGCTTTCAATTGGCTGGTTTTATTGAACTCAAGTATAAAAAAGATTTCATGACAGTATCGATTCTAAGTATTCTTCTTACGCCAATATCAATTTTATTTATTCTGCAAAATGAAAAGAATGATGAATAAATCACTGATCTCTTTTTTCTTTCTTTCCTCATTTGCAATGAGTCAAGAGATCTCAGCAGACGAAATTATGGAAAGAGTCTTTTCACTAAAAAGACCAAGCTCATCTATCATGGAAATTCGTCTAGAGATTACTCGTGTAAAGCGTGATAAAGAGAAAACGAAAGTAAGAGAGTTCATTAGGTACGAAAAATTTTATGATTCAGGAAAATATAGATCTAAGTCTCTAGCGCGTTTTATCAAACCAAA
>CAJWHW010000054.1:0-3313 GCA_913040915.1 uncultured Fidelibacterota bacterium | reverse complement strand
GTGATGAATTTGATATTCCAAACCTGGGCCCACATAAAAAAGGATTTATTAATTTGTGAAACGCCTCTGGCTCAAATAAAAGAGAATAAAATGAAAAAAGTTTTAATTGTATTAGCATTACTATTTCAAATTGGCTGTGAAAAAGTAGAAACTATAGAAAATTCAAGCTCCTATATTTTTGCTTGGACCAAAGATGAGAATGGATGGGATTCTGAATTTCTTGCAGTAATTAATGCAAATCCAGGCGATAAAGATTATGGATCGTTGATCAAAACATTGCCAGTTGGTTATAATAATATAAATGCACATCATTCTGAGCATCGCTTTCATAACAGTAAGCATTTGTTCACAAACGGTTTTTCTGGAGGGCGAACATTCATTTTTAATTTAGAGGATCCGTATAAACCTCAACTAATCACCAATTTTACTAATATGAAAGAATATACTTATCCGCACAGTTTTGAACGTCTTCCCAATGGTAATGTGTTAGCTACATTTCAGACTATAGGTGAGGGAAATAAAAAGGAGGGGGGATTGGTAGAGATAACATCAAAAGGTGAATATGTTCGATCCGCTATATCATCAGATCCAAATGTAGATGATTTTATTCGACCATATAGTCTAGCTATTTTGCCTGATCTTGATAGGGTGGTTTCAACTAGTGCAGATATGAAGGAAGCAGACGTCAGTCGAGTGGTTCAAGTATGGAGGTTGTCTGATTTGTCTTTAATTAAGACCATTTCCTTAGATCCTGGACCTCGTGGCAATGAACACTACGATCCTGCAGAACCTCGCGTTTTAAGTGATGGTAAGACGGTTTTAGTATCTACATTTTTTTGCGGATTATATCGAATCACTGATTTAGAAACCATTGATCCTTCTGCCGAATGGGTCTATTCGTTTGCGTTTAATGATAAGTACGACTGCGCGATCCCGGCTGTTAATGGCGATTATTGGATACAAGCTGCTGGATCTAAATCATCTTTGGTTAGCCTTGATGTTTCAGATCCATCAAAACCTGTAAAGGCGGATGAGCTTAAATTTAAAAAAGGTGAATGGCCTCATTGGATAGCAGTAGAACCAAATGGACAACGGATAATTGTGACGGGTAACAATAGGTTAAAAAATAAGTTGATTATTGTAGACTTTAATTTGGAAACCGGTGAAATGTCTTTTGATAAAAACTTTAAAGATAAACGAACAGGAGAGATGGGTTTTAGTTTTGATAGATTTGATTGGCCACATGGCAATACAGATAGCGGGGTTCCTCACGGTTCAGTTTTTAGTATTGAATAAAAATAAATGAAAGCATTCCAATGAATTCACAATCCCTTAAAATAATCCTATTACTTATTTTTAATTATATTATAGCCCAGCATCCCATGCAAAGATGGGGTCTCGATAATCAAGGTGGTTTAATAGGTATTGGCTATAACCCTTTATCGTTTTTACCACGTGAAGTCCTCCAGGTGAATCCGTACAATGCTGAAATCACCAACTTAAATAATTTTTATTTTGACGGTGGAGACCTAGGGGGTTATTGGCATGAGGGTATGATGGTAACAGATCCGGATTCTGGATATATATATGGTTTATCATTTGATATGGGCATGCATCGAATTAAAATGGATGGGAGTTCAGTTGAGAAGACAGGTATTGTTTCTATGAACGTTCAGAATTGGGGTTTAGATGGTCAAGGAGGTCTTATTGGTATTGGATATGATGAATCAACACAACAAAATTATATAATTCAAGTAAATGTATCCACAGGAGTGGCTACCAAAATATTAAGCTTTTATTTTGTTAACAGTTGCTGGCATCCATGGATGATGGTAACAGATCCGAAAAATGGATATATTTATGCCAATGATTGCAACGCGCAATTATATCGATTAAAAATGGATGGAAGTGAAGTAAAAAAAATTGGTTATCTCAATGAATATTTTCAGCAATGGGGAATGGATGATAAAGGTGGTTTAATTGGTATTGGATATAATGAGACTTCAGCGATGAATGAAATTCGTCAGGTGAATATAAATACCGCTGAAGTAACGACCATTAAAAGTTTTGCCTTTAATACAGGGTGGTGGCATCCGGAATTTATGGTTACAAATCCCGATTCTGGTTTAATCTGGGCCATGTCTTTTGATGGAGATACTGAAGACCATTATCTGTATAAAATACAAATGGATGGGAGTAAAGTGGAAAATATTGGCCAGCTAAAACAAGTATCATTATCAGTGGAGGATGACCAATTCACTCCGACTGCATTTGCTTTGGAGCAGAATTATCCAAATCCATTCAACCCCACCACGACCATTAGATATGAAATTCCAGAAAATAGTTTTGTGAAGGTGATCGTATATAATATGTTAGGGCAGGCAGTACGTATTCTTGAGAATAGCTATCAAACAGCCGGGTCAAAAATATTGTATTGGGACGCTATTAATGATCAAGGCGTATCTTTGCCGGGCGGTATTTATCTTTATGCCATTCAGGCTGGTGAATTTCATCAAACTAAGAAAATGGTATTGCTGAAATGATAAAACGCCTCTGGCTCATATTATTTGTAATTAGTTCTGTTTGGGGACAGACTAATAAACCATTAACTGTTGAAAGTCTTTCTTGGTTAACTGGTAGTTGGGAGGGGCCAATTAATGGAAATATACTAGAAGAAACATGGCTACCACCTCGTGCTGGTACTATAGTTGCTTTAGTTCGTTCATCAAATGAATCTGGTACCAATTTTGTTGAGATAATAATAATAAAAGAAATAAATGGGACACTTGAACTCCAACTTCAACTTTTTGATGATTCATTAAAACCGATTAATAAGAATCCACATAGTTTTGAATTAACAAAAATTGAAAACAATTATATATCTTTTAAAGGGGTTACCTCAGGCGCACATAAAACTTTGAGTTACGAACGACCTGAAAAAAATGTTTTCTATATTCGTTTTCATCCACACGATGGTGATGAAGTTGAAATTCGATTGACACCTCAGTAACGTCGGTTTTTTGTTTCTATACATTTAGGATTATTAGCACACACATTGTTGAGAAATTTTTTGTAATTTTCTTGATGAAGCAATACTCGAGAATATTTGCTTTACTTCTCACCCTTTCAAATATAACCGCCCAAGAAACAATAATCGCCTTAGAGCTTGATACTGCTTGGGAAAAATTAAAAAAATCAATTTCTAAGGGAGATTTTCGTTCTTTTAAATCTGTTTATCATCGAGATGCCATTTTAGTAAATGGAATATCAAAAAAGACTTATCCTATCAAAAATGCATTTGAAGGTTGGGAGC
>CAJWHW010000053.1:0-3361 GCA_913040915.1 uncultured Fidelibacterota bacterium | reverse complement strand
CCAGATTGATCCTGCATTGATACAGTATTGGTTGATAAATCAGGACTGATTAATTCCCAAGATTCTCCTTCATCGGTTGATTTATGAACGTGCTGTGATCCCACATAAAGAGTTTTTGAATCAAATGGGTCAAACTCGATTGGAAAATTCCATTGAAAACGATATTTCATATCCTTAACACCATGACCCATTGGGTTATCAGGATAGACAGTAATATTTCGTCTTTCTCCAGTTGCATGATTATAGCGCGTTAAATATCCGCTGTAAGATCCAGCATAAACTATATTTGGATTTTCAGGATGGGGTGCAACATGTGCACTTTCACCACCTCCTACAGAATGGAAATCACGCTCAGTGATGCCACCACCCATGGTTCGAGATGCAATTGATACAGTGCTATTATCTTGTTGACCTGCATAAACACGATAAGGAAATTGATTGTCAACGTCGGCACGATAAAATTGAGCAGTAGGTTGATTATGGTATGTACTCCAAGTTGCTCCTGCATCAAATGAGACTTGACCTCCACCATCATCAGCGATAATTAGATGTTGAGAGTCCATGGGATCTATCCAAAGGTCGTGGTGATCTCCATGTGGAGTCCTAATGGAATTGAAAGTTTTCCCACCATCTTTTGAGCGCCAAAATTGAACATTCAGTACATATAAAACATCTTCGTTTTCTGTATCTGCATAGATTCGAGTATAATACCAAGCTCTTTGTCTAAGATTATTATCTGAACTTGTTTTTATCCATGTTTCGCCACCATCATCTGAACGAAATAGCCCACCTTTTTTACTTTCAATTAATGCCCAGACACGATTTGAATTTAATGGAGATACTGCAACGCCGATAATACCAACCATTCCTTCGGGTAAACCTTTACTTTTTGTTATATCCGTCCATGTGTCACCACCATCTGTTGATTTCCATAGACCAGATCCCTCGCCGCCACTTTCTAAGCTGTAAGGTGTTCGTTTTATTCTCCAGGTTGAGGCATAGATGATCCTAGGATTATTCGGATCAAGTAATAAATCACATGCACCTACTTCATCATTTATATATAAAACCTTTTCCCAATTTTCACCCCCATCTTTACTGCGAAAAACACCACGCTCATCATTTGGTCCAAATAGATGACCCAAGGCTGCAACATAAACAAGGTCAGGGTTTTTTGGATGGACACGAATTCGAGGAATTCTTCTAGAATCTTTAAGACCCATATGTTTCCACGTTTTACCGGCATCGGTAGATTTCCAGACTCCATCTCCATGAGATACATTTCCTCGGACAGTTACTTCACCACCACCAACATAGATTACGTTTGGATCCCATTCACTTACTGTTACTGCACCAATAGACCCACCAAAATATCCATCAGATATATTGTTCCAGGTTTGTCCACCATTTTCTGTTTTCCAAACACCGCCTCCTGTTGCACCAAAATAGGCCAAAAATTTGTTTCCAGGAACACCCGTTGATGCCGCTGATCGACCTCCACGAAATGGTCCAATATTTCTATATTTCATTGCTTTGAATAATTCTTCTTTAAAGCGTTCCGTAGCTCCAAGAAAAGTCAAAGCCATTAAGCCAATAAATATTGATTTAGTTAAAATATTATTAATTCTCATAAGTGCCTCCCTATCGGATTATCCACCAATTTAGTAAATAATTGTAGTTCAGATTAATGTTTTTCTGCAAGAGATTAAAATAAATCATCTTAATTTTGCGGAGCATTATATTTAATAAATGATTGAATTTCTTAAACAAAAATATTTCTCTCTTGTAGGATGAAGATTGCATTTTTAACAGCAGGTGGTATTGCACCATGTTTATCAGCATCTATTGGTGCGCTTATTGACTCTTATAACCAATTAGCTCCTGATGCAGAATTAATGGGATATTTAAATGGGTATAGGGGGTTGTTACTTGGTAACAACTATGATTTTCCATCATCCGTTCGTCAGAAAACAGATATTTTATTCAAATATGGCGGGAGTCCAATTGGCAATAGCCGTGTGAAACTTACAAATATAGATAATTGTATAAAACGCGGATACGTAAAAGAAGGACAGGATCCACTAAAGGTGGCAGCAGATCAATTAGTAAATGATAATGTGAGTATTCTTCATACGATTGGTGGTGATGATACTAACACCATGGCTGCCCAACTTTCCTTTTATTTAAAACAGCATCAGTATGAATTAACCGTGGTAGGTCTTCCTAAAACTGTGGATAATGATGTATACCCTGTAGCACAAACACTTGGTGCATGGACTGCTGCAGAGCAAGGTGCCATTTTTTTTCAAAATATTGCAAATGAGAATACAACGAGTCATCGGCAGTTAATTATTCATGAAGTCATGGGTAGGAACTGTGGATGGTTAACTGCTTATACTGCTAAAGAATATCGTGATCGATTAAAGCAAAGAGATTTTTTACCCGAACTTATGATTGACCAAGCCAAATGGGACGTTGACGCAATATATATTCCCGAAAAAGATTTTAATTTTGAATTAGAATGTGAACGTTTAAAAGAATTAATGGACAAAAAAGATTCTGTGAATATTTTTTTGAGTGAGGGTGCTGGCACAAATACAATCGTTAACGAATTAAAATCTTCAGGGAAGAAGGTAACATTAGATGCATTTGGTCATGTGGCTCTAGATGAATTAAATCCTGGCCAATGGTTTGCTAAACAATTCACTAAAAAATTGAAGGCCGAAAAAACTCTAGTTCAAAAGAGTGGTTATTTTGCAAGAAGTGCTTCTCCAAATAATAAAGATTTAGACTTGATAAAACGTTCAGGTAAATTAGCAGCAGAAATGGCACTTAATGGTCGTAGTGGTGTAGTGGGCTTAGATGAAGGGAATAAAGAAGAATTAGGATTAATTGATTTTGAAAAGATCAGAGGGGGGAAACCTTTCGACTTTTCAAAAAAGTGGTATAATAATTTGTTAAAAGAAATTGGTCAGAAAAAATAAAAAAAATATATAAGGAATTTGCATTATGGATTTAAATAGTTTAGAAGCAGTTGCAGAAGCGATGGTGCAATCAGGGAAAGGTATCCTTGCAGCTGATGAGAGTACAGGAACTATTGGTAGTAGACTTGATCAAATTAATACAGAAAGTACTTTTGAATCTCGAAATGCTTACAGAGACTTGCTTTTTAGTTCTGAAGGAATAGAACAATATATTAGTGGTGTAATTATGTATGATGAGACATTAAGGCAATCATCATTATCTGATGGCGCACCTTATCCTGAATATTTATCCAGCAAAGGAATCCTTCCAGGTATAAAGGTGGATATGGGGGCACATGATTTACCTAGAAGTGAAGGAGAAAAAATAACCCATGGAT
>CAJWHW010000052.1:0-3486 GCA_913040915.1 uncultured Fidelibacterota bacterium | reverse complement strand
AGATGCACATCAGTTATAACTGGAACACCTATTTCTTTTTTTACATCGGATAAAATTGATAAACCTTCATCCATGTCAGGACCTCGAAATGAATCAGATGCTGTTCTATTAGCCTTGTCAAAAGAACTTTTAAAAATAAAGGGAATATTAATTGAATCTGCAATAGAACTAATTGATTCCGCCATATGTAAACTATGATCTCTTGATTCAATAACACATGGACCAGCAATCAAAGGAAGTTTTCCTCCTCCAAATTCAACATTCTCAATTTTTATAGTTTTACTCATCTAAGTTCTCTTTTTCAAATTTTTGACTGATGCTTTAATAAAATCCCGAAATAATGGATGTGCCTTACTCACTCTACTTTTCAATTCAGGATGAAATTGACCTGCAACATACCAAGGATGATCTGGTAATTCAATGATTTCAACCAAATTGAGTTCCCTGTTTATTCCAGAAATTTTGAGTCCATTTTTTTCTAAGCGTTCGCGGTATCGGTTATTAACCTCCCAACGATGACGATGACGTTCTGAAATCTTTTTTTGACGATAGGCAGTATAAGTTTTTGTGCCAGGTTTAATTTCACAATCATAAGCACCTAATCGCATAGTACCACCCTTTGCCTTAATCGCACGCTGTGATTCCATAAGATCAATAACTGGATATGGAGTCTTCTTATTGAATTCTGTACTATTTGCATTTTTTAACCCGCAAACATTGCGAGCAAATTCAATCACCGCACACTGTAGACCTAGGCATATACCTAAAAAAGGAATATTTTTTTCACGGGCATATTTACATGATAAAATTTTTCCCTCTGATCCTCTAGAACCAAAACCAGGAAGGAGTAGAATTCCATCCATTTTGCCAAAAATCTGTTCTGCATCTTTATCTGATTTTATATCTTCAGTTGCCACCCAATGAACATTCACTCTTGCATCATTTTCTACACCAGCATGAATAAAGGATTCTAATACACTTTTATATGCATCAGGGAGTTCAGTATATTTTCCGCACATCGCAATATTAACCTGGTGTTTAGGTTGTTTATATTTAGAAATAAAATTTTCCAAGTAAGAAACATCTACTTTCCCTGGCAACTGTAGACGTTCCATGATAATATCACCTACATGCTGTTTATAAAGAGTTAATGGAACCTCATAAATACTTTCTACTTCTGTTCCTTCAATAACGTGATCTGGATTCACATTTCCAAAAAGACCAATCTTTTGTTTAACATCTTTTGTTAATGGGTATTCGGTGCGTGCAAGAATCATATCAGGAGTAAGGCCAATCTCCCTTAATTTCATTACAGAGTGCTGAGTTGGCTTGGTTTTCAATTCTTCACTAGCTATTATGTAGGGGACGAGTGTAACATGCATGATCGTATGATTATGATAACCAACTTCAAGAGATAATTGTCGAATTGCTTCCATAAAAGGTTGGCTTTCAATATCCCCAACTGTACCTCCAACTTCACAAATTACTATATCATACTTTTTTGGAGTATTAACTAATTTAATCCGTGAAATAATTTCGTCAGTAATATGTGGAATAACTTGTATAGTGGCTCCTAAATAATCACCTCGACGTTCTCGATCTAAGACAGTGCTATATACTTGCCCAGAAGTGGCATTATTGATTTTACTCATATCTATATCTATAAATCTCTCATAATGCCCTAAATCAAGATCAGTTTCAGAACCATCATCCAACACGAAAACTTCGCCATGTTGATAAGGATTCATTGTTCCAGGATCAACATTTAAATAAGGATCTAACTTCAAAATTGTAACACGTAAACCTGCACTTTTAAGTAAATAGCCAATGGATGCTGCTGCTATGCCTTTACCTAATCCAGAGATTACGCCACCTAGCACAAAAATATATTTTACTGGGGTTTTAGTTGCCAATTTTAATTTCCTAAATTCTTTTTTAAATCATCCATCGTATCAATTCCCTTATTTACCTTTTCAGTTAAGACTACTTTGATGCGAATTCCATTATCCAAAGCCCGGTATTGTTCAAGTTGAAACTTTATTTCATTTTTAGAAGGTTCTAAAGAAGTGAATTTATCTAAAACACTTTTACGATAAGCATAGATGCCCATATGATGATAGTAACCTCCAGCCTCAGATTCAATTGGATCTCGTCTGAAATTTACAGCAAATCTTTCCCTATCCAGTAAAACTTTTACCGTATTGGTATCAGTTAGTTTTTTTGCATCCATATTCATTCCTGCTACGGTAGCCATTTCTATAGTTTCATCTTCAAATTGACTAACTAATAAATCTATAAGATTTGGATCGACCTGGGGCTCATCTGCCTGAATATTAATTATAACTTCCACGTCCTGATCAGCTATTACTTCAGCAATTCTATCTGTGCCTGAGATATGATCTTTGGAAGTCATAACATATTTTATTTTTAATTTTTTTAAAGCATCAGCTGTATCATCAGCATCAATAGCCACTATCACATCATCCAATGATTTGGCTTTCTTTGCTTGGTCGAATACATGTGCTACCATTGGTTTATTATCAATAGGATAAAGAATTTTTTTAGGAAATCTTGTGGAATGAAGTCGAGCTGGTATTACGGCAATTGTTTTCATTAATACAAACCACTGGTTGAGACTAGAGGCAGTTTCAGGAATGTTGAAAAAATCAATTCAAACTCAACAAACCTAAAATCATTACTAAACATAAATAAAATCAAAAATAATATAATTCAAATTTAGGAGAACCTTTCTTTTGCGACAAGAAGGTTCAAATAGATTTTATTCGAATCTCAAGGATTCAATTGGATCTAAATTTGCTGCTCGCCACGCTGGATAGCTACCAAATCCAATGCCAATTAGGGAACAGACTAATAAACCATAAAAGGCCCAATCAAAAGGAATAACGGCTGATACATTCATTACCACTGCCACCAAATTGCCAGCTGCAATACCTAGTATAACGCCAACAATTCCTCCAAATTGACTTAAAAAAACAGCTTCAGTTAAAAATTGGGTAAGAATATGTCCGCGGGTAGCTCCAATTGCTTTACGTATACCAATCTCTTTAATTCTCTCCGTAACGGATACAAGCATGATATTCATAATACCAATTCCAGCAACCAACAGGGCAATGACGCTCACTGAAAAAGCAAATATTTTTACACCGCCTGTAAATGAACCAAAAGTTTCAATAAGTTCTGTGTTAGAGGTGATTTCAAAATCATTTTCCTTTTCAGGTGGAACTTTGCGAATTGCCCTCATAATACCAATAACTTCATCTTGAGTTTTATCATAATCTTCAGCTGAAGCAGCTTCAACAGTTATACCCAATGAAGTCCATTTATCAGAAAATTTTTGTAGATAATTTGTGATGGGTATTAATATAAAGTTATCCTGACTACCTCCAAATAATTCCCCTTTCCGCTCAACAGTCCCAACAACGGTATAATTTAATCCCTTGATTTGAATAACTTTTCCTAAGGGAT
>CAJWHW010000051.1:0-3493 GCA_913040915.1 uncultured Fidelibacterota bacterium | reverse complement strand
GTTTCTAGACATTTAGGACTACTACTTTGTAATATTGAA
Organism: uncultured Fidelibacterota bacterium; assembly: GCA_913040915.1. GTDB lineage: Bacteria > Fidelibacterota > Marinisomatia > Marinisomatales > UBA1611 > CAXFCD01. The sequence goes on along the minus strand of CAJWHW010000051.1, from coordinate 3,454 downwards.
TTCTATAATTACAAAGTTGATTTTAAACTAAATAAAAATTAAAAATCAAAGTTCTAAATAAATGATTCGTCTTGAAAAATTATCCAAATCTTTCCCTGATGGAGATCTGTTTAATAATGTAAATGTATCTATCAAACGGGGGATGCGTATCGGCCTTATTGGGCCGAATGGATCCGGAAAAACTACATTGCTCCGTATAATGTTGGGGAAAGAATCGCCGGATTCTGGAAATGTACACGTTGATAAATCCACTACAATCGGATATCTTGCACAGGATATTGTGGCCGGTACTGGCAGATCCATATTAGAAGAAGTGTTGGTTTCTTATCCGGAAGTCCGTGAGTTGGAAGGAAAGATGCTTGCTTTATCTGAAGCTATTTCCAAAGACCATAACAATATGGATTTGGTGAATAAAATGGGCGATGCACAGCATCGGTTTGAAGCTTTGGGTGGTTGGAATCTTGAAGATAAGGCAAAAAAGATTTTAAGTGGACTTGGGTTTGCCGATGAAAAATTTACTGAACCTATGGATGTCTTTAGCGGTGGTTGGCGAATGCGCGTAGCTTTGGCATCTATTCTCTTACAGCAACCGGATATTCTTTTTCTTGATGAGCCTACAAACCATTTAGATTTGGAAGCAACCATCTGGTTGGAATCTTTTTTAGCAAATTGGAAAGGCGGGATGGTTATGATTAGCCATGACCGGACATTTTTAGATCAATCCATAAATAATATCCTTGAAATTGATCTTAAAAAAATTACGCTGTACCATGGCAACTATACAAAATATACTGAAGAAAAAGCATTACGTATTGAACAGCATAGGAATGCCTTTCGGAATCAGCAAAAACAAATTAAAGATACGGAACGGTTTATAGAACGGTTTCGATCAAAAAATACCAAAGCAACCCAAGTTCAAAGTCGGGTAAAAATGCTGGATAAATTGGAAAAGATTGAAGCACCCACAAAACAAAACCATTCCATGAATTTGAGATTGCCCCAGCCGAGCCGATCATTATTGAATGTGGCATCTTGCAGGAGTGTGACTAAGCACTATGGCGATATTGAAGTTTTTAACAATTTAGATATGGTGGTAGAAAGAGGGCAAAAAATTGGACTAGTTGGCCATAATGGCGCCGGTAAATCAACTTTATTGAAAATGCTGGCAGGTGTGGAATCTGTAACATCCGGCGCTGTCCGAATAGGCTCCAGCGTGGTTAGTGCTTACTATGCCCAGCATCAATTGGAAATATTAAATCCCAATGAAACAGTTTTTGAATCAATCCAAAAAGTAAGCCAAGGGTGGAGTGAAACGGAAATGAGAACTTACCTAGGTAGTTTCATGTTTTCCGGAGATGAGATAGAAAAATATGTAAAAGTGCTTTCTGGTGGTGAAAAAGCACGAGTGGCCTTGGCAAGAATGTTGGTTCAGCCATCTCATTTACTCTTGTTAGATGAGCCTACGAACCATTTGGATATGATGACTCGAAATGTTGTAGAACGTGCGTTAGTCCAATTCTCCGGCTCCATTGTTTGTATTTCACATGATCGTCACTTTTTAAATAATGTAACCAATCTTACTTGCGAAGTTGGGAATGGTGGCATCCGATTATTTGAAGGGAATTACGAATATTACAAGTGGAAAAAACAGGATGAAAAACAAAGTAAATCTGAAAGATCAAAAGTTAAGGTTGAACCAAAAGATAAATCCGATTATAAAGAACGGAAAAAGATTAGGAATCGTTTAAATTGGATTGAAAAACGATTTACAACTATTGATAAGGAGATTAAAATAGAACGAGCATTAACTAAAAACCCTAATCATGTTGATGATTATGAAATGCTTGAACGAACACTAAAAAAAATTAATACATTAGAACAAGAATATTTGGATTTGATGGAAGAGCAGGAGCTTCTTCATTCTAATCATTTGCTTATTTCGTTATAAATTTATTATCCAACTATAACTGTAATAACCTATGAAGACTTCAAAGTTTTATTGTAAATGTTATTGATTATCTTTTTTCAACTAAAAAATAAGTGAGAAGCTACTTCATAGACTATTGCCAAATATGGATTCCACCTACTAAAGAACGGTGGGATAAAGCTGAGTTGTTAGAGGTTCAAAACAATATAAACCTCACTTTGTTTGGTGATGATACTAACCTTGGTAAGTGTATGTGCTTTTCAGGGATGAAGCTTCATTTACATGGTAAGTATTTCAATTCATTTGATTTCTGTGAAAATATGCAACATGTGTTTGAAGCAGTTAGAAAGGTTTATGTATTACATAAAAAGTATTGGAATTTTGATGAAGTAAAGCCTTCCCGTTTAGACTTTGCCTGTAACTTACCCTTCTTTCTTAACACTCATGATTATTCCTTATCTAGTTGTGCTGATGAAAATGTCAGGAAATATTATTATGGATGTGAATCAGACCAAAATCTTTCAGGCTTAAGTGTAGGAGAAAGAGGAAACCATTCAATTCAGCTTACAGTATATGATAAAAGGTATTCACCTAATCAGGATGAAGATAAAAGAGTCAAAACAAATAACTATACTAGACTAGAATACAAAGTAGGAAGACAAATATTAAGAAGACGTTTAGGCATAGATTTATTAAAAGATATGAGAAAATATGAGACTGCATTTCCAAAGGATATAATTAGCAGTCTTAGAAAGCTAAAGGATTTATCATTTAATGATGAAGACCAATTTAATGACCGACCTTATACTGATTCAGATTTTAAGAATGCAGTTGGCATTGAAGTTGATTCACCTGATCAAGAACAGACCATTGAAGACATCCCTATAGCTGATTGCCAATAATTAACACTATTTTGTTTCTAGACATTTAATACTACTGATTTGTAATATTGGGTAATTGGAGGTTTTTATGAAGAAATTATTATTTATTCTTCTATTGATTTTTTTTAGCACTGATATAAGAAGTCAAGAATTACCATTTTATTTTAGTCCCGGTGTGCAAATTGGGATAAACTCAGGAGGAAGCACCTATTTTTCCTATCAATTAACATTGGGAATGCATATCAATCAATCAATTATTTTTCCGGGTATCACTTTTGGAAAAAGACGTTACAAATATAAAAAAGAAAAAAAATATGAATCATATACTTACTTAGATGGACAAGTAAGCTTTTTATTCTTTGGCTTAGGTCATGGTAAAATATGGAAATCAGATGGGGAAAGCTTTATTAAATCTAAATTGTGGGTTTTAAACCCTATTGTTCCAATTACATTTATATCATATGATTATATATCTTTTGCCGATAAACCGAATCATCATTTTGGTGCATTTGGTGTCCTTCCAATTCCACTTGAAGCATTGTTGTACAGGGGGAGTATTTCCGAAATAATTGATTCAGGCCTACCTTAGTGGCCTTTTTGTTTCTAGACATTTAGGACTACTACTTTGTAATATTGTCTTAATGAA
>CAJWHW010000050.1:0-3849 GCA_913040915.1 uncultured Fidelibacterota bacterium | reverse complement strand
GTTGTCGCACGCGGAAATGCAGATGGTTATAATTATACAAGAAATGCATCGGGCGAACTGATGATGTTTGATGTACGTGCTGGCTCCACATCAGAATTTAGATGGGCAGATATGCCAGAAGGTTCAGCACTTTATATTCCTGCTGTTTTAGGTAGATCAGGGCAATTTGTCAATGCAGATGATTATACTAAAATTAAACCAGTTCGCTCCGAAGAAATTTGGACTTATGAATTTGGTTATGCAGGATTCATAGGACAGAAGATACGAGCTTCATTTGATCTGTACTATAGCTCCTACAGTGATTTCGTTAGCGACCTTACATGGGTAACGCCTGTGGTTATAGATACATCAAATGGATTTTATACAGTGGAAAATCCCGATCCAGAAATATTAGGTTTTGTACCAACCGCTGAGCACAGTGGTATTAGAGATGGCGGAGATGGTATACCAGGGTACTATTATATAGAATATGGATCATCTGATTGGAATACATTAATTCCTACAGGATGGTGGTCACGACCTGTTGAAGAGCGAAATGGTACTAAGTTAGAAGTTGCATATGGTGATACAATCGGAGCTTGGTGGACTGATGATCTTACTGATTTTGATAATCCAGTCAACCTAATGTTGACAAATATTAATTATGGTCGCGTCAATTTGTGGGGAATGGATGCCAGTTTATATGCATTTATCACACCTAAAATCACTACAGATCTAAATTTCTCCTTATTAGGGAAAACTAGATTCTGGAATTTCTTAACTCGATCCTATGATCCTGTTAATGCACCCAGATACAAGGTTAATGCAAAGATAGCTTATAATGCTGACAAAGGATTTCATGGGAATCTAGGGTTTAGATATATACCAGAATTCGAATGGGCAGCTGGTGTTCATTTTGGAGTTATTGAAGAATATTTAGTTTTTGATACAATGGTTGGCTACCGATTTGCCGAAAAATATGATCTACTGCTTAATATTAATAATTTAAATAATGATGTGCACCGCGAAATTATCGGTGGGCCAAAATTAGGTCGGCACATTACCTTAAAATTAAACGCCAGATTCTAGTATAGATTTAAATCTCAAATTATTTCTCAACTGAAGAAATTATAATTCGAACTATCTAATTACCTTTTAGGTAAACTACCCATCTTTTTACAAATGATCTTTAACATAATTTCATCAGTACCACCAGCAATTGAATTTATTCGGCCATCTCTATAGATTTTAGATATATAATTTTCCCAAGTAATTCCCATTCCACCCCAAAATTGTAAACATATATCTGAGACTTCGCGAAGCAATCGACCACTTTTTAATTTAGCCATAGAAGCAAGATATGTAACATCATTGCCATCAATAAGTTTTTCACATGTGCGATAAATTAATGCTCTTAATGCTTCAATTTCTGTTTGCAATTCAGCTAATCGAAAATGAATATATTGATTATTAATTATTGGTTTACCAAAAGCTTGTCTCTCATGACAATATTCAATCGTTTTGTAAATACAGTCATCAAGGATAACTAAACAACTAACAGACATAAAGATTCGTTCTTCTTGAAATTGTTGCATCTGCATTTTAAAACCCTGACCTTCTTTACCAATACGATAATATTGAGGTATTCGTACATTATCAAAAAAGACTGGTGCGGTATCAGAGGTAAATTGCCCTATTTTATCTATTTTATCTCCAACACTAACTCCTTTTAAATTTGATGGTATAATTACTAATGATTTGTTACTGTGTGGATCATCATCACTAGTGTTTACTAACGTGCAAAAATAATCTGCTTGAGTTCCATTTGTTATCCACATTTTCTCTCCGTTGACTATATAATCATCACCGTCTTTGCGTGCATTAGTTTTTAAAGCGGCGACATCTGATCCTCCTGATGTCTCACTCACAGCAACAGCAGAAACAAAATCGCCATTTACACTGGGTTTTAAAAATTCTTGTTTTAATTCACTACTACCATAACGATCAAGGGCAGGTGTTGCCATATCAGTTTGTATTCCTATCCCTGTTATAACTCCTAGATCTTCTGCATAACCCAATGCTTCAGCAAATACCATACCAAAACTAAAATCTAAATCCATCCCACCAACTTCAGCGCTTTTAGTAATACCTAATAAATCTAAACTGCCCATCTTTTTAAATAATTCATGAGCTGGAAATGCACGATTCTTCTCCCATTCTTCTAAATAAGGTTTAATTTCATTTTGAGAGAATTTTTTTACTGTTTCTGCTAAAGTTTTATGTTCTTCTGTAAACTTCATCTAAATATTATTTCTACACATTATAAATCATTATTAATAATTGCCTGACCAATTATCTTTTTTTGACCTTTTAAATCTTCCACTTTTAAACCGAGAGTTACAACCTGTTTATTGCCAATTGAATTCTTCTCCAAAATTTTTCCAGTACAAATAATTGTTTGATTTAGATGTGTCATATTTGAAAATTGGACGCTGAAATTTTCAATATGTGATTGTGGCACTATATTTGTTAATAATCGTCCTAAATATGACATTATTAGCATTCCATGTGCAATCACATCAGGCAGACCTGATTTTTTTGCAAAATTCTGATCGATATGTATCGGATTTTGATCTCCAGAAGCATTCGCATACAACACCAGGTCATCCTGATTAATTGGACCCAATGTCAGTGCGGGTAATTGATCACCTTTTTCAGCTGAGGTATAATCCCAATCAGACATCTTATTTAACTACCAATGTTGATTTTGATTTAGCCACGATTACTTCATCTTGATTAGAATACATTGATTCAAATACCAAAAATTGAAGCCTCCCTCCTCCTTTATCAAAAATATCAGATAGCTTACTAACCATTTTAATCCTATCCCCTGCGTATACAGGTGAAAAGTATGTATACTCCTGGTTCGCATGAAGAAACCGACCTAATTCAATCCCCAAATCTTTTAAGTATTTGTATGGGTCTTCCTGTTCATAACTAACTGTAGTTAAAAAAGTTAACGGTGCAAGCAATGATGGGTGACCTTCTTTTTTTGCACTTTCAATAAGAGTATGAATTGGATTTTTTTCCCCAATAGCTTTAGCAAAAAGACTAATTTTCTCTTCTGTTACTTCAGAATAAAATGGGGGATATTTTGTGCCTATAAGAGATCTATCAATCATATAATTATTTTATTTAAATATCTCACTTTTTTCAATCATATTTTCCAATATTTTTGGAGGATTAAATCTGTCTCCATACTTATCAGCTAATTCATGGGAACGATTTTTAAAGTTAATTAATCCATAATCATTTACAAATTGTAATGTTCCACCCTTTTCAGAAGGGAATCCCCAGCCAAGAATACTTCCCACATTTGCATCATTCACAGATGTAATCACATTTTCCTCATAACATCGAATACTTTCTATAACCTGGGAAAAATAAAAACGATCTATAATTTCTTCTTCTGATAATTGTTTTTCAGAAAGGGGAAAATATTTTTGAAGATCAGGCCATAAAAATTTTTTTCCTTTTTTAGGATATTCATAAAAACCGCCACCCCCTGAACGACCTGTACGATTAACTTTTTTTATCATCAAATTTATAACTTCATCCCACGGACCTAATGTTAATTCCTTACCTTCAGCTTTCAAGTCATGTGACATTTCACTTCTAATATGTTCCACTAATTCAATGCTAATTTCATCAATTACCGCTAATGGACCAACAGGAAACCCAGCTTTCTTAGCCGCCAATTCAATCACTTCTGCTGAATTTCCTTCTGCAAGGAGCGCCATCCCTTCTCGAGTATATTGTTCGAAAACCCTTGTAGTGTAAAATCCACTACTATCATTTACGATAATGGGG
>CAJWHW010000049.1:0-5153 GCA_913040915.1 uncultured Fidelibacterota bacterium | reverse complement strand
TTGCTATTTTACCTTTTGAGAATAAAGGTGCAGAAGCGGACGAATTTTATGCTTATGGAATCTCTTCTGATCTCATCACCGATGTGACAGGTGCCGGAATGATTCGAGTTGCCAGTCTAAGTGATGTAGAGAAACTGGATTATAAAAACATTAAAAATTCTGAATTAGCGAAAGATTTATTTGTGCGCTATGTAGCAAAAGGAACCCTGTGGAAGATGGACACCATGTTTCAACTTTCTATGGAGATATTTGACACAAAAGAATCTAAAGTAGTTTATAACAAACGGTGGCAGACAGCTTGGAAAGATCTTGCAACTATTAAAGATGATTTGTCCGATAATATATTAGAAACATTAGAGATTGAAATTCTTCAAGACTCTGAAAACCAGATTGTAGAGTCCAATCCGGAAGCGTATGAGTATTATTTGAGAGCTAAGCACAAATACGCGAAACGTGAAAACATCGATGATATTGAACTAATCAGAGGACTTTTAAATAAAGCCATTGAGATTGATGAAAACCTTATCCTTGCAATAACTGCACTTGCTATAACATATACTGAAGTAGGAGAATATGATAAAGCAATGGAACTCAATAACGCAGCATTAAAACAATCGGAAGAAATTGGTGATAAAGGAGGAATTGGGCAATCCCTTATAAATATAGGTAATGTGTACTATTATAAAAATGAGATAGAAATGTCTTTAGACTATTTTTATAAAACACTTGCAGTATTTGAAGAAATTGGTGCTAAAGCTGGGATGGGACTTATTTTAAACAATATTGGGGTTATCAATTCACATAGAGGAGACTTAGATAAGGCTTTAGATTACCATGAAAGGTCCCTTGCAATAAAAGATGAGCTTGGTGATAAGAGAGGTATTGGAAATAGCCTTGGTAACATCGGTTTGGTATATGAAAAAAAAGGAGACTTAAATGATGCCTTAAATTACTATGAAAGATCCCTTGCAATAAGAGATGAGCTTGGTGACAAGAGAGGTATTGGAACTGTTTTTGCTAATCTGGGAGCTTTGCATTGGAAAAAAGGCGATCTAAATAGTGCCTTAGACTATTTAAATCAAGGACTTAAAATAGATACGGAACTAGGCGATAAGCGAGGAATGAGTTTGAGCCTTAGCAGCATTGGAATTGGTCATTGGTATAAAGGTGAATTAAATAAGGCTTTAGATTATTATGAAAGGTCACTTGCAATACAAGAAGAAATTGATGATAAGAATGGTATGGCAGAAAACCATAATAACATAGGAAATGTGTACCATAATAAAGGTAATTATGAAATGGCATTAAAATATTTAGAAAATTCATTAAGTATTCAAAAAGAAATCGATGTGAGCGCAGAAGTGTTACTTGTAACAATTACATCATTATATCTTACTTATAAACATCTTGGCAAGGATTATGATGAAAATGAAATCAATAACCTGATCAAAAAAAGTCAAAAAATAAAATATGAGTTAAACTTCCGTTTATATGAACTATTAGAAGATAAATCTTATTTAGAAAATGCCCATACCCAACTCCAGAATAAAGCTGATGAGATGGATCATGAAATGAAAGATAAATTCCTAAATTATCCCATCCAAAAACAGATTATAGAAGCTTGGCAAAAGATTCAATCCTAAGTTATGCCTGAACCCACCCGCAAACTAGCTGCCATTGTATTTACCGATATTGTTGGTTTTACCAAACTCTCTGCAGAAAATGAACCTGCTGCCCTATCCTTATTAGAAAAACAACGTGAACTCTTAAAGCCAATCGTAGAAGAACACCATGGTAGTTGGCTAAAAGAAATGGGTGATGGTCTTCTTCTAACATTTAATACAAATCTCGAAGCAGTGAATTGCGCCATAGCCATTCAAAACGCTATTAAAGAAATAGATGATTTAAATCTGAGAATAGGCATTCATAATGGTGAAGTAGTTTTTCAAGGAAGTGATGTGATGGGAGATGATGTGAATATCGCTAGCCGGATTGAACCGTTTTCCGCACCTGGGGGTATTGCTATTTCTGGGCGTGTAAATGCTTCCTTGGAAAGAAACCCGGAATTCACGACCAGATATTTAGGTAAGCCCCAGCTCAAAGGCGTATCTCAATCTGTAAAAGCCTATTGCATAATTTCTCACAATCTCCCACAGACTGACTTGTCCAAAATTGATGCGAAGTTAGAACCTGTAGGTAAATCAAAAAATATCGTAATGTATGTTGCCGGCATTGCAATCATATTATTACTTGGTTTTTATACTGCCAGAAATTTTACTGGTAACTCACCAAATGAATTAAGCATTGCAGTTCTCCCTTTTGCAAATATGAGCGCTGATATAGAAAATGAATATTTTTCTGATGGTATAACAGAAGAAATACTGAATTCTCTTGCCCAGATAAAACAGCTACATGTTGCGGCTAGAACATCATCGTTCGCCTTTAAAGGAAAAAATGAAGATATACGAAAAATAGGCAAGAAACTCTCAGTTGCTAATGTATTAGAAGGAAGTGTCAGAAAATTTAAGGATGATATACGTGTTACAGCTCAGCTGATTAGAGTGAATGATGGTTTCCACCTATGGTCAGAAACATATGATAGGAAGTTCAAGGAAATTTTTAAAGTTCAGGAAGAATTGTCAGACGCGATTGCAGAAGAAATGAAAATAAAACTTATTGGGGAAAATTTCTTTGAACGTCGGGGAATAACGACTATCCCAGAAGCTTTGGATCTTTATATGAAAGGACGTTTTCTCTGGAATGAAAATCAGGAAAAACCAGTAAAAAGATCGATTGAGTATTTTGAATTAGCAATCCAAAAAGATCCGAATTACGCACTGGCATATTCAGCAATTGCGGATGCATATTATTCGTTAGGTGTAATTAAACGATGGACAGTAAGTGACAAAGAAAGAGGCGAATTATTTCAGAAAGCTGAAGATCATGCTAAGATTGCTCTTCAAATAGAACCGGAACTTGGAGAAGCTTATGCTGTTTTAGGTACATTACTAAGTGGTGACCGTATTAGCGTAGAATGGAAAAATGATAGAGAAAAATCAAAAGAATATTTTATAAAAGCAATTGAACTGAATCCTAATTACGTTCAATCCTATCTATGGTTTTCTAACTTTTATTTGATGGATTATAATCTAGATGAGAGTGAAGTGCTATTTAATAAAGCCTTAAAATTGGATCCCTTATCTGCACAAGTTAATTTAGTAGGTGGTAGAATATTTTATTCAAAATCTAATTATGAAAAATCACTTTCATTTTATGATAAGGCATTCGCAATAGATCCTTATTTGGTCTATGGAGGTTTTAATTATAATTATACTACATTATTGGAAAAAATGTATCAATGGGACAGAGCAGAAAAATCCTGGGAATATGCTTTTGAAACAGATTCCACATTTTTTGGTACTTTATGGGGATATACCATGCACCATATAAATAGAAATGATTTTTCTAAAGCTCAAAAATACCTTACTAAACTGAAGAAACAATATATCGATAATTCTGAACATGCATCTCAGGTTTATCCCGATATTTATTACCTTGAAGCAATGTTTTTATTAGCGAAAGACAAGGATTATGCAAGGGCCATTGAATTATTAAAACCTATTTTAGAAAAGGATCCCCATTATAGACATTTTTCTATACCTGTATTGGCTCTTTGTTTTAAAAATCTTGGTATGATTGATTATGGTTTAAATTATTTTGATTATATAAATAAAATAATCAAAGAAAAACATCCTGAATATCAAGAAAATAAATATTATCTGATTAATATTGAAATTGGACGGTTTGTTTTAAATGGATTATCGATGCAATCTTCTGAAGCTGACAGTATTTTAATGATGATTGATCGATTAGATCAAAAAGATTCCTATGGGATAAAGTCAAATATCTATTTGTTTGGTGGCGATATTAGCAAAACTATAGATATACTCGAAATATTAGTAAATGAACATAAGGCACCTTCAATGATGGTGAACCATCCAATGTATGATTCATTAAGAGATGAAGAGCGTTTCCAAAATTTATTGTCCAAAATGAACTTGAATTAGTTTCAATGTAATTACTTACCAATACCAATATTTTTTAAAATAAAACGCCTTGATTTATACATAGCAATGAAAGCCTTTTACTTTTTACTAATTGACATATTTCATAGATTTTAGTTGTCGATTGATAACTTAGTCATTCACGAGGAGACCAAAAGTGCAAAGATTCTTATTAACAAGTTATTTCATGTTAGGTTTATTATCTGCTCAAGGTGGTATTATTACAGGTAAAGTGACAGATAATAACGGTGAACCCTTAGCAGGAGCGAATGTTTTTTTAACTGGGACTTCAATGGGGGCTACCACAGATTCACTGGGGCAATATATTATATCACAGATACCGGTTGGTAAATATACTATCTCCGTAGGCTATATAGGGTATGAAACAAGTACTCTGGAAGTATATGTTTCAGCTACAGATGCAGATAGTCAAGATGATACGGAAACAAGCTTTTCATCTAAACTGGGTCTTGATGAAGTAGATGAAACGGATGAGATAGTTAAAGGTAATCAGTTAAAAGATATCAATTTCAATTTGGTATCATCCGCTGTGGGATTGAATGAAATAGTCGTTTCGGCAGCGAAGGTTCAACAAAAAATTACGGAAGCACCAAGTGTTATCGCTGTAGTTAATAATAGGACTATACGACGTAGAACTGGAGTTGATGATTTCAACAGGCTTGCGTCTTTTGTTAAGGGTGTAGATGTTATTTATTATGGCGTACAGGGTGCTCAGATTAATGCACGTGGTTTTGATGGTGCATACAGTACGCGGTTTAGACAATATACAGATGGTTTATATATTGGTGAAGCCGTATCGGGACAAGTTTATTCTGTTATATCAGGTCCACCAAAAGAATCGATTTCAAGAATTGAAGTCTTATTTGGGCCTCAGGCAGCATTGTATGGACCGGATGCTTCACAAGGCCTGTTAAATATTATAACAAAGACTCCAAAGACAGATGATGAAAATGAAATCAATTTTAGCGTTTCCAATTTAGATAAGTATCGTATCGGAGGCAGATTTACTAAGGCCTATGACAAATTTGCTTTTGACGTTTCTGGATCAGCTACACGAGCAAATGAATT
>CAJWHW010000048.1:0-5548 GCA_913040915.1 uncultured Fidelibacterota bacterium | reverse complement strand
GGTGTAGAATTAAAAAATAATATTGCTAATGCTTGGTGGAAGGAGATGACAAGGAATCATGAGAATATCGTTGGCTTAGACAGCGGCATTCTTATGCATCCAAAAATTTGGGAAGCATCTGGGCATGTAGGGGAATTTCATGATCCTTTAGTTGATTGTAAACATTGCGGTGCTAGATACAGAGCAGATGAACTAGCAGATGACATTGATAATACAGATTGGGAGGATATGAAATGTCCAAAATGTGGCACTACTGGAAAAATGACATCACCTAGACAATTCAATTTAATGTTTAAAACTCAAGTAGGACCGCTAGAAGAGTCTGGCTCCACAGCATATTTAAGGCCTGAAACAGCTCAAGGTATCTATGTTAATTATCAACTAGTGCAAGGCTCAACCCGCATGAAAATTCCTTTTGGAATAGCTCAAATTGGCAAAGCATTTCGTAATGAAATCATCGCAAGAAATTTTATTTTTAGGACCAGAGAATTTGAACAAATGGAAATGCAATATTTTACTCAACCTGGTAAAGATGATAATGCCTTAATCGAATGGAAGCAAAAACGAATAGATTTTTATAATGATGTTCTTGGAATTTCGCCTGAAAAATTAAGATTCCATCAGCATGGTGATAATGAACTCGCTCACTACGCAAAAGAAGCATGGGATATTGAGTATAATTTCCCTTTTGGTTGGTCTGAGATTGAGGGAATTCATAATAGAACAGACTTTGACTTAAAAAATCACGAAGAATTTTCAGGTAAAAACCTAAAATATTTTGATCAAGAAAATAATGAAAGGTATTTACCATACATTATTGAAACTTCTGCTGGCTTGAATAGAATGCTATTAGCTGTATTATCTGATTCATATTGGGAGGACACGGAAAATAACCGTACTGTAATGAAATTTGACCCTAAAATTGCTCCCACAAAAGCGGTTATTTGTCCTTTAGTAAAGAAAGATGGTTTGCCGGAAAAAGCCAAGTCAATCATTGAAGTTTTAAAACCTCATTTTAATGTGTTATATGATCAACAGGGTTCAATTGGGAAAAGATATTACAGACAAGATGAGGCCGGCACTCCATTTGGTATAACAGTAGACCACCAAACAATGGATGATAGCACAGTAACTATAAGATATAGAGATACTCAAAAACAAGATCGATATTCTGTAGAAAATATATTAAAGATCATTCAAGATAGTCTGCTGTAATTAAATACATAAATTAATGTATAGATATTTTTTTCTGGCCTTTTTTAGTTTGTCTCTAAACTATGCCGCTTACCCTGATCCAGTATATTCTGAAAATGGAATGGTCGTTTCTTTACATCATGAGGCATCGTCTGCTGGTATTAAAATACTTCAGAAGGGGGGGAATGCCATAGATGCTGCTGTAGCTGTTGGGTTTGCTCTAGCAGTAACTTGCCCTGAAAACGGTAACCTTGGCGGTGGTGGCTTTATGATTGGCGCTACATCAAAAGGCGAAATATTTTCTCAAGATCATAGAGAAAAAGCACCAACTAGATCAACTAAAAATATGTTCTTAGATGAGGCAGGCTCGGTAATTCCTCAAATGTCCTTAACATCAAGAGCTTCTAGCGGTGTTCCAGGAACAGTACATGGCTTGTTAACCGCCTGGAAAGATCATGGATCTGGAAACATTCGTTTGCAACAATTATTAGCCCCAGCGATTAAATTAGCAGATAAAGGATATGTTTTATCTAAAAGGCGTGCAGACCTTTACAACTACTATAAAACGGCATTTACTAAGAACGATGCCGCAGCAAAAATATTTATCAAACATGATGAAAGTCCTTGGGAACAAGGAGATGTCTTCGTTCAAAAAGACTTAGCTAAGACACTTAAGCGAATATCAAAATTTGGTATAAGCGGATTTTACAATGGTACAACCGCTAAGCTAATTATAAAAGAAATGGAACGAGGCAATGGGCTTATTTCTCATAATGATTTAAAGGCATATCAATCCGTTTATCGTGAACCAGTAATTGGGACATTTAAAGGTTTGGAAGTGATTTCAATGGGGCCTCCTAGTTCAGGGGGACTTTTATTGATTCATATGCTAAATGCTATAGAGAATTTTCCAATAGATACTCTAGGTTGGAATTCAACTGACTATATACATCTATTAACTGAAATTGCAAAACGCGCCTATGCCGACAGGGCAGAGCATCTTGGGGATCCTGATTTTTGGAATAATCCTAGAGATTTATTCTTGTCAAAAAAATATGCGGAAAAGAGGATTTCAAACTTATCTATGGAGTCACATACTCCCAGTAAAGAAGTATTTTCAGGGATTTATAATGATAATGAAAGCGATGAAACGACTCATTATTCTGTCGTAGATAACGATGGTAACGCAGTGTCAGTAACAAGTACGTTAAATCAAAATTTTGGTAATAAACATATCGTAGCAGGAGCTGGATTTTTTCTAAATAACGAAATGGATGATTTTTCTATCAAACCTGGAACTCCAAACTTTTGGGGTCTAGTAGGTAGCAAAGCAAATTCTATTGAACCAAACAAAAGACCACTAAGTTCCATGACTCCAACTATTATCATGTATGATGGCGCCCCTATTATGACAATTGGCTCTCCCGGCGGGTCTAAAATAATTACTACTGTTTTACAATGTATATTGAATGTATTCATTCATGATATGAACATCAAACAAGCAGTTTGCGCACCTAGAATTCACCATCAATGGCTACCAGAAAACACAGTGTACATTGAGCCAAATGGAATCTCAAAGGATATCATTAAAAATTTACAATCGCGTGGTCACACAATAAAAACCTATGGCTATATGGGTGTCGCGAATGGAATTATTATCGAGGATGATGGGTTATATGGTGGCACAGATTGCAGAGATGAAACATCAGCTATTGGTTATTAATTATATATACTTTCCCACTCTTTAATTCTTTTTGTTACCCACTCTGTATCTGGCGAGTCTATATTTACCATCTCTGACTTGTTGGCTCTTACCCAAAACCATGAACCATTTGGGACTCCATTCCTGTAATTGCCACTTAATGCAATTACACCATCTTTATAATTATAAGTCCATTGGCCATGTTTTTTACCAAATCTATAATTACCAATTACAGATTTTTGGCCATCTATATAATAATCTATAAATTCTCCATGAAGCATTCCCTTTGAGTATCTTTGCTTTTTAAAAATTAATCCAGTACTACCCCATAATATCTGAACTCCATCTTTCAGTCCATCTTTCCAATTATATTCATATTTAGGAAGGCCATCATCATTCCATTCTTTCTCAATGCCGCTCTTAATACCATAATTATACATTATCTCAATCTGCTTATTACCATTTTTGTATTTTTTAAGACACTTCCCATTAGGCTTATCATCCATATATCCAAAAGAGCTGGCTAATTTCCCATTCTCATACCACTCACTCCACCTTCCCTCTTTTTTACCATTTTTGTATTTTCCTCGTTTCATCAATTGTCCATTTGAAAACCACCATTCCCATATACTATCCTCCATAGACTTTACATAATAACCGACTTTATATTTCTCACCATTAGGATACCACCAAATCCATTTCCCATCTTTTAAACCTCGATTATAACTACCTTTCAGTTCTTTGTTGCCATTTGGATAATAGTTAAAAGCAAAACCTTTGAAAGGTTCTTTAGCTCCATCAATATATTTTATTGATATACCTTGATCATTGATCCCATCCGATAATTCCGTAATCAATATTTGCGCATTGATTAAAAGAGGCGACATGAAAACGAGTAAATAAATCATCCCAAACTAAATGAATTTTCAACTAATTTTAAGAAAACTGATGACCCTACAAGTAATGACCTTTCATCGATATTAAAGTGAGAGCAATGATGAGGAGTTGATAATAATTCTTTCTCGTTTGGAGCAGATCCTATGAAGAAAAAACAACCTGGCCTTTTCTGCAAATAATAAGAAAAATCCTCCCCTCCCATGGATAAATAAGGACTTTTTGCCCCTTCTCCTACTATTGAGGTTGCTGCATCTAAAACTTTTTTAGTTGAAAATTTATCATTTACAGTAGGGGGATATCCATCTTTGTATTTTAATGTAATTTTTGCTCCGAAAGATTTTGAAACACCATCAATTATTTCTTTCATTCTCTTTTTTATCATTTTTTGATTTGATTCTGTATAGGATCTAGTGGTACCTGACATATTCACATGGTCTGAGATAACATTGAAGTTATGCCCTCCATTAATTTTACCAATTGATATGACCGTACTTTCTAAAGGATTTGTATTTCTACTAACTATCGTTTGTAACTGTGTAATTAAGTTACTTGCCACAACAATCGGGTCAACAGTCCCTTGCGGAGTTGCACCATGACCCCCTTTTCCCATCACCTCAATGTCAAACAAATCAGCCGATGCCATTACAGGGCCAGTTTTAACTCCAACTTCACCATAGCGTTGATAATTCCAAAGATGTAATCCATAGATTTCATCTACACCTTTTAAACATCCATCTTTTATCATATACCTTGCTCCGCCTAAACCTTCTTCAGCCGGCTGAAAAATAAATCTTACCGTTCCGTTTTTTAATTTAGTATTCTTAGATAATGCTTGTGCAACACCTAATAAGATAGCCATGTGTCCATCGTGCCCACATGCATGCATCACACCATCATTTAATGATCTAAAAGATAATTTACTATCTTCATGAATAGGTAAAGCATCCATGTCTGCTCTTAAAGCAATCGTAGGACCTGGTCCAAACTTTAACTCAGCAACAACTCCGGTTTTGCCAACTTCTTTTTCATAAGATATTCCAAATGTATCCAAATGATTACATATGGTATCAGCAGTTTTAAATTCTTTAAAACTTAATTCAGGATATTGGTGGAAGTTTCTTCTATAGCCAATTATATCATTTTCTATTTTTTGTATTTCTTTTTTTATTTTTACGCTCATTCTGTACCTATGTCTAAAATAATATTCTTTACTAATTTA
The DNA here is from genome assembly GCA_913040915.1 of uncultured Fidelibacterota bacterium. Taxonomy (GTDB): domain Bacteria; phylum Fidelibacterota; class Marinisomatia; order Marinisomatales; family UBA1611; genus CAXFCD01. The sequence continues at coordinate 536 of CAJWHW010000048.1, read as the reverse complement.
ATAAAATTTTTCTGAGCTTTTTTTGCATTCAACAAGACATCCTCGTGCCTGAGAGTTTTGTTATCTAAACCTGCAGCATAATTTGTTAAAACAGATAAAACTAAAGTGCTCATTTTATTTCTTTTTGCGGCCTCAACCTCAGGCAATGTACTCATTCCAACAGCATCTCCACCTAATTTTTGAAGAAATTGAATTTCCGCTGGTGTTTCATATGCGGGGCCATGCATCCAACAATATTTTCCCTTTAAAAGTTCTACGTTATTTTTCTTTGCTACAATGAATGCAAGCTTAACCAAATTTTCATTATAATATTTATCTCCCTTTTTTAAATCAGGTAGCTTTGAGCTATCTAAAAAAGTACAATCATAATGACCATCAATTAACATTAGTGAACCCGGTTTATTATCCAAACGTAAGCTACCAGAAGAATTTGTGATAATGATATTTTTAACTCCTAGGTCATGGAATAGCTCAATAGGCATAATTACTTCTTCTTTCTTAATTCCTTCATAAAGGTGCAACCTGCCTCTAGCTAT
>CAJWHW010000047.1:0-6216 GCA_913040915.1 uncultured Fidelibacterota bacterium | reverse complement strand
CCAAGCCTTCGTACGCCTTGTGTTATATCAGTAAAATGTTTGTGGAGACGCATATTTCTTTCCCATAATTCACCATGGTCATATCCAAATCCTGTAACAAGTAGACTTTGTTCCAAATTGTCAATACTTGAGCATCGTATTTCTTTTCCTTCGCACCAGGCACCTTCATCTTTTACGGCTGTATAAAGTTTAGTATTAGGCATTTCCATCACAACTCCCACAAGAGGCTTATTTTGGAAAAATAGTCCTATAGACACCGCAAAAGAAGGGTATCCATGGACAAAATTAGTTGTACCGTCTAAAGGATCAATGATCCAGAGATAATTAGATTCTGAAGAATCAATTCCGGATTCTTCCGCTAAAAAACTGTGATCCGGGAAAAAGGATTTAATAATTGATTTAATGCTTTTTTCAGAAAGTAGATCTGTTTCTGTAACAAGATCGGTTTTTCCTTTATGATCAGCTATCCTTGGTTTTTCAAGGGCGTTCATAACAATGTGAGAAGCTGCAATAGCAGCCTCCACAGCGACATTTAAAAGATCATCATTTTTGATAGGGGACATGCTCTTGGGAAAAATAATCTTTGGTCATGGTTTTAAGTGCACCAGTTAATAAGACAATTGAGATTAGATTTGGGAATGTCATAATTCCAAGAGCCGCATCACCAAAGGCCCAGATGGCTTCTAATTCTGCAATTCCACCAACAAATACAAAGAAAACATATACCCACAAGTAAGGCATGATTGCTTTTTCGCCAAACAGATAAACTGCAGACCGATTACCATAAAAAGACCATGCTATAGCAGTAGAAATAGCAAAGAGTAATACAGAAACTGTTACAATTTTATCACCAAAACTAATAATGAATGCCAATCCTTCTTTAAAAGCGAATGATGTAAGCAGACTGGAGTTGAACAATTCTCGTCCCTGATAAACACCAATGGAAAGAGCAGCATTGAATTCATCCATAGATGAAGCTGTAATTTTCACAAAAAATTCCGTGTGCATCCATGCACCCGTGGAAATAATAACTAAACCAGTCATAGTACATATAATTAACGTATCAATATATGGTCCAAGCATTGCTACAGCGCCTTCACGAACAGAATGTTTCGTCTTCGCAGTGGAATGCGCAATGGCAGCAGATCCTTGCCCAGCTTCATTAGAGTATAAACCTCTTTTGATTCCCCAGAGCATTGTCATAAGAATACCGCCACCAGTTCCTGCGATAGTTGCAGGTGGATTAAATGCCATTGAAAATATCAGTCCAAAACTTTCTGATATCTTATCTATATTTGCAATAATAATAAGAGATGCAGACACTATATAAACTAAAGCCATAACAGGAGCGAGGTATCCGGTGACGTTTCCGATTCGGCTAATTCCTCCAATAATTACCATACCTACAATAGCTGCCATGATAACACCATTAATGCATTGCAGAATAGATACTTCAAAGCCTGCCCATAATTCATGTTTTGTTGTTAGAAAATGTGAATTACCAACAATGCCAGAAACTTCAGAATAAATTTGATCAGAAACTGTAAAGGATTGAATAGCATTTCCTGTGGCAAAAGAGCAAATAACTGCAAATGCTGCAAAAGCAACTGCCATCCAGCGCCAGTTTTTACCTAAACCATTTTCAATAGTATACATGGGGCCACCTGCAGTCTTACCTAGTGCATCCATTTCACGGTATTTTAAAGATAAAGTACATTCAGCATATTTCAAGGTAGTGCCGAAAAAAGCTGTTACCCACATCCAAAATAAAGCACCAGGTCCGCCATAGTAGATTGCCGTTGCTACACCTGCGATGTTTCCGATTCCAACAGTAGCTGATAGAGCAGTTGTAAGGGCCCTAAAATGGTTTAAATCGCCTTCATCATCGGGATTGTCATATATACCCCGGGTTACATCAATACCGTGCCGTAAATATTGAATTTGGGGAAATCCAAGCCTGACGGTTGCGTATATACCAGTTCCAACTAATGCAAGAACCATTAATGGCACAGCTCGTTTAGAAGGGAAGGACCATATTGCTTCAAAAGTTTGCAGGCCAAAGGCATACATGATAAAAACAATGATACCAAAAGCAATCAAGCCGGCGTTTTGTCTATTCATGAAATCTCCATACGGGTTAGAAATAAGGTAGTAAGTTTAGAGAGAAGTGAGTTCAGGCACAAACCGTTATTCACGTATTGTCTATAGATGTAGATTTTAGGGTATAGATAATGACTATATACACTCATTCGGTATAATTATTCTGTACTTCATATCTTTAGTAAAAATTATTTTAAAGAAAAATGGATATTATTGCAGGCGTAGATGAAGCAGGCAGAGGTCCTTTGGCGGGACCAGTAGTTGCAGCAGCGGTAATTCTTCCTGACAGCCATACTATTGATGGTCTACGGGACTCTAAAAAGTTGTCGAAAAAGAAACGTAGTGAATTATATAATATAATTTATGATCAAGCAACTGGTGTTGGTGTAGGGGAGGTGGATGTTAAAACTATTGATCAGATTAATATAAGAGAAGCAACATTGCAGGCAATGCAGATAGCCGTGGGAAATTTACCTAACAGGCCGACTAAGCTTTTAATTGATGGACATCCATTGAAAAACCAGGTTATACCCAATGAAGGAATTGTTGGCGGGGATGACCTGATTGATTCAATTAAAGCAGCATCAATTATTGCAAAAGTCCACCGTGATAAATTGATGGCAGAGTATGGATGTATTTTTCCTGAATACGGATTTGAAAATCATAATGGATATGGAACAGAATTTCATCTAAATGCTCTGAAAGAAAATAGAGCGACACCTATTCATCGTAGATCTTTCAAACCGGTATCGAATAAAATGCCAACATTGTCCTGGCTATCTGAACAAAATAAAATAGGATGGATGGGTGAAAAATTGGCTGCACTGTATCTTAAGGGTAAAGGATTTAAAATTGTTGAAATGAATAGAAATTGCTCACCACATGGTGAAATTAATATCATTTCAATAGATAAAGACGAAACTGTATTCGTTGAAGTAAAAACACAATATAAATCAAATTCTGATTTATTATATAAAAAAGTTAATTCTTTAAAACTCCAAAAATTAGTTAAAGCAATCCAATTTTATCAAAATCAAACGGAACAAATCTATACATTTCGAGTTGATTTTATATCTGTTGTCTTACAAAATAAAAATCCAATAATTAAACATTATGAAGGAATTAGCGTTGAATAAGTTCCTAATTTCTATAGTGGATTCATTTGAATGAATAAGAAAAAAATAATTTCGGAAACCAAGGCGATTATTTATATCGTACTGACAGTACTACTTGTAAAAGTAACTGTACTTGAAGCATATATAGTCCCAACTGGAAGCATGGAGAACACAATCATGACAGGTGATTTCCTTATTGGGAGTCGTTTTGTATATGGTATGAGAACTCCAGATTGGATCGGAATTCCTTATACAGATATTGGATTTTTTATACCTTACATCAAATTTCCTGAATTTCGAATTCCATCAAAGGGAGATGTATTGATTTTTAAATATCCTCGTGATAAATATGTAAAATATGTAAAACGCTGTGTTGGTGGCCCTGGAGACACAGTTGAAATAAGAGATAAAAAATTATTAATTAATAATATAGAAATTCCAATGTGGGAAAATGGGAAATACTTAACAGCACCTATGCAAACTCAATACCGGCAACCAGATATTTTTCTATCATCTGATTCAAATATTAACAGGGATAATCTCGGCCCAGTTTATATCCCAAAAAATGGTGATATTATTCCAATTGACTCTGAAACCAATTGGAGATATTTATTACCGATCATGCTTATGGAAGGTCACCAAGCAACTTTAAAAAATGATGAAGTAGAATATACTTTTACATTACAGGATCCAAACGAGCTTTGGCGACGGAAGGGAAAAGAATATGTTTTTAATGATTATTTTCCTAAAGGAAATTTGATTACGCCATGGAGCAAAGCAATTAAGGATGATCATTTTGATTTCTTGTTGATTGATGGTAAACCTGTAAGCGAATATTCACAGCATAAGGTCTCCCAAAATTATTATTGGACTATGGGTGATAATCGTGATGACAGTCTTGACTCTCGCTACTGGGGATTTGTTCCTGAAAATAATATTTTAGGTGAAGCTTTGTTTACTTATTTCTCTCTTGACCTTAAAACATGGATACCCCGTTGGGAACGTATAGGGACTATATTAAGGTAACTTTTGCGAATACCATTATTAGTTTTTCTTTTTTTCACTAACATAAAGTTCTCATTTTGTCCTACACCACCAAGAATGGTGCTGCACTTTTCTTATGAAAAACCCAGAGATGAAGCTATCCCAGAAATGAGAGATTTTTTAATTGATCAGGGTTTCAAAATTCTTGAGTATGCGCCAGAAGATGGTTTTATGTTTACAGATTTTAAACTATTTAATTGGGGTGAAGGTCAACGTTTATTATCTCTCTCAGTTCACATCCACGATAAAATGACAATTACAGGAACTGGAAAGTATGACATACCAGTTTCAGGTATTGGCTACGAAGATGAATTACTTAAAATTAAATCAGTTGATAAATTACCGTATATAATACAAAAGAAAACATTTCTAACCATCATAGACCCACTTGATAGTTTAGGCTACAAACAAATGAAACATTGGCCGTGAACTTCAAGGTTGCGAAGAAACTAATCTTGTATGAAATTCCACGACTAATTTTTGCTATTCCTTAATTAATTTGTTAAAGAGATATGGGAATTGATTTCGAAAGTCAGGATGGTAGAACTAGTTATCTAAATGAAAAACTAGATGATCTATTGTCCGGTATTAACGCAGGTTATGGTCAGGCCCTTCTGGATGAGTTAGTAACTCGGTTGAAGAGAACCATTACTGATTTTAATGAAGAAGTTGAAGGTATTATGGGTGAATTAAAGGTGAGTTCGGAACGTCGCAGCCAAATTCTTCATGATTTAATGGAAGGAAAGGATTCATCTCCTGGAAAGGATAGATCTGATCAGGATGCTGAGAGAGATACCTCGGGCATGAGTGAATGGGAAAAAAGACTTGAAGGAATGTAAAGTAACTCAGAGGATATAATGAACGCAAAGGATAAATTTGTATTTGGTTTGTTAGGCGCCCTAATCATAGGTGCATTTTATTTTCAATTTTTAACAGATGAATTAACTATGAGAATGGATGAGCTTAATCTTGCAGATAAGGAACATGTTGATATCGTTCTAAATGAATTTGCAGATAGCTTACGTGTCTATAATTTAAGATTTGTTGGCCGCGGTAAACATCTAAGAAAGGCACAACGAGATATTGTTGCGAACACTGATTTGATTCAAAAGAATACAGATTCACTGGCTTCAATGATAGATGATGTTAGTTTTACGCTGGATAATTTCATGCGTGAGACGAAGAAAAAATTTAATAATGTGAATGATGACATTGACGATTTGGCCACAGAAATGAAAGGAACTATCCGTAAATTAAAGCAAGGCATTTCAGACTTGGAGCAAATGACTTCGACCCTTGATAAAAGACTAAAAGAGATTGAAGACTTAGCTTTGATTCAGGAAGAAAAAGCCGAAGCTGCAGAAGAAGCAGCAGAAGACGATTAAAATTAGATTTACTATATAAGAACACCCTCCTAAGTAAAAGGGGGCCGATTTTCGGCCCCTTTTTGCTATATCATCTAACGCAATAATTAATTTCATCTTAATTTTTGCTATGGTTAAACTTTCAAATCATATCCTAATAACTGAGAAGTTTTAACTCTGTAATAGGGATTAATTTCCATAGAACTGGATTATTAATATTATTCTGAAAATCATAAACTAAAAAATTATTGATGAAAGATAAAAAATTTTGGATTTTTGTTTATTTTATATCCCTCATTATAATTGGTTCTCTAGGGTACTATATTATTGGCGGAAATGATTGGACATTATTAGACAGTCTTTATATGACTATAATTACTCTTGCATCGGTAGGCTATGGTGAGGTTCATGTTTTAGATAATTACGGAAAAATATGGTCAATTTTATTAATCATTTTTGGGGTAACTGGTGTAGGTGTATTATTTAGAACTATAAATGAAGAATTCATTCAATCACAACGTTTCTGGAAGAAAAAAATGAAAAAAACAATATCAAAACTTAAAAATCACCATATAGTATGTGGATATGGTAGG
>CAJWHW010000046.1:0-6408 GCA_913040915.1 uncultured Fidelibacterota bacterium | reverse complement strand
GGCTTTCGAAGAGTGGGCGCTATAAGACTCGAACTTATGACTTCCGCCTTGTAAGAACTATGCTTTCACATCAATAGTTCATTTTAAGATCATCATTTTTTCTACTTTTGTATAGGCATTCTTACCAGTAATAGTATTTTCTACAGTTAAGCGGTAAAAATAAACACCACTTGCCATCTGGGAACCCTTACTATTCTTACCATTCCACATCGTATAATGATGTCCTGGCGCCTTGACGCTACTTTCCAAAGTCATAAGCTTTCGCCCCATAATATCAAATATTTGCAGATTCACTATTGACCATGCTTTAAGATCATAGGCAATAGTCGTTACAGGGTTAAATGGATTAGGATAATTATCATAGAGTCGATATTCATCAGGAAAAGTTAATTCATAATTTTCATCATCAATGACTGTACTGAAACTATTTGACATAATTGAAACCATTTCGCCAGTAGATAATATTCCAGTAACATCCCATTCAAATTCTCCCTGTAATACTTTAGCCTCGATCAGCATATCCAATATTTCATCTTTACAAATTTTAACGCTATTATTATTAACCTCGGTCTCAATGTAAAGAGTGTCTATTGATCTGCCACCATTACTTGCATATGGAAGTCCAATTTGTAGAACATAGGAATTGATATTATAATCCATTTCATGCGTCAGGCGCCATTGGAATAGAATACTATCGTCAGGAGTACCTCTAAGGACTATAGTGCTGTCATTCTGTGGCATTGTAAGTACAATGTTAACAGAGTCCAGGCTGGGTGTGAAAGAGAGGCTGGGCCATAATTCGAAATATGCTTGAGATCTAATTTCTCCAGCTTCATAGCTGTGAAAAGTAACATGATCATTTGAATCTAAGCCAGCTAAGGCAAAAGAATATTCTCCTGGTTCATTGATTATACTGCTCACATTAAGGGAAATAGGTGATTCTGGATCCAATGAATGTAGTGTATCTATTGCTGTACTAAGGGTGTGATCAATAACGCCAATGTTCCGTTGATCATTTTTTTCACCCCAATCAGGATAATCATGTTTGTAGACCACAATACCTCCAGTAAGGTTTTCAACCTCTTTAACAAAAAGATTGAAATCAATATCCCAACTGTTATCAACGGAAGATGGAATATCAAACAACAAGAAAGCAATATTATTTTCAAACACTTCTAGAGTTTTTTGATTATTTAGTGGTATAACTTCATGCAAGGTCGTGTCTATAGATCGATCATTCATTGGGAAAATATCATTATCCACCTGGAATGACCATGTCCCTCCGCTCATACCATCCACAGAAACAGACCAGGTATAAAAACCACCTGGTTGAAACTCTTGGAACATAACATTATTAGGATATCGAAAAATTTCCGATCGATCAACACCAGGACCATTGATAGTCACACTTGCCATGGTACTGGAATAATCTTTTTTATAAGGATAGTTCCAGACAACACTGTAGTCAGGTATCACATCTACCGCATTGTTGCGAGGAATAGGAAAACTAGGATGTGGATATCGGTAACCAGGTATCCAATAGACAGAATCACCATACTCATAGGCTCCTATATCTGGGGCATCACCAACAAATCTGCGATTCTGTCCTGGGTAAGCTAGAGGCCAATTAAATTGTAGATCCTGACCATCATTAATCCCTGGTATCACCACACCAGCGTCTATTAAAGTAGATCCCTTTCGGGGCCGAAAATCATAATCCTGCGTACGATCATCAGGAGGATAGTAGCCATCAGAGTAAAGGGAATCAGGATCAGCAAGACTTCCTAGCCAGGGATTTGTCAATTCTTTATGAAGAGATGGGTAGCCAAGCGCTCTGCCAAACCAGATCCCATTTTCTAAAAGGTGAAAAGCATCGAGAGGATTAGTGAACCCAGTTTCAGATGGTGGATATGGCCAACAGTCAGGTGTAGGGCATCCCAAAGAACTTTCTACCAAACTATTTTTAAGCACTGAATGAATGTTCCCAGGTGTGTAATCAAGGTCAAAGCCCTGATTTAATTCCCCTGGTTCAGCATATTTCCCGACAAAAAAATCGATATCCCACGTCGAGTTGTCATATGCAGTAACATGGTACACATCGTGATAGTCACCTTTCAGCCGCATTCCTCGATGGTTGCCTATTGTAACAAAATGATGAACATCACCGCGCCTATTTCCTGCACCAATCTTTCCTCCATCAAATCTCATACCATTAGTACCTGGTCCATTTATAACCCAGTTATATCTTGTCATTGATCTTGGAGCCCCATGGGCACCGCGATTAATACCGCTGCAGTCACAAGGATCAATATAATCTTCGATTCGACAGTATTCCATTAAGGATGATCCGTGCACGCCACCGATCTTGCTGTTCTCAAACGTCACGAACCGACATACGTATCCCAGGGCAGGGCCACCACCTCCAGGATTTGCCCACCAATCCATATTGGTAAACAGGCAGTTCTCAACCAGACTGTGTATTCCACCTATTTTCAATGAGTATACAAAAGGGATACGGCTAAATATGCAGTTTATAAAATCCGCATTCGAACTAAATAAACCAGCGCATAAAGGGGCATGATTTCGAAAAGGAGGCAAAGTAATATCGTGAAGGTGTTCAAATTTGCAATCTTCAAATAATACATTTTGACCCATCACGTCCAAAGATCCACCGAAAAATTTGATATTCCTAAATTCCACATTTGCTACATATTGGAAATTGATCATCCTGTGCAGAACTCTTATTCTTACATTTGTAGATGATGGTATAAACCGCTCATCCGCATAAATGTATAGCATTTCATTTTGCGGGTCAAAAGCCCATTCTTCTAATGTATCAAGCATATCAAGTCTTGCTAGTCCGTACTCACGATCAATGGATATTACACTACCTTCCCCCCAATTTTCGTATCGTAAAAGTGCCGGTACAACATCAACTTCCCAAAATGTTCCAGGTACATGATCATTTGGACCGCCATAGGAAGGGTCTGTTGGATTTTTAATATTCGGGGAAACCGCAGGTATCTGATACCTGTCATTAATCCATACCCCGTAAACGTCCCTAAAAGGTCTCTGGATCTCATCAGCAATAGCAGCAGAATCAAGGATTGCCCGAAATAAACCACGGCCATTATGATAATATGGTTCCCAATTAACATCTATAGATACAGTCCCATCAATAACCACGTTTTCATTTGGGTATGGTTCAATAGTAATTGTGTTTGTCGGAGGCCCGCCAAAACCAGGATCTAGTTGGTCCCAGCTATAATCAGTCCCTTCAATATTGATTCCATCTCTCATAATAAACTCGGTATAGCGACCTTCACGTATAATAATACGATCCCATGCCCGCACATCTTCTAAAGCACTTGCGATGGTTGGATAGGGACAATCCATAGTTCCATCAGGTTTGGGGCATTCATCGGAAAAATATCGTGACTTTACTACTGGACCAATCATTATTCCATGATAATTATTACCACTTCCATCGAGTACATACTGATTGTCTATATCCATTGGATAATAGGCTACTAGGCCAGATTCATTACCCGTTAATTGGTCATTCATTTTTTCCTGGATTTCTACCTGAGTTTTGGCAACACTCCACATCCGGACCTCATCAATCTTACCATGAAACTTACCTCGTTGGTTACCAACATGCGCTCCTCCAATAAATCTTACTGGTGTGGGATAAGGTGTTTTACCGGCAAAGTTCGTAATATTATGAACTTCTTCTCCATTAACAAATAACCTGTAATTTGTACCATCAAAAGTAGTCGCTATATGGTACCATGTTTTTCTATTCAAAATTACGCTGTCCACAATTGCCCAGTGTTTCTGGTCACCAGACCCAAATCCATATTTTATATTGACACCCTCATACACCCAAATGGTCGGTGATTCATTCTTAAATGCGTCTAATCCTTCTATATCTACAGGTTGATAGCCCATAATATGCCCCCATGCAGGGGTAGTTCTTCCGTCTTGGTAGATTCTTGCTTCCAACGTGAACTGTTCGCCTGGTATAGGTCCGTCTTTCCCTAAATCAATGGCATCCCAAGCAGGATCATAATTAGGATGTGTACTATGCAAAGCTTCAAGAGTATCGTTGAATCCATCAAATAAGAGGTAATCATCCGTTTCATATTGTTCTAGTGCACTTTTTGAAACATACAAGTCACGAGCACTAACAATAGTACAAAGGACAATAAATATTCTTATGATTATTTTTACCATTACTTAATTAGGCTAACCTTTTTTGTACCCGAAAAATGTCTGGTTTGCATTCTAATAAAATAAATACCTGAAGGTAAATCCCCGGCATCCCATTTAATCGTATGCGTTCCGCTATCAAAAATACTATGGACGAGTGTTTTTAACTCACTACCGTTGACGTCATATACTTTAACAATCATAACATCCTTTATTGGCAAAGTAATTTGTATTGTTGTTTGTGCATTAAATGGGTTTGGATAGGGATCATATAAACTATAGTCTAATGGGATAGGATTAAAAGTATCTGAAGCCAGCTCACAATTGGTTGTGTTTTGCAAACCAACATAAGCATCGACACAATCCGGATATGGGGGACAGAGTTGATTATTATATACAGCAAAATTTTCACCGAAAAGATTATTTTGCCAGTTAAAAACTATATTTAGATCACAGATACTTTCTGGTATATATCCTGTGAGCTGGTTATTATCCAATTTTAATATTTCTAAATTGGACAGATTTCCAATCTCAGATGGGATAGAATCTGAAAGCTGATTATAATGCATAATTAAATATTTCAACTTTGAAAGATTGCCAATCTCAGTTGGGATAGGGCCTGTCAGCTGGTTATCTTCCAGCCATAAAAATTCAAGGCTGTCTAAAGTACCTATCTCTTGAGGAATCTCTCCTGATAAACCCAGGTCACTTAAAGTGAATTCATTTGCCAGATCATAATTGCAGTTTAACTCAGTCAGCCTGCCATCCCACCAGTGCTGTGTACCCAACTCGATGGGCTCAATAATGCCATTATTGTTATCATCCATTTCCATGTTGATAGTTTCTGAACTGTTATCTATAAATTTCTGCAATACGTCCAAATCAGATTGTTCTGTGCAAATTCCATCAAATAAATAATTGCTCGCACAATCTTCAGAATATTGATAGCCGACAAATTCAGCAACACAGTCAGGATAAGGAGGTAAAAGCTGATTACCGGAAATATCAAAAAGGTGAGGATTATAAAATGACATATCTATATTACATATAGTCTCCGGTATCAGTCCTGTAAATTGATTATTATTTAAGTGTAGTTTCACTAAATTAATCAAATTTCCAATCTCAGTTGGAATTGAACCCGTAAATTGATTCCCATATAAATACAAATGGGTCAATTCTGTCAGATTTCCAATAGCAGACGGTATTGTACCGGATAATTGATTTTTCTGAATTCTTAATTCATTCAGGCTAGTTAAAGACCCAATTTCGGTAGGAATGGATCCGGATAGATTATTATAGCGAAGATCTATTTTAACTAAACTTGTAAGATTGCCAATTTCGGTAGGAATTGATCCTGTTAGTTCATTGTATTGTAATTGAAGGTTAACAAGGTTTGTAAGCTGCCCTATCTCGGATGGTATTTCTCCAGTAAGGCCCTCATTTATCCTAAGCAAAGAAGTAGTATTGGTTATGGAATAACACTCATCCCATAGTTCAACTTCATCACTATCACAATTACCAAACCCAATCGATATTAAGGCATTGGACAAAACAATTATTTTCAATAAATCCTTCATGATTATATCATATGTTAAATAGGTATAAATGAATTATGTGAAGTATTTTTTGCCACACTATTATTCAAAAATAATTGACATCCATTTCATAAGCTACTCCTATAGAGATACTGATAATTTTACCAATGTGACAATTACCATAAAAGGATAGATCTTTCGATTTTCTAGAAAGTAGCCCAATGCCTAAAACCGGAATATATTTTCCATCATCCCCGTATACATAATAATATCCTTTATCACCCAGTGTTTTAGATTGATTAAAATATCTGTGTATTGACGTATTATATGAAATACCAATTGAAGGCAGTAATTCCATATTTTTGTAATTTATTAAAGGACCAAAACCAATAATAAATATTGGGTATTTGGAACCTTCATAAGAGTGGTGCCAATCATCTGGTGCAGAAGAACTATAATCCTTATAAATATTGGGACTGAGAGAGCTAATATTTCGTGAAAAATGAACAAAAAAGTCAAACATGTTGGTCTTGCGGAAAAATAATATAGATAATCTTGAAGCTGTTTCTTTCCCAAAACCAAGCCCTAACCCACCTCCAAAACCATGTATCTTTGTATTATTTATTGTATCCTGAGCATTTGGCAAGCCTGATGATAATAG
>CAJWHW010000045.1:0-6561 GCA_913040915.1 uncultured Fidelibacterota bacterium | reverse complement strand
ACAGGGAAACAATCCTTGGAAATGGTGGAGCAAAATACAGGCATAAAAAACAGTCCGGTGGAGCTGGACAATTTGCTGAAGTTTGGATGAGAATAGAGCCGAAACAAAGAGGCGATGGGATTGAGTTCACCCAGTCGCTAGTTGGCCAAAATGTGGATCGTGTTTTTGTCCCTTCAGTGGAAAAAGGAGTAAATACAGCTTGTACGGATGGAATTCTTGCTGGATGTAAAGTTGTAGATTTAAAAGTGGATTTTTATGATGGTAAAATGCATCCGGTAGATTCAAAAGACATTGCTTTTCAAACAGCAGGGAAGCATGCATTTCGTGAAGCATTTTTAAGTGCTAAACCTTGCCTGTTAGAACCGATTCTGGATATTGAAGTCACTGTCCCAGAAGAATTTATGGGTGATATCATGGGTGACATATCGGGAAAACGCGGAAAAATAATGGGAATGGATGCAGACGGGAAATTTCAGATTATTAAAGCGCAAGTTCCTCAGGCTGAATTATATCATTATGCTACCACAGTTCGATCCTTAACTGGTGGCCGTGGAATACATACTGAATCCTTTAGTCATTATGAAAAAATGCCGAAAGATTTAGAACAAAAAGTGATAAAGGATCGGCAAGATGTTGAAGAAGTATAGGTCTCATTTTTCATGAAAAAACTTTGGGCACCTTGGCGAATTGATTATATACGAACACCAAAAGAAGAAGGATGTATATTCTGTACAAAGTCTCAGGAAAATAATGACCGTAAAAATCTTGTATTATATCGTGGAAAAGAGGCTTTTATTTTGATGAACCTTTACCCTTATTCGAATGGACATTTAATGATTTCACCTTACAGCCATACATCTGAAACAAATACCCTATCCAATAACTGCAATGCAGAGATAATGACTTTAGCAAACTCATCAATGGATATTCTAAAAAAATCTATGAACGCAGATGGGTTTAATTTTGGTGCCAATATAGGTAAGGCTGGCGGGGCCGGTATTGAAGAACATATTCATTATCATATTGTCCCTAGATGGGCCGGGGATACGAATTTCATGCCTGTGGTGGGAGCCACAAAAGTAATAGTAGAAGGGCTGAACGAGACTTGGGATATCTTAAAACCTTTATTTGATGAATACACGGAAATGATACATGCTTGATTTCAGTAGAACTTGGCTACCTTACCTTTATCTATATGGTGTTGGTGGCGGAATTTTTATCGTTGGAATGATAATCATCCTTCGTTCACGTTCCCTTAAGCAAGAAAGGGTTCGCCATAACACCTGGCTACATGTTCTTATTTTCGGGTTCTTATATTATATGGGTATACATGGCATATTTACCTTTTTAGCTTTGAGTGAACCATTATTTGCCGGACTTATAGCTGTCGTTATTATGGCATTGATTGGGAATTTAATTTTTATCTTTCAGAAGAATTCGAAGGTTACTGGTTGATGGAAGGTACGATTCAAACTTCAAATTATTTCTGGGTCATCATATTTGGATATTTTGCACTGGTCCTTGGTTTTGGCTCATTTTTTGCCAGATATAATAAAACAACTCAGGATTTCTTTTTCAGCGGCAGGCGATTTTCATGGTGGCTGGTGACCATGTCAATTGTGGCAACGGGAGTTGGCAGTCACAGTTTTCTAAAATATTCTGCAAAAGCATACGAGCATGGTTTTTCATCTACCATGACCTATATGAACGACTGGTTTTTTATGCCGCTCTTTTTATTCGGGTGGCTGCCTATTGTTTATTATACAAAGATCCGTTCCATTCCTGACTATTTTGAAAGAAGATTTAATCCTGGTGTCCGGGTATTGGCCACTATTGCTATTCTTGGGTACATGATCGGCTATATTGCAATCGGGTTTCTAACGATGGGTAAAACACTTGAGCCACTATTGGGTTTGGACTTGTATACGATAATATTTATCGTGGCAATTATCTCTGGTGTCTATATTACTTTTGGTGGGCAGACAGCAGTTATTTTTACTGACCTTGCACAAGGGTTTATTTTGATTTTTGCAGGTATTCTCGTATTTCTGCTTGGCCTAAATTATGTCGGCGGATTGTCTGTATTCTGGAATGCTCTTTCTCCGGAATTTAAACTTCCGCTAGCTCATTTCAATCATCCGGCTAACTTCAACTTTGTAGGTATTTTTTGGCAAGATGGTGTAGCTGGATCCGTAGGATTTCTATTCATGAATCAGGGGCTTATCATGCGATTCATGGCCTGCAAGTCGGTTCATGAAGGCAGGAAAGCTGCAGCATTTAACGTCCTTGTGCTTTTACCTATCTCAACAGTAGTTGTCTCCAATGCAGGCTGGATCGGGAAAGCTATCAGTGTAGTTACTCCGGAAGCTTGGAATACAGCAACAAAATTAGACCATGTGTTTACCCAAGTGGCTTATTTAATCACCGGAAGTGAAATTGTATTCGCATTTGTTATTGCAGCTGTTGCGGCGGCGCTCATGTCAACTGTAGATACATTAATCAATGCTGTTGCGGCCGTTGTGATTAATGATGTTTACCGTCCTCTGGTAAAAGATAAAGATGATAAACATTATTTGAAAATCGCCATGGTTGTTTCTGCTGGTGCCACGGTTCTAGGTGCTGTCAGTACCATTTTCTTCAATAATTTCCCAACCCTTTATGAAGCCCACGGTTTTTTCCATAGTACCATGACACCGCCATTGGTTGTGGCTATTTTTCTTGGAATTTTCTGGAAACGATATTCCACTCCTGCTGCAGTTGCAACATTTTTAGGCGGTGCTATTCTGATGTGGATTGGCAGTAAATATCCACAAATTTTTATCTCACCTTTTGATCATGGGATTGAATATGATTCCGATCGTCCATATTCTTATATCAGGGCTCTCTACAATACGTTGGTTTGTGCCGGTTCTGGAGTTCTTGTAGGTCTACTGACAACACCACCACTTGAAAAAAATACAGAAGGGTTAACCGTTTGGTCCCTGGATAAAGCACGGGAATTTTTTAAGGGATCAGCTCCAAATGACCGACCAGGAAAAACCGCACATGTTAAATGGGTTGTAAAGGACCATGATTCAGACGAAGTCTTTTTCTCTATTAACGATATGGATGTGATGGGAGCTGATGAAGGGGATATGGTTTATTTATCGGATGAAAGAAAGTGGCTAGGTGGGCTCAAATCTATCCATTCCTATTATGGTAAACCCCATCGAGAAGACGGTGTAGTTTATATTTCTGAATCTCAGTCTGAAGCTGGAAGATTTGATTCAGAACGCCATTTGATTGCCGACAAGGAATTGTAACTTTGACAGGGTGTTTTATCATTTTAAATTCGCCCGCTTTTTTTAAAGCCTAATATAATTTGATCCGGAGTAGCTCAGTTGGTAGAGCAGGTGGCTGTTAACCACTTTGTCGGGGGTTCGAGTCCCTCCTCCGGAGCGAAAACCCTGCAGAAATGCAGGGTTTTTTGTTTTTTTATCAGAATGCTGAAAAAATACTTTCGAAGAAAAATGTACATCGGCAGGGTAAAAAATATAATCAGATACATTGATTCAATATAGTCTTCTATTAAATTCATCGCTCCCAATATGTTTAAGTACGATTCATTAACCACTCAAATTCTTGCCACAAGAATAAGGAAAAGAACCGGTATATAAATGATACGTATAATAATTAGTGTATTCATCTTGTCAGCTGCTATTTTTTCACAGGCTTTGCCTACGCCAAAAATAGAATATAAACCAAAACACTATATTTGTTATAAATCTGATTCACCTATACTAATTGATGGTAAACTAGATGACGGGTCATGGGAAAATGCGCAGTGGACAGATTTATTTATAGATATTGAAGGCAATTTAAAGCCGAAGCCTTTCTTTGATACAAAAGTTAAAATGTTATGGGATGATAATTATTTTTATTTTGGTGCATTCATGGAAGAGCCCCACGTTTGGGCAACTATCACAGCCCGTGATGCAGTTATTTTTAAAGATAATGCTTTTAAAATATTTCTGGATCCTGATGGTGACACACATAATTATTATGAGTTGGAGGTAAATGCTTTTGAAGCTGAATGGGATTTACTTTTATTAAAACCCTACCGAGATCAGGATAGAGTTGCAGTTGATTCCTGGGATATCCCTGGGCTACTTACTAAGGTAGATATAAACGGGTCTTTAAATAATGCGAATGACCGGGATAAATACTGGAGCGTGGAAATCGCTATTCCCTGGAAGGCACTGGAAGAATGTGCACCAAGCTTTCTTCCAAAGGAAGGAGATCAGTGGAAAGTAAATTTTTCCCGCGTTCAGTGGGATCTGGATATAGTAGAAAATGGTTATGAAAAAACAGATTCACCAGAGTTTAACTGGGTTTGGTCACCGCAAGGTTTGATAAATCTCCATTATCCAGAAATGTGGGGACTGGTCCAGTTTACGGAAACATATGTGGGTAGTGAGACTGTTGAAATACAATCGCTAAAACTGGACCGTATTAAATGGTCACTCAGGCAGGTTTATTATAGAGAGCAAAATTATTTTGACGTTCATGAGCGCTTCACTGCGTCCTTAAAGGAGCTGTCGTTGCTGGATCCTCCTTTGGATAATGTACCCTGGCCGCCATCTTTATCATTAACACCTTCAGGCTGGGAAGCATTTATTAAGTGGAAGAAACAGTGGGTGTTTATTCGTACAGATGGTAAAGTTTGGGCGGAATAAAAATGGGACTGAAATAATTCAAGCTTTGATCAATTTCTAATGAATTTCGGATATTTAAAACCTTTAATTTCTACTCCTAATGATAGAATATTTTTTCTATTTAATTACGTAGATTAATGTATCTTATGTGATAGCTATCACAGGAGTAATAGTAATAACTGTCTAATTTTAAAAATATTTAATTAGAAAAATCATTCCATAAATCCAAAAAAGGATGAGCCATGAAACGTAACATCGCAATTGTATTAACCCTGTCACTTACAATGATATTTGGCTGGGACGCTTCCAATAACCCACAATCACAACCAAAAAAGTCAGATGTATTTATCAATTCCAATATATCTATCTTAGGTAAACAAGAATATTATACTATAGATGACTATTCCAATCATGGCGTGGGGATAGAATCATTATCTAAAAAGAATGCTGTACATCAAGAGCGCAAAATAACATCAATCTATTCAAACAACGCAAATGATAGAAATGATAGAGAAGAGTATATTGATTTTACTCCAGAAGGTGGAGTATCTCAGGATATAGTTTTTTGGGCCAATAGAGGTTATAAGTTTACAACGGATGATGCTTTTACTATATACGGTGCTAGCTACTGGTTAAATCTTTCACCAGAAAATTATATCAGACCAACTGTTTACAATGAAAATGGTGAAGTACTTGCTGTGGGTGAGACCACTTACGGTGATGGTTCAGGTGAACTAAGGTGGTATGAATGTTCATTAGAATTCACATTTGAAGAAAATACTACATATGTTTTATCATTTTATAACAACGATCCGGAAAACACATATTTTCAATTTATCCAGAATGGTGATCAGCCTTTTTCAATTGATTATGAAGGAGGTACATTGACAGATGTTTTTCATCAGTCAAGTGATGATAACACTGCTGATGATTTTCCTGATCAATTTAATTATTGGTGCCCAATGCAACGTATGATATTAGAGCCCAATGAAGATGATGAAGATCATGGCTGGCTCATAGTTCACGTTTTTGATTTGGATAACAATCCCATTAACGGAGCGCATGTTAGTATATGGAATGATGAATTTGATATTGATTCCATGACAGACGAAGATGGCCATACCATTGTTGAACTCTCTGAAGGCTATTATGAAGTTGACGCTTGGGCCGAAGGATTTGAATCGGAATATTATGGTGAAGTGGAGATTTTGTCTAACTCAGAAACTTCTATAGAATTTATGTTGGAATTAGACGGTGGTAACCAAGAGCTTGGCTGGGTTGAAGGCCACGTATATACTTGGGAAGAGCAGAGTCCGATTGGAGGTGCCTGGGTTCATCTCTGGAGTGGTGAAGATAATTGGCATGAAGTTTGGACGAACGAAGATGGTCATTTCTGGGTTGAATTGCCTGTAGGTTACTATGAGATGGTAGCCGGTGCAGATGGTTACTGGGATGCTAATGCTTCCATTGAAGTTTATCCCAATGAAGGATCTTACCATGATTTTTTCCTTGAAAGAGAAGATCAAGATTTTGAATACACACCTTTTAGTATTGAGCTTAATAATAATAATGTTGCAGACATTGAAGCAGGAGAATCTGTAACAGTGACACTTGAGTTTGAGGATACTGGAGCAGATCCTTACGTAGGTATGATGACTGTTTTTTATGATGAGAATTTTGATGATGATTTAAATTCTGATTCCGATATAAATCTGATTGAATACGGCTGGGAAGATGGCCCAGCTATGATGTTAGTAGATAATATGGAGCCTGATGAGAATCCTGAAGTTGGTAAGATTGAAATAACACTTAATGATGATGACCTTGGATTTTTGACTTTATTTCAGCATAGTTCTTGGCATTTTAC
>CAJWHW010000044.1:0-6739 GCA_913040915.1 uncultured Fidelibacterota bacterium | reverse complement strand
CAGTTTGCCTAGACCACTGGCTTAAATCTTTCTGATTCTTATCAAACTCATTCCAGGCTTCAGCACCACCCAATAGGCTAAAAGTATTTTGTAAATTATCTTCTATGATTAGACCTTCAGTTACAATGCCATACTGACAAACTAACACTTTCTTTTCTTTGATATTGGAAACCTCACCATTTTCACATGCAATAGAGTTAAGTCCATTTAAAGGTATTTCATTGCGCTGCTTTGCAGGGCGAATATCTACAATAATTAGATCTTTTTTTTGATGATTAAGTTCTTTCGGAGTAATAATCATTCTATGGTCTTCCATGGTAGCAGATTTACCAAAATTAAATCTCCTGGATTCAATTTTTTGTCACTAGGCTCTGCTCCCAAAATACAATTTGCATTTAAAGAAGATGTAAGCATATGAGAACCAATTTTTTTTGATGGTTTACATAGGATTTTTCCATTTTCTATCCATGCCTGGCCAAACAAATAGCGATATTTTATATTTTCTACTGGAAAAGGTTCTATCAATTCACCTTGAATTGGATTTAATGTATTACCGCCCATCATTTCATTCAATATAGGCCATACCCAAACCATAAATCCGATATATGATGAGACCGGATTCCCTGGCAATCCAAAAATCAAAGTTTTATTTCCCGAACCAAAGAAAAGTGGTTTGCCTGGCTTTTGAGCAACTTTCCAAAAATGTTCCTCAACACCTAACTCAATAAAAACATCTCGCACATAATCAAAGCGTCCCATAGACACCCCTCCCGATGAAATTACTACATCACAGGATTCCAAAGCCTCAGTTAAGAATGATTTAAGATATTTTTTATTATCTTTAAGAACATCTTGCATCAAAATTTCTCCCCCAGCGTTTCCGACTATATCTGAAAAAACATAGAGATTAGAATTATATATTTCACCCTCATTTAAATTATTACCTGGCTCTACCAATTCATTTCCAGTACCAAAAATGGCAATCTTCGGTTTTTTCGATACATTTAATTCCCCATATCCAAAAGTTGCACAAATTCCAATTTCACTAGCAGTAATAGGTGTTCGATTAGGGATCAAAATATCGCCCTTATTAATTTCTTCTCCCTTTACTCGAATATGTTTTCCAGGCTGAGCTTCAATCATGACTTGAACATTATCATTATCTGAAAAACCATCGGTATCCTCCACCATTATCACTGCATCCGACCCCGATGGTATTTTAGCACCTGTCATACATTGAATACATTCTCCTTTATTTATAACTTGGTTGCTAGGTACACCTGCCGAACTAATTCCAATATTTTTTAAAATAATGGGATTTTGCTTTGATGCTCCAATTGTATCTGATGATCGGACAGCAAAACCATCCATGGCAGAATTATTAAAACGAGGTGATGAAAATTTCGCAATAATATCCTCATGGAGAATGCGACCATTAGATTTCTCCAATGGGACAACTTCTGATTCTAAGTGGAAAAATTTTTCTTGAATGATGGATTTTGCTTCTTTAACTGATATCATAATATTCTTTGAGCTAATAAAACGATAGCTATAATAATAATTATGCCCATCACTTTTTGTATTGTTTTAGGATCATATTTCACTGAACCAAAGTATGATCCCAAAAATCCACCAATAGCTACAACTCCTATTAAAGGTAATGTAAAGTCAAGGTTAAAAGTGCCAGATTGAAATCGGGCAACAAAACCAACTAAAGAATTCAGAAAAATAAATATAGTTCCAGCTGCGGCTGCTTCTTTTTCCGAGCCTAAACCAAACATAATAATCAAAGGCACAAGATAAATTCCGCCACCCATCCCTATCGCACCTGCAATAAAACCAAGCGTTGAACCTAATACAATGGTAAAAATCCATTTTTCTGATGAAGATAATTGTAATGAAAAGCTTAAACTATCAGCAAAGTAAATTCGTATAGCAACAAATACGAGGGTTAGCAATAAAATATGCTGAAAAATATCTTCATTTAAATCCATTAAACCAGCAAAATACGCCATAGGAATAGATGTAATTAAAAACGGACCCACAAGTTTCAAACCTCCATATCCATTGCGCCAATAATTAATCATGCCAAAAAAAGTTACAGTTATATTCAACGCTAAAGATGTAGTTGGAATGATCTGGTGATTTATGCCTATAATTGCCATTATAGCAGTATATGAAGATGCGCCTCCTAGTCCTACTGTAGAATAAATAAATGCAACTACAAAAAAAATAATTGGAAGAAAGTTTTCTATCAATGCTTTTCACCTTTCATCATATGAAAAGCATGGAAAATTGTTGGAATAAGAACTTTAAGTGCATCTTTAACTGCACTTTGGCTACCAGGTAAGCAAATCACAATAGAGCCCTTTATTACACCTGCTGTTAAACGGGACAACATGGCTGTTTTTACTTTGCTTCGTCCATATGCATGCAAGGATTGCTCAATCCCTGGAATTTTAGATTCAAATATTTCATCTAATATTTCAATCGTTAAATCTCTTGGCCCCAATCCAGTCCCTCCAGTAGTAATTATTAATTCAACGCCTTCATTAGTCCAATCATTAATCAATTCAACCAATACTTTGGACCCATCTGGTAAAACTTTTTGATGCTCTACCGTACAGCCTGATTTTATAAAACCGTCAACCAATATCTTACCAGAACGATCCTTAGATTTACCCTTTGCTACACTATCACTTAAAGTAATAACACCTACTTTAGGATGATAATTCATTACATGATCAGATTTTCCACCAACTTTTTTAATAAGTTTAGTCTCACCAATGATCATGGTTTTGTCCAATGCTTTGCACATATCATAAATTGTAAGTGCAGCAACAGATACTGCAGATAATGCTTCCATTTCAACACCAGTAGCATCTTTTGTTTTAGCAATAGAACTGATTTGAATACAATCAGAATTAATTTTGAATTCAATATCCACAAATGACAAATTCAACTGATGGCACATTGGAATCATTTCAAAAGTTTTTTTAGCGGCTTGAATTCCAGCTATTTTTGCTGTTGTTAGTACATTCCCTTTTGGAATTGTATTGTCAGATATAGCAGAAATCGTTTTTGATTTCATAAAAATTTTTCCTTCAGCTCTAGCTGTTCTTGAAGTTTCAATTTTATCTGTCACATCAACCATTCTAACATTTCCGGATTTATCTAAATGTGAAAAATCATTCATATTATCCACCTATTTGTGTCATTGATTCTCTAATATTCCCTTTTACTTTTTGTGCTTCCCAACCATCCTTACGTTTTGCAAAAAATGAATTTCGCACCGTTTCCTCTAATTCCTCATCCAAAGCACCTTCCCTTATTAAATCTCGAAGACTTTTTTCTTCTTTACTATATAAGCAATTTCTAATACTCCCATCAGCCGTAATGCGAATTCGATTACAATTAATACAAAGATTTCTTGAATAGGATGGAATAATAGCAATTTTACCTAAATAACCATCAACCTGAAAAATATAATGCTCTGTATTTGATCCATTTATAGGATGAAGTCCTTTTACTTTATCTTTCAAATCATTTACAATATCTTCGGATTTGTAAAATTTCCCCGTTTTCCAAATTTGATGTGCATCAAATGGCATAAGCTCAATGAACCGAACTGTAATATGATTTGACCTTGTAAACTCGACAAAATCTAGTAGCTCATCATCATTAAACCCTCTCATAAAAACTACATTGATCTTTAATGAAGGAATAGTTGAATGTTGTGCTAAGGTAATATTGTCTAAAACTTGCTGAAGTTTATCTCTACGCGTAATTTTTTTAAAACGCTCAGACTTAAGTGAATCTAAACTAATGTTTATACCCGATAGGCCCGCCTTTGAAAGCTGATCTAAATATTTGTTTAACAATATACCATTTGTGGTGAGATGAACCTCACTAATCTCACATTCATTTTTTGCATATCTAGTGAGTTCAGATATATCCTCTCTGAGTAATGGCTCACCACCAGTAAACCGGATTTTTGAAATACCCATTTGAGCAAAAAGAGATATAATTCTTTTGATTTCTAATTTGGTTAAATATTTATTTTTATTAAGTAACTGTACTCCTTGTTCAGGCATACAGTAAATACAGCGAAGATTGCATTTCTCATTAACTGCTAATCTTAGGTAATTGAATTCTCGACCGTATTGATCAAGGATTTTGGACCTCGAACGCAAGACATCCGAGCCCTGATGGGCGTAATTATTTGAATTATTATCCATTCTCATTCCAATTCACCCATTATTATTAATGGGATCGGGAGCAAATGATATTGTTTCCAATATCACCGTAACGGCCTCAGACCATTTCTAATTATTAATGAATTAGGTCATTTGGCTAAGAGAAGCTGGTAGAATATATTATTATTTATCTAAATAAAATTGATTCTTTTGAGGTCCAAGCGGACGATTCATCCACAAAGGTCTTCTCAAATTATCAGGGTGAGTTTCCCGATCTTTTGCCCAATTATTCCATTTTTTGAAATGTTCAAATGATTTATTTGTATCAACAAAAACATCTCCGTATTTCTCATCTGATTTAGGTTTGGAAATACTAACTTTTTGGAGCCAGCAGTGTGCTCCAGATATTGGGTCAGGATTTGCAGCATGTGTTATATTTTGATGAACCCCTCCGTCTCTCCACCATATTCGATTTGTGTCAGGATCATTTGTTTCCCAAGGCTGCACGCCATTAATGGTTTCCATTTTCCATTGCCCATCCCCAAGATTCTTTATATCTACGGTATTCGTCAAAAAACGGTTCCCTTCATCTTGGGTTCTTCTCCATCTACCAATGTGATGTGAACAAGCAACGATACCAGGTTTAATTGCTTCAGTAACCCAAACTTTATCAACAAACCAACCAATTTCTGTTTGAATCTTAAGTAGATCGCCATTCTTAACACCTATTCTATGAGCATCTTTAGTGTGAATCCAAATAGGATTACGATGAGCTATCTCAGTTAACCATTTTGAATTTGCTGATCTAGAATGTATATGAGTTGGCAATCTAAAATTTGGTAATAATATACATTCGTTCTTTTCAACGTCAAGTTGGTCAGGATGAACATGACTTTTTATACGATACCCTGGGGTCGCATGCTCAGGATAACCAAAATCAACCATTGTTTGTGAATAAATTTCTTGTCGCTTAGATGGTGTTGGAAATCCTGAAAGATTTTTGCCATCTACTTGGATTCCTACAATCTCATCATTTTTAGTTACTTGACCATTTGATGATATCGAGAGGTCTGGGTCATTTAATTCTTTTTCATTATTACGATAAATATTTTCATCAACAAGAAAAGCTCCATATTTCCTCATATAATCCAAAGGAGTCATATTTTCTTTAGAAGCAGTTTCTTTAAGACCTTGGGTATTCTCAAAAATATATTGATAATATTCATCAATATTAATTTTTTTACCTTTTCGGTAAGGGCTCATAAAATGTTTGCGAATACCTAAATCACCATCTTTATCTATCCTCCACGATAACTCAATCCAAAATTCATCTTCCTCCCATACTTCTCCAGGGTTAACCTCATAAGTAAACTCTATTTGCTTACCATCACGCCGTGCTTTTTCACGGAGAACTGGTTGGCGAAAAGCAATCCATACACCTGCTTGCGTTTCATAAGAATTAATATCATGTCGCTCAGATGCATGTCCCATAGGAAGAACGTAATCAGCAAAAAAAGCTGTTTCATTCCATGTTGGTGTTAAAGCAATATGGCAACCTAGCTTTTCAGCATCGGTCAACATTTCAATCCAACTAAAACCATCAGGATAGGTCCACACTGGATTGAATACACGGGTAAAATAGACATCTAAAGTTCCTCTACCATCCTTGATTAAATGCGGTAATATTTGGCTCATCTCATAATGAGCTAATGTGTATTCCTTAGGCCAGTTCAATTCATTCCATGCATCAGGACCTGGAGGAGAATCAAAAAAGGATGGATGAAATTTATTCCATGCACTTGGTGATGTCCCACCTTCTGTACCAACAGACCCAGTTAGCACATTCAATAAATGAAGGGTTCGTGAAACCTGCCAACCTCCTAAATTTCCTATAGAAGGTCCTCTCCAAACATGTGTTGAGAATTTTTTACCTGCTTTACCAATCAAATTGGCTACTCTAAGAATTTGGTCTTTATCTATTTGTGATTCTGCTGCTGCATATTCTGGTGTATACTCTTCCCATTCTTGACTTAAACGTTTAATAAATTGATCAAATTCTATTGGATCTTCAGGATAAAGTTTTTTTAAGTACTCATCCCAATTGACCCAGTTTTCCATAAAATGACGATCATACATACCCTCATCTAATATTATTTTTGCTATGGCCATAAATACAGCAGATTCACTCCCAGGATAAGTTGGCATCCATTCGTCTGCCATTGATGCAGTATTTGATAAACGTGGATCCATAACAATTAGTTTTGCACCCTTCATCATGCCTTCAATTATTCTTTGCGCATGTGGATTAAAGTAATGACCAGTTTCCAAATGAGAGGATGCTAATAAAATTACTTCAGCATTTGTATGATCAGGACTAGGTCGATCATACTTATGCCACAATGCATAACCAGTCCTTGCACCAGCAGAACATATATTTGTATGAGAATTATGACCATCGATGCCCCAGGCTTTAAGTACACGTTCAGCATACCCTTCATGGCCTGGACGGCCAACATGATAAACTACTTTTTCTTTACTTTTAC
>CAJWHW010000043.1:0-7070 GCA_913040915.1 uncultured Fidelibacterota bacterium | reverse complement strand
AAAGTATTTTGGTGGAGGTCGACTATATTGACTAAAGATTGTTGAAGAACCTATTTGCCATTTATTTACTGGTTTAAATGGTAAGAATTGTAAATCAAAGAATAACTCGATAGAATTTTGAAACAATGATTCATTATTTTTGATTAGACATTTTTCACAATGTTCTATATAGGAGTGGTGGTGCTCATTTCCACAATCAATGTTACATATACTAAACCCCCCTTTATGATCCTGGTGGTATAGATCTACATTGATAGACATTGAAAGGATCATGAATGATAATCCACACGAAATCAAAGATTTTAATATATTATTTAACAGACTCACTATATCCCAAATTAAAATACCACTCGATACTGAACTCCGATACTCCTTCCTTTTTCAGGCATGATCATCTTAATTCGCGATAAGTGGTTATAATATTCTTGATCGAAAATATTATCTATTCGAAAAATAAATTTATGGATGATATTGGACGAGTTTATCATATAAGACCCGCTTAAATCAGCTAGAAAATACCCTTTCGTCCTAGTTTCATATTCTCCTAGTCTATCCTGATGTGAAACTTTTTTTAATGTTATTATTGCAGTTGCAGGGTTTAAATCAAATTCTACTGTCAAGAGGGAATTATCTGGTGGCATGTATGCTAAGGGAATATTATCTGACAGGTTTTCTCCTCTAATTGATGATATACTGCCATACAAATTGATTGAATTAGTCAGTCTGTATTTAAATTCAGATTCAATACCATAAACAGAAACTCTTAGCCCTTCCATTTGATATTTATAGAGCCAACCACTGGAACCACCACCCCATTCAATGAAATCTGAGCCACCACAAGGATGTGAAATTCCAAGTGATGGATTCCAATTTTTTGAATCAGGGCAGTCACCCATTTTAGTACTGATATGATAATTAGGACTGTGATTATTGTAACCGGTTAATCTGATTTCACTTTTTTCTGTATGGTACTCTAATGATGCCTCTAGGCCTACTGTTCTCTCTTGATCTAAAGTCGGTTTTCCAATTTCATAAGCATAGGTGCCGAGGTGAGGACCATCTGAAAATAAATCTTCAATACCAGGTGATCGCCCAGTTAGCATCGTGCCAAAAGAAAGTTTCCAATTTTTCCAATTTCGAAAAGCACCTAATCCCATTGATAAGAGAGAGAAATTACGCTCCAAAATCTGGCTTGATTCTAAATTTGCAGGACTGTATTTGACGTCAGGAAGGACAGAAAGATATTCGGTGCGAGATGAAAATTGTAGGGTAAAATTAGATACATCTCTTTCAAATAATCCAAATAAAGCTACTTTTAATTCTCTTGTATCTGGTGTCCAGTAAAATCCACCAGCTTGGAAATCTCGATGCTGGAAAAGAGAACCGATATATAATTGTGGTCTTTTGAATGTACTCTGTATTGAAAAGATTTGTTGATCCATGGTCACAGACGGCCTTGAAATTCCCTTTTCTGATTCAATATGACCATAATCTATATAGCGCTGATCAATATCCATTGTCTGAAAACCCAAAAAAGAGATATCCCTATGGAAATGAAACTTTTGAGTATTTTTTGTCATAGCTATATCTACACCACTGATATGACCTTCTGGACTTCCAGGGATACCATAATTCATAGTGAGCCCCTCAAAAGAGAGTGTTGAACGAAAATCTGTACCAAAATGCATATAGCTTCCAGTCCATTCATTATTGGACAAGGCGGTGTTCGCTAATGGCCCTCTTGGTGATATCTGATTACCTGTGTTCCGTCTCAATAGCGAAAATTTTAATTGGTTTTTGGTATTGATTGGTTGGTAGTAAACCAAATTTCCAAAGGCACTTGAGTTTGCTGATTCTGTTCCAAAAGCGGCCTGTAAATGAGATTTATTGAATCTTACTTCTGAACTAATTTGCCGGGAAACATCAATAACACCTCCAATAGTATTTGAACCGTATAGTAAAGCTTCCGGTCCACGAATGATCCTTACTGAATTATACGAAGCCATATCCATACTGACAGCATGATCGATGGATGTATTCGAAAGATCTCCAGCTGTAATACCATCTTCTGTGAGTAAAAATCTATCACCTGAATATCCTCTTAAAACTGGTTGCGTTGTTCCCTGCCCCATAGATCGAATAGACAGCCCCGTCTCCTCTTCTATGGTCAAAGCCAACGATGACTTTAGATTTCGATGATATTGAATACCAGCAAGGTATATATTTGATTTAAAACTCAAAGGTTGAAGTTCATGATGGGCATCAACAATTATCTGTTCGATTTTAATGGTATCCATCTTCATCATAATCTTACCCATATCATAAAAATCACTATCCAGCTCAAATGATGTATCCATATCTTCGAATCCTATCATAGAGATGGTTAAATTAACATTACCATAGGGCAAATCATTAAGCACAAAATGACCATTGACCTGAGATATGGTACCCACACTTAATTTTTCTATATAAATGTTGGCCCCATGAATTGGTTTTTGGTCATTATCATTAAAGATAATGCCTTTAACAGTTGCTTCCTGGGACCATAATAGACCCAGGAAGCTTAATATTATAGTATATTTATTAATTGCCGGAAGTCACAGTAACAGGCACGTTACTAGTTGATGTATAATCAGCATGGTCTCCATGCATCAACTCTAATTTAAAACTAGTTTCTCCTACACTAACTCCAACTACATGAAGCGCCATTTCGTGATGCTCTTCTTCACCTTCTTCATGCTCTTCAACTTCAACAACTGCTATGGATTCATCGTTACCGCTAACTACTAGTTCGCTTTCTTCTGTTTCATGTTCATCGTCATCATGTTCAATCTCTTCACCATCATGATCAAGAAAATGTACTGAAAGTTCAAGAGTGTCTCCAGCACCTAAAGTAAGATTGTTTATTACCACATTACCATCAAGCTGTTTATAGACTTCTGTCCCACTTTCTGTTTCAAGAACAAAGCCTTCTGCATCGGTATGTCCTTCATCATGATCATGATCGTGATCATCGTCTTCACATGCAGTTGTAAAAAACATCATGCTTGTTATTAAAAGTATAGTTTGCGCTTTAAGCGTACGTAAAAATAGAGGTTGCATAATAATGCTCCTTAAAATAATGATTTGATTTTGTTACACTGCCTTTTTGGCAATGTGATTTAATAGGATAGATTAAGTGAAGTTGGGGGGAGGAGGTCGGCAGTATAAGCTGAAATAAGTTAAAGTATTCTCAATACTTTGATTTAAGCTATATAGAGATAGGTAAAAAGGACTGAATATAAATTCACTGCATTTTGGGCCAACCAGTTGACTGTTATTGGTTAAACATTTCTCACATTGGTGAGATAAAGAATGATGGTCATTATCACTACAACCGCTACCACAAATGCTGTGACCATTTATATGAGAATGATCATTATGGTCAACATGAAGGGTTCCTATCAAGAAAAGAACCGATAAACCAAGTGAAATAAAAGATTTTAACATTTTTTTAGGGACAAAATTTGAGATAATCTAATAAAGAATACTACTAATTATTTTTTATATATTGAATACTCTGGTGATATTAAATCCAAGATAAAAATCCATTCCATCCAATGTTCCTGATGCATTTTCAATATATATACTTTCATAAGCACCTTGAACATTGCTTAATATCAATTGAAATACGTGTCCACCAGTCTCAATATCGCATCCGACACCCCAAGATTGGACAAAGGAATCATCCCGCTCCCCTAAGGGATAAAATGTATCTGCATTGATTGCAACTCTTCTAGTGAGTTTAAATCGTCCTCCTAGTCCCAAAGATAAAAGATCGTGTTTATCTTCATGCGTTATGACCCAATTATGATGAATCCATGTTGGTATGACTTGGAAAGACAAATTCGAATTTAATTTTCGTGCGATTAACAGTTGTGAATCATAGGTAAGTCGATTTTCTATTTGATCTGAAAAATCAGAATTTCGCTCAAGTGTTTCTATTTCAATTTTAGCATAGAAGGCTAATGAAACTGGGAAAATATTTGACTGACGGGCTAATTTTAATTTTGTAAATAGGTCATAGGTTTTATTGAGACTACTCCTTCCAGCACCGAAGGAAATTTTTTCATTTAAACCGTAACTTAAATCATATCTTACAGATGCATAATCTGTTCCATAAAGATCATAAAGCCCATTTTTCATAGTACCAAATCGATGCTGAATCATGAATTCCATTGTTTTAGGTCTAGGCAACTCAATCGATTGTGCATTTACAATACGAGTTGCTTTAAAAGTTGCCATTACAAAAACAGGTTCTTCTTGAATATCATCTAATAACCCTAAAAGTTCATCCTGAGCAATCATTGAAGAAACGATAATAAATAGATAAAAGATAAGGTTTTTCATTTTTTCTTTAGTTCCAATTCAACTGTAACATCAACAATTTTAGCAATATTATCACGAACTATTTTTGGAATTTCAATTCTATAATCTGCGACAGTGATCTTGAACTTGGCTCTTCCTAGATACATATTATTCATAAAATGGATCTGCCCTTTTTCCGAAATATCCTTTGTAACACCATGAATTGTCATTTTTCCTATCAATGTAATGTCTTGCATTTCTTCAGATAATTTCATTGAATCCCAATCGGCTATTTCACCCTTGAAACCAGCAGTAGGGAATTTATCTGATTCCATGTAATTCTCATTGAAATGTTCTTGCATAAGAGTGTTTTTAAATATAAATCCCGGCACTGGAACTCGAAAAGCAACATTGCCTGTACTTGCATCCAAGACACATGTTACCTGTGAATTAACTGCCTGAATGTCTTCTAAAGGAGCAGAAGAAAAAAACGAAATTTCTCCTACTCTTGTGAAATAAACATCTTTTGCAAGGGTGTGCTGGTAAAAGATGAAAAATAGAATAAGGTATTTGAATCTATTTACTTTCATTCAACACAATCCATATCAAAAAATGTTTGCAAAATTACAAGATCCGAATTTGCTAATTTTGCCCCGCCCTGAGGCATAAATCCAGCTGATCCTTGTTCACGATTCACCCGATCTAAAATTTGATCCATCGAAGTTTTTACTGACGTAAAACCAGTTAGTAAAAGGTTCCCACCAGGGTTCGTTCCAGAATGGCAACCAATGCAACGTTGCTCCATAATGGGTAAAACTGATTCAGAATAATATGCTTCAACTTGTGAACAATCTTCAGAAACAACTTTATGATCTTCCTCTACATTCTTTTCACAAGCTGGTAAAAGAATCAAAAATGGCAATACTATATAAATCTTTTTTATCATGGTAATTTTTTATTGGGTTTTAATTCGTCATTAAGTAGCAGTTAAATTTAGTACATCATGATGACACGAGCAGAAATGAATTGGAAGATTATTCGTTCCATTATTCCCATAATTGCCATAGGTGCTATCCTCTATTATTCAAAATCTATGAAGGTTAATTATGAGACTGAGGAACCGGTATTAATAATAGATGCCAGTGAATTGATTTGGCGTTTTCAGGTTGATTCAGCTAAAGATTTATTATTTCAAGTTGTGCAGGTTGATGGAAAAATTACAGGAAAGGATTCACTATTGGTGATTTTAGACCATAAACTTATTTGCTCCCCAGCACCTGAGACTTCAATTATGGCAAATTTAGATGATTCAATAACGGTCAAAGGTCGTTGTATAGGCTATGATGACCTTCTTGATGAAATCCGAATGGATAATGTCTTTTTATTGGAAAATTAGATACGCTCTAAATAAAGAATTTCCGCGTAAGAACAATATATATTATACTACTTTTAGGAAGGTATACTGAAAATACTGTCAATTACTGTTCCATCTACCCATTTTACAATAGAAACTAATTCATTTGAATGAACTGATTTTTCCACTGGTAAATTGATAATTTTGTCAATATCCTGTTTGATTTCTTTTATTTTACGAATCGGTAGATCACAATTTTCAGTAGCCACTAATAAATCTTTCCTTAGTGGATTTATAGCAATTCCTCGCTCCGTAACAATTACATCAATTAATTCACCAGGGCCTACCAAAGTTGTTAATTCATCAACAATTATAGGATTTTTCTTCCTAATGGAAGGAATTGCCAAAATTGTACACTTACTAAATAAACAATTTTGCCACCCTCCTATTCCGTGTAGCAATAATCCATCTGAATGAGTTACTACATTGGCATTAAAATTCACATCTACTTCTGTTGCACCCAATACAACCACATCAACTTGACTGGCAATATTTCCTTTTCCATGCCAATTATAACTAGTAAAGGGTGATGTACTAATATGTCCATGGTTTTCACGCAAAGATCGGACACCATCCAAATCAAAAGTTTGTCCATCTAAAATATATTCAGTTATTCCTTCTTCCAGCATTTTCACTAATTGTTTTGTCGAACCACCTCTTATAAATCTCGCTTTCACTCTGGAATTTTTCATTATTTCTCTAACATATTTACTGAATGCCAGTGGTATACCTCCTGCACCAGCTTGGAAACTGAATCCATTTTTAATAATTCCTGCTGCTTTTACAAATTTTGCAGCCATTTCAGCTATTTCTAACCTTTCTTTAGATAAAGTAATAGCAGTAGTACCTGATACTATTTTTTCAGGTATACCAATTTTATCCATTACAACCACATGATCCACATTTTGCCCCTGGATTTGCCATGGTATACAAGGAAAGGGAACTAAATTATCCGTGACAACAATTACCTGTGTAGCATATATGGAATCAACTAATGCAAAGCCTAATGACCCACAAGCAGATGGACCATGCTCACCTGTTGCATTGCCAAATGCATCTGCTGATGGTGCTGCAACTATTGCTATATCAATATGTACTTCCCCATCTTGGACAGCTTGCCAGCGACCACCATGACTACGTAGAACACCAATTTTCTTCATCTTGCCAGAAGAAACAAATCTACCTAAATCACCATTTAATGATCCTTCCACCAAGTCAATTGTACCGTTCTCCAAATGTTTGATAATCGGTGAGTGGCAGGGAAATGCTGCTGATGGAAACCAACGTAAATTTTTTATTCCAAGCTCAT
>CAJWHW010000042.1:0-7615 GCA_913040915.1 uncultured Fidelibacterota bacterium | reverse complement strand
CCTATGACAAATTTGCTTTTGACGTTTCTGGATCAGCTACACGAGCAAATGAATTGCCCTATAATAATAGCGATACAAAAAATCCAATCTGGTGGGAATTAGGCGGAGATAAACTTTATCTCAATGAGGACTACTACTCACCATTAGAAATCGATAGAACTCATGTTAGAACAAGTGGATATTATTATATTAATCAGAATAGTGAAGTCTCTATTTTTTACAATGTTATTGATGGTAAAGGCTATGCGATGGGCAGTCTAGGTCCTATATACAACAGAGATATGGACCAAAAGCATTATGGATTAAAATTCAACAATCAAAACCATGCTCTACGTTTGACTGTAATTGATCAAATTGCTGATGCGCAATTTAGATCCCAACTGGCTATTTTTCAGGTATCTAATCGAAATGCTAGTGATCAGAGCTTGCCTTGGGATGAAACATTAGATGTCTATGATAACGACAGCAACAGTTATTGGCTGAAATTCAACAGTAGAGACATTATATTTGATTATCAGTTCAATCAAAGGGTTTCTAATAGAATACAATTGGTTTCGGGCTTGGATTACGAATTTAAAAATCCAGACACAGACAGAACTGCTATAGCGGATAAAGGAGAAGACCCATTTGTAGGTGGTTTACGTGGTGAAGATTTAAAAGAATACAGGTACGGTATATATAGTCAAATTGAATATGACTTGTTGAATAATTATTCACTGACAGGGTCTATTCGTTTCGATGGGCATGAATTTTATGGTGATAAAGTTTCACCAAGACTTGCTTTAGTATATGATAATTTTATGAATGGAAGCTTAAAACTCATCGCTGGAACAGGTTTTAAAGCTCCTACTTTACTTGAAAGAAATGTTTTATCTGGAACAAAAAGTGTTTTTAGTGGGACAGTTGAACAGGGCTATCCTATTAATTGGGTTGCCAATGGTATAGCCATGGGTTCATCCAAAGGGTTTACAGTTTTGGAATTTAAAGACAAAGATGGAAATGGGATTTATAGTGAAAATGATTCTTTAATGAATTCTAATTTTATTGAGCCATTGAAATTGGAAGAGCTGCAATCAATTGAATTAGCCTATACGGGGTTATTTGACAAAAAGAATATGATTAGTTTTAATGCATATGGTGGTAAATATAAGAATTTTAAAGGTCCATTAAGGCCCATCGGTTTAACTGGTTCGGGCTGGAATCCTTATGTTGATTATTTTTTTTCAGATTTGGAAAATGATGAAGTTAGG
This sequence comes from uncultured Fidelibacterota bacterium, assembly GCA_913040915.1. Taxonomy (GTDB): domain Bacteria; phylum Fidelibacterota; class Marinisomatia; order Marinisomatales; family UBA1611; genus CAXFCD01. Next base: position 6,365 of record CAJWHW010000042.1, on the reverse strand, counting down.
CAAATTAATATTGGTGATAATTTAACTTCTGATGAACCGCTCCCACCTTGGACTTATTTTTTAACATATCAAACCTTACCAATTGATGTAATGTTTTTTGGAATTGATGGAGGCTGGAAGCATCTAGGTAGTAAATATGAATTTGAAATGAATTTTTCTTATTTTAATGATGATGATTTAAATAGCAAAAGAGATAAAGGAAAAAAGTATGAACTAGTAAGAGACTTTCCTGATTCTTCAATCACAAATAATGCAGATAGCATTTACAGTGACTATTATGATTATCGAAGGATTTACAGTAATACATCGAATTTAAAAGGCTCTCTAGTTTTTACTTCGTTAAATACATTTGTAGAAAATTTGACAACATCTATATCACTTAAATGGACAAAACCTTTTGACTTTGTCAGTGGAGATTTCGAGGCGACAGCAGAAAGAGAAGGATTATTCTCACAATTCAGCGGCGGTACAGCATCTTGGTATGTAAACCCAGGACAAATTGGCGGTGGAATCTATGCTGATATTGATATGGTCTGGGTTCAAGATAAAATCCACTACGGATTTTCAATAAAAAATATTTTTGAATCACAGACGTCTACATTTCCTTTATCTCCAAAAATTCCAAGATCATTTGAATTTGAAACAGGGTATAGATTTTAGGAACAGAGATTTGATTAAATTCCAAACACATAAGTAAATGGGTACAAAGACACTTACTACAGCTATAGAAAAGGTACTGCCCACCGCAATACTTAAGCTGGATGGTCCATTCAATGATTTCCATGCAAAAGAATTAATTGGTATTATTGACGAGCTTCTTACACAGGATTTTGTACACTTTATTATTAATTTTAAAAACTGTACTGAAGTCAATAACTATGGTGTCTCAGTACTTATTAATCTTATCGGTTCTATCAACAAAAATAATGGAAAATTAATTTTTACAAATGTTGATCAGCAACTCGAAAAAAAATTGAAAATGATGGGTTTGGCAGCCTATGCAGAATTCTATTCTGAAGACAAAGTTGCTTTACAAAGTCTCATCGAAAAACATGAATAAAAATCTCTAAATAAATGTCCAAAATAATTTCAACAACTACAATCATCCTTTGTTCTTTAAGTTGCATCTTGTCCAGTCAATCTACCGGTCAGTGGAAAAACTTCAGCTATACTGATGGTATTTCCAGTAATTACATATTTGATGTAGAAAAGGATCAGAATGGTAAAATATGGATTGGCACACAAAACGGTATCACTGTTTTCAATGGCAATCATATCAATAAGTACGGAACTGCTCATGGATTACCGGCTGACAATATAATTCATATTGTTAGCCTCCATAACACCATTTATGTTGCCACATCCAGTAAAGGACTCTATGTGAAAAGCAATGATGGATTTGTCAAGTCGGATATAATACAGGGAAATGAAATCTCATCAATGGTGAAATTATCCGGAAACCTTTTTGTCTCCACCAATCTCGAAAATATTCTATATGACGGGCATAAAGTTTCTTTTATGGGGAGAGGTTTTCCCAATGAGAAGATTGTCGATATTTATTCATCTAATGAAAAATCTAGATTTGCTTCCAAAAGTTCAATCATAAAGAAAGAAAAAAAATCTTTTGTAACTATTCCTGTCAAATTTCCAGGTTCTAAAACTTTTATTCAGGCATATTTATTTGATAACGGTGTTGAATATTTTGGTACAAATAATGGATTGTTTTCCAAGAAAGGAAAGGGAGCATTAAAGAAAGTAAATGCATCAAATATTCTCGCTATTGCTAAACATCCAATAGGCTCTATATATGTAGGAACAAAAAAAGGAGCATTCATATTGGATAGAGGTAAAGTTAATAATCTAAATCCATATGGTGAATACACTGAACAATTTATTAGTAACCAAATCCAGTCTATAGACATAATTAGTGAATCTGAAGTATGGTATTCAACTTTTGGCGCAGGTTTATTCCTGCAGGATCCTCAAACAATTCAAAATATTTCAGCAAAAGAAATTTTTCCTAATGGTGCAGTATATGACATGGCTAAACATGAAGATGAAATATATATTGCAACTGCGAATGGACTATATTCGTTTATAAATGGAAAAAAGAATAAACATTTTACTACCAAAGAAGGCCTGCCATCTAATAAAATACTGGATATAGATATTGGCCCAAAAGGAATACTATGGTTAGCAACAACAAAAGGACTCTCCCGGTTTGATGGCAAAACATTTAAAAATTATTCTAAAAAAGATGGACTACCTTCAAGTTTAGTCACTGCTGTACATATAGATGTTAAGAATCCATCAATTATCTGGACTGGCTCTATCAGAAATGGGTTAACAAGGTTAGATAAAAATGGATTTTATACCTTTGCCGTTCAAGATGGACTACCAGCAAACAATATTCAGGGAATTATTCAAAATAAGAATGGAGACCTGATCCTTGCTAATTATAATGCAGGCATTGTGGCTTTTGATGGAAAGAATTTTATACTATATGATGATAATTTAGATGATAAGCGAATTATTGCTTTAGAAGTTGGTCCAAATGATGAAATATGGGCAGGGACAGAATCAGCAGGGATTGGTGTATTAGAAGGTGATAGTTTTCGAATGATTCGCGATTCAGATGGTCTGGGACATAATGAAATTTTTTCGTTGTATTTTGATGGTCAGAAAATGTGGGTTGGTACGTTTGGTGGTGGTGTGAGCTGCTATTCAGATGGATACTGGTTTACTATGAACTCTTCTGATGGTATCAATGGTAATTCAGTTGGAGCTGTTGTTTCTATTAGTAAAGAATCTGTTGCCATTGGTGGAGATAAAGGAATATCTATTTTCAATTTTCCTGATGGTACCTTCCAACTTGGCATAGATCAAATTGTCACGCCAAAAGCAGATATTTCATTTCTCGAAGCCTCTCAAACTGGAATATCCGGAATAACCAATGACCGGTTTTATATAAATGCTAATCCATATTATTCAAAACCAACTCCAAGCAAAATTGAATACAGAACTAGAATAATTACCAATGGTGAATCCGGAAAATGGTCAGCACCGAAATCTACACCACAAATCTCTTTCACTTCTGAAAATGTAGGATCATATTCCATCGAGATTCAAGCGCTGGAAAGTAGAGTGAGATTTTCAAATATTGTTTCCATCTCATTTAATATAAGTAGAATCTGGTACCTGAATCCCAAAACAGCCCTGCCTTTTTGGGGAAGTATTATATTATTGATTGGATTTTCAACTGTAACATTTATCAATTATCAGAAAAAAAGCAAAGAAGCAAAAGAATTAAGAGAAGCTGAGATTGAAAGACAGCAGGCTGAAATGGAAGAAGCAAGAGAGTTTCAACAAGCTATGCTTCCAAAAGAAATGCCCAATACACCAGATTATGAAATGGTTGGTTTCCAGCAAACTGCAACTGAAGTGGGTGGAGATTTCTTTGATTTTATGAAAAAGAAAGATGGTCGATGGATTGCGATCTGTGGAGATGCCACAGGTCACGGACTTACATCTGGTAATGTAGTCTCAATAACAAAAACTGCTATGAGTTCCCTTGTAGAGGAAGATCCTGTTCCCACACTAGATTCATTGAACAAAACATTATTGAAAATGAATATCGGCTTGAATAGAATGTGTCTTAATATAGCAAATATTGGAAAAGATTCGATAAGATTCTCTTCAGCAGGCATGCCACCTGCGTATTTTTATTCTGCAGATAAAGATGAATTAGAAGAAGTTCTCGTAGGGGCCTTACCATTGGGTTCATTTCCTGATGCAATACATATGGAGCAGGAGATAACTTTCAAAGCGAAGGGTGATACTTTAATTATGATGTCAGATGGTCTGCCAGAAGCTGAAAATGTTAATAATGAAATGGTAGGTTATGATAAAACAGAAGAAACTATCAGATCTCTTATATCCCGATCTGCTGATGAAATAAAAGATGGATTGGTAGACCTTTGTAATAATTGGCTAGATGGCAATGCAGAACTGAAAGACGATATGACGTTTGTCATTATTAAGAAAAAGTGACAGAGTGTAATCTTTTCCTATAATAATGGTTAAAATTTATACAAAATATTTACTACCATCCATTTCATAAATACTCATATTATTTATTAAACCATATTATTAATTAAAACGAATAAATTATAATATTATGAATTATATCAAAAATAAATTTTGGAATTACTTAGGGAGTAAAGCTACAGAAAATGGACATCAGCCTGCTCCCATACTAGATAATGAATCAGAGCGGCTACGTGATTTAGAATCTTTGGGCATAGTTGAGCAAAACATAAGGCAGGATCAACGATTTGCATCCTTACCAAAACTGGCATCCTATTTAACTAGTTGCCCCCAAGCGTGGATCAATATCATTGATGAAAACACGCAGCACTGTAAAGCTGACTTCGGTCAGAATTCTGTATTATCTTATATGAGTAGAGAAATTCCTCGAGGATTAACCGCATGCCAATTTGTACTAAATAATAACTGCGAGCCACTTGTAATTGAAGATTGTACTGTAGATGACCGTACCAAGGTAATATCTGAAACCAGTGGTGGCACCTTTCCTAAATTTTATGCTGGTAGTCCTATCGTAAGTAAAAAGGGATTTATACTTGGTACGTTTTGCGTAATGGATGAAGAGCCTCGCTCAATTAGCCACCAACAATTAGATGGTCTTAGGCTGTTAGCTGATCAGTTTGTAGAGTTATTAGATACTCGATCTGCTGATTTAAAAAATGATAATAAAAATGAAATAATTGGCGTAACAGGGGAGTATTATTCTCTAGCCACCATACTATTTGCAGACTTTGCAGGCTTCACCAAAAAGACAGAAGAGATGCAACCCGGTGAACTTTTAGAAGTTTTGAGTTCTTACTTCAATGGATTTGACCAAATAATAGATCGATTTGATTTAAAAAAGGTGAAGACGATTGGTGATGCATATATGGCAATTGGCGGAGTACCTGATAAAGGATCTGAGCATGCAACTCAAGTCTGTAAAGCTGCACAGGAAATGATGAAATATGTCAATGGAATGAGTGTTCAGCAAGAAGCCTTGGGAAAAGATACTTGGAAACTCAGAATTGGCATTAATTCCGGCCCAGTTATTGCAGGAAATACAGGGGATAATTTTGATATATGGGGTGATGCCGTAAATGTGGCAGCGCGGATGGAAAGTGCTGGAGAAACCGGTAAAATCCATATATCTGATAAAACAAAACAATTTCTGCCAGACTCTGCTAAAGTTACCTTTCGTGAAAAAGTAAATCTAAAAAATAAAGGTGAGTTGAATACGTTTTTTCTTGATGAAATTTGATGAGAAGTAAATCTGTAACCAATCTGTTATTTTTACATCTAATTCTTTTACTGACTGGCTGTTACAGGCCTTCAATTACAACAAGTGTATTGGACCAACATTCCTATAAGTATTATCTGGGAATTGCCACAGCTTTTACTTTTCAGAAACAATCAGAAGAAATTTTATTAAAACATGGATACAAAGTCAGCCATTATGATAATCAAGCCTTGTTTTTAGCTATTGACACTGATTGGAAGGATCGCCAATTAACTGAAACAGAAAGAAAAAAAAGTTATCATGAATCAAAGACAAAAATCTTGCTGACTGCTACAAAAGACCTTCAATCTTCAAAAGATTATAAGCAAGATCTATACAGTTGCTATATGGATGTGATTAATATGTGTAGTAATAGTATAAATTGGATTGAATTTTATCACTCCCCTGAATTGAAATTACAAATTGATTCCATTGCACATGAAATTCAATTTGAATTTCAGAATCTATTTTAATAGAAATTATTCACTAGTTGATTTATTCAATGGGCACAAATAAGAGCTATAATTTTATCTTGACATTTTTAAAAATAGTAGATTAGGTTTAGTATAAGAAATTAGTATCGATAAAATAAGTATGATATACTAGTATGTGAATTGGATACCTAATGAACTATATTCATAGTATTGATAAATATTATTAAACAAGAAAATAAACGTCAAAACTAATATTGATCCAATCAAACTAATCGGCCTAATCGTTTGTAGGCAGTTATTAAATTTCTTTTAACAATTAGTAAAACCAGCAGAAATGAGCTTATGGGAAAAAATGGTCCTAGAAACAATTCATATATAATAAAGAAGCTTTTTTTAATTCCATTAATTATTTTTCAAACTGCGAGTGCCATCGATACAGGGAAAATGGCTGGTCGTGTTTTTGATAATGAAACGGGTGATGCACTCCCTGGTGCCAATGTTATAATTCTGGAAACCACTATGGGATCTGCTGCAGATGTTAATGGAGAATATTTAATCCTGAATATACC
>CAJWHW010000041.1:0-9665 GCA_913040915.1 uncultured Fidelibacterota bacterium | reverse complement strand
AGGGTTAATAAACTTGATAGATTGGCACTTTAAATAAAACCTTTATTAAAACCTTAAATATTGAAGGTTTTTTTCCGTTTCTTATAATTTCAAAAAAATTACTGTAATTATAGCATCTTATAATTTTCTCGATAGATTAAGAACTTTATATAACTATATAAATAGTTTATGCCAGTTTTTATTTAATAAATCTTAATTTAAAGTATGCACTAATTTTAAATGAATAGAATTAAAGAATTATATACTGGTATCATCCTATCATCTGGTATTGCATATTGCAGTATTATTATTAGTGAATACTTTGGAATTAAGGTTTTAGGATTCACGAAAAGTCCAATTTCATCTACAGTAATTGCAATAACCTTTGGGATTTTTATTAGCAATACTATCCAACTTCCAAAAAAAATAAATTCAGGTTTGCAATTTTCGAGTAAGGAAATTCTAAGACTTGGTATAATACTAATGGGAATTAAGATCGGCTTAAGTGATATGATTGGATTTGGTACTCCAAGTTTAATGATAGTAATACCTTGCATTTTTCTTACCATAATAACAATTAGGTTTACAAGCCAGTTTTTCAATCTTAGACCTAAATTAGCAACACTCATTGCAGTAGGAACAAGTATTTGTGGAGCTACTGCAATCATAGCTACAGCACCAACAATTAATGCAAAAAAAGAAGAAATAGCTTATGCGATTGCAACTATAACAGTCTTTGGATTGATAGCCATGATCCTTTATCCCATAATAGCAAATACTATATTCCCAGAAGATCCAATATCTGCAGGTATTTTTTTGGGAGCATCAATTCATGAGACTGCACAAGTGACTGGTGCAGGTATGATATATGCTGATCAATATTTTCAAACATCTGTTTTAAATATTTCAACTGTAACGAAATTAATTCGAAATATTTCAATAGTATTAGTCATCCCATATTTCACTTACCAACATCTGAAACAAAAAAGTAATTATGAATCAAATTATTTTTATCAAATATATATTACATTTCCAAAGTTCATCTTTGGTTTTATCTTGCTGGGAATTATAAGAACTGTTGGCGATGTAGGTATTATCCAATCAGATTTAGCATTTGGATTTATTAACCAAGACAAATGGGGTGATATTATTAATCTTTTTAGTAACATTTCTAAAAATCTACTTCTAATCGCAATGTCATCAGTTGGTCTATCTATAAAAGTAGATTCTTTGAAATCGATTGGTATTATAGCCTTTTTATATGGATTTTTCATGTCATGTTTTGTTGGGTTTATTAGTTTAATGCTTATAATACAATTACTATAAAAAAATAATCATCTAGCTAAAAATTACTGGACAAGATATTTACATTAATGGGGCCATTATTAATACGTATATACCATGAAAGTACCGATATTTTTTGATCAAATTATAGGTGCATAATGAAAACGGCTGGACTTATTTTAGCTGCTGGGAATTCTAGAAGAATGGGAGAGGATAATAAACTCCTATTGCCATTCAAGGGAAAACCCATACTGAGCCACGTATTAGAAGCTAGTTTAGATTCTAATTTAAATCATACTTGTGTGGTAATAGGATATGATAGATTAAATATTAAAAAACTCCTTGTTAATAAAGAAATTCAGATAGTAACTAATCAAGAGTGGAGTTTAGGGATGGCATCATCTATTGTTGCAGGTGTATCTCATTTGAAAGAATATGATGGTATCTTGATTCTAATGGGTGATATGCCTTTGGTTACTCCCGAATTAATCAATAAAATCATCATTCATGGTGCTACTGATAAGATTGTCCTACCAGTCAAAGATGCCCAAAAAGGGAATCCTGTATTTTTCGGGTCAAATTTTATGCATGAATTAGTGACTATAGAAGGAGATAGGGGCGCGAGAAAAGTGATTCAAAGTAATTCACCTTGTATATTGAAGGTAGAAGTAAAATCAGATGCAATTTTTAGGGATTTTGACACTCATGATAAATTAAATGAATACGGTGGTACTGAATAAAGATTTATTTTTAATCATGGCCAAAATGCGGCAGGAAGGTTATCCGTTTGCCATTGCTACAGTTATTGCAGTAAAAGGATCATCTTCTGCGAAGTCGGGTGATAAAGCCATCTATGATGAAAAAGGTAAACGAATTGTTGGCTACATTGGAGGTGGCTGTGTGGAAAATCGTGTAGGCCAGACCGTAATCGAATCCCTAAATAATAATGAAATTAGGATGATCGAAGTAAATCTGGATAGTGATGATATGAAATTAGGTATACCATGTGGAGGTATAATGACTGTATTAGTTGAACCCCAAAACCAGACACAAACTATTCTCATTCGTGGTATGGGACGTGTTGTAGAAGTATTGGCTGAATTTGCAAACAAACTTAATTTGAAAGTATTAATACAAACTCAGCAAGATGAAAAAGATCGGTATGCTTTTGCTGATAAGATTATAACTGAACCATTGAATTTAGATGAAATTAGTGAATCGATAGATTATTTTATTTTAGCCACACACCACCGTGATGATCACCATCAGTCCTTTAGTGCATTGAATCATGGGATACCATTCGTGGCTGTAGTTGCTAGTCAAAAGAAGGCGGGACTAATCAGAGATTATCTTAATGAAAATAATGTTTCTGCTGAATTAATGACCAAGTTTCATTCTCCTGCAGGGCTAGATTTTAACGCACAAACTGCAGAAGAAATTGCATTAAGCATTATGTCTGAAATTGTAATGCATCGAAATGGCGGTTCTGGCGAATCTATGGGGAAATAAATTTTGGTGAATCCAATTTATCTTGATAATCAGGCTACAACACGTGTAGATCCTAGGGTGACGGATGCTATGATACCTTATTTGTCTGAAAATTTCGGAAATTCTGCCAGTATTCATCATCTCTATGGCCGAAAGGCAAAAAAAGCAGTAGAGTATTCCCGAAAAATTTTAGCCAGCGAAATAAATGCCCGTTCTAAAGAAATCATATTTACCAGTGGCGCTACAGAAGCGATCAATTTGGCAATCAGAGGTGTTTGTGATAAATATCCAAATAAAAGTCATATAATAACACAGGCAACGGAGCATAAAGCTATTCTGGATACATGTGAAGCCATGGCCAATAAAGGATGTGATGTAACCACTTTACCTGTTGACTCATATGGTAGAGTTAATCCAGAAGATGTGAAAAATGCCATTTTGGAAAATACAGTTTTGGTAACTATAATGCATGCCAACAATGAGATAGGTACGATTCAGCCAATAACAGAAATTGGAAAAATTTGTATCGCTAGTAATGTTTTATTTTTTGTTGATGCTAGTCAATCCTTTGGAAAACTACCCATTGATGTGGATGAAATGAATATTGATTTATTGGCCGCTACGGCACACAAGATTTATGGGCCAAAAGGCATCGGAATGCTATATGTAAATAAAAGGGATCCAAAAGTAGGTATTGTGGAACAAATCACTGGTGGTGGTCATGAATCTGGCCACCGGTCAGGAACTCTGCCTGTACATCAAATTGTGGGCTTTGGGAAAGCGATTGAAATTTGTGATCCATTTGAAAATCAATCATTGGCTCGATTACAAAAAATGCTTATTGATGGTATAAAATCAACCCATTCAAACGTAGTATTGAATGGGAGTTCAAGTCATCGTTTAACCAATAATATAAATATGAGTTTCATAGGATTAGATGCAGAAACACTTATTGATAAAATGAAAGGCATTGCTTGCTCAACTGGTTCTGCTTGTAGTAGCGCTAACTTGGAACCATCTCATGTATTGAAAGCAATCGGCTTGAAAAGTGAAATTGCACATAGTTCAATCCGCTTTAGCCTTGGAAGATTTAACACAGATGCTGAAATTGAAGAAGCTGTTAAAGAGATTAATAATATTGTAAAACTAATGAAGGAAAAATCAACGTATTATCAAATGTTGAATGCTTAAATTAGAATAGAATCTGTAAAGAAATTCTTTTAGCTAATTAACCTAAATCTAAAGGATATGGTATGTAGCCGATACGGTGATATTGGAAACGATATCATCAGCTCCCGATTCCCAGTATAAAGTTGGGATGACTTGGAATTAGAATGGAAAATACAACACAACTTCATCCGTCCATAGTTGGCAGAAAAAAATCTGTACATCCAACCATCGTCGATCGACACGGTCGTACATTTCATTACCTTCGATTAGCTGTAAATGAGTATTGTAATCTTCGTTGTATTTACTGTATGCCTGCGGAAGGAATTCCATTTCGTCAAAAAAGTCAACTGCTTTCCAAAGATGAGATTAAGGGACTCATTTCTGTGGCATCGAGCCTAGGTGTAACAAAGATTCGTTTTACTGGAGGTGAGCCATTATTGCGACCGGATATACCCGAATTGGTGAACCATGCAAAAAATCACTCTGATATTGATAGTGTCCATTTGACAACAAATGGGACTTTGCTCCATCACTACCTCGATAGAATGGAAAATGCGGGACTTTCGGGAATTAATATCAGTTTAGATACATTGCAACCAGATCGGTTCCAATCCATTACAAGAAGAAGTGGTGTAGAACAAGTGAAGGAAAATATTCATCTGGCAATCGCATCACAAATTCCTTCAATAAAAATTAATGTGGTGGCCATGCGTGATTTTAATCAGGATGAATTATTGGATTTTGCCCATCTAACTATAGATAATAAAATCACGGTTCGTTTTATTGAATTAATGCCGTTTGATGCGCACCAAATCTGGAAAACGGGTAAATTTTATAAGGCAGATCATATCTTAGAAGACCTGAAGGCACAAACCGATAAACTTCAAAAAGTAGCGGGATCAAGTACGGAGCATTATGTTTTTCAGATGAAGAATGCCAAGGGGAAGATTGCAGTGATACCTGCCTATTCACGGAATTTATGTGGGGAATGCAACCGAATCCGAATCACCGCTGATGGAAAATTATTGAACTGCTTGTATAGTCAGGAAGAAATCAATCTTCGGGATGCTCTCCGCAACGGTTCTTCAGAAAGTGAGATCAAATCCATGATTCAAAAATCATTTCTGAATAAACATGTGGATGGCTGGGCTGCCCAGGATCAAAATAGAGTTCACCGTGTATCCATGACTCAAATTGGAGGATAACTTATGAGTGAATTTTCACATTTAGATAATAAAGGTAATATAAGAATGGTAGATGTGACGGATAAAGTATCAACCACAAGGGTGGCGAAAGCAGAAGGAAGAATTTCTATGAATCATGAAACACTTTCTGCCATTCAAGATGATAAATTGCCAAAAGGAAATGTGCTTACCACAGCAAAAATTGCTGGTATTCAAGCGGCAAAGAGAACAGCCGAACTTATTCCCATGTGCCACCAGTTGAATCTTGCATTTGTAGATATTGAATTTGAAATGCAATCGGAAGCAATTTTGATACGGTCAGTTGTAAAAATTAAAGAAGCGACAGGGTTAGAGATGGAAGCCTTGTTAGCTGTCTCCACTGCTGCACTTACCATTTATGACATGTGCAAGGCTGTGGATAAAACCATGGTAATCAGTGAAATCAAATTGGTGGGGAAAAAGGGTGGCAAATCAGATTATACATTTGAATACAGACCCAAGGTTGGAGTCATAACATTGAGTGATGGAGTGGCGGCAGGAACAGCGGAAGATAAATCTGGTTTGATCTTAAAGCGTGGATTTAAGGATGCAGGATGCCATGTTGCTAACCAAGTTATTTTTAAAGATGGATCTGAGAAATTGGTACCAACAATTCATCAATGGATAGATACTGGTATAGAACTAGTTCTAACTACAGGAGGGACAGGATTAGGCCCACGGGATCTCACTATACAAACAGTGAATCAAATTTTTGATTCTAAATTACCGGGAATTGAACAAGCACTTCATGCCTATGGACGTGGGAAGATAAAAACTGCGATACTTTCACGACTGACTGCTGGTGTTGTGAATAATGCCATCGTTATTTGTCTTCCTGGAAGTCCTGGGGCTGCAAAGGATGCCCTTCATGTATTGATTCCAACAATCTTTCATTCATTTCATATGATACAAGGACAAGGGCATTAGGTGGAGTATTTACTTCCAATATTTTTTGTTTTTATTTCATTTATCTATTCCAGTGTAGGGCTAGGAGGTGGTTCAGCTTATACAGCATTAATGGCAATTTTAGGTGTCAGTTACATGGTTATTCCTATTACTTCATTAACATTGAATTTAGTAGTGACATTTTTTGGTATGATCAATTTTTGGCGGAAAGGTTATGGAAGGTTAAATTTAATAGGACCATTCCTTGTTACGTCCATTCCGATGGCCTATCTGGCTGGTTCACTTGTAATACCGGAAACCATTTTTAGAATCATCCTTATTACTACCCTATTATTGGTGGTGGTTCGGATTTTCATCATTAATGAATTAACCTTTTCATTTAAATTGTCCAGCGGACAAAAATGGATCATGATCATTGCGTTAGGTTCTGTCCTTGGATTTATTGCAGGTACCGTTGGAATCGGTGGTGGCATCTATTTAGTCCCTTTAATAATTATGTCTGGTTTGGGATCAGCTAAAGAAGCAGCGGCAACAGGGGCCATGTTCATTTGGATAAATTCTTTAGTGGGTTTCATTGCACGATTCCAAAGAGAGACCTTTGATTCTGATTTTATTTTTCCCTTAATTGGTGCAGTGATCATTGGTGGAGGTACTGGTTCTTATTTTGGATCTGTTTTCTACGATGCGAAGACCATCCAAAAGGTCATGGGAACTATTGTTATTGTTGCCATTATTTTCCTTATCCAAAGTCTTATATGATTGCCTTTAATGAAGCAAAAAAGATTGTTAAATCTCATTTATTCCAGCTAGGTTATGAGACAGTAGATCTTAATGAATCCGGAGGGCGTATTCTAGCTGAAGATGTGACTGCTACAATGCCATCACCAAGATTTGATAATTCTGCCATGGATGGATATGCTTTACGTGCGGTAGATACTAAAGGTGCTTCCAAGGAGAACCCTGTTTCATTAAAAATGGTGAGTATAAGTTCAGCCGGTTCTCCTGCTAATGCTGAAATTGGTCCGGGTGAATGTATCCAGTGCATGACTGGTGCGACTATTCCCAAGGGTGCCGATGCCGTTGTTATGGTGGAAGATACTAGCGGATTTTCAGATAGCGCAATTATTAAAATATTTTTGGAAGCTCATGTAGGTAAACACATTCGGAAAAAAGGAGAAGAAATATCAGAAGGGCATATACTTATTCCAAAAGGAACATCAGTTACTGCGGCTGAGATTGGAACCTTTGCCATGTTTGGGTATGAAAAATTGATCGTTTCTCAAAAACCAAAGATCGCAATTTTTGGAACGGGCGATGAATTAGTTGAGCCAGGGAATAATTTAAAATCAGGGCAGATCTATAATTCTAATTTATTTGTATTTGCAGATCTGGCAGAAAAGGCCGGAGTAGAAGTCATTATCAGAGATGTGCTCAAAGATGAAAAAGATTCTTTACGGCAATTTTTATCAAGAGCACTGTCTACCAGTAATGTGGTCATTTCTTCAGGCGGTGTTTCCATGGGTCGGTATGATTTTATACGTGATGTGTTTATCGAATTAGGTGTTGAAGAACACTTCTGGAAAGTAGCCCAAAAGCCCGGGAAGCCACTCTTTTTTGGAACAGGACAGGATACCTTAATTTTTGGTTTGCCCGGGAACCCAGTCTCATCCTATATCGGATTCATGGAGTGGGTCTGGCCTGCCCTGGAGTATATGATGGGGAAAAAAAGTTCAAAATTATTTTCTGGAACGTTAACCGAATCCTTTCCTAGAGAATCGGTCAAAAAACGATTCCTTTTTGGATATGCTTGGATTAAAAACGGAGAACTGTTGTGCCGGCCTACATCGAAAGTGGGCTCTCACATGCTTACATCTACTTTAGGAGCCAATAGTATTTTATGTGCTGAACCAGGAGATGGCATTTTAAATGCAGGTGACAAAATAATAGTAAATGTTTTACCGTGGAAGAACATTTCATGATTATTACGCCTAAAGAATTAAATGGCCACTTGGATGATTTCACTGTTATTGATATTCGACCTACGGATCAGCGGATGCAATTCCCTCTAATTGGATTGAATCCAATTGTTTCAAATAATGCTTTAGTTCCAGAAATGGATGGAAAGCGGGTATTGATCTGTCAATTTGGAATTGTCACGGAAGGAATGATTATTGAAAAAGACCTAGATGACACCTTCAGCCTTTTGGGTGGTGCCCAGGCCTGGGATGAATTTTATAATGAACAAGCGGATTTGAGCCGCTGGGCAAGGCAGACTGTATTACCTGAAATTGGCATAGCAGGGCAAAAGAAATTATTGAATGGAAAAGTAGCCATTGTAGGCATGGGCGGACTGGGCTGTCCAGTTGCTCAATCATTGCTAACTACCGGAATAGGGCATTTACATTTAATCGATGGAGATAAAGTCTCTTTGTCTAATTTGCATCGCCAACCACTTTACAGTCAACCTGATGTTTATAAACCTAAGGTAATAGTGGCAAAAGAAAAATTGTCAAAGCTGAACTCGGAATCTTCTATTCAGATCACTGATACGTTTTTGAATGAAGAGAATGTTGATGGATTAATGTCAAATATGGACATCATTGTTGATGCAACAGATAATATTGAGACCAGGCAATTAATCGATCACATTTCTAAAAAAAAAAATATACCCATGATCTATGGAGGATTGTTTCGATTTGAAGGACACGTATCCATATTTAATGTTAATGGCAGTCCTGGCTATTCGGAATTGTTTCCTGAAAAATCTGCAGGTGAAGATAATTGTGAAAATGCAGGCGTATTAGGAATGCTCCCAGGAATTATAGGTAATATCCAAGCCCTGGAAGCAGTGAAATTATTTGTAGGGATTGAACCTAATTTGATAGGGAAATTGCTTATTTATGATGGAAAGAGTCACAAAACCGAAATCATTCATTTATGATTAAAATTAAAATAAAATGCTTCTCTCATGTAAAACATGCTTTAGGAAAAGATGAGATCATTATGGATCTTAAAAATGGGTCAACTATAGTGGATCTTGAAAAAATAATCCGTGAACAAGGGGAAAATAAATTGGATGAGGTTTTTTTAAGAGTGGCTGTGAATCAAAAATATGTTCGGGGCCATATAGAATTGAAGGATGGTGATGAAGTGGCATTTATACCACCGGTACAAGGAGGCTAAGTGGTCATTATTGAAATTATTAATGGACCATTGACACCATTTTCATCAAATAATCATCAGAATCGAAATGGTGCCGAATTGACTTTTAATGGCAGGGTTCGTGATACAGAGAATGGAAAAGCTATAGATGCTTTGGAGTATGAACAATATGAGGGAATGGCGGAAGCAGAGCTTACAGAACTTGCTAATGAAATATGTCAGAAATTTCCAATTAAAGATTTATTTTGCAAACACCGCATGGGGTGGGTTGGTATTGGAGAAACGAGTTTACATGTATCAATTTGGTCCAAACATAGAAAAGAAGCAATTGAAGCCATGGATGATTTCATTTTTAAACTGAAACAAAGGGTTCCCATTTGGAAATGGGCTATATTATCGGATGGAAGAAAAGTTCCTAGTGAATGCACACATTGATAAATAATTTTTGCTAAA
>CAJWHW010000040.1:0-11804 GCA_913040915.1 uncultured Fidelibacterota bacterium | reverse complement strand
TAAAACTGAAAAGCAAAATAATTGAACCTAATTTATGAATGAACAATTAAACTTATTTAACCAGGAATTATCGCATTGGGAAACAGATGCTAAATCTTTTAAGTCTCGGGAAGCAGATTTTGATTCACTTTCCGGTGAAAAATTGGATTTATGCTACTTTCCAGAATCTCCTAGTGATGATTATATGGAAAAGCTCGGATTTCCAGGTTGCTATCCTTTTACTCGGGGAGTCCACCCAAACCTGTATAGAGGTAAACTTTGGACGATGCGTCAATTTGCTGGCTTTGGTAAACCCGAAGAAACAAATCAGCGCTTTAAAAATTTATTAAAAAAAGGGCAAACAGGACTTTCTGTTGCCTATGATATGCCTACTTTAATGGGATATGACCCAGATCATCCTTATTCCAAAGGAGAAGTAGGGAAATGCGGTGTCAGCGTAGCATCCTTGGCTGATATGGAAACTTTATTTGATGGTATAAATTTAGGAGAGATCTCAGTTTCTCAGACAATTAATGGTCCGGCAATAATTTTATTGGCATTTTATGTTTCATTGGCTGAAAAGCAGGGTGTCTCTCTGGATCAACTCCGAGGAACTCTCCAGAATGATATTTTGAAAGAATTCATTGCCCAAAAAGAATGGATTTTCCCGCCAAATCCTTCCATGCGTGTTATTACCGACATGTTAGCATATTGTACAGAAAATATGCCCAAATTCAATACAATATCTGTTAGTGGTTACCACATTCGAGAGGCCGGGTCTACTTCAGCACAGGAACTAGCGTTTACATTGGCAAATGGTTTTACATATGTTGAACATGGTATCAAAGTAGGTTTGGACGTTGATAGTTTTGCACCTCGATTATCTTTCTTTTTTAATTCTCATTTAGACTTTTTTGAGGAGATCGCAAAATTTCGTGCAGCACGTCGTATATGGGCCAAGAGAATGAAAAATAAATATGGTGCAAAAAATGAAAAATCCTGGAAATTACGTTTTCATACTCAAACTGCTGGATGCAGTCTAACTGCTCAACAGCCAGAAATCAATATTGCACGGACGGGATTTCAAGCACTCGCTGGAGTATTAGGTGGTACACAAAGTCTTCACACTAATTCCATGGACGAAACACTTGCACTTCCTACAGAAAAAGCCGCTGAGATTGCTTTACGAACCCAACAATTAATTGCTTATGAGACTGGTGTTTCCAACGTGGTAGATCCACTTGGAGGATCATGGTTTATAGAAGAATTAACAGATAAGATAGAAGCAAAAGCAGAAGAATATTTTATAGAGATTGAAAACTTAGGTGGTGTTATTTGTGCTATTGAACAAGGATACTTTCAAAGAGAAATCGCTAGAGCAGCATCAGATTATCAATCTAAAGTAGATGAAAAAAAACGAATTGTTGTCGGTGTTAATAAATTCGTTAATGAAAGTGAAGAATTCGAAATACCCATTCTTAAGATTGGAGGAGAAGCAGGAGAAGGTCAAAGAAAAAAATTGATAGATCTTAAGAATTCTAGGGATGAATCTTTAGCTCAAGCTACTTTATTTGCAATTGGAGAAGCTTGTAAAAATGGGAATAATCTCATGCCGCCGATCATTGAAGCGGCCAAAGCATATGTGACACTAGGTGAGATTGTTATTGCTATGAAAACTGAATTTGGTGAATGGCAGGAATCTGCAGTTTTTTAAAAATCTATACTAATGAATCAAAAAAAAATTACAATCAGTATTATTATATTATCTGTTTTATCTTGTGTATGGATTGGGTGGGTTACCATTAATCCTGATAAGGAAAATCCAGGTATGGTTCGGTTCCTTTCTTTAACTGATATACATTCAGTTGAGAAAACCGAAAGAATCCGGTTAGGCGGGCTTGTATCACCAGGCACAATTAAAATTTCAAAACAGAATCAATTGGAATGCAATTTTCATTTGGAGCAAGGTGAAAATTATGTTTCAGTACATTTTACAGGAACACGTCCAGATTTATTTAAGGATGCTGCAGAAGTAATCGTAGAAGGTACGTATGCTGATGGTATTTTTACTGCAGATCAACTTCAAACCAAATGTGCTTCTCGTTATGAAGGTGATTTAAGGGATGAATCTTCCTATAAAGTAGAATCCATATGATCCCAATCTTAGGTAGTGTGACTCTCAGCCTAGGCTTGGGTATTGCAGCACTTACTATATTTCTTTTCTCAATCTTTTTAAAGCAACAGGATTACCGTTATTATTTAGCAGGTTGGCGGGCAAGTGTATTGGTTTCAGTATTTTCAATACTTGCAACTTTCCTATTATTAAATGAATTATTAGTTAGCAATTTTGATATAAAGTATGTAGCGCATTATACCAGTTTAGAAACGCCGACCTTTTATAAATTTACAGCTCTATGGGCGGGCCAATCAGGATCGCTTTTATTTTGGCTTTTCGTGTTATCTACATATGCTTTGATTATTTTATTTCAATACAAAAATGCATATACAAAATTGATGCCGTGGGTCATCATTGTGATAGTGACTATCCAGATATTCTTCCTATTTTTAGTAAACTTTGTTGAGAATCCATTTGCACCAACAGAAGCAGATTTTGTAGTTGTAAATGGAAATGGACTTAATCCGCTTCTCCAAAATCTTACCATGGCTATACATCCTCCAACTTTATATTTGGGTTACGTTGGATTTACAATTCCATTTGCTTTTGCTATTGCAGCTCTCATTACAAAAGATACAGGTTCGGTATGGATCAGGTCCATTCGCCGCTGGACATTGATTGCATGGTTATTCCAAAGTATTGGTATTATACTTGGCGGTTGGTGGGCTTACCAAGAGCTAGGCTGGGGTGGATACTGGGCATGGGATCCTGTAGAGAATGCTTCATTTATGCCATGGCTAACTGGTACAGCTTTTTTACATTCCATTATTATACAAGAAAAAAAGGGTATGCTCAAAATCTGGAACATGATATTGATTTTACTAACTTTTACATTGTGTATCTTTGGAACGTTCCTAACGAGAAGCGGAGTTATGTCCTCCGTCCATTCTTTTGCAGTATCAAATTTAGGACCTGTATTTCTTGGATTTATTGCACTCTTACTGCTAGTCTGTATTTATTTAATTGTAGATCGATTGCCTATTCTAAAAACTAATAAACGAATTGAATCATTTACGTCTAGAGAAAGTGGATTTTTATTCAATAATTTTATTTTTGTGGTCATATGTTTTGCTGTGTTCTGGGGAACGATATTCCCGGTAATTTCGGAAGCAATTCGTGGAGAAAAAATCACTGTAGGCGCACCTTTCTTTAACCAAGTAAATGTTCCAATTGGTCTAATTCTTCTCTTTTTAACTGGTGTAGGCCCAATGTTAGTTTGGCGCAGAACATCTAAAAAAGTTTTCATTCGAAATTTCAGCATCCCAGTTGTTATGGCATTATTAACATTTGTAGGTTGCTTTTTTGCTGGAGTACGAAATGCTACATTAATTTCATTTCCTCTAATAGGTTTTGTCCTTGTTGCAATCATTATTGAATTTCAACGCGGGATCCAATCTAGAATTAATAGATTTAATGAGTCATTTCTTATTGCTTTAATGAAATTAATTTCAAAGAACAGAAGCCGATATGGTGGATATATCGTTCACATTGGTATAGTATTTATGTTCGTAGGATTTTCAGGTCACGCTTTTGACAAAGAGTCCGAATTTGCTTTAAAACAGGGTGAAACTGAGGAATTCAATGGCTATATATTTGAGTTGGTTTCAATTTTACCGGAAGAACGTCCTAATCATATGGCTTGGGTAGCGGGGCTTAACGTTTGGGATTTTCAGAATAAATTGGTTACTACTCTTTACCCGGAGAAACGAATATATTTTCACCGGGATCCAAATCCTGATAAACGTCAACCCCATAGTGAATTAGACATTTATGGAACTGTAAATAAAGATATTTATTCTATTTTTTCTGGGGTGGATATGGAACAACGCATTGCTTATTTGAAAATCATGATTAATCCATTGGTTTGGTGGGTGTGGTTAGGAGGTTATGTTTTAGTTATTGGGACACTTATAAGTTTGTGGCCTGCAAGGGAAAAGGTTATATGAGTTTAATTTTTCTTTTGTCTCTGATTCTACTTTTTGGTACATCGGTTTGGTATGTTATTTTTCCCTTATTTGAAGGAAGATCAAAAATTCCTGCATTAGTCAGTAGAGAAGAGTTGGAGCGAAAAAAAATTGTTTTTTTACGACAGATTAAAGAATTAGAAATGGATCATCACATTGGCAATATTACAGATAAGGATTATGAATTTGGACGAAACAGATTGAAAAAAGATATTTCAGAAATTATTTCTGAATTAAAAAGATCAGTATGAACATACAGATTGAAAATTTGACAAAATCATTTTATAAAACACCTATTTTAAAAAATTTTTCCCTTAAAATTGATTCTGGAGAATCAGTTGGAATATTTGGTCCAAATGGTTCAGGAAAAACGAGTCTATTAAAAATGATTTGTGGTATTATGTCTATTGATTCTGGAAAAATTAAAATTGATGACCTGATTATTCATCCTGAAAAAACTGAGTCAAGGAAAGATGTCTATTATTTGGGACATTCTGTTGGATTATATCCAAGTTTAACCGGTGAAGAAAATATAGATTTTCTTTCTAAACTTTATGGCATAATAAAGGGTGATATTGATAACGTATTAACCAAAGTAGGGTTGAAAAACGATGGGGGGAAATTAGTAAAATTTTATTCTCAAGGTATGCTTCAAAGGCTAAAGTTGGCTGTAGTGATTACCCTTACTCCACGTGTCCTATTGTTAGATGAGCCCAAAACTGGATTAGATGAAAATGGAATTTCACTCTTTGATGAACTATTTACCGATTGGAAAAATAAAAATAAGACCATGTTTATAGTTTCCCATGATCGAGAATGGCTAAGACTGCATACAGATAGAATTATTGAATTAAAATAATGTTAAAAACACTTGTTCTAAAAGATATAAAGCTTGAATGGCGATCGAAGGAAATTATTGCATCAATGTTTATCTTTGGATTATCTGTTACATTAATTTTTGCTTTGGCCTTTCAAGTTGCACCAGTTCTTATCGATAAATTTGCACCGGGTCTTTTATGGGTGGTTATTCTTTTTACATCTGTTCTCGGACTTAATCGACTTTTTACCTTAGAAAGACAAGAAAATGCAATATGGAGCTGGTTGTCAGCACCGGTTGATCGAGGAACAGTATATTTGGCAAAAATTTTCTCAGCATTGATATTTGTTCTTATTGCAGTATTATTATTTATTATCCCATTTTTTATATTTTTAAATATTTCTACAGATTTTTCATTTTCTTTATTGGGTATAGTTCTTTTTTTAGGTTCAGGGGCAATTGTTGCTATTGGTTGCCTTATTTCGGGACTTACATTGCAAGCAGGAATGAGAGATGTATTAATCCCCGTTTTATTATTTCCCCTAGCTTCGCCAGTTACCATTGCAGCAACAAAATGTACAGAGTATATATTCATGAAAAGACCAATAATTGAGTGGAGTTTTTGGGTGTTAATCCTTGTTACCTTCTTCGTAATTTTTGGGCTATCAGGATACCTTGTTTTTAATCGAATCGTAGAAGAATAGTGTCATACTTTAATAAAAGAATTAACATGATTCATGCAGCAATTGCGGGATTTTTGGCATTATGTCATATTTATATTATCATCACTTTAGAACCACCCAACTTAGCGCAGGGGGTTTATGGTAATATTTTTTATATCCATGTCCCGGTTGCATGGACAGCTTTTCTGCTATATTTCTGTGTAATGTTAGCAGGTATTCGGTTCATTTTAATTAAAGAAAAAATTTGGGATCACCGAGGACTTGCATTTGCAGAAATAGGAACTTTATTTATGTTTTTTGTCCTTACCACCGGGCCAATATGGGCTAAGCCCGCTTGGGGGTATTTTTGGCCATGGGAGCCTCGTCTGACGACAAGTTTAATCTTATTTCTAATATACCTTGGATATTTCATGTTACGTGAATTAGGTGGAAATCCAGAACAGGTATCCAGATATGCAGCAGTTGTTGGTATTCTTGCATTTTTGGATGTCCCATTAATATTTTTTTCAGTCAAATTTTGGTTACCTGAAATGCAATCGCATCCGCAAGTAGGACAATATTTTGATAGTTCGAATCCCTTACCAACTTATTTAGTAATTTTTTCTTTTTTGACTTTTATTGTTATTTCAAGTTTGATGGTCAGATTTCGTATTGAAATTTTAAAACAAAGAGAGTTAATAAACTGAATATGATTTATTTAATTACAGCTATTTCATTAGTTTATGGTATGATTGTAGTTTGGTTTTTTTACCACATACTTCAATTAAAAAAATTTAATTAAGGAGCTTTTTTTAGATGGAACGTAAGATTGTTCACGTAATAGGTACAGGAACTATTGGTGAACCTTTGATTGGTTTATTATGTGATTACAGGGATCAATTGGGTATTGATGAAGTATCCTTCCATAAAAATTCCGCACATCGGAGTGAAAGAACTAAAGTTATTAATCTATTGAAACGGGGGGCTCGTTTATCAGTAGATGAAGGACGAGAACAAGAATTTAAAAAATTAGGGATGGATGCTGATTTCGAGACTGAAGAATCTATCAGTCGTTGCACAGTAGTGATCGACTGCACTCCAAAGGGAGTGAGCCATCAAAATAAAGTTAAATACTATCAAAAATTTTCTGATTCTGTCAGAGGGTTTTTAGCTCAAGGTAGTGAAGATGGTTTTGGGAAAAAATACGCTCGTGGTATTAATGATTCAGCTTTGAATGCATCAGAGAAGTTTATTCAAATAGTTTCATGCAATACTCATAATATTAGTTGTATTACGAAAACATTGGCTTTATCCGAAGACCCTGAAAATTTAATTGAAGGAAAGTATGTTTGCGTACGCCGGGCAAATGATTTAAGTCAGTTAGGAAGTTTTATTCCTGCTCCTCAGGTTGGAAGTCATGGTGATGAAAAATATGGTTCACACCATGCAGCTGATGCAGCAGGTCTCTTTGCTACATTGGGATTAGATTTGAATTTATTTTCATCTGCTATGAAAGTTAATAGTCAGTATATGCACGTTTTATGGTTTACATTAAAAGTAAAGGAACCGACATCATTAGTATCAGTGAAGGATAGATTACATGCAAATGACCATGTTGCCATGACTAGTAAAGATATGACCAGTACCGTTTTTTCTTTTGGTCGTGACCATGGACATTATGGACGTATCATGAACCAAACTGTTGTTGTGGAGCAATCATTAAATGTGAGAAATGACCATGAGATTACCGGATTTTGTTTTACACCACAAGATGGGAATTCAATCTTAAGTTCCATTTCTGCCGCAGAATGGATGCTTTATCCTCACTCATATGAAGATAAAATTCAGTGTTTATCTCCTTTAATTTTTAATAACATTTGAAACTTACCATAGAGCGGGTTACGACAGGCCCATTTCAAGAAAATAGCTATTTAGTTAGACAGGACCTTTCACTATCTTGTCTAGTAATTGACCCTGGAGATGACCCAGAAAAAATTATTCATTTAATTGATCAATACAACCTTGATCCAATTGCGATAATAAATACGCATGCTCATTTGGACCATATTGGTGGTGTGTCAGAAATAAAATCCCATTACCAAGTTCCGTTTTACCTTCATTCCGATGAAAAATCAGTACTAGATGGATATGAACGTGACTGTGCCTTTTTTGGAATGATACCAAAAAAAACGCCCAAGGTTGATCATTGGTTTGAAAATGAAGAATTAAAGCTGGGAGATTTTGAAATAAAATTGCTTGAAACTCCTGGCCATACGCCTGGAGGAACATGTATTATAATAAAAAACCACGTCTTTACAGGAGATACAATTTTTGCAGGGTCTGTAGGTAGGACAGATCTTCCTGGGGGTGATTGGGATACATTATGTAATAGTTTGGTCAAATTAATGAGCGAAATCCCTACTGATTATATACTTCATCCTGGTCATGGTTCAAATACAACATTAAATCAGGAAATGGCTCAAAACCCATTTTTGATTCCATTATTAAATCGGGTAAATTATTATTAATGAATGAATTGCTAAATTTTAGAAAAAATTTAATACAATCTGATCCGATCTTTTCTCGTATTCAAAATGAATTGAATAATTTTGCTGATTTAAATAAAGGTGATGGGATTCTTTTAGCGGTTTCTGCTGGTCTGGATTCAATGGCACTTTTTTTTATAATAAATGAAATTAATTTGTTTGACCTTAAAATTGCCCATGTCAATCATGGGTTAAGATCTAATTCTGAAAAGGATGAAAAATTTGTTGCAAATATTTGTGACTATTTTTCACTATCTTTTTATTCTAAACAATTGGATCCATCAACAATGAATAAAGGAGAAAGTGTAGAGCAATGGGCAAGAATAGAGCGTTATTCATTTTTGAAAAATACCGCCAAAATATCACATTGTCGGTGGATTATGACCGCACATCATGGAAACGATCAAGCAGAGACAATTCTGATGAATCTATCAAAAAAATCGGGTATTGCAGGATTGCGAGGTATTGCAAAACAACGAAATAATATAATTCGTCCTTTATTGGGTTTTAGAAAAAAAGAATTGACTGAATTTGTAAAAAAGGCTGGTATTCCATTTAGAGAAGATTTTACAAATATGGATATTTCAATACCCCGTAATTTTATACGTCACAAGGTTGTAAAACCTTGGGAAGCAGAATTTCAAAATATCATTATGGGAATCCATGAGTCTGCGAATCATTTCTCTGATTGGAAGGAAGGACTGGATTATTTAATCTGTAAAACTCTCTTGCCAAAAGTTCAACAATCTGATAAACGGATCGAAATTTCATTAAAAGATTTCAAAAGCCTACCAAAAATGGTAAAAATAAGGTTGATTCAAATTTTGACATCAGAAAATGAAAATGAGCTATGGTCAAAACATAGAATAAAAATGTTATATTCTTTTTTACAAAAAGATAAAATTGGAAATCAAATATCTTTGAAAAATGGTTGGTCATTATTAAGGGATAGGAAATCTATTATTGGTGAAAAAGAGAAAATAAACTCTAGATCTAGGACAGTGAAGCTTATTCCAAATCAGCCTGTTGAATTTGATAAATACAAATATGAAGTTTATTTTGGGGATCCTGAAAGATCAGATTCAATATTAAATCAAGAGAAAATGGATTGGTCTGTTCTAAAAAACCTGGAATTAGAAATACGTAACTTAAAAGAAGGAGATTTTTTTCAGCCATTAGGTATGAAAGGTCATCAAAAGATCAGTGATTTTCTCATTAATGAAAAGGTAGATCGTTTTTCTAAAAACTCACAGGCAGTTGTTACAGCTAATGGTCAAATCATATGGGTTTGCGGGAAACGGATTGCTGATTGGGTTAAACTAACAAAAGATACAAAAGTAACTGTCAATCTAAGTATGAGTCTGCTTTAAAAGTGAATGTAATAGATCAACAAAAAACATTAGTTATCTCAGCTGAAGAGATTCAGAAGCGTGTAAAAGAAATGGGAATGGAAATTTCTGGAAAATTTTCAGCAAAAGACCCAATATTTATAGGTGTATTAAATGGTAGTTTTATGTTTATGGCTGATCTATTAAGAGCTGTTTCAATTGATTGTGAAGTAGATTTTATAAAAGTCAAAAGCTACGTTGGCACCAAAAGAACTGGAACAATCCAATTAATTAAGGATATATCAGCTGATGTTACCAATAGACATGTAATTTTAGTTGAAGACATTATTGACTCTGGACATACTATTTGCTTTCTTCGGGAAAGAATACAGGGTGCGTCTCCTAAATCAGTTTCAATTGCCACATTCTTGATAAAACCTGATATCGCGGTGATGGACTTTCCTGTAGACTTTGTTGGATTTGAAATTTCACCTGAATTTGTTGTAGGATATGGGTTGGATTTTGATCAAAAGTTAAGACATTTGGACGGCGTTTATCATTTAGATGTTGAGTCAGTTCAATCATAAAGGAAATTTTAAAAATGCAAAATCAAAAAAATGCACCAAAAGGGAATCAACAAAAGCCAAACCCGGATCAGCCACAAGATCAGTTTGACTGGAAGCGTGCTGGTAAGACAAGTCTTGTATGGTTAATGATTATTCTGGGTGCAGTTTACATTTCCGGAATATTGACTGAATCCGGAAAAAAAGAAGTAGAAATTGAATATACTGAATACCGACAATATTTAGCGAATGGTGAAATTGGAAAAGCTACTATTATGGGTAATGTTTTTCATGGTGAATTCAAAATTCCAAAGACAATCGAAACAGCTATCGGTCCATTAAGTGATGTGACCCATTTTAAATTGACTCTACCATTTATTGAAAGAGAAGATAGAGATGAATGGGATGCTGCAGGATTAGACTACACCTTTAAAGAAAAAACAATAGATTGGACTAGTTATCTTTTAAATATGTTACCATGGATTCTATTGATTGGATTTTGGTTTTTTATGATTCGCAGAATGCAGGGTGGTGCTGGAGGAGTCGGTGGTATTTTCAAATTTGGGAAAAGTCGTGCAGCACTATGGACTTCTGATCAACCACGTGTGACATTTAAAGATGTAGCAGGATGTGAAGAAGCAAAAGAAGAATTAAAAGAGGTCATTGATTTTCTTAAAAATCCAAAACGATTCCAAAAGCTTGGTGCTAAAGTCCCAAAGGGTGCTTTGCTTGTAGGCCCCCCTGGTACAGGAAAAACTTTATTAGCTAGGGCTATTGCAGGAGAAGCTGCTGTTCCATTTTATAGTTTGAGTGGCGCTGATTTTGTAGAAATGTTTGTTGGTGTGGGCGCTTCCCGTGTTCGAGATCTTTTTGAACAAGCCAAAAAAAGTTCTCCCTGTATTATATTCATAGATGAAATGGATGCAGTAGGCCGACAGCGCGGCGCAGGAATTGGCGGTGGACATGATGAAAGGGAACAAACTTTAAATGCGCTTTTAGTTGAAATGGATGGTTTTGATAATTCACAAAATGTGATTGTTATCGCAGCAACCAACCGCCCTGATGTTTTGGATCCAGCGCTACTTCGTCCTGGACGTTTTGATCGACAAATTGTGGTGGATATACCAGATTATAGGGGCCGTCTTGGTATATTGAAAGTTCACACTAAAAAAGTAGTAATTAATCGCAGTAAAGTTAATCTTGAATCCTTAGCAAAAGGCACTCCCGGAATGGTTGGGGCAGATATTGCAAATATTGTTAATGAAGCAGCTCTTCTTGCAGCAAGAAAAAGAAAAAAGTCAATTGATATGGCTGATTTTGAAGAAGCAAAAGATAAAGTTATGATGGGTGTGCAACGGAAAAGCATGATCTTATCAGATGAAGAGAAAGAAGTAACTGCTTATCATGAAGCAGGTCATGCCCTTGTTGCGATAAAAACAAAAGGTGCAGATCCAGTCCATAAGATTACTATTATACCTCGAGGAAGGGCCCTTGGCGTTACAATGCAATTACCCATGGATGAGAAACATGGTTACACTCGAAATTATGTGGAAGGAAGATTAGCGATTCTAATGGGAGGTCGAAGCGCTGAGATGCTTATTTTCAATCAAATGACAACTGGCGCAGGAAATGATATTGAACAGGCTACTCAGATTGCCCGAAAAATGATAACTGAATGGGGTATGAGTGATCTTCTCGGACCAATGACTTTCGGTAAAAAAAAATGAAGAAGTTTTCCTTGGACGTGAAATCCAATCTCATCGGGATTA
>CAJWHW010000039.1:0-11828 GCA_913040915.1 uncultured Fidelibacterota bacterium | reverse complement strand
AATGAACTGGTGACTGATTAATGGATAAAACAGCAGCATTTTCTGGGCAGATGGCTAGTTCATTTTCCAAAAATTGGTTATGATTTTTCAAATCTGTACGAATATTGAAAGTGCACCCAGATTTCCCAATAGTGAATTCAGGATTATCCTGATCAACTATGCACCCGCAGTAAATGGGTAAAATTGCCTTTAGTACCACCCACGAGGATGTTTTTTCTTCTAGTGTACAGTAAAACAGTGTCCGGCTTTTTAGGCTAATGGCCTTCTGGATGGAGTTTGTATTTACCAGTAAATTGTAATGGGAAAGGCGTATCCCAATGGCTTTTTCAAATGTAACCAACGCTTCATCATCCAATAAAGGTTTATACTTTGGATCAAACTCAGTTGGAAATTTATCAATTGTGTCAAATAGGTCTATATTTTCTGGAATCATATTTTCTGTACCTGTTTTCATTTTTACTTCCGTTACAGATTCATCTCCAGGTAAAACAGCAACAGCACCGAAATGCCAAATTCCGAATAGTGCAATCTCAGTTTGTGGAAATCCCAGTTCAGATAAAATGATTCTTTCTTTTGGCTGGAAACCCAGTGAATCCAGCCAATGAGCTATTTGCTGAATTTTTTGGTAAAATTGTAAATTAGTTATTCGTGGATTATTAAAAATTATCTGTTCGGAAAATTTGATATTTTGCCCTTCAATGAGAGACCGCATCGAAGGGTAGGGAATCATATATTCAATTGGTTCCACGTTGCCGATGCACTGTGCTTGATAAATTTTTTTTTCTAGTTCAGTCTTCATATAAAAAATTTAGAGGCTTACTTAGTTATACAATTAATATTTCTAATTTTTCAACAAGCCCTAAATATGTGGCTTTTTTGTTTTTGGCGTTGAATTAATCCGGTTTAATCTTACGTTCTATTTTTACTGTCTGTGTTTGGCGCGAGTACCAGTTACCTGCAAGCCTTCCCAAGGGCTCCAGTTTATCAATGAGAATACGTCCATTATCATAAATTTCATCATCGATATGGAAAAGAACAATGGTGCCAATTACTACAAATCCACTACCTGCATTTCCATCACCAATTTCAACAATTTGATTCAATTTGCATTCAAAGCTGATTTTTGCTTCTTGAACCCGGGGTGGTTTTATTTTTTGAGAATTGATGGGAGTTAATGCTGAAATCTCAAATTCATCCACATCTGAATCAAAATCGGTAGCGCATATAACCATTTTTTCTCCAAAAGATTCCGAAACTATATTGACTGCAAATTCTTCTGTATCCCTAATATTGGTGAGTGTGTCTTTTTCTTTGCCATCCCAGCCACGCCGTGCAGGGGCGAACATAATCGTCGGTGGTTTTGAACATACACCGTTGAAATATGAAAAAGGAGCCACGTTGTTTTTCCCATCATTAGACTGGGTGGATACAAAGGCAATGGGCCGGGGGATAATGGACCCGATCATGAGTTTATGGGTTTCCTGAAATGGGATTTCGTTCGGGTCAAAAATCATGATTCTTTCCAGGAATAAGGATAATCTTTGTCATCTATATTCAGTGCTGCCTTTGTTATGTTCAATGGTTTAAATGTATCGATCATGATGGCTAATTCATTGGTCTCTTTGGCACTTAGTGATTCTTCAATCTTACCTGGTTGCGGTCCGTGGGGTAGTCCCATAGGATGGTAGGTAATAGATTCTTCTTCAATACCTTTTCGGCTCATAAAATTGCCTGCTACGTAATATAGGATTTCATCTGAATCAACATTGCTATGTGCATACGGCGCAGGAACAGATTTATCATGATAATCAAATAACCGTGGAACGAAAGAGCAAATGACAAATCCGTGACCCTGAAAGGTTTGGTGCACCGGTGGAGGCTGATGGATCTTACCTGTAATGGGCATGAAATCATTAATATTGAAAATATATGGGAAATAGTATCCATCCCAGCCAACTAGGTCAAAGGGATGATGTTGATAGCCGTAGGTCTGGATGCCATTTCTGAGTTTCACTTCCACTTCTATAGCTGAGTCTTCAACAGGGTCCACAAATACAGGTGTTCGAATATCTCGTTCTGAGAAAGGTGAATGTTCCAACAGTTGGCCGAATTTATTTCTATAGCGCGCTGGTGTTTCTACCGGTCCGGCAGACTCTGCAATAAGGATATGCATTTCATTCGTCACATTAATTTTCCAAATAACACCCCGTGGAATCACAAGATAATCTCCCGGTTTTAATTCCATATATCCAAAATTAGATTTAAATGAACCGGAACCGTGATGAACAAACAGTACTTCATCTGAATTTCCATTTCTATAAAGGGATGCCATGGAGTCTGTAACGTGTGCTTTGGATATGACAATATCATTATTGAAAAATAATGATATTCGGGCTGAGATAGCGTCACCCTTGGAATCAACATTTGCAGTCCGGATGTGGCGATGCTGGTGTGCTTGATCTACTGAAATAAGATTGATTGTTTTCAGATCTCCAACCGCTTCCACTGCCGTTGGTGGATGGATATGGTACGCATTGGAATACATGTGGCTGAAGCCTTGCCGGCTGAAGAGTTCTTCCCAGTAAAGGTTTCCAGATTTATCCCTAAACTGGATATGGCGTTTTTCTGGGATTGCTCCTCTTTTTTGATAAAATGGCATATTATTTAAATATAGATTTTTGAAAATTTGGTTGAAACAATATTTATATTCTCTGTGACCTTTCTATTTTAGTACAAATTTTACACAATCTTATTTTCTAAAACACCCAATCGTTCCACTTCCATGGAAACCACATCTCCTTTTTGGATCCAGCCGCCTGTATTTTCTGGCCGTAGCTCAAGGATGCAGCCTGTACCCACAGTACCGGAACCTAAAATATCGCCGGGAAGCAGTTTTGCATTCATGGATGCTCTTTCAATCATTTTGGTAAATGGATGATACAAATCATTAGTGTTACCATCAGAAATGAGTTTATCATTCACATGGCAAGTCATACGTAGGTGGAGTTTTCCTTCATCATCCACAGCATCTTCCAATTCATCGGGCGTTACCATATATGGTCCGAAACTGGATGCAAAATCTTTCCCTTTCGCAGGGCCGAGGCTCATGGCCATCTCTTCCCGCTGAAGATCTCTAGCTGACCAGTCATTGCAAATCATATAACCGGCAATATACCTATCGGCATCTTCAGCAGAAATATTTGAGCCTCCATTGGCAATCACCACTGAAAACTCCAATTCAAAATCCAATTCATTCGTTCCTTTCGGATAAGGTATTTCCTCGCCATGTCCGTATAATGCAGCTGGATTGGAAAAATAAAAAATGGCGATTTTGAACCAGTCAGGATGCATATCTAAGCCCCGAAGTTTGCGAGCGGAACGGACATGCTGTTCAAATGCATAAAAATCTCTGAATGATTGGGGATTGGGAATAGGAGACAGTAGTTGCACATCCTTTTCTAATACAGCAATGGATTTTCCACCATCTGAATGGGAATGAATATTTATATCCGGTAGAAATGAATTTAGCTCTTTCAATATGGCAAAATTCTCATCCCAATTTTCTAAAGCACGTTTCAATGTGGTTGGAATTTCCAGAAAACTGATATCACCGTTATTTTCATTGGCCCAGACAGCTGCCCGAATTACATCAATTATGTATTCGTCTTTCTTAAATCCGAATCTCGGTTGTGAACTGTCAGCAAGTGTATAGGTTACAAATTTCATTTATAAATTTCCTCTTCTTTCTTGTTCCCTTTCTATAGATTTAAATAAAGCTTTAAAATTCCCCTTCCCAAAACTGTTTGACCCTTTCCGCTGAATAATTTCAAAAAACATGGTGGGTCTATCTTGCAGTGGCTGTGTAAAAATTTGAAGCATATATCCATTTTCATCCTTATCCACCAGAATGCCTAATTCTGCTAAGACAGAAATATCTTCTTCGATCTTGCCTATGCGATTTGTGAGATTTTCATAGTAAGATTTGGGTGTGGGTAAAAAATCAACACCGTTGTTCCTCATCATACGTACTGTAGCAATAATGTCTTTTGTAGAGAGTGCGATGTGCTGTATGCCGCCCGTTTCATAATAATCAATGAATTCCTGAATCTGGGATTTTTTCAAACCATCTGCAGGTTCATTAATCGGCATTTTTACAATTTCATTATCATTAGCCATGACGATTGATCTTAATGCAGAATACTCGGTATTGATATCTTTATCATCCACGCTCCAGAAACGGTGCCAACCGAATACTTTTTCATAAAAATCGCAAACCGACTTCATCTCACCATCCGGCTGATTGCCAACAATATGATCTATATGAACTAACCCTGTAGATTGTGTTATAACCCCAAAATCGTTTGTTTCAAATCCCGGAAGGAAAGCCCCTTTATAGTTTTCTCTTTCTACAAAAGAATGTATCGTATCACCAAATGTGTGGATGGCAGAAATAACAGCTTCGCCATTATCATCTTTAATCTCTTGTGGTTCAAAGGCGCTTTCTGCACCGCGCTGGATAGATGTCTTCCAGGCTGATTCAGCATCATTAACAGTAAACGCCACATCCTTCATCCCGTCACCATGACGGTCAATGTGGGCACCAATTTCAGTATTTTTTTCTAATGGTGATGTTATTACCAAATTGATCCTATCTTGGTTCAATACATAACTGACACTTTCTCTGTTACCTGTTTCCAAACCACGAAAAGCGACAGGCTGAAACCCCATTGTGGTGCGGTAATAATAGGCAGTTTGTTTCGCATTACTTACATAGAGTTCACAATGGTTGAAGCCGTTAATTTTATAAGGTAAATCGCTCATAGAATTTCCTTTAAACTTTTAATACATTTTTGATTTTCTGGTTCCAGTCCAACAGAAATACGAATACAATTTGACCAACCGAATCCTTTAAGATGCCGCACGATGACACCTTTCCTAAGTAAAGAATTGGTTAACTTGGATGCTTGTTTTTCATTTTTCCATACAGTAGTAATAAAATTAGCTGCTGATGGTATTTGTTCAATTCCAAGAGAATTAAATTCTTTTTTCAAATAGGTTATGCCTGTTTGATTTGCGTTTAATGTTTTTTTTAAAAATTGTTTATCATCTAAAGCCGCTAATCCGGCAGCCTGGGCCAACAGAGAAGGTTGAAAGGGCACTTTTACTTTCATTAAATTTTGAATCAGTGCATCATGAGCAAAGCCATAACCGATCCGAACGCCAGCCAATCCGTAAGCCTTGGAAAAAGTCCGAAGCGTAATCACATTGTCATAACGATAACTCATAGAGTCTGGATAGTCAGGTGAATCACTTGCAAATTCATAGTATGCTTCATCTAGGATGATTAGCACCCGTCTGGGAACATAATTATAAAATTCATCAAATTCCTGCTTTGTAATGGTTGTCCCCATAGGATTATCTGGATTAGCAATATAGATAATTTTGGTATAATCAGAAATTTTGTCTGCCATGGCTTCCAGATCGTAGTGGTAATTTTTCATAGGTACCCAATGGACACGCCTTCCGGATGCATTAGCTAATACGCGAAATCCGATAAATGAATTGGCTGCGCTAATGAGTTCATCATCGCCTAAGAGAAATGTCCGCATGATAGTGGACATGATTCCCTCCGAACCAGCACCCAAAACCACATTGTCTAGCTTTACATGAAAGCGCTCTGCTAATTTTGTTCGTAGTTTGTACCCGGTTGCATCGGGATAGCGGTGAATATTTTTCAGTGAATCTTGAATTGCTTGTATCCCATTTGGTGATGGGCCAAGTGGATTTTCATTCGAAGCTAGTTTTATAAAATCAGAAATGCCTAATTCTCTTTGAGCTTCCGAAATAGATTTACCAGGTTTGTAGTTAGATAGTTTCTGGATGTATGATGGAACGAGGGGCATACTATAAAACTAACTTAGTCTCATTTTTAAATGTGGATAAAACCACAGATGTTTTCATATTTTGAACATTAGGCAGGGCAGATAATTGATGAAGGATTAGTTCTTCATAAGCCGGTATATCTCTGGTAGCTATTTTTAATAGGAAATCAGCTTCGCCAGTGATGTGATGACATTCCAGTACTTCTGGGATATTGGCAATAGATTTGAAGAAATTTTCTACAGGTGTTTCCCCGTGTCTGGCTAATTTGATTTCCACAAAAGTAAAGCAGGAATAACCGGCCATCCTGGGATTAAGCATCGTGATATATTTCTCAATGAGTCCGCTGGCTTCCAATTTTTTAACTCGTTCAAGTGTACTGGAAGGAGAAAGCCCCACGCGTTTGGACAATTCTGCATTAGTGATGCGACTATTGACTTGAAGCTCATCAATGAGTTGTTTGTCTTTTGGGTCTAAAAACATAAAAACTGCTATAAAATAATAAATATACCGAATAAAATACGTAATAATTATGAATTAACAAAATAATATACTTTATGTGAAAATTTTAATACTTTAATATGTACCCACAAAAATATTAGAAAATATTGTAAACTTTGCGGCATTTTAATCCACTGGTTTGATGAAAATAGAAGGCCCACTTTTAGAAGCAATATTTATTGAGCGTCCTAATCGATTTATAACCATTGTAGAAATCGAGGGCAAAAAATATCAAAGCCATCTGGCAGATCCTGGTCGCTTAAAAGAGCTACTGATTCCTGGTGCAGAACTCCTTGTCAGACCTGCACCTAATAATTCAGATAGAAAAACCAAATATTCCACGATTATGGTACGACAGGAAGGTCAACTCATTTCTCTCGTCACTACATTACCAAACCAATTTGTGAAAGAAGCATTGCAGAAAAATGAAATTCCTATTTTTAATGATTTTACCTTGGTTAAACCTGAAATCTCGATGGGGAGTCATCGATTTGACTTCTTGTTAAAAGATCCAAAGGGATGTGATTTTTTTCTAGAAGTGAAATCAGTAACTTTTGTGGAAAATAGTATTGCTCAATTTCCCGATGCAGTTACTGAGCGCGGAGCGAAGCACGCACTTGCTTTAAAAACACTGGTTGAAAATGGGGGGCGTGCTGGGATTTTATTCGTTTGCCAGCGCCCTGATGCTAAATCATTTCAGCCAATGTGGCGGCGAGATCCAAAATTGGCTCGGGCAGTTTTAGATGCCCATGTCGCTGGGGTACATGTTTGGTGTATTACCTTAAATGTCTCTGAAACAGAAATGACATATAATGAAGAAGTTCCAGTAAATTTGGGATGAAGTATGAGTTAAACAGATCGTATCTAAAGAAGCAGAGATGTATTTTTTGATTTTAAAAATTCATATGTTAAAAATAGTATTTTTGATTTTAGGGATGTTGATTTTTATGTCCTGTGCAGCTATACAGGCTCCGCCTGGCGGTCCAAAAGATGAGACACCACCTGAATTGATTGAAACAATACCTTCTAATGAAACGGTACTATTTAAGGGTGGAAGGATTGAACTAATTTTTTCTGAATACATTGATGAGAATTCGGTCGAAAAAGCAATTCGTGTGTTGCCGATTTTTAATCCCCAGCTGGAAACTATTTATAAAGGACGAAGAATTTTCATTGAAATGCCAGATTCACTTGCAACTGATCAAACCTATATCATTTCCATCGACCGTACACTAAAAGATGAACATAAAGTTCCCTTGGCACAGGGGATACAGGTAGCCTATTCAACAGGTGATAAAATAGATCAAGGTAAAATCTCTGGGACGGTTACCCATAGTAAGGCAGTAGCAGTTCAATTATGGAAGTTACGAGGTGAAAAAGATTTCACTCAATTTTATCAGCGGATTCCAGATTATGTTGTAGATGCTTCTGACAGCGGACATTATGAATTTAAATTCTTATCAGATGGGAATTATCGTTTAGCAGCTGTAGACCAAACGGCATCTGGTATTCCAATCGTACCGGAAAGAGTATTGTATGGTCTGACATGGGATCCATTTATTCAGTTGGGGAATGAAAAAGAATCATCAAATCACAATATCCAAATTCCAGATAAAATGGGTAGCATCAAATTAGCTCAGGGGCAGTGGCGAAGCGGAAATTGGGTAACTTTAACTTTTACTGATCAAATTGATACTTGGGAGTCTGCCTTCCAAATTAAAGCCATGGCAGATGATTCAGCGATGATAGTTCCAGAAACTTTTCTTGACCCTTTGGATGGGACGAGACTCCATTTGACCCTTCCAGATTTCAAGAAGAGTAAGTATATGTCCTTTGTGACTAATGGGCTACAGCAGGGAGATTATTCCATCATTGATACAGGTTTGGTTAAAGTAAAAGTTGATACTTCTAGGGATACTTCTTTTACACAAGTTATTACGCCTAAAAAAAATTTTGAATTAACTATTGAAAAGGAAAAAATTGTTCCAGTTTTATTTGTTTTTTCGGGATTAGTTGATACAGTAAATATGAAAAATCCATTTACGGTTGTTCAGGATTCTATTCCAATTCCCTGTGAAGTAAATTGGGTCTCACCCAAGCATGGTTTGTTATCACCAATAGAAAACTGGATGCCGGAGACTAAATATACCTTGAATGTATTCAGGGATAAAATTTTACCAATCCACAGTAGGTCATTAAAGGATTCCTTAGTGGTAATTTCATTTAAAACAACTGAATTTCAGGGACATGGACGTTTGATTGGATCCATAATTGATAACGGTATGGAAAGTGTTGTGGCTGAAATGATATCCATGGAAAAAGAACCCAACACATATCGATCCGTAGTAAATTCGACCGGTATGTTTGAAATGAATGAACTTCCTGAAGGAAATTATAGACTCTTGTTTTTCCAAGATAGTGACGGGAATAATCAATATTCCCATGGGAAAGTCCAACCCTATATTTCATCCGAATGGTTTTATGAATATAGTGATACAGTAAAAATTCGGACTAATTGGGATATGGAACTGAACCAAATTAATTTAGGGAAAAATCCATAAAATGAAATGTATCATTCTTGCTGGAGGCAGCGGAACCCGATTCTGGCCCTATAGCCGTCATCATAAACCAAAGCAACTGTTAAAGATTGTAGGTGAGCAGTCCATGTTGCAAATGACTGTTGACCGACTCAAAAAGATGAAAAAAGTAACTGATATTTATATAGTTACTCGGGAAGATCTTTATGATTCCATTTTAAAAGAAATTAATGGGATCAATTCTAAGAATGTAATAGCTGAACCTTCCGGTAAAAATACAGCACCGGCTATTGGAATGGTTGGGGCTCTTATTGGTCAGGATGAACCGGATGCTATCATGGGTATTTTCCCAGCTGACCATCTGATAGTAGGTCACCAAAAATTTGAAAAAACTGTAAATACTGCATTCCATCTTGCCAAAAAAGGAGAAAATCTTGTTACAATAGGTATTGAGCCAAATCACCCTTCTACAGCCTATGGTTATATCCAGTACGATGATACAAGTCATGAAGATCATTTAGGTGCATATCATGTAAAAACATTTGCAGAAAAGCCACATCAAGATTTGGCAAATAGGTTTATTGCCAGTGGTGATTTTTTATGGAATGCAGGTATGTTTTTTTGGAAAGTAAACACCTTTTTTTCAGCTTTGGAAGAGCATATGCCCCTACTGTATGAGTCATTAAAAGAAATTGGACCAAGGTTAAAAAATGAAAAACCGTTCCAGGATATTTGGCGTCATATTGAAGCGGAATCGATCGATTACGGGCTTCTTGAAAAAGCTAATAATATTTATGTGGTCACGGGGGATTTCAAATGGAATGACGTGGGCTCCTGGAATGCCTTGTATGATGTTCTTAATTCTAGTAAAAATGGTAATATAGTCCGCGGTAAAGGAAAGGTTTTGGATGGTAAAAACAATCTAATTCAGTCAAATGGAAAATTTACAGCTGTGGTAGGCGCTAGTAATCTTGTTGTGATCAATACAGAAGATGCAACTTTAGTTGTACCCAGAGATAAAGTTGAAAATGTAAAATCACTAGTTGATTTTTTAAAGGAAAGTGACCTACGGAATCTGATATAGTGAAAAAAGAAAAATTATTCACAGAATTTGAAGAACTAGCAAAGCGCCTCGGTGTCAAAATTCTGAAGGGAAGAGGTAATTTTACCGGCGGCAACTGTGTAGTTAATGATGAACCTGTTATTGTTGTGAATAATATGAAGCCAATAGAACATCGGCTAAAGACTCTGGCAAATAGTTTTCTAGAGTATAATCTGGACAATATATACGTGGTCCCAGCACTGAGAGCATATATAGAGGAGTCTCGCTCTCTCGATCTTTAAAATTTCTTGATTTTGGATGGGGTGATATCGTACACTCCACACCCTTCGATTTAACGTTTTAAGACTATAATGAGGCTGATTTATGAGACAATATTCATCTTCTGACATAAGAAATTTTGCAATTGTTGGACATGGAGCTTCGGGAAAAACCTGTTTAGCAGAGGCTATGTTAAAACTTGGCGGAGAGATTAACCGGCTTGGCAAGGTCGAAGATGGATCAACAACTTCAGACTACCATCCTGGAGAAAAATCACGTCAAATATCTATCCATGCTACTCCTCTTCATTTGGAATGGATGGGTAAAAAGTTTAATATGATAGATACTCCAGGTTATTCCGATTTTATTGGAGAAGCAATAGGGTCCATGTCTGTAGTTGATCTTGCTTTGATTCCAATTCATGCTGTGAACGGTGTTGAAGTGGGTACTGAAATGATGTGGAATCAGGCAACCAAATTCGGTATTCCAAAAATGTTAGTGGTAAATGGTTTAGATCGTGAGCACACAAGATTTGATGAAATATTATCTCAGGCTAAAAGGCGGTTTGGTAATAATGTTTTCCCTATGCAGTTACCAGTGAATGCAGGACCGGGTTATAACCAGAATGTAGATGTACTTCGTACTGAACTTATTACCTACCAAATGGATGGATCAGGTAAGATGACAGAAGGTGAACTTCCTGAAGAATTACAAGATCAGGTTAAAAATCTACACGAAGAATTAATCGAATATGTGGCAGAATCTGATGATACACTTTTAGAAAAATTCTTTGAAGAAGGAAGTTTGACTGAAGAAGAAATGCGCGGTGGTATCCATGAGGCTATTCAGAATCAGACGTTTATTCCTCTATTCTGTACATCGGCAACCACTAATATTGGTGTTGCCCGCGTATGTGATTTTATCGCGAAATACGGATCATCACCTGATGATAGGAAAACAGTTAAAGCTCATGATGAATCTGGAAATGATTTAGAAGTTTCATTAGATGGTTCTGATACTGTTATGCAGGTTTTCAAAACAATGTCAGAATCCCATGTAGGAGAATTATCTCTATTTAGGGTTTACTCCGGAACTGTTCAAACAGGCAAGGATTATTATAATTCTGATAGAAAGTCAAATGAACGATTTGGACAGATGTTTATATTAAATGGGAAGAATAGAACTCAGGTTGATCAGTTATCAGCCGGTGATATTGCTGGTGTAGTAAAATTGAAAAATACACATACAGGCAACACACTTTGCTTCGGTAAACAAGTTATCATGCCCCCAATTAATTTCCCCAATCCAAATATTCATGCTGCAGTTAAGTCTACTGCAAAAGGGGATGAAGAAAAACTGGCTGTTGGCTTAGCGACTCTACATGAAGAAGATCCAACTTTTGTCTACCGTGTGGACAGTGAAGTTAAACAGACGATTATTTCTGGCCAGGGTGAATTGCATTTGACTGTAACGACTGAAAGGCTTAAAAGGCGTTTTGGGATCGACATCAACTTGGAAGAAACTAAAGTACCATACAGGGAAACAATCCTTGGAAATGGTGGAGCAAAATACAGGCATAAAAAACAGTC
>CAJWHW010000038.1:0-12378 GCA_913040915.1 uncultured Fidelibacterota bacterium | reverse complement strand
TATCCAGAGTATTGGGTATAATGGAAGGAATAGCTTCAGATACTGGTGCTTCTATTGCAGATGTCATAGTACTTGCAGGTAATGTGGGTATTGAAAAATCATCTGGTGCAACTGTACCATTTACTCCAGGTCGTGGTGATGCTTCACAGGAACAAACCGATGAACACTCATTTGATGTACTAGAGCCACATTCAGATGGATTCAGGAATTACCATAAAAGTGATTTTGAGATCTATGCAGAACACATGCTACTTGATAAAGCTCAACTGCTTGGGCTTACTGCACCAGAGATGACAGTCCTCGTTGGGGGCATGAGATCACTGGGAATCAGTGCAGATGGACACGGTCTTTTATCTGATACATCAGGTAAATTAACCAATGAATGGTTTTCTAGATTGTTGGACATGTCCGTAGAATGGAAACCAACTGGTAGAAATACCTATGAAGGTACTGATAGAGTTACAGGTGAAAAAGTAAGTACAGCAACTCGAGCAGATCTAGTTTTTGGATCCAACTCACAACTACGTGCATTGGCTGAAGTCTATGCACAAGATGGTTCCCAAGATAAATTTGTTAGCGATTTTATTGCTGCGTGGAATAAAGTCATGAACAATGATCGTTATGATTTGGCCTAATTTCAGTAAGGTAATTACAATTCATAAATAATCAAAAAATCTGAAATTAGATTTTCATATTATATAAAGCCCCTTTAATTCAAGGGGCTTTATAATTTTGTCATTATACTACGTATAAAATATCTCATTAATACCTCGTTTTAAATTCTACAATTACAGAGTTAGTTTCCGACCCAATTTAATTAAAGTAAATATATGGAAGTTTATATCAGTGCTGGTATCAAAGGGATAATTAGTAAAGCGCATTGGAATGATCTGGAATAAAGGAGAAATTATGTACCAATTTTTTGGAGATGGTCGAGTTGAAGCTGGAGACTTGATTTTTACTTGTCATCCTAAAGCAATAAGTAAGTTCGGTAGTAACTCCCATTCTGGGGATCATCTAAATGTCTTTTAATATTGTATAATTTTTTGCTCAGTATTCAGTCATTTAAATTCCTATATAATAATGCGGCAGATAATTAATTACCTTTGTTTTATCGCAATTTCTTCTTCACAAGATTTCCAGGTCCGGGTAGTAATGAAGATGCAATTTGATATACCAGTTTTAGGACCTATGAACGTTCTTTATGATCAAACAGTTGCACCAGGATTATTAAAAGTTGAAGAAAAAATTGATGCGGATCGGTTTTACGCAAGTTGGCTCGCAGATGATGAAACCGGTGAACTGATGATTTCCGGATCAGAAAAAATAATTATGTATGATAAAGATGATGAAGAATATTGGCTCCAATCTCCTGAAGTTTATTTTCAAAAGCCTGATACAAGTTCAGATAATTCTAGATCATTTTCTTATTCTTTTTCCGCAGATGACGAAGATGATAAATCACCGCCAAAGTTTACAAGAACTGGTGGAAAGGAGATTGAATTCCTTCATGGTTTTAGAACAAAAAAATGGATTACTACCATTTCATTCAGTGAAAAAAGAATGGTTTTTGAAGAATGGTTTGTGGATAAGCTCCCACTAATGAAAATGTCTGACTCTTTGAAATTTTCAGTCAAATCTAAATTTAATCCTAATCCTGATACCACAGCATTTGAGCAATTTGATTTTTCATCTAATTTATTTATCAAAGCTATGGATACACTGACTACGTTAGATCCCATTGACGGCTATGCTGTTAAAATAAATTTTGTAGCCTACGAAGAAAGTGATGATCCTAAATTCACCGCAGGGTTTGAAATAATGGAATTGTATGCTGAACCGGTGGATACAGGTTTTTTTGTTATTCCAGAAAATTATGAAAGAATCGAAAAAGATTGATTGAGGTTAAAGTATTTTTTCAATGAATTGAATTAAAAAGAGGAAACCATGAAACTGTCAATTCAAAATATTTCTAAAACATATGATAATGGTGTGGAAGCACTTAAAAATGTCTCTATTGAAATTGGAAATGGTATGTTTGGACTGTTGGGCCCGAATGGAGCTGGGAAGTCTACACTAATGCGTACTATTGCTGCGTTACAGGGTTCTGATAATGGATCTATCACTTTAGGTGATATTGATGTGGCGAAAGATAAGCAAGCCTTACGTGAAATTCTTGGCTACTTGCCACAAGAA
Organism: uncultured Fidelibacterota bacterium; assembly: GCA_913040915.1. GTDB lineage: Bacteria > Fidelibacterota > Marinisomatia > Marinisomatales > UBA1611 > CAXFCD01. The sequence continues at coordinate 10,182 of CAJWHW010000038.1, read as the reverse complement.
TTTGGTGTATATCCGAAAATTTCAGCTTCTGATTTACTATCTCATATGGCTGTAATGAAGGGAATTACAAATTCTAAGCAGAGAAAAGAAGTTGTGGAGTCATTATTACATCAAACAAATCTTTGGGAAGCTAAAGATAGAAAATTGGGAACTTACTCAGGAGGGATGAAACAAAGATTTGGTATTGCTCAAGCTCTATTAGGAGATCCAAAACTCATTATTGTGGATGAGCCAACAGCAGGGTTGGATCCTATGGAGCGAAATAGGTTTCATAATCTTTTAAGTGAAATTGGTGAAAATGTAATTGTAATTCTTTCCACTCATATTGTTGATGATGTAAGTGACCTTTGTAATGAAATGGCTATTATATTAAATGGGGAAGTGGAAATTACGGGAGAGCCCATCCAATTAATCAAAAAGATGGAAGGGAAAGTTTGGAAAGGTTTAGTTGAAAAATCAGAATTAGAAAATGTTGAAAAGGAGAATGAAGTTATTTCATCCAGATTATATTTAGGAAAAGTTCAGGTACGGGTATTTAGCGAGTCACATTTAGAAAACGGGTTTGAACAGGCAACTCCTGAAATCGAAGATTTATATTTTGCTACTATCCACGGACTTCAAATTGATGGAACTAAATAAAATGTGGAAGCATATTCTTAATTTTGAAATTCGTCTTGGTCTGAATAAAACATCAGTAATTGTTTATTTCTTTGTTTTTTTTGGACTAGCTTTTCTTATTATCAATATTTTAGGCGGGGCCTTTACAAATGCGCGGATTATTGTTGGTAATGCCAATAATAATTTAAATGCTCCACTGGTAATTGCCATGATTCAAAACGTTTTTTGCATCATAGGAATTTTAGTAGCTGCAGCTATTTTTGGGAATAGTGGTTACCGCGATTTTGAATTCAATACTCATCCTCTATTTTTTACAAAACCAATCAAACCAACACACTATTATTTTGGCCGTTTTTCCGGTGCATTGGTATTGACACTTATCATTCAGCTAGGATTTACCCTTGGAATGCTATTTGGATTTTTAATGCCTTATTTAGATCAGGATGCCATTGGCCCTTTTTCTATTTGGGCGTATTTACATCCTTTCCTTTTATTGATCATTCCCAATGTATTTATGGTTGGCGCATTATTGTTTTCTCTCGCAATTTTAACTCGGAGAATGTTGCCAACTTATATGGCTTCTGTTATTTTATTATTTGGTTATCTTACTGCTGGTAATCTTGTTTCAGATATTGAAACACGTTGGATTGCGGCTCTACTGGATCCATTTGGCTCAGAAGCTGTAAGCGATGCTGCTCGTTACTGGACACCAGTTGAACAAAATAATAATTTTGTTCCAATGACGAAATGGATCATTTTAAATCGTTTAATCTGGCTTGGTGTGGGAGCTATCTTTTTGGGCATTGGCCTTTGGAAATTTGATTTTAAACATTCCGAGCCAGGAAAATCTAAAAAGAAAAAAGAAAAGGGTATTGCCCCCATAGAAGAGTCTGTTATTGGAGGCGGATTTATAAATGCAAAACCTATTTTTAATACAGTCACGCTTTGGATCCAATTCAAAACACAAATAATTATTGAAATAAAACGAGCCTTTCGCGACCCTTATTTTATTGCAATCGCAGGTACAGCTGCTGGATTTTTGTTATTAAATCAGCAGGCAATTGGTGATATGTATGGTGTTGATACTCTACCCACAACTAATGATGTTGTTTTGGTCTTGAGTGGATCTTTTGCATTATTTATGTTAATCCTGATTACCTTTTACGCGGGACAAATAATTTGGCGTGAACGTGAGTTAAAAGCTGATCAGATTATGGATTCTCTACCGATCCCAAATTGGATTCCTATGGTTTCAAAATTAATCTCGTTGATATTAATTCCAGGGATTATGCTTATTGTGCTGATGATTATTGGCTTAGGTATACAAACTTGGCGGGGATTTTACGACTATGAGGTTCATCTTTATTTCAAACAGCTCTTTCTTTTGGATTGGACAGATTATACTCTATTATGTGTTTTAGCTTTTTCCATCCAGACAATTGTTAACCATAAATATATCGGTCATTTTATAATGATTCTATATTTTTTATTTGGCATGTTTTCCGGGCAGTTTGGACTAGATCATACATTGTACCATTATAGCTCCGGTTCCGGTGCCCCCTATTCTGATATGAATGGTTTTGAACCCTATATTTTTCGCTTATTATGGTATAAACTATATTGGGGATCTTTTGCTGTATTATTGGCTCTCATTAGTAATCTATTCTGGAATAGAGGACTTACTGGCAATTTTAAATCTCGTTCCACAAATGCGAGATTACGATTAACACCTGCTATGAAGAATGGGCTTTTAGGGTTTACTGTATTATTCATTGGATTTGGAAGTTTCATTTTTTATAACACAAATATTTTAAATGAATACCACCGATCTGCTTATTGGGAAAAAAGATCCGCAAATTATGAGAAGACATATAAAAAATATAAGGGTGTTCCAAAACCAAAAATAACTGGTGTCAGCGGTGAGGTCCATATCTATCCTCAAGAAGCTAGGGTTGAGTTTAGTGGTATTTATAGGATGAAAAATAAAACAGATACCATTATTGATACAATTCATTCAAACTTCAATCGTCGGGCACCTTACACTAAATATGAATGGTCACGCTCTAACGAACTGACTTTTACCGATAGTGCTTACGGATGGAATATATTCATCTTTGATCCTCCGATTCTCCCCGGGGATGAATTTTCATTAGAATTTGAAGGGATTAGGCAACGAACTGGATTTTCAAACAGCGGGGTAAGCCAAACAGTTATTGAAAATGGAACAATGATATGGAGTGGCGATTTGTTCCCTACATTTGGATATAATTCCGGTCTTGAATTAGCAGATAAACGTACCCGAAAAAAGCATGACCTTTCGGAAGAGCAGGATAGAATGAGAAAATTTGATGACCCGGAAGGGAATCAACATGGAATTCTTAGCGATGATGCTGATTGGGTTGATTTTGAAGTTATCATGAGTACAGATCTAGATCAAATTGCCATGGCGCCAGGTTATATTCAAAAAGAATGGGAAGAAAATGATCGAAGATTTTTCCATTATAAAATGGATCAAAAGATTCACAATCTTTTCGCTTTTGTTTCAGCAAGATATAACATATTAAAAGAAAAGTGGAATGGCATTAGTCTGGAAGTATATCATCATCCCAGCCATTCATATAATGTAGATAAATTGATGGAAGGAATGAAAAAATCTATAGAATATTACAATGAGTTGTATGGTCCCTATCCCTATCGGCAATGTCGGATATTGGAATTCCCTTACGGGAGTTATGCTGCTTCTTTTCCCAATACGATTCCATTTTCAGAAAATATTGGATTTGTTATGGATGTAGATCCAGATGATCCGGAAGATTTGGATATGCCATTTTGGGTCACTGCTCATGAAATGGGTCATCAATGGTGGCCGCATCAGGTTAGCGGAGGTAATGTGCAGGGTGCAGGGTTTTTAAGTGAGGGACTGGCAGAGTATTCAGCTGTTGCACTTTTAGCAAAAGAAAAGGGGGAGAAACAATTACGGAAATTCCTGAAATACGAATTAGATAAATATCTCACTGGACGATTTACAGAGCAAAAATTTGAGCCAACCATTGTACAAACAGAAAATCACCCGTACATCCATTATAATAAAGCAGGGCTTATGATGTACACTTTGTCTGATTTTATTGGCAAGGATATTTTTAATAATGCGTTGGGAAGATTCATTGAAAAATACAGATATCAGTCTAATCCCTATCCCCACATTGGTCAATTTATAAATACAATACGGGAACAGACGTCTGATGACTTACAATATTTAATTACTGACACATTTGAAAAAATAACCTTATATGAAAATAAAGGTAAAAGCGCTTCTTACATAGAAAATGAAGATGGAACATTCGAAGTCACCATGGAAGTAGAAGTGAAGAAAGTTTATTCAGATAGTCTTGGTAATCAGACTGATGCTCCACTTAAGGATTGGTTGGAAATTGGGGTTTTAGGCGAAACCCTTGTAAATGGCGATATGGAAGAAGTACCAATTTATCTTGAAAAAGTATTTATCACTGATTCTATTTCTACTTTTCAAGTGATAGTAGACCAAAAACCGATAAAGGCTGGAATTGATCCTATGAACAAGTTTGTTGATAGGGATTCAGATGATAATCTAGTACGCGTGTCTATAAATAATTCCAGTAAAAACGAAAAATAAATATTCACCCGCAATTAAGAAAGAAAAATGGATGAAGTTTAAATTTCTATACTCTGTTTGCTCTGTCTGTTATTATTGTGGAAAGAGAATAGGTTATAATCTGTCTATAATCATTTTTACCCTAATTTTTATTTCTGGATGTTCATCTAGTTCTCCTTCATCTATTCTACCAGAGCTAGACTACGAGCCAACAGGAGACTATATTTTAGATCAATATATATATTCTATTGATTTAAATGAAGTAGAGAATGATCAGGTTTATATTCATCTTCATTGCCCCGGTCTAAATCAAGATACTGTCATTTTTCATTTCCCAAAAACTATACCGGGTACATATAAAGAATTGGATTATGGTGAAATGATTGAATCCATTAATCCGCAAGATTCAAAAGGGAATGTTCTTTTTCATGAAAAGATCGGAAAAAACATATTTAAAATTATCAATGCACGAGATTTAACATCTATTCATTATTGGATTAACGATACTTGGGATCATCCCAAGGCAATGCGACGAATTTGGCCCATGGGTGGTACAAATATAGAAAAAGATAAAAATTTTGTAATTAATGCATCTGGATGGTTTGGATTTTTTGACAGTTTGGAGGATGTTCCCGTAAGCCTTACCATAAATCAACCCGATGGTATGAAGTCTTATTCGGCATTACCCATTTCGCACGATTTTGAACAAAGTATCACATTTAATGCCCGAGACTATCATCACTTAATTGACTGTCCCATCATGATTTCTGCACCAGATACATCCACTTTCACGGTTGCTAATACAAGGGTATTTATTGAATCATACCATTCAAATGGAGAAAAAGGTTTTGCAGATGTGATTAAGAAGGAAATTCAACCTTCTATGGAGGCAGTAGCAATGTTTACTGATTCTCTGCCTGTAAGTGAATACCATTTCATAATGTATATCAGAGATGGAAAGGATTTTATGGATAGCCTGCGATCGAAAGAAGTTGGATTGATAAAAAAAGCTAAGTCTGTTTTAAACAATTTTATATTATTTGGAAGTGGGGCACTGGAGCATGGAAATTCATCTTTTTTTGTTTTAACAGATTTTGGTGATACTTCGTATACATCATTGATTAAGCGAGTTGCACTACACGAATTTATGCATATTTTTACACCGTTGAATCTCCATAGCGAATATATAGGAGATTTCGATTATGTAAATCCGAAAATGTCTAAACACCTATGGCTATACGAAGGTATAACTGAATATTTTGCAAATCTAATCATGGTTCAGTCTGGTTTGATCTCTCCACTGGAATTCTTTTCAGATAAAATGAGTAGTAAAATTCAAAGCGCAGCAAGATTTCCAGAAAAGAAAATGTCTTTTACTGAAATGAGTGAAAATATTTTTGATAAAAAATATGGTGTACACTACGGTCAAGTGTATCAACGAGGTGCAGTTTTGGGATTGCTATTAGATATAGAAATTATCCGGTTGACCGATGGCCAGAAAACATTGAAAGATATTGTATTGGAATTAGCATCGAATTATGGGCCAGATAAATCATTTAATGAAGAAACATTCATTGATGAATTCTGCGCTATGGTCAGTCCGGTGAAAGCTAATGTTCAAAATACCCCAGACACAGAGATTCCTTTAAACTACGATCCGGTGACAGGTGATATAATTAAAAGTGATAAACAAAATTTAAGGCAATGGTTTGATAAATACATTGAAGGAAAGATTCCATTGGATGTCCAAGGCAGTTTAGCAGAAATAGGTGTGGAGTATACTAAAGAAGGTAAGCATGAAATTCCAAAACGTATTTTGACTGATTATGGTACAAAACAAAATAGGATACCATTTGGTAAATATATCAAAGTAAAAAAAGTTGGGAGGAAAGACCCGGTGGGATTTCAAGTTGGTGATCAGCTGGACAAAGATAAATTAAGAGATATACTCTATGATGAATACGGTTACCCGGTTGAAGAAGGAAAAGAAGTAAGTATTTTTATAAAAAGAGATGATAAAACCATAGAATTACCATATACAGTAGAGTACAAAAAACGAAAGTTTAAACACCGGCTCCGCATTTTAAAAAATAAAACTGAATTGCAGCAAAGATATTATTCTGCATGGATGGGAGACAGAAATTAAAAGCCAAGCTTTTTCTTATTTATCATTTTTTATAAATTCAGCCTTGCCTTATCATTATAAAACCACATTTTTACGGGAAAGCGTATATGTCAAATTGGGATAAAAATCGATTCATTGACCATTTAAGAGATAATTGTAGCCGAGAAGTAGCTAAGGTTGGAGTTTCCATTATCGACTTTACTGAAAGACATGCTGATGATATATCATGGGGAAGAGGTACAGATCATGGCACACTTACTTTTAGATGCCAGTCGGATGTTGGTCCCTTGCCACTATTTCATATGACATCTACAGGTCAATTGAACCTGCAAATTAATTTCATGAGGAACAAAGAAATTCCGCCAATGGTTTTGCGGGATATTGTTTTAAAATTGGAATCTAATTTTCTACGTGATTATGATGAAAATGAATATCCAAGCGATGTTTTTGTACCAATGGATGAATTATTTCATACTGAAAATCAGGTGGAGAAATTCCTTAAAACAATGGAAGGCTGTACCTATCGTTTAAAACAATAATTTTTTAAATTTAAAAAATTACTTCTATTTCCTATAATTTAGCTTTCTTTCGTATTTGAACGAATAAAGGCAAAAATACTAATTTTTTCTGTAAAATTTCTTTTAAAATGTTAAAACTTATTTTCTTTCTTTTATTTGAATTGTTAATTGGTTCTACTGGCTCGTTATCTGGGCACATACAGGATGCATTTACAAATCAACCTCTCATTGGTGTTAATATTATCGTGCAGGGTACGGGATTGGGTATATCAACGGATGATAGAGGAAATTTTGAGCTAAATGATATTCCTGTCGGAAGTTTTACTCTTCAGGTTTCTATGATTGGCTATGAAACAATAAACAGGCCCAATGTTCATATTGTCCCCGAAAGAAATACTAATGTTAATTTTGCTTTATCTCAGACAATTCTTAAAGGTCAAGGTGTAGAAGTTACTGGATCATATTTTGAGAAAACAAAAGACGGGGTCACAAGCAGTCGGACCGTTGATATTGAAGAAATACGCTCAGATCCGGTTGGCACCTATGATATAATGGCCATGATGCAGGCTCTACCTTCAGTAGTCTCTGGATCAGATCAAAGCAATGAGATTATTGTTCGTGGCGGTTCCCATGGAGAAAATTTATTTGTTATGGATTTTCTGGAAATCCCATATCCCAATCATTATCCTGAGCAGGGCAAGGGTGGCGGTCCAATAACTATGGTTGATACAGAATTTATCGAACGGATTGATTTCTATGCGGGAGCTTTCCCAGCACGATATGGCGAAAAACTTTCATCCGTTATGGATGTGACTCTCAGGGAGGGGAACAGTCAGTCTCACCATCAGCAAATGGATTTAAACATGGCTGGGTTTGGATTTACTTTTGAAGGGCCTTTGACACGAAAGTCTAATTATCTTTATTCATTGAAACGGTCATTTCTTGATTTTGTGATATCTTCTACAGGCATGCAGGCAATCCCAGAGTATTGGTCTAGCCAAGGTAAAATAGCATATCATTTATCTCCCAATCAAAAAATTTATATCAATTTTATTGGCGGTATTGATGAAATAAATATTGAAGGAGAAAATAATCCCCAACTTCGTGGAGCAGAAAATGTTGATTATTCATCCTGGCAGTCAACATTAGGTGTCACGTATAAAAATCTGTTTTCAAAGAATGGTTATATCCAGAGCTCAATTGGAAGATCTTTAGTCCGTTTAAACACGAATGTATATAAATTAAATGAAAATCTAATCCGCAATTATTATTACCGAAATAATGATTTAGAAAGCGACTATTCTTTTCGAAGTGAAGTTGTTTATAAGTTATTTGATAATGTGGAAATCACTTCCGGACTATCTGCAAAGCATGTGGAATTGGATTTTGACAACTGGTACAAAAATAATCCTACCTATATTTACGGTTATTCTTTAAGCGGGTCTGAAATTCCACAATTAATTACAAAAGAAAAATTTTATACGACCTATTTTGGGAAGCAATATTTCTATACAATTATTGATTCAGTTGGCACTCAAGATACATTAAAGACAAATGCCATATTAGAGTATAATAAAGTTGGCGGATTTTTTCATTTTAACTTAAATCCACTGCAAAAGGTGGAAATATCTATAGGTGGTCGTTTTGATTTTATGAACTTCACAAATGAATCTGATTTTTCACCAAGATTTGGATTTAAATATCATTTTTCACCTATTTGGAAATTCAATCTTTCTGCAGGTAGATACTTTCAAGTACCATTTAACAATCAATTAAATTCAACGCGTGGAACTCCTTCAGAGCTGAAAAATTATTTCACGGATCAAATTGTAGGCGGTTTTGAATACTTTCTCTCTTCTGATACTAGGTTTACTATAGAATATTATGTAAAAGAGTACGCTGATATGGTGATATTTGAAATGTTAACTGGTTCTGATGGCAGGGACAGTCTAAATTGGTATAACCAAGTTAATGGCGGAGAAGGGCGTTCAAAAGGGTTGGAAATATACCTTCAGAAAAAATATTCCAATAATTGGTATGGCTCGTTTTCCTGGTCCCATTCGATTTCAGAAGGAGTAGACCCAAGAACAAAAGAATATTATCCCTGGGACTTTGACTATGGAGATGTAATCAATCTGGTTGGAGGATATAAAATACGTTATACTGATTTTGGCTGGTACAGCAGCTATAAAAATTCATGGGTTGCAAAGACACTTTCTTGGCTTCCTTTCATGCCTAGTGATGAATATGAAATAAGTATAAAGTACCGTTACATGGGTGGCAGACCTTATACACCTGAGCAATATGACCATAAAACCAGAGATTGGTATTCAAATTCTCACTTAGCATGGAATACATATAGGTACGGTCATTATAGCAGAATAGATCTTATGCTTCAGCAAAGATTTCATTTCAAAAAAATGAATCTGGTCGCATTCTGGAATATTGGCAATGTTTTAAACAGATCAAATCCTTGGGAGTATATTTATAAGGAAGACGGGACAAAAGAAATGAGTTGGCAGTATAAAACATTTCCTGTCGGTGGATTAATTTTAGAATTTTAAATATAATTTTCAGAAATCATTATTGTTGTAAAATCGGAGATTCATTTTACATGGTGAAATCTAAGTAAATTTGCCATAGACCTCGTTAATGAAGAAATGAATAGAATATTACAATTCCTATTGATCATCTCTCCCATTTTACCATCTGATAGAATTCAAGATGAATTACCGATTGGATTAACTGAAGAAGAAAAATCCAGAGTTCATGAAATTTATTCCATGGGGCGCCAAACAGACCCTCCACCGGGACCTGTTAGAAACATTGCTGAATATGAACGTATGGAAGGAGTATTGATTCGATATCCTTTTGGAATTTCTACAGAATTGATTGCAGAAATGAGCGAAGATGTGACCATTTATTGTCTGGTTTCATCCAGTTTACAAAATTTAGCAAATTCGTCTATGATCAATGGCGGAGTATATATGGATAATGTGCAGTATGTATTAGGGTCTACCGATAGTTACTGGACACGAGATTACGGACCTTGGTGGGTGGTGGATGGTGATAGAAATGTATCGGTTGTCGATCATACTTACAATCGACCGCGACCGAATGATAATGACGCACCTTTGAAAATAGCCAACCATTTAAATTCACCATACTTTGCTTCTGATGTTGTGCATGCGGGTGGAAATTATATGACCGATGGTATGGGAATTGCCGCATCATCGGATCTGGTATATGATGAGGATGAGATATCTAATGCTTCAGTAAATCAAATCATG
>CAJWHW010000037.1:0-12680 GCA_913040915.1 uncultured Fidelibacterota bacterium | reverse complement strand
TGATCTTCGTTTTCACAACCTAGCACTATCAAAAATAAAATTGGTATTATATTAAGGTTTTTCATATCTGTTTAAATTAATAAATAATTATTAAAAACTTATCTTGAAAAATAAAGTTGATGTAATACCAAACATAGCAACGTTGGTCATGGTCAGATCAGAAGTGTAGGGATTATATCTTTTATGACTTATATTATTCTGATTGTATAAATTGTAAACTGAAATTCCTGTATGAATCTTTAGCATATTAACAAACCATAGTTTTGAAAAGCTTATATCAAGATGATGGATTGGAGGCAGCCTTAATTCATTTCGATCTGTTGAAATCACCGTTCTTAAATTTTCAATATTTATATTTTCTAATCCGGTATAAACGTGACCTGAAGCGTAAACCCAGTTTGCTGTAAGATTAAATCCAGCGAAAGTTGTCATTATTACAGTTTTTAATTCATGAGTTTTATCGTGATCACTCAAAAATGATTTACCTTCATTCAAACTTTGGAATGTGTAGAGTGTATTATTCCTCTGGTATGAAACCCATCCTGTTAATAATCCTCTGCGCTTTCTAAATAATATTTCAATTCCTTTCGTTTTCCCGGTGCCTTGATTTAGTAATAATACTCCTTCTTTGTGTGTGGTTTGAATGCATTGGATGGGGTTGGTGGTTTCTTTGAATTGGATCAAATTATTCATTGAACGAAAATAAAATTCTCCTGTGATAGAATAATCCAAATAATCCCAGTTGATTCCGAAGTGACTATTTAAAGAAGAAATATTTGGAATTTTTTCAGATGTCAATAACCACATATCTTGAGTACCTCTTGTAGTATTTTTACCTTTGAGTCGATGAATAAATTGGTAATGTTTTCCAAAAGAATATTCTAGTGTGATATTATTGAACATTTTATTAATAATGGAAATTCTTGGGGATGTATAAAACTCGGGTATTTCTGAAAAATAAGAAATTCGTAATCCTGGTTGTAACGCCCAATTTGTTGATGGTGTCCAGTGGTCTTGAATATAAAAGGAATGTAGAAAACCGGATTGAGAAACTTCCAATTCGTTTGATGTAGTACCAGATGTTTTGTAGTCATAAAATTTAATATTATAGAAAGTTTCATCAATCCCTGTACCAATTTTATGGTTTTCAAATCCGTGATAATTATGATGCCATTTAATTGAGCGGTCCAATAATGAATTTTCTTCAGATACTGTACCAGTTACTGTGTAAAATTTATTTACAACTGCAGAATCTTGTGATTGGTAGGTACTGGAATAATTATAATTAGAAATAATTAATTTAGAATCAAATTCATTATTCCAGCGAGATGAAATATTTAGTGCTGTACCATTGTTCTCCCATTTCGTTCTTCCTTTGGTAAAAGATGAATCATCTCCTATAAGATCAGCAAAACCAAAAAATTGTCTCGATTCACGAATCGAGTCTAATCCTGCTGTGTAAGTGAGTGAATAACGATGATTTTGTGTGACCATGAGTGAGACCTGGCTTGTTATATCAGAATAAGAAAAATTGGGTGAATATTTTGAAGTTTGTTGACCATCAGCACTTTCACCAATCAGATTAAAGTTGTCATCACCACTTACATAATTTTGTATAGACTTATAAAGTTCAGTTTGGAAAGAGGATGTAGTGGAGCTCCTAATATTAAAGATCCAACTTCCACGGGAAAATAGCGGAATTCCGCCTGATAATCCCTGACTCATGAGATTGCCGTAAAGGGCACCGTGAGGTTTAAGGCTATTACCATTCCGGCTGGTTAATTCAATCACACTGGAAATTCGACCGCCAAACTGAGCAGGGAATCCTCCTTTATAAACTTGAACATCCTTAATAGTATTGGCATTTATTCCGCTGACAAAACCAAAGAGATGCCCTGTTTGGTATAGAGGCATACCATCCAGCAAAATTAGATTTTGATCTGGTGTACCGCCTCGGATATAAAGTCCGGATGTGCCACCAATACCTAACTGGATACCTGGGAGAAGTTGAAGTGATCTGAAAATATCAACTTCACCGAGATTTGGTAAAGTAGATATGTGGCGAGGTGAAAAGGATATTTGTCCGGGTGAAATGGATCTATCCATAAATTCCCGTGCATTTCCTGTAATTGAAATGGTCTCTGTCGCCAATACTTTCGGACTAATAAATATTTCATGGAAAGTTTTTTCATCTTTTGGGAAATGGAGCGACAATTTCTTACTCTCATATCCAATATAAGAAATAGTGAGACTACAGACACGCATGGATATATTTGTAATAGAAAATATACCGTCATTCTGTGATATATCTCCTATCCTTAGTTCAGGGATAAATACATTTGCGAAAGGAATCGGTTCACCTGTATCCTTATCCATGACCCTTCCAGAAACAGCAAACTTAAAAGGCTCAGTCAAATTTATTACTGTAAATTGATTTCCAGTTTTTTCCCAAATCAAATTGGATGTAGATAATAAAGAAGTGATTGCTTCTTCCTGGGTACAAGATTTACAGGAAGCGGTGATAGGATCATCTGGAATATCATCAGGGAAGATAATAGGCAAATCATAGCCAATGATAAGTGATTTTAATGCAGACTTTAGATTTTTATTTTGAAAATTAAATGTAATTGAGTCTGTAGTTGTTACAGCAAGAGCCGGACTCAAAAAAATAAATCCGGTGTAAGAATAGATTAATAGTTTGGATAGATTAAATGATCGTGCAGGTTTCACCATCGAATTTAAACTCATGTTGAGTCAATAATGAAATAGTGCTCAACACTGTATTTAAATCCTGTGTATCAATGACACCGGTGACAGTGATACCCGCTAAGGAAGGTTCTGTGAATTTAAACGAGATACCAAATGTCCGCTCAATTTCCCCACAAACTTCTATCAGCGAAGTTTTATCACAAACGAGTTTTTCATGCATCCAATCAGGGTAATCAACGTAAAATCCATCTTGAATCCTTGATGGGTGAATGTCTGTTTCTACATCGAGTAATTGTCCCTTTTGAACAATAACTGAATTTGTTTTATTAGTTACTTGAACAATACCTTCTTTCACACCTACTTCAAACCCATCTTCTCTACTACGGACATTAAATACTGTCCCTAATACAGTCACCTGGCCGTGGTCTGTATTGATAATAAATGGAGTTTGTCTTTTTACAACATCAAAATAAGCTTCACCTGAAAGATGTAGTGTACGGTGATCAGAGTTAAAATCTTTTCTATATTTGAGTTGGCTGCCGGCATTTAGCCTGATAGTAGATCCATCAGGTAACTGGATGGTTTGAAAATCAGTCGCCTTTGTAACAATAGATTCTGTCGACATTGTTTCAAAAACAAAGGGTAGTGATATGGCCAAAGCCAATCCCAGTGCTATTGCATAATTCAAACTTGGTTTTAAAGATGCCCAAATACCATACTCAAGGGGTAATAACGGCTTTTTAGTTTGATTCATATCTATATTCATATCGGATATATCCATAGACTGGGATAGACGAATCCAAACCTTTTCTTTATCTGGTGGCGCTGGTAATTCAATTTGAGAACTGCACTCCCAAAGCAATTTTTTTATATTATCTAATTTTTTCATGTAATTTTTCTAGATTCTAATAACTATTTCTTATTTTCCGTTGCAACATAATAACGTTGAATTCAATTATTATACTCATAAATAATTCTTTAAATTATTCTTCAATACTTTTAATGCTCGGTAAATCTGGTTTTCCACAGTTCGTACACTTAAATCTAACAATTCAGCAATTTCCGGATTTGATTTTCCTTCAATTCTGCTAAGAATGAAAATGTTTCTACATTTATCTGGCAGTTTCTCATTCACAATTTTTTGAATCTTTTCCTGTAGAATATTTGCATGGCTAACGGCTTCCGGATCATCAAAATGTGATTTCCCAAACTCAGGGATTGAATCTTCATGCCGATGCCGGACTTCCAAATGCCTAAAATGGTCATAACATAAATTGGTACTGATACGGGCAATCAGTGAAAAAAAAGACTTTTTGGGTTGAATGGAATCTCTGGCTCGCCAGACCCGTAAAAATGTTTCCTGAGTGATATCTTCGGCCAAGTCAGCATCCTGCACCCGATACACTACAAACCGAAATAATGTGTCATGAAAATCTGAAAAAAGCTGGTTAAAGGCAACTTTATCTGAATTTTTGACTCGCTGGAGTAGAATTTTTTCCTGTTCTGCCATGGTATAATAGATCAAAATTTAACGGCACATTTCGGTGATGAACAGGATTGGTTGAATATAAAATTGTAACCTAAAGAATTGTGGGTAGAGTGAAGAATATTCTGAAATATTTTACAAGTGACCTAAGAGCTTTTATAGATCTCAAATAGACAACAGTTTCATCTTCCTTGTTACTCATGTATTTTCCCTATTAATATGGAGCATAAATTGGACCATGCAAATGACATTCAGTCTGTTTTTTCATCTCAACTTGAAGCTAGATCCATTCCTGTATTGGAAAAACGTTTGAATCATTTATCCAGGATTGAAAATTGGATTAAAGACCATCACAAAGAAATTATCGATGTTCATAAGCAGGATTTAGGAAAGCCTGATTCAGAAGTTGAATTAGCGGAAATTTGGTATGTATTGTCTGAAATCAAACTTGTCAGAAGAAACATACGTAGATGGATGACCAACCAACAAAAAAGTGTTTCCACTCTGGCTCTTATGACAGCTCGATCCTGGATTCACTATGAGCCTAAAGGTGTTGTTTTGATCATTTCACCCTGGAATTTCCCGTTTAATCTAACAGTCGGGCCATTGGTCTCTGCACTTGCTGCAGGAAATCGAATTATGATTAAACCTTCGGAAATGACACCAAATGTTAGTGCTTTGATTGAAAAATTGGTTACTGATTTATTTAAACCAAGTCATGTTGCGGTGTTTCAAGGAGATGCGGAAGTAGCAAAATCTTTGTTACAATTACCCTTTAATCATATTTTTTTTACAGGAAGTCCCGAAGTGGGAAAATTTGTAATGTCAGCTGCATCAAAAAATCTGGCATCTGTGACACTGGAATTAGGTGGTAAAACGCCAACAATCATTGATGAAACTGCTAATCTAGATATGGCTGTTAATAAAATTGCTTGGGGCAAATGTATTAATGCTGGTCAATCTTGTATTGCACCAGATTATATTTTTATTCATCAAAGCCTTAAGGAAAGATTTATCCAGAAGTTGTCTGGTAAGCTTAATGAAGTGTTTGGGATGAATTCAGAAGAAAAACAATCTTCACCTGATTATGGAAGAATTGTGAATAATTATCATTGGCAACGAGTAAATCACCTTCTTGAAACGACTATCCGTGAAGGAGGGACTATTGTTTATGGAGGAGGAAAAGATGAAGAAAAAAAATTCATAGAACCAACTATCTTAGATAAAATAATTCCAGAAATGAAAATTATGAAGGATGAGATATTTGGTCCTCTGTTACCTATTCTATCCTTTGTGTCTATTAAAGAATGTATTAAAGTCATTAATTCCCGTCCAAAACCTTTGGCCTTATATATTTTCTCAAATTCCAGAAAAAATATTGATTTTATGATTCAAAATACTTCTTCAGGTGGGATGGTAATAAATGAGGTTAAATCTCATTTTTTAAATTTGAATTTACCTTTTGGAGGAGTAAATGGCAGTGGACTTGGTCGATCTCACGGGGAAGCTGGATTTCTAACATTCTCTAATGCCAGAGCCATGCTTAAAAATGGGAGAATGAGTATGATTGGCTTAGTTTTTCCTCCATACACTAAATGGACAAAAAAAATTATTCGTTTGATTTCTCGCTATCTTTAATACTAAGCTAATTAATAGCATGAAAATATCCATGCATTGGTATGATCCTGTGTTTGTTAAGGAACGAACAGAATATATTCGATGGATTCAAGCCTGAAAAATTGATGTATTTTAGCATAATGGACTATGCAGTAATGGTGAAAAATTATTCAAAAATCTTTTTGAACTGCTGAACTGACAAATTCAAATTCCTGATATAAATTTCAGGATATGCTGAAACGTTCAATTCGCCATTTGTTTCACGTTGGAGGGGTTTTCATAATTTTGGCATTTGTGTCAGGATGTTCTCTTCTTAGGGGGCCCGTCTACCCTGATATCATTTATAATGATCGTCAGCCTTTGATATCTGTTACATATGAATATGGTGAAATTGAATTACGTTTACCTCTGAATTATACTGGTGCCGTACCGGATAATATTCTGTTTGAAGTCTATGCGCAAGGAGATACATCAAATCCAATAATTACCATATTGCAAGAGGCACCCAGAGTATTTTTTGCTTACCTACCACAGGGTGTTTTAGATATTAATAATAAATCTAACATGATTAAGATTATTCCTCAGGATGATAACTTTGATCCTGTTAAGATTCGGTTTCAAGGTATTCGTTTCGGTCGTATTCAACTTCCACCTAAATCTATCCGCATGGGTCAATTAATTGTTTCTGGAAAAGTTTTCTTGAATAGAAATAATAAACGATTAGCAGGTGTAAATGTATCTATGCAAAATTATGATAATGTTATAAAAGAAATTGTGACAAATGATTCAGGCTTCTACCAAATTGCTGTCCCAGGAGAATATAAATATGCAAAGCACCTAAGGTTGGTGGTTGGAGAAAATTTAATTTTTAAACCTTATAAACAGCTTCTTGATTTTTCACAAAGTCGTAAAAAAAGATTAGATGTTGGGGTGGGTCCAAGTGCTGAATTGGAAGATCCACTTTATTTGATAAATCGTGAAAATGTTCATTTTCGAGAATATCCAGATATTGGATCAAAAACGATATTCTTATTAGAAAAAGGAGAGATAATATCTGTTGGAAGAGTTACACCGGGAGAATATTATGGATCAATTGAAGTAGAAATTGATCAGAAAAAAAATGTACAAATGGATGGATGGGTGTATCGTTCTGATGTGACACTATTGGATCTAAATAATATTTATAAAGATGCAAAAAATGAAGACACAACACTATAAAGTTATTATAACGCTATTTGCTATTTCTTTTGCTTTTGGACAAGTCAAATTATCGGTTAATACTATACCAAAAAAAGTGAAAGTAATATTAGATGGAGTCATTGTTGGTGAATCACCAATAAAAAATGAGAGAATTTCTCCAGGTGTTCACAAGTTTGAGATCAAAAAAGAAGGTTATGCGCCTCTGACATATGATTTACTAGTTAATCCGGCTCAAGCAATTCATTTAGACTTTTTCTTAAACCCTATATATCAAGTCAAGTTTAAAACAAAAGAGAAGGGATTGGTTTTTGAATTGAATGGGGAACATCAATGGGATCGTGATTTTATTCGTTTAAATCTAGAAGCAGGCGACCATTTTCTTAGGGTATTTCAATTAAATGAAATCATAGATGAACAGACGATCCATGTTGATCAACCTAAAAAATTTAATTACTATCTAAAGAAACCAATATCTGAAGAATGACCATGAAGAAAATATCTAGATATTTTCTGTTTCTTTTGCTGGGTGTCCTGTACAGTAATAATATGGTATTACGTCCTACATTTTTAGTACTGAACCATTTTGATCGCCACTTACCAAATGCTGATTCATCTTTGATTAAGAATTTTTCAAATTCTTTTTTTCATTTTGATTCAACGATAAGCATCCTTTTTGAAAATATTGATGAATATGAAAATCCTGCAGCTAGTTATATGAATACCATCAAAGAATTAGGTAGGGAGCACCAAGTTAATTTTATTCTATTTAATCAGATCAAACATGTAGATGATAGATTTACTCTTGAAGGTAAATTATTTAATACAAGATCCGGTGGGATGATTTACAGGCGTAAAATGGATTTAACTCAATATCTAAATGGGCAGATCAATGAATTAAAAATGTGGGTTGGTAATGTTACCGGCAGAGTAGACCATGATTGGGAAAAAACACGTGAATCTATTTTATTCAGAGACCCTGAAGATATAGAGTACAAAAAAACACCGATGGGTTCTGCCATGCGTAGCTTAGTTGCTCCTGGATGGGGACAAGCTTATTCTGGGAAAAAAGTTTCATCAAGAGTATGGATTGGAACAGAGTCGGCCCTAAGTCTAGCAGTATTGTATAATTTTTTAAAATATGATGAGGCTTCAAAAAATTATCTTACCAATCTTGATCTTTATCATAATACAAACGATGAAAAAAAAGTTTCAGAATATCGGGCCGCAGCTGAGCAAAACTGGTCCGACCATGTAAAATTCAGTGAATTAGCTATTGCTTTTGCGGGTGCTACTGGAACAGGGTGGGTAGCGAACAGTATCCATGCTTGGATTGTAGGGCCTAGGCCCTATAAAAATATTTATAAAAAATGGGATCCGCAAAAGCCGGACACAACAGGATGATCTATGAACAAAAAACATGGACTATTTATCCTCTTATGGGCATTATTATACATTGGCTCTTGTAACATATATAAAAAGGAATTTGATAATCCTGTAGATTTTGAAGCAAATGATGAAAAAGGTGTTGGTGCCCCTACACTCGTTTTTTATCCTAAGACCCAAGTAAAAGCCGTGGCAGACTCAATTCTCGTAGGTTCTTTTATTGTATTTAAAGAAGATTCAATGGAAGCTTTTTCTGGCGTGCATTTACAGGTAGTATTCCCGAACTCATTTCTGGAACTGGATACAATTACACCAGGTGTTTTTATTACAGATACCAGTAAATCTACACCGCTATTTACTTATACTTATGATAGCGTGAATACAATTGATATTTACACTTATTTCTTAGATACATTAAAACAGGACCTTGAGGGAACAGGCCATTTAGCAGATTTAATATTTATACCTACCGGTACTGGAAGTGACAGTGTTAAATACAACTTAAATAAGTGCGAAATGATTGATCATAATGATAATGATATTGAATTAAAAGGATATCGTGGTGCTGAAGTGATTGTTCAATGAAATATTTTATAAAAATTAATTTAGTGCTGATATGGTGTATACCCATTATGGGTGAACAATTATTTTGGGAAGATTTTTCAAATAGTGAAATACCACCAGGTTGGGAAATGGATGGTAACTGGCTGGTGGGCTCGGTAGGATTTCAGAATCATCCCGTTGGCGATCCTCCACCGGGTGCTTATTTTTATTACTCCCCAGTACAATATGATTATGAAATGACAATGACAACTCCTGTTATTGATGTTGGAGATGAATCTGATGTTTTAGTGGAATTTTTCTTTGAATTAGATTTTTGGTCAGCAGGGGCAGCTGACACCAATGGATTAAAAATTGAATATTTAACAGGTGGCGAATGGGTGCAGGTACTGGGTTACGAAATAAGGCCAGGAGTTGATGTGGATTTATCCGGGAGATATGAATCATTCACAGCAGAGATTAATGGTGATTTCAAGATTAGGTGGGTTGCCTATGGTACAAATTCAAATTATATAAATTCCTGGGATGTAGATAATATAAGTGTCTTGACACTTCCTAAGTTGACAAATGTTTCAATTGAATCATCTAATGAAGACCCATCAACAGCCTATTTGGGGACAAATATTTGGTTGAATTTTTCAGCAAATTCAGAGTTTAATTCTGACCCATATGTTCAAATAAATGGTAATCTCTGTAATGTTGATCATTTAGGAGGAACAAATTGGGTTGCTTATTATACAGTTCAGGAATCAGACCCGGACGGGCCACTACAATTTACAATAGACTTTATAGATATTAATGGGGCTGAAGGGAAAACAGTGAAAGAGACTACGAATGGATCTGTTGTTATTGTAGATAATTCACCGCCTCCATCTTTTACGGTTGGTACTGTTACTAGTTCGGGCGGTAACGCAGTTACAGATATTTGGAACTCTACAAACACTCAAATTAATCTGGTCGTAAATATCCCTGAAGATTCAGCCGTGACCAGTTTTAATTATACACCTGGGAATTCTCTTTCATTTGATGGAACAATTGATGAGCTTATTATTCCAGCAATTCCAGAATATCAGGTTACAGAAGCGTTGACTGTTGAAATGTGGATTAAACCTAATTCGTGGTCAGATAATGATGGTATTTTTAATTATGCAAGAGATTCTAGTCCAATATTAAAAGCAGGGTTTGGCTTTATCTATTTTGCAACTGGTTGGCGATTCTTTTTAAAAACTAATAACAATGCAATTGACTATCTTAGTATGCCTGAGGTATCTACCCCTTCTGGTCAGTGGACCCACCTTGCTGCTACCTATGATGGTGAAAGAGTCAGGCTTTACAGAAATGGCACCCTAACTGATTCTAGTGAAACTGGTGCAGCTTATTCTCCAACAGGACCAATTCGTTGGTTGGGGGCACCATCAGAAATCAAACTTGGTAGTTTCACTAGGACATTGGATAATGGTAGTGGTGATGTTGTAACAGGTTATTTTAATGGCCAAATAGATGAATTCAGGATTTGGAATATTACACGTAGTGCAGCACAGATTAAGGCTTCTAAAGAAGCAACAATAAATAATAATGAGTTGGGATTACTGGGCTATTGGCGTATGGATGGTGGTGCTGGATCTACGGTAACTGATTCTACAGCGACTGGAAATCATGGTATCCTTAGTGGTCCTGATTGGGTTATCGAAGATTCTCCGATTAATTTTCAATCACCAGTTTGGGATACTGACGTGATTGTTGGTTCAGCTTTCCAATTAATAGGCAGAGTGTCTAACAATGAGTTTGAAGCTTTCGGCCAGAAAGATACCATTACAGTAGATGACCTTAATGCAAGTGTAAAAACAGTATTTGCCAGCAGTGATGCCTTTGAAGGTCTCACTGATTTTGCTCATGAAGAGACTGCTCAATTTTCCGCACTGCTATTTGATGTAGCAGGTAATAATACATCAGGAGATATCAGCACTACCAATATGTTTATAGATATTTTAGCTAGCTCTCCTGATCAAGCTTCTATTTCATCCAATAATAATTTTTCCCACCTGGCAAAAACAGGTGATGAAATTACCATTACCATGATCTATGACGAGGATGTTGTGACTCCTACCGTTACAGTAGACGGGAATAATGCAGATGATGTTTCCGACCTTGGGGGTGAAGAATATTCTTCAACTTATATACTAACAGGAGGAGAGACAGAAGGGAGTTTACCATTTATATTATCTACAACTGACTATTTAGGAAATGATGGGACTCATTTGGGTTCAACAGATGGTTCATCAGTGGTCTATGACCGAACAGAACCCATTGTTTCACCGGTGTCAATTCAGTCTACGAATAAAGATAATAAGTGGGCAAAAATAGGAGACACTGTTAAAATAGATTTCGGGGGTAACGAAATATTATATGAAGTTAGTACGGCACTAGCTGGATCAGAGCTTACTATTTATGATTCAACTGATGCAGAATACGATGGATCCGATGAATGTGTGGGCGGTGGAATTGTTACCGAAAATTTAAAATTATGGCTAGATGCTAATGATGTGGATGGTGACGGCGCTTCGGAAGGAATGGGGGAATCAACACTGAACGGATCGGAGGTTGCCATATGGGCTGACAAATCAGGGAATGGTGCAGATGTAATTGAAGATCCCGGTAAAGGACTCCCTGTCCTTGTTCAAAATCAATTTAATGGACAATCTGCACTACAATTCAATAAATCTGAACAGGATGTCTTAATTTATGATTTAAGTACGTCTAATTGGACTGCAGCAGAATTTTCTATTTTTATCGTATTTCAACAGGTTGGTGCACCAGCAGAATTTGATTCCTTTTTTTCTAATGGAGATATCAATAACGATGATCATTTTCAAATCACTCATAAAACCAATAATGGCCATTTTAAATTTTTAACTGGCGTGGGTGATGAAATTGATTTTGAGCCTTGGGATAATGATTTAAAACTATATGGCATTATAGCTAATTCTGAAGGAACGTCTACCATAGTAGATGGAAATGTAGCCAACTGGGCAGCAGAATTAGATGGACGTGTTTTTAGTAAATATAAGATCAATCGCAATAGAATGAATGGCCAATACAATGACTCATTTATTGCTGAGGTTTTACTTTATGATCGTGAGCTCAATGCTTCAGAACTCACAAAAACATATAAATATCTTGGAAATAAATATGGTAAATCTTTTGCAAGTGACTCTACTGTTGTTTATACAAAAAAAGAAATGACGAACACTGATCCTGAAGGTGAGGTTGCAATTAATTTTGAATATAACGATTGTGCAGGGAATGATGGTACAACTGTTACAGGAACAACTGATGGCAGTTATGTAATCTTCGATAGATCTCCGCCATCAGATTTTATAGTAGGAGATGTTACTGCGACTAGCGGAAATGTAGTAGAGAACGCTTGGAATTCTACTAATACTGGTTTGGATATAACAGTACCTGTTGCAAGCGACACAACACTTAAAAATGGTTGGATACAGATTTGGGCAAAAATTGGAAGTAATCCTTTTGAAGAATTAGGAGATTCCAGTGATATTACACAGGCAGAAGTTGGGACTGGTAAAATAATTTCATTTACGGCAGAACAGGTAGAAGCAATTACAGGGTTTACTGAAGAAGATACTATTACTATCAAAGCGGTTATGTTCGATCGACCAGGGAATCAAACCGAGGGAAGCCAAAGTGTCAGTCGCCTTGTAAT
>CAJWHW010000036.1:0-12755 GCA_913040915.1 uncultured Fidelibacterota bacterium | reverse complement strand
ATATTATTGGATTACTTCTGTTTGATTAATACGGAGATTAGACTCAGATTGAATATAGGGAATAAAGCAATAAATTGGTTAATAATTTCTTGCTTGAGTTCAAAGAACAAACTGTTTTCTGATAACTAAAAATTACTGTACTATGTGGCTGTAGTTTCTAAATCAGGCCAATACCAGATTTTATTGGTAAGTTCATATAATTAAATAGACCGGTAAGCGCGTTTAGCATTTTCAGAAAAAAGTTTCTTGATGTCTGATGATGTATATTTATTTTCAACAAGTTTCAAAAATGCACTATACAATCTTTCTGCAGGCCATCCATCTCTTATGTCAACAGGAAAATTTGAAGCAAAAAAGCATCGATCAATTCCAAAAATTTCAATAATCCGGTAGACAGCGTCTTTCACAACATTATTGTTACTCCAATCTTCATGAATGTAACAGAGCATAGAAATTTTAATATATATGTTCTCACAGGAAGCAAGAGAGGCCATTCCGTCCCAGTATTGTTTACTTCTACCAAGAAGGTCTTCTAATCTTGGAGTCCCCAAATGATCGATTATTACTATTGTTTCAGGAAATTTTTTAATCAGTTTAGCAGCTTTTTTATACTGGTGAGGATTGAGTTGTAAATCAAAAGATAATGAGAAATTGTGTAACTTACTAAAACCATGTTCCCAGTTTTGATTATTAAGGAGATTTCCAAGTCTTTCATTTCTTGGCCAAGAAGGATCGTGATTAATGATCTGTCTGATACCACGAACTTTTGAATATTCTGTAAGCTTGGAGAGGATATTACCAATTTGGGGGTTTTCAAGCGGAGCAGAAGAAACTATCACATATTTTTTTTGAGACTGTTCTAATTGACTGGAGACCCAATTTGTCTCCGCAATGCAGGCTTCTGAAAAGGGAGTACCTGATATCTGAGTGTGGCAAACGCTTACAACCTCAACAAAGGCACCACCTATGTACGAAAATGATGACCCTGCCTGCTTAATATCATATTCGTATTCTTTCCATGAATAAATAGGCTTATTATTCAGTACGAATAGTTGACTAGCATCATGCCCACTTTTAGTACTTTTAGAAATATCCCAGATATGGAAATGAGGATCCCAGATTTCAATACTCATTAACTAATTTCGAACCTCCAAATAAATTTTAATGTAATAATAATATTTTCAATAAAAAACTTACAAAATGTTACACATCAATTTTTGTCTCTTTTTTTATATAGAAAAGCTCTAAAAACAAATTAAGATTATACTAGACTAAT
This sequence comes from uncultured Fidelibacterota bacterium, assembly GCA_913040915.1. Taxonomy (GTDB): domain Bacteria; phylum Fidelibacterota; class Marinisomatia; order Marinisomatales; family UBA1611; genus CAXFCD01. The sequence goes on along the minus strand of CAJWHW010000036.1, from coordinate 11,479 downwards.
GATGTATAAAATTTGAACTTAGGTTGCGAGACTCACGTAGCTTTTTCTATTTTAAATTGACTAAAGGAATAATAGACGTCGATTTATTCCACAAACATAAAACCTCAAATTCATGGTATTCTTTATTTTTAGTAGATTAGTAGATTATCAGATGTCCCAATTAAAGTTATTACTATTATTGGTAAACCTACTTGCTAATTCCGTTTACACACAGGTTAAGAAAGATCCGGTAGAAGAAGTTATCATAAATCTGGAAGGAGTTTATGGGAGCAAGTCGTTAAGCTCAAATTTTAATATCAAAGTAGAGAAAGCTATAAGGCAATCTTTTCTAAAGAAATATCCATATATCAGACTACAGCATGGTAGCCAACGTTTATGGCTGGAAGGGGTTGAAGGAGGAGCAAGTACTCTACTTGCAATTGCCGGAGGCACGGCTGCTGATTTACTTGAATTCGAAATTTGGGAATTGGGTAGCTATATTCAAAAAGGGTTTTTGTATCCTTTGGATGAGTGGATAAATACCGAGATTACCGCATTAGAAGCCCGCGCACAGGGTATTTTTGATGAAAATATTATGTATCGGGATGAATTAGAAGCACGAGTACATCCACAAGCAATAGATGCTCTCTACAGTATTGGCCCTGATGGTAAAAAACATTTTTATTGTCTTCCTAAAGATACTCGTGTTCGGGTGCTGGCATATAATAAGATTCTTTTCCGCGAAGCTGGACTTGATCCTGCGAAAGAAATCCCGAAAACTTGGGATGAGTTGTGGGAAGTAGGGAAAAAGATTACTAATCCTGAAGAAAATCGATATGCCTTTTTTGGCACTGGTGCATATGATATTTGGGCCAGTTGGGAAGGTTCTCCACTATTTCTTTCCATGAATACAACTCGTGTTATTCAGGATCCGCATGATGGCAGTTGGCGTGCTGCTTTTAATGGACCAGGGGTAACAACTGCCGCAGATTTTTGGATAAAGCTGGTTTCTAAAGAATGGACGCATCCACAAACTGGTAAAGCTATTCGTGGTATTGGGAAATACGGTGCTAGCCGAGGTGTTTGGGATCAGTGGGATAATGACCAGGTAGCCATGGTTTTCACTCATCTTAACGTAGGGATAATGAATGAAGGGTTGGGCTTACAAGGCCGAAGTTATGATGAGGTCGGTATTGCCCGTATCCCTACAGCACCAAATGGTAGGAGTGTCAGCGAACTTCGTTTTATGCTTAATGGCATTACTTCAACAGTTAAAGATCCGGCGGTTCGGGATGCCGTCTGGAAATATATTCGATACGCTTCTGGTGATGAAGCCGAGCGAATTAAAATTGAAATGAATATCGCTAGCAATAATGCTAAATATATCCGGCCGGACTTACTAAAAAAATATGGGTATGAAGAGTATATATCACAGGTACCTCAGGAATGGGCAGATGCGGTTTATTATTCACTAAAGAACTGCGTACCAGAACCCTATGGGAAAAACACCCAGTATATTTATCAGATGATGGCTAGCCCGATTGTTAGGGCCTATGGGGAGGACCTCGCCCAGCACCCAGATCGGCAATATCGTCTGGATAAGTTGCAGGAGTTTTATGATGAAGCGGTCCAAAAAACCAATGAAAAAATGATGAAAATTATACCTGAAGATGTTCGCCAGCTTCGTGAAATAGTCTCCCTGGTAATTGCTTCTATTATTTTCGTGATGTTTATTTTCCTTTTTATCTATATCTGGCGCGTTTTTACCCCCGACCACCTCGGCGCGTCCTCCAATCAATCACATTTTAAAAAATTCCGACTAGCATATATTCTGCTAGTCCCAGCTGCACTGATCGTCTTGATATTTAATTACTATCCACTACTCCGAGGCGGTTTAATGGCGTTCCAAGAATATAGTGTAATACATGGTGCAGAGTTTACCGGAATGACCAATTTCTCTCTTGTTTTTTTTGACTGGGATTTTTGGCAGTCAATTCTTGTTGCGTTTTATTATTCAGCCCTCTTTATTCTCCTTGTTTTTATCCCACCAATATTCCTGGCTATACTACTTAATGAAATTCCGATGGGTAAAGTTTTTTTTCGGGTACTTTATTACCTACCGGCAGTCGTATCTGGCGTTGTAACGATGCTTTTATGGAAAAACTTTTTTAACCCGACGGAAAGTGGATTAATGAACCAATTATTGGGTGTTTTTGGATTGGAACCGATTTGGTGGTTAGGTAATAAATCTACCGCCATGCTGGCAATTATGCTTCCGCAGGCCTGGGCGCAGTTGGGGCCGGGATGCCTGATCTACTTGGCTGCATTAAAGACTGTACCTGATGAAATGTATGAATCCGCTGCGCTCGATGGCTGTGGGTTCATCGACCGCATTCGATATATTACGCTGCCGATGATCAAACCATTGATCAGGATACAGTTAATTTTTGCTCTGATCGCTGCTTTTCAGGCAACAGATACAGTGCTGGTGATGACCGGGGGTGGGCCGGATCGTGCGACAATGGTAGTCGGACTGGAAATTTTCTTCAATGCATTTATGTTTCAACGCTTTGGAGTTGCCACTGCAATGGCTTGGATTTTGGGGTTCATCCTCATGGGTTTCACCGTCTTCCAGATGCGTAAGTTATCACAATTAACTTTTACAACTGCCAAGTAGGAAAGGGAATAGAAAAGGATAGGATAACAAATGTCGATTATACTTAAATCTGAACGAAAAAGTACTTGGGCTCGATTGGTTATTCTTGGATGCTACCTGCTTTTGCTTATTGGTGGAACTACAATGGTTTTCCCTTTTTTGTGGATGACTTCAGGATCATTTAAAGGAAAAATGGATGTGCACCAATATGATTTCATCCCTGCATTTTTAATTGATGATGAAGTGTTGTTTAAACGCTATCTGGAAGAGAAATATAATGAGCGTATTCAGGATTACCGGGTAGCGACAGGAGATGATGCGCTGCGTTTTCGTATGGTTTCTTCCCCGCAATTGCCTGTAAAACAATTGATTCAAGACTGGCTGGAATTTTGTCAGAAAGAGTCTGTACCTTCATCTTTTCATATGGGTTCTATGACCTATAGGAGTGGAAACCGGCAAAAAATAATCCCAAAAAATCTACGAGAATTTCGAAATTATATAAAAGAGATTTGTAATGGGGAAGAGGAAATATTTCGTCAAAATTACTCTTCTGTTTTACAAAATTGGAACTATCTGGAAGCGAATATTGAACGATATTTGGATCGCAATTACTCTTTAGTTCCAGATGATAATCTGACGATAGCATTTAACGATTTCAAAAAAAATAGCCAATACAGCGAACGAATATATTTATCAGTTAATGGTGATTATCAAGATAAATGTAAGGGAGACCAACAGTTTGATGGTGAAATTTCAAAATTTAATAAATTGAACAACACAACGTATCAATCCTTCAGTGAAATAATCCTTACACCAACGGTACCGAAATCTATTGGACGCATTTCTTGGGAAAACTATGTACGCAACTATATACATCCGCAATTTATTCAGGTTTCTGAACCGGCTTTGCAGTTATACTCTAAATTTTTGCAGGAAAAATATGCTGATATCAAAAACCTAAATAAACTCTATAAATCATCTTTTAGCACTTTCCAAGATATTGTCTTTCCTGTGGATTTGGGTTATTCTATTCCAGCTGCTTTTGATTTTGTTGCATTTTTAGAGGATGACGAACGATTACCGATCGAATATATTACCCTGGATACACCTGAGCTGCGTTGGCAAAAATATCTCAGGTCTGCATATTCTAGCTTGGAGTCCCTGAACAAAGCCCATGGTGTTGAATATGCTTCCTTTGCGGAAATATTCCTCCCGCAAAAGCAGATGGACTATCACTTTGTACTCAACCATACCCTTGAACTACGTTTGCATTATTTAACCCGTAACTACAAAATGGTTTTTGAATATATCTCAGGTCATGGTCGGGGAATCATTAACACCATCATTTATTGTTCTCTGGCGGTGTTACTTGCTCTTACCGTTAATCCGCTGGCCGCTTATGCTCTCTCTCGTTATAATTTGCCAACTCAGTATAAAGTGCTTTTATTTTTCATTACAACGATCGCTTTTCCTGCAATGGTAACTATGATCCCCACTTACTTATTGTTGAAGGATTTAGGCCTGTTGAATACCTTTGCAGCACTTGTATTACCGGGGGCGGCTAACGGCTATTCAATTTTTTTACTAAAAGGATTTTTTGATACACTCCCCCGGGAACTCTACGATGCATCAGATATCGATGGTGCTTCAGAATGGTTTAAATTCTGGAATATTACCATGAAACTATCGAAACCCGTATTAGCAATTATTGCTTTATTTTCCTTTACTGCAGCCTACGGAAATTATATGTTTGCACTGCTCCTTTGCCAAGATAGCGATATGTGGACGTTGATGGTTTGGCTCTCTCAGTTAAACTGGCACACAACTCAGGGAGTGCAATTTGCTTCATTTCTTATTGCCGCAGTGCCAACTCTCGTTGTTTTCATATTTGCACAACGTGTAATCATCCAGGGAATTGTAGTGCCTGTGGAAAAGTGAGTAAAACGCTTCCTATTGACACAGATAACATTTGGATGATAAAATCATTAATGGAAAGTATATGGTTCTTTTTTTACATATTTTGATATATTTAATTCTACTATTAGAGCTATAAATGAGCATCAAACGACAAAAAATTCTTTTTCTCTACTCTAGCCATTCAGATTTTACCAGTGACATTGTTGCCTGGTCCTTGTATGATGGGGTAACTGGTAGGCCAACTGAAGCATTTGGCACTGATGCAGCGCCTCCGTACAAAACAGTGCTGGCAGCTATGCATGATGGTTGGCGTGTGATGCAGGTTTCACCATTGCAGGATAAACCGGTGGAAGATCCGCACCAGGTTTCCTATCTTAAATATGAAACCATACTAGAAAAATTAGAGGACATCGATGCTTGATAAAAATTATCTTCTCAATACCAACCAGATGGCACAATTTGTTGCAGATGGATTTTTGCGTTTTGATGATATTGTTCCCCGGGAATTATGTGAAACATCCCATAAATACATTGATGATGGTCTTACTTTTCAAGGGACCGAGCATTTGGAAGGCACACCGTTTTCTGATGTTTACCCGGATGATTCTCCTCTCAAGCAAATCTTTGAACTTCCTCGTGTGAAAGGTGTCATTCAGAGCTTGTTAGGTCCCGATTGCGAGTTTGATCATCATTATCCGCATCTTACAGAGCCGGGTCAGTTCTTTAATGACGATTTACATCAGGATGCTCAATATGACTCGCGGCAAAGGCATTTTGATATCCAAATTTCATTCTTTCCTCAGGATGTGACCGAAGAAATGGGAGGCACTCTAATTGTCCCTGGTAGTCATTTTCGCCGGGTACATGAAACTGCTTTGCGACGCTATCAAAATATTATTGGGCAGATTCAAACCGTGTGCAAGGCAGGATGCATGATGTTCTTGCATCACAATTTGTGGCATAGCGCTCGGTCCAATAAATCAGATAAATTCCGGTACATGTATAAACTACGACTAAATGCCAAAAGTAGTCAGGAACGACATTGGAATACAGACGATATTGATGATCCGGGGATTAAAAAGATTCTCAAAAAAAGACAGCCCTGGCTCGGCGAAGAGGCCCGGGTCGAGTTTATCAATCGTGCCAAATTATGGCGATACCTTACTGGCAACACGGATTTTGACATCGACTATTATTTAACCCGTGATTCAATGGGGAGTAGAGTAAGTATATAACATAACATTTGTAACACCTATTGTTATAAGCTTTCATGAAAAAAATCCGTGCATTATTATTTTTATTATTTTTGATTTATTGGGGTTGTAACCCTTCACATATTTCTGAAATAAAGAAAAATGAGAAGCCCATTGAGTACAAAGTGCCACCGCGTTCAAGATTCAATGTGCCATCTCTTTTAACAATGGATATTGAGAATATTGAGAAAATATTGGGTAAACCAATAAATGATTGGAAACCCACTAAATATCAAAAAGCTGTAGGAGTAAATTTATCTTCAAATAAATTATGGAAGATAAAATCGACTTCTATTGATGTAGAATATAAAAATGGACATGTGATTTCTATATTCGTTAGTGATAGTGAAGAAGACTTATCTGCCGGTGAAATGGTCATAAGAGGGGGTATTCAACCATTCAGTAAAGATTATAGCATTAAATATAAACAATGGATTAATCCCAAGTATGCAAAAGAAATGAAAGCATCCCAAATTGCTGGAATTGAAGTCAAACCAATATAACTAAACACCTACCATTGATACAGTTGAACCAGTTAGTGCAGGATTATATTCATATACCATGCAGGCTGGGTATCTAAGACGAACTAAAAAGATGTAATTGTTAAAATAAGAATATTTACCAACTTAATTATTTCTGAGATACCAGTAACCATCATTTTTTTTAAACTATATTGAATATTTAATTCTAATATAATTCATCAAGATTTTCATATGATTAATTCAACAACTTCTATTATGAATCTAAATCCGTGGAATCCGAATGCCCAGATCATACACCAATGTATTAATACTGCTACCTTGGATGAGTTCTCTTCATTTTTCTTATTAATGTCCGTTAACTCCATTATATGTAAAATGAAAATAACTAATGCCATAGTAGAGGTTATTATGGCACTCCATTGGAAAATTGGCCACCATTCACTTTGTTTCCAGGATAAGAATTGGAAATATGATAAAAGAAATAATGGTACTATCCGTATAAGCAAGAATAATTCATTATCATTAATTTTTCTCATTTCCAGCTAGGATGCTTGGATGATTAGTTATTCTGCAGATTGAAGCACTTTTTCTACAATTCTTGAAAATTCAACAACATCATTTTCAAGGGAAAATATTTTTGCATGCAAATTTTTTATTTCTAATTCTAAAATTGAATATTGTGCTTCACTTACTGTTATGATTGAATCTATCATCTTCCTATTCTCATCAGGAGTTACTGTTTTTTGTCCTGTTAAAACAAAAAATGAAAAAACTAAAGTACTGCCTGTTAGAATACCCTTTATGTATGATTTCATTACTATCACCTATTGTTTCTAAAATTTAATTGTGAACAAATTAATAAAAAATTTAACTAGTTAGGATGATTGGATGGTTAGATGAAACCATAGTTTAATTTTCTAAATCATTAAAAGGTAGAACAGCACCATCTAAAGTGTACACAATCTAATCTAATTTATTATTTTGTCTTATTTATTTTAAAAGCAGCGATTTGTAAACAATTAAGCCCCATATTCATAGTGTTTCTTATTTATTTGATGATTTGTAATTTTTGGTAATAAATAAAGATATCATGACTGCTATTTTAAAATACCTTAAATATTATATCCCAGGGATTACGAGCATTCTCTTTATCCTAATATTATTAATGGGTGAGAATTACCCTACTTATTTTTTGATTGGGTTTTCAATATTTCTAATCATTGGGGATCTTATTCTTCCGAGAGATAAGGAAATTCAAAAGTTTTCTTATCCAATTTTGTTAAATCTCTCTTTATATATTAACCTGCCTATCATTTTTATTTTGGTATTACTAATTGTTTCCATTTTCAGTCACAATGTATCTGAATGGTATATAGATATTCTAAATTCTTTCTTTTTTATAGATTTTATACAAATAAAAAATTCTTATCATAATATCGATAAAATTTCTCTCATCATCCAGACTGCTTTGTCTGTTGGGATAATCGGTACTGTTCCTGGACATGAATTGACTCATAGAAAAAAAAATAAGTTTGATATGTTTGTAGGGAATTGGTTACTTGCTTTTTCCTGGGATTGTACTTTTGCTATTGAACATGTTTATGGCCATCATAAAAATGTAGGTTTTCCTGAAGATCCGGCAACGGGAAAAAGAGGAGAAAATATATATTTATTTATCCTAAAAGCTATTGCGAAAGAGCAGATTGGTGGATGGGAGCTTGAATTAAGTCGTTTAAGGAGAAATGGTCTTAACGCTTTCAGTTTTCATAATAGAATGATTATTGGCTATTTAAGAAGTGTATTCATCACACTATTAGCCTTTGTCATTGGGGGTCTGGCTGGAGTATTTTTCTTTTTATTTCTTGCCGTGTTATCAAAATCACTTTTAGAGGCAATAAATTATATTGAACATTATGGTTTGGTTAGAGATAAAGGGAAACCAATTCGAATGAGGCACTCTTGGAATTCTAACCATTGTCTAAGCAGTTTATATTTATGCAATGTAACAAGACATTCTGATCACCATAGAGCGTCCAATTTAAAATTTTGGGAATTGAATCCATGCGATGAAAGCGCTCCAACTTTGCCTTATGGTTACTTAGGGATGTTATACCTTCTATTAATTACTCCATTTATATATAGAAAAATAATGGTAAAAAAATTAATAGATTGGGATTTGAATTATGCCAATGAACAAGAAAGAAAATTGGTTAATGCATAATAGTTAGATTAATTGATGGAAAATCATACAGGTTTTATAGTTCTAGTAGACATAAGCGGTTACACAAACTTTATTAGTAGCCATAATATTGATTCAGCTGTGAACAAAAAATTATCTCTGGGGCAGGCCCATGCTGAACATATTATAAGTGATTTACTCGAAAAGGTCATCGATGAACTAGATGGTGTACTCCAAGTAAATAAACTTCAAGGTGATGCTGCACTTTTTTACGCAGTTTCTGAAGATAATGTTAATCTATCGGATAAAATAATCAAAAAACTGCAAACAAGCTTTGAAGTGTTCAATCAACGGCTCAGCGAAATAAAATTCTGTGAAGCCTGTACTTGCGGTACTTGCGTAGATGTTGGCAATCTGAAATTAAAATCATTCGTTCATTTTGGTGATTTCTTAATAAAAAAAATTAATCAATTCAAGGAAATTGCAGGGCAGGATGTTATTCTTGCACATCGTTTGATGAAAAACAGTATCAGTGTTTCTGAGTATATGCTTTTCACAAAACCTTTTACAGAAATTAAAAGTCTTGATTCATTAGGTTCGATTGAAGATAGAAAAGAGAATTATGATGACATTGGCCAAGTTGACTGTAAGGTTTTTTACCCGGATAAGGAACTCTACAATATGGAGATATCCAAGAAAAAATCATGGATTGGAACTATGTACTCTATGTTTAAATATTTTTACCACTCCAAATCCAAAAAGGGTATTGAATTAAAATATAATATTGCGGGTTCTTAATTAATTCCTAACCAGCTCAAGTCCTGTATTTGTGGGCTTATTATTTTTATAAGCAACGATTATAATAACCAGTTATTCTGTTTAAACTATTAACTATTTTTCCTTGTATTGAATATTACTGGATTCTGTTAAATCTTTAGAATCTATAGTATTACTAGAAATTAGCTCATATTCAATATATCCGAGGTTTTTATAGTAATGAATATATTTACATGTATGAAAAGTATAACACCCATCTGGATGTCGCGGATAGTCAACAGTGCTATTAAGGCCAAATATATTAATAAAATCATCAGGCCAATTATCATCTACACCAGGTAGGTAGCAGCTCGCTGTCTTTTCAAAACTAATCCAAATAACGTCTATATATGGAAGAGAATCTTTTTCATCCTCTGCACAACCAAAAAAAAGTAAAGGTAGAATAAGAATGAATTTGAAATATTTGCACATAGCACAATTTAATTAATAACAAAAGAAAAGAATAAGAGTAATGAAAAAGTGAATTCAAGCACCATATCTTCTTTACTTTTTTCAGATTCATGGAATTTTTTTATTTATAGGATGATGGGTAGATTCAATCATAAAGGGGTAAACATAAACTGATAATATGAAAAATATATATGCTTTAGCCATTGGTCTTTGTATCACTTTTGCGACTGAAGAGAAATCTTTTAAACATGAAAAACAGATTTCAGATGTTTTACAAACTTACATGGCAGAAGTAGATAATAAAAATCCAGCTGGTATGCTAGAGCATCTAACAATGCCATTTGATATTCATTTTGGTTCAGAAAGGACTGTCACCATTAGATCAGATGAAGAATTTAGAGCTGTTTTTGAAAATTGGAAAAATCAGGATATAGCGCAATTCCATTCGACAGGTTTAGTCTCGGTCATTATAAATCAAACTGGCCCATTGAAAAACTTTTTAGCTGTTGCTGATGTTACCTATAACAGGTTAGACCAAGATGGAAATATCTTAAGAACAGAAAGAGTTCTTTATCATTTCATGAGAGGGGATGGGTACGACTTACCAATTTTCAAAGTTGTATGGAGTTTTTTTACAAGATGGATAAGAAAATGGAAAATTTATATGATATCCAATATCGATATTGAATAATCAATTTTTAAATATCAAACCCCGTATTCATTGAGTTTTTTGTTTAAAGGATAATAGTTAGATTTGGATATGAGGTATTATTTAATCATAAGTTTATTCATATTGAATTGTATATTGATGGGGAAAGAAATAACGAGCAAGTTCAGTAAAGAGTTTTTAACCAGTATTACTATGCCGGTTAGTTTAAAATATCATATTTATCTTCCAGATAACTATCATGCTTCCAATGCAAATTTCCCTCTGGTCCTTTTCTTGCATGGTGCAGGCGAAAGAGGGGATGATCTGAGATTAGTAGAATTACACGGTATTCCTAAAATGATCAATAATGGAGAAGAATTTCCATTTATTACTTTAGCTCCCCAATGTCCTGCATTTCAATGGTGGTCGGAACCTCTATATACTAAGACATTAATATATTTAGTAGAAGAAATTATAAAAAATTATAATGTAGATATTGAATGTGTTTATGCAACTGGTCTAAGCATGGGCGGATATGGGACCCTTGCAATTGCAAAAGAACGTCCTGATTTATTTTCAGCTATAATACCAGTTTGTGGCGGTATGGATACGACTGAAATAGAGAAATTAAAAGATATCCCCATTTGGCTTTTTCATGGTGATTCGGATAAAGTTGTTCCTGTCGAAAATTCGAAACTTATTTATGAAATATTAAAGCCTATCAATCCTGATATCAAAATCACTATTTACAAGGGCGTTGATCATAATTCGTGGGATATTACTTACAGTAATAAAAAAATATATGATTGGATGTTAGAGCATAAAAAATGACAATGTAGCCCCACTTATTCTGTAATATGGATTAACATTAAAAAAGGAAATAATTATGAAATCATACATACAAGGGCTATTTACTGGAGGCGTATTTGCCTTTGCCTTCATGGTCTTTATAGGGGCGAAGGACTTATCATCAAATGATGCGGGGACTTATCAGTTTTGTTATTATGCCCAGGGCAGTTATGGTGATTGGTGGATAATGGATACTCAGACTGGTGAGATGTATAATGTAAAGAAGAATCTTCCTGATAACTCCTTTCAAACATTGGATCAAAAAGGATACCTAAAAGCATCTGTAAA
>CAJWHW010000035.1:0-13321 GCA_913040915.1 uncultured Fidelibacterota bacterium | reverse complement strand
ATTTGATACTTCAGATTGCACTGTACATGTTTTAACCACATTAGCATTTGCAGAAAGTTATACGTGGCAAAATGCCCGGGATGTGATGGTCGATATTCATTATAAAATGGATGAAAATGGTGTAAAAAAACCAACCTATAAGTCTAGATGGCATTATACTTCAGATAGGATCTTAAATCATAGTCGCACTATAGATATTACTCCAGTAATTAGTTCTACAGAATCAAAAGAAATAGTCAAAATTGAACTAAATAAGAAAGAAGACGGCTCAGAGTTTCTTGAGCTTGATTGGTCTCCCAAAGTAGAGATTCAATATTTGCCAACTAGAAATGTCACGGAAGAATTATTGAAAACTTTACCAAGTGTTTGTGGTATTGCTTTTGTAAAGCGCAGTTATTTTAAAATGGGAATTGTAATTGCCCATGAAGGATATTTAATTGACCAAAAATATTTGATTCATGCATCGCAGGAAGAGGGTAAAACTATCGATGTAAATTTAATTGAATATTTAAACAAGAATGGAAATTCCAAATTTGATGGAATCATGGTTTATAAAATTGAACAAGCTTAATAATAATAAAATTAATCTGGTTATTTGGCTATCTGCTAAAAAATGTTAATTTAATGTACAAAGTATTATTTTTTCTCCTTTTGTTCAATTTCAGTCTGTACTTTTTTTGCTAAATGGAAGATATAGTAAACAGACAATTCAATTTCCTCCTCGGTACAGGGATAGCAGGCTCCTTTAGGGGGCATCACACCTTCTTCACCTTCAATACCTTCCAATACACTTTTATATAATTGATCTATTCCTTTTGCTGCAAGTTTGTCAAAATGTTCTTTATCTTTCACTGATGTACCTCCCATGGTACCGTACATATGGCAACGAAAACAGGTGGTGACCCAGATGGATTCACCAATGGTAATTTCTTCCTGAGTTAAATTTCTAAATTTTTCAGATTCATAGATATTTACAGGGGCTCTTTCCGAGCATCCAAACATTAGAAAAAGTGTTAAAAATAAAATTGATCGTTTCATGAGTTTCCTTATTTTTACAAACTGTAATAGTAAAATGTATTTAAAACTTAAACATAAATCACTGCTGAGTATTTTTATTTTCTTCAGCATTCTTGCTATAGTAAAACCTCAAAATAGTAAAGAGAAAGAATTCATAAATAGAAATTTTGAAAATGGATTTCAGGGTATTCAAAATACTGTTTTCAAGAATCCTGGAAGAAGAATTCTTATTATAGGTGGTATTGGTTCAGCCATCGCTTATCAAATGGATGATAGTGTGCAAGATTGGTTTTTGAATAACCAGCCACTTCCGGAATCGATCAATCGTTTTGGTGACCGTTATGGAAATTTTTATTCAGGAATATTTGTTCTAACAGCATCCGGGATACTGTCATATCAATCAAATTCATTGCAAAAATTTGAATATGCATTCGCTACACTTGGAACAAATGGGTTAGTGACTGTTATATTGAAAGATATTATTGGTAGAGAGCGGCCCAATGGATCGAGCCATCGATCATTTCCATCAGGGCATACTTCTCACAGTTTTGCCACAGCTACAATATTTAAAGAATTATTTGGATGGAAATGGGGAGTACCTACTTATAGTTTAGCTATAATTACTGCTGTGAATCGTTTGCAGGATAATAAACATTATTTAAGCGATGTTGTTTTTGCCGCTGGCCTTGGTACAGCCTTTGGATTAGGTTTTTCTAAATCACACTTAGGTGATATGAAAAAGGTGGTATATGAGTTTAATCCAGTAAAGTCAGAACTAAGATTTTCAGTTTATTTTTATTAGCATCCAATTCACTAAATGTTATTGAACCCCTGTTTTTAATATATCGTGAATATGAACAATGCCATCGGGCTTTTTCAGTTTTGGATTGGAATAAACAAATAAACTGGTGATGGCATGTTTTTCCATCAATTCCAATGCAGAAAGGGCGAGAGTATCAGAAGTAACCCATTTAGGATTCTTAGACATTAAGTAATCTGCCGTCTGTTCAAATAAATCATTTCCTCCCTTTTCTAATCCTCGTCGAATATCTCCATCCGTAATGATACCTACCATTTCATTTTCATCATTCAATACACCAGTCATCCCTAGACCTTTTTCTGAAATGACTAACAGTGCTTCCTTAACGTTGTCAGATGAATTCACAAAGGGAATGGTATCACCGGAATGAACCAATTGATCAAGTGTAAGCAGCAACCGTTTTCCCAGCATGCCACCAGGATGGAGCTCTGCAAAATCTTCTTTATTGAATCCACGAAATTCCAGTAATGAAACAGCCAACGCATCGCCCATTGCTAAGGTAGCTGTGGTGCTTGCTGTGGGGGCAAGATCCAAAGTACAAGCTTCTTTTTCTACGGATGTATCCAAATAAATATCCGCTTTTTCAGATAAAGTGGAATGTTGTCTGCCGATCAAGCCGATAATGGTTACACCTTTTTTATGTAATGCGGGTATAATTTGAATCAATTCCATAGTCTCACCGCTATTGGAAACAATTAATACAACATCATCTTTTGTGATCATACCCAAGTCACCATGGGTTGCTTCCCCAGGATGGACAAAGTGGGAAGGCGTTCCTGTTGATGCCATGGTCGACGCTATTTTTTGCGAAATTAGACCGGATTTACCCATCCCCGATATAATCAGACGTCCTTTACAATGCATAATTGTATTGACTGCAGATACAAACTGCTCATCTAATCTTTTACCAACCAGAGATACAGCTTCAGATTCAATTTGAAATACACGTTGGGCGACAGATTGTATATCAGATGAATTCATAAGATAAAATTTAATACTATTCTATAAACAACTTGATTATTTTAACACTTGAAATATTTAAATAAATCTTTGATTTACTTTTTTATAAATAAAGAAAATATATAGTTGATAATTTATGGGTCAGGCAGTTATTGCTGTTGATGATCAAATTTCATGAAATTTTTTTTAATTAATGGGTTGTTATTCATGTCGCTTTTTGGGAAACCGCCAACAATAGGAAAACCTGCACCAGATTTTAATCTCCAAGACCAAGATGGCAATTTTCATTCCTTATCGGATTATAAAGGTCAAAAACTAGTAGTATATTTTTTCCCCAAAGCGGATACGCCTGGATGAGTTAAGCAGGCATGTGGATTCCGGGATGAATCTGAAAAATATAAATCAATAAATATTGCAGTTATAGGAATCAGTTATGATTCAAAGAAATCTTTAAAATCATTTCGTGAAAAATATAGAATTCCATTTAATTTTCTATCGGATTCAGATAAAATTGTCGGTAAAAAATACGGTGTAAATAAATTTTTATTTCCTTCCAGAAAAACATTTTTGATTGATGAAAATGGGATACTAGTTCGAATATTCAATGATGTGAATTTAAATTCACACCCGTTAGATGTTTTAAAAACATTTGAAAAAGTATCAATTAGGGAATAAAATGAAAGTATCTATCGAATATTGCAGTATGTGAAACTATCTACCTCGGGCTTCCAGTTTGGAAGAAGAACTCAAATCAAAATTTCCGGGTATTGAAACAAATTTAATTTCCAGTGGCGGCGGTGTCTATGAAGTATCATTAGATGGGAATCTTATTTTTTCAAAAAAGGAGTTAAAAAGATTTCCTGATGAGAGGGAAATTGAAAAACTAATTAAGGAAAATTCAAGCTAAATTGATTTTTGGTATTTACCATAATGGTAAAAATTATAAGCTAGGTACAACACAAAGTAGCTCAATTTTTTACTTACTGTAATTTTCATTTTAATTTTAAGTGCAATGCATTTGTAAATTCAACTTAAATATAACTAGAAAAAGGGCATAAAGGGCATAATGAGTAAAGGTTTAAAAAGTATTATAACATGCGATTTAGATGGAAAAGTGGAAACCTTCAGTGAAGGCGCTGAACAATTATTTGGTTACAGCGAAGACGAAGTTATTGGGAAGATGAGAGTCAGTGATTTTAGTGATGGACAGGTCGTTTTAGGTCATGTGATCGGCTGGTTAGATGAATCAGTTAAAAATGGTAAGTGGGAAGGTGAGACAACCTTTCTGAAGAAAGATGGTAGCGAATTTCCTGCAAAAATTAAAATAACCCCTACAAAAGACAAAAATGGTGAACATATAGGATACTGTGGTGTGACTACTAAGCTAGATGACAAAACATCCGAGCAGGTAAGACCAAAAATAAATTTTATGACACAAATATTTACATGGGTTGTGATTATGCGCCTCCCATTTTTATCAGCAACAATAATGCCAATTTTAGTGGGCGCAGCGGTTGCAAAATTTTTAGGTTATACGGTTGATTGGTACTGGTTAGGTGTAACCTTATTAGGCGGCTCTCTACTGCACATTGGGACAAACACTTCAAATGACTATTTTGATCACTTAAGTGGGACAGATAATCTAAACTATAATTATAGTAATAAAGGTCTTAACGGTGGTAGTAGAGGCATTCAGATGGGACTTATTTCTCCATATGGTGTAAGAAATTTATCAATTACCGTTTTTGCTTTAAGTGTGTTGGTAGGTATTCCGTTAATACAGAAAGCGGGTATGCCAATTTTATGGTTGGGTTTAATTGGTTTTTTATCAGGTTTATTTTATACTGCTCCTCCATTTAGATTCGCATCGCGGAAAGGTATGGGGGAGTTATTAATAGGACTCAATTTCGGTCCATTGATGGTTGCCGGCAGTACATTAGTGCAAACTGGACAACTGTTGCCTGAAGCATTTTTAGCGGGAATCCCGCTGGGGTTTTTAATAGCTGCTGTTGTTTATATTAACGAATTTCCTGATCATGACAGTGATAAAGCTACAGGCAAAAATACTCTAATTGTTGTATTTGGTCCAGAGAAAGCGAGGGCAGGTTATGTGGCACTGGTCTCAGGTGCTTTCTTAAGTATAGTTTTTCTGGTACTGAATGGTACTTTCCCTTCATTAATCTTAATTACCTTATTAGCTTCGTACTTTGGCGTGACTTCTATTCAAACCTTATACAAGTATTATAATGACAGATTACTTGAACCGGCAAATTGGGGTACAATAATTATGCACAGTGTAACTGGTTTATTGCTTTTTACTGGACTTTGGCTCGCAGCGCCTGTTTAATCTTCAAAGTTATTTCATTACATTTATAAAAAGCCCCTAGACACAGGGGCTTTTTATTTGCACAAAACTAAAAACTTTTGTAATATACTTACGAGTAACTTACGAGTAATATTATAAAACATAAGGGATATAGAGTTATCTAAGAGAAAGCCTTTGTAATCTTAGTGAATTCTGTATATTACAAATGATGAAGAAAAGAATAAAAAAACAACCATCTTTAGCTGTTATTCGGGCGTTAGCCAGGCTGAAGGAATATGAATGTAAAAAAGAATCTCGATCTATTGTCTGGGATGGAAAATCTATCACACAATATTTTTCTATTACCTCGTGATAAAAGCCTTGTCCCCAAAATTGAAAAAATTCCTGAATTTTATCCAACGATTCACGTTGATCCACGGCTATTCTCCATCCTATGAAGAGATTATGGCTAGTTTGGGATTTGGTTCATTGGGGACAGTGAATTGGTATGTAAAGACCTTAGAACAAGAAGGTCATTTATCTCGTATAAAAGGTCCCAACGGTAAGCGAGCGCTCACATTAATCCACAAAGAGCACGCCACAACTACATCAGCTCGTTTGCCGCTGCTGGGCCTTATTGCTGCGGGAGAACCCATCGAAGCGTTAGAGAACCCAGAAATGGTAGATGTACCTCCATCCTTGCTGCATCCTGATAACTATGTACTACAGGTGAAAGGGAATTCCATGATCGATGAAAATATTCACGATGGCGATTTTATTGTTGCGAAGAAAGCAGCTACAGCTCGATCCGGGCAAATTGTGGTAGCATTGATCAATGGTGAAGCCACATTAAAGTGTTATATTCCCAGACTGGATTGTATTGAGCTCCATCCCAGGAATCCTAAATTTCCAATCATTAAAATAAATCCACAAGACGATTTTCATATTAATGGCGTGCTTCTTTATTCCTTCCGGAATTATTTGAACTAGGTACGCTTCCATGATCGCTCAAGACGTTTTTCATATACGTCTTAAGGAATTACAGCTCCAGGCAGAGCGGATCATGGATCCCAGTCTGAATACACGTCCGGTAGCCATTATCTCATCTACCCGGCCAAGCGGTAAAATTCTGTTTTTATCTCCAGAAGCAAAAGAAGAAGGACTATCCCATGGCATGAAAGTTTCCATCGCTCGCAAAATGAGTCAAGGTGTCCAGTTACTACCCTATAATCAAGCACTTTATGCCCGCGTGAATCGTTATGTATATGAAACCGTATCCACATTTACTCCAGTTGTGGAGTTGGAAGGCATGGGCAGATTCTATCTGGATATGAATGGAATGTGTGAGATTCGGAGTCATGCTCATAATACCGGTTTATCTATTTTGAAGCAAATCCAAGAGAAAACCAGTATCGCAGGCATGGTGGGTATCAGCATCAATAAATTGATAAGCCGGATTGTAACATCTGTGGTTCCTGAAACGATTTATGAAGTACAGAATGGTGAAGAAGCAAAATTTTTATCTCCTTTGATACCGCTAGTTCTACCTAAAGTGAAGGAAAAACCTGTTCAACGTTTGCTCCGATTTTTATGGATTGAACAGGTTCAGCAGATTCAATCCATGGCAAGCAACACAGATCAATTTCTGACATTCTTTGGTATCCATGCCGTCCAATTGGCACGGGAAGCACAAGGGAAAGATTCATCTGTCGTAAGGCCCCATCAATTCCGGGATCATATTGTAGAGCAAATGGTGCTTCCGGAAGATACCAATGATGAAACGGTGCTTCATCCTATCGTGAAAAATTTAGCAGAACAGGTAGCCTTTAAACTGCGTCAGCGAAGACAACTGGCGAACAGGGTTCGATTGGTCATTCATTACATTGATGGTCATCAGCGTCACAGTATTGGGTGTATTACCGGGATTGATGATACATCGGTGATTACAGTCTGTCGGCAACTTTTTAATAAGGCAAATGAAAGACGAAATCGTATTCGAACCATTTTGATTGATGTGTCTGATTTTCGGCCTTATGTTTATCAGACAGACCTTTTTTTAACAGGAGAGAATCGGAATATGGCTGTCTCTAAAGCGGTAGAAAAAGTTCGGCAGAAGTATGGTGTTCATAGCCTGCAAACAGCAGATGTATTTCAGGCATTAGGTCGATTGTAAATGTTTATCCATTTAAACACTCATTCTGTTTATTCTCCCATGCGTGGACTTTTATCACTTTCAGATTTGGTATCTCTTTCAAAATCAGAGGGCATGGATACATTAGCACTGACAGATGTAAATGGATTATGGGGATTTATCCATTTTGTTCAGCATTGCAAAGATGCAGGAATTTTTCCCATCGCTGGCACAAATTTAATTACAGATAAAGATGAAGTAATCCTTTTGGCAGAAAATCAGTATGGGTATGAAAATATCTGTCGTATTGTGTCTGCTATTCATGATAATCCCAACCAATCGGTTATAGATATTTTAAGGGAAAAATGTATTGGTTTATTTGTTCTCGCACATGATGAAAATACGTTGAAAGCGTTGATGAAATTTATTCCAGACACCCATTTATTTATTGAGCTACGTCCAAGTATTCAGGAGTCTGAAGCACATCGTTTATCCAAAAAATTTAAATTGGAGATTGTAGGAACAGGTGATGTCTATTTCAGATCTCCAAGTGACCATGATGCCCACCTAATGCTAAGAGCTATTGAAAAAAATACTACACTGGAACAATTGAACCGATCGGAATATAAATCGGATCAGCATTGGTTTCGATTTGAAGCGGATATGGTGAGACTTTTTCCTAACAGTTTGGATTCACTGAATAACAGCCGTTATTTGGCAGATCGGTGTAAACGGGATTGGTCATTTATTAATACAATTTTTCCCGGGCTTTCTTTAAAAGAGACGTATCATTCTAGTGAAACATTGAAAGAGAAAGTCTACGTTGGTGCTAAGATACGATATGGAGAGATTAATGAGATAATCAGACAACGCATTCAACACGAATTAAGTATTATTACGCAAAAGGGTTTTTCACCATATTTTTTGATTGTGCAAGATATTGTTGAACAAACCCGTGCCACTATCGGCCGAGGCTCCGCTGCTGCATCTATTGTAAGTTATTGTTTATTTATCACGCAGGTCGATCCACTTCGACACTCACTCCAATTTGAACGATTTATCCATCCGGAACGGGAAAATATGCCGGATATTGATGTGGATTTTCCTTGGGATGAGCGGGCTAGTATTCTAGAATATGTATTCAAAAAATATGGAAATACTCGGACGGCCATGGTGTCGAGCCAAGTATTTTTAAAACCAAGGTCTGCCATTCGGGAAGTGGGGAAGGTTCATGGGTTATCCAACGAAGAGATCAAAAGTATTACCAAGCGGATTGGCTGGTATGCTTCCCGAAGGGACTTAGAACATTGGGTTCGAACCGACCCAAGATTTGCTAATGTAGATCTAGATGATACTTTGATTCGCATTTTACGTGAGAGTGAAAAAATTGTAGGGGTATTCCGTCACTCCTCGGTTCATCCCGGAGGTGTGGTGATTGTACCGGATGAAATTCGAAAATATGTACCTGTGCTTGTGGCACCGAAAGGGATCCAGATTGTAGAGTGGGAAAAAGATCAAGTGGAAGATTCAGGGCTATTGAAAATTGATCTGTTGGGGAATCGGAGTCTGGCAGTAGTACGAGATACGATTCGCCAGGTGAATTTGAATTACGGCGAAGCGGCATCCAGAAATAAGTATGTAGATTATCATCAAATCCAGCCTGTAGGAGATAGTAAAACTGAAGAACTCATGAAATCGGGAAAAACCATGGGTGTGTTTTATATTGAGAGTCCAGCTACACGGCAACTCTTAGTAAAGGCCGGTATTGTAGATTTTGAACATGTGGTGATTTATTCATCCATTATCCGCCCGGCAGCAAATCGGTTTACCAATATAATGTTATCAAGGATTCACGGGGAAGAATGGAATTTGCTTCATCCTGATTTGGATTTTTTATCTGAGAGTTATGGTATTATGGTTTATGAAGAACAAGTGTCCATGGCTGCTATGGTTATGGCAGGGTTGGGTTATGCGGAAGCAGATGCGTTGCGAAAAACCATGAGCCGTGATTCCATGCAGCATCTTATTTTATCGTGGAAAAAGAAATTCACAGCAGGATCACTCCGGAGAGGTTATAGGCCCCAAATGATTCAAGGTGTATGGGACATGATTGCATCCTTTACTGGCTATTCGTTCTGCAAGCCCCACTCAGCGTCCTACGCCATGTTATCTTTCACCTGTGCCTATCTAAAAGCGCACTTCCCAGCAGAATTTTTAGCAGCCGTTATTTCCAACCAAGGTGGCTTTTATTCATCCTATGCCTACATGAGTGAAGCTCGACGTTTCAGAATCCAGATTCTGCCGCCGGATGTAAATAGAAGTAACCGGGAATGGCGGGGACGAAAAAATAAAATTCGCATGGGGTTCATGAGTATAAAGCGACTTCAGAAAAAAGCAGTGGACAGAATTCTAGATGAAAGAAAGGCCGGGGAGTTCGATTCACTGAACGATTTTTTATATCGTGTGGAGTTGGATTTAGCAGATGCAATGGTTTTAACCAATGCCGGATGTTTTCGGCAATTAGCACCGGAGTTGAATCATCGAGAATTAGCTTATCGCGTGGCAGGTTTTTATCTCCAAAATGGTGAGCGACAGCCTCTAAAAGTATCACCAAATTGTCAAGAATTATCCGATGAAGATCAATACCAAATGGAGTTAAAAACGTTTGGATATCCATTATCGGTCCATCCATTGACAGTATATCGGCCACGGTTGAGTCGAAGAATCAAATATGCTAAGGACATCCCAAAATTTGTGGGACAATCCATTTATTTGATTGGAGTGTATATTACACGGAAGGAAACTATAACTGGTAATTTGGAGCCCATGGAATTTTTAACGATGGAAGATGAAACAGAGATCTATGAATGTGTTTTATTACCTAGTGTGTTCAGTGAATTCGGCGATATGCTCCACTGGGAAACGTTGTTTATCATTAGAGGCATAGTGGAAAAATCATTTGGTGTTTGCGCCATAACCATTGAAAAAATGGCTAGCCTACAGCAGTGGATAAAAAAGATAAAATAAACAATTTTATATGTTTCAGTTCTTTAAAGATTATTGTAATAAAAAATTTAGTAGGATAATTATCGTTTAATTATGGTGATTATAGTATTGTTATTAAGATAATCGTTTTACCATTTATCTTAATTATAGTCTCTTACACAACGAAAACCAGTGTGATTCAGACTTGTATCTTCTGTTGACCCTATTCTTCTGCTAACTCTATATCCTGAGCAATAGCTATCATTGCATAAAAAAGATCCGCCTCGCAGTACCCTTTTTTTTGCGAATGGTTCTTCAGAATCGTAGGCCATTTCTGGCCCTTTTGGATTAATACAAACTCCTAAGCTTTTATCATAAGCATAGCTACTCTCATTATAATAATCAGAACACCATTCCCATACATTTCCAGCCATGTCATATAATCCATAATTATTAGGTGGGTAAGAACCAACTGGTGCAGTTAATAAAAATCCATCTTCTTCAGTATTTACAGCAGGGAAATTTCCTTGCCAAAAATTAGCGCGCATGGGTGATTTATTTATGGATACATTTCCCCAAGGATAACGAGATTTTTCTATCCCACCACGGGCAGCAAATTCCCATTCAGCTTCAGTCGGTAATCTTTTACCTGCCCATTTCGCAAAAGCATTTGCATCTTCCCAGGATATATGAACGACAGGATGATTCATTTTATTTTTAGTAGTACTATTATTTCCGGCTGGATTTTTCCATGAAGCTCCTTTTTCCCACTTCCACCATTTTGACTCATCATTTAACAATATCAGATTTTTATTTTGAACAAAAATAAGTGAACCGGGTAACAATAAAGAATCCGGTGGTTTAGGAGTACCAGCAGGCAATTGTTTTTCCATTTCAGCCCAGCTAATCATTTTTTCTGCAGTAGTAATATATCCAGTCTCATTCACAAATTCTAAAAATTGGAGATTGGTAACTTCATATTGGTCCATAAAAAAGGAGTCTACAATCACTTCGTGTACGGGCATTTCATTTGAGAAGGCTTCTACTCCATTACTACCCATAAGAAATTTTCCTCCTGGTATTAATACCATATTCTGATCTAATGCATAAATTTTTGGGGAGGTACTAAATATTGGATATTTAAAGGATATTGCTATAGTAGCAATAATTACTGCCAATAACAGGTATTTTAATTTATTTTTCAATTTATATTGGTTCAGAAATTATCTAAAAATTACTGATTAGGATTAAGCTTGAAAAAGTTTTCTATTTTTATTTAACAAAGTAATTAAAGCATTTCTATTATTATAGAATAAGATCGCTTTATTAATGTTTATTTTATATCATCAAATTTATTTAGATGATATGTAGAACAAATTTAATGATTAATTAAAAATAAAAATTTTTCTTTATTTCTCTATTGCATATGATAATGAAATATTAATGGTATTTAATGTTCTGGGGCTGATAAGGTGTAAAATATTTCCACAATAGATTTGTAATTCAAATGACAGGTTTAGGTTTTGCAGATTGTGCTGTTTCATTAGTAGATAAGAAATCATCAAACTAATTTCAAAAAATATATATGAAGAATATTATCCAGTTTTAGTCTATATGATTAAGATTTTAATTTGAAACGAATTTTATGTTAAAAAATAATTTAAATAGTAATAAAACAAGATTTTTAAATAAATTAGAATCATTAAAAAATTTGATTCCTTTTTACTTAACATTAAGCAATTTTTAAAAAATTTATGGATTTACATATATCGAATAATAGAAACACTGTTATATTTTTTTCTGAATGGGGGGCTTCAATTACCAGATGGGATACTTTAGATAAGGATGGTAGAAAAATAAATATTGTGTTAGGATATGATAATGAAAAAAATTACATGGATAATCCATTTTATCTCGGTGCAACAGCAGGTAGATACGCTAATCGTATCAAAAATGGGCAGTTTCAATTAGGGGATGAAAGTATTCAGCTAAAAACGAATGATAATGGACATCATCTTCATGGAGGTCCAAAAGGATTTAGTAGTCAAAAATGGTCAGTAAAAAAGATTTCTGATTCAAAGATAATCTTTAATCTAAGAAGTCCAGATAAAGACCAGGGATATCCTGGAGATATTAATGTAAAGACAATATATGAATTAAATAAAGATAATGAACTTTCTATTTATTATGAATGTATAGCAAACCAGGACACTATAGTTAATCTAACACACCACTCTTATTTTAATCTAAGTGGAGAAAATAGTGATAACATTCTGAACCATCTATTATTTATTAATGCAGAAAATTATACCGAAATAAATAGCGACCTAATTCCTACAGGAAAGATAGTTTCAGTGAATAATACACCTCTTGATTTTAGAAAACCAATTAAGATTGGTAAACGTATTTCAAATAATTTTAAACAACTCATTTATGCCCAAGGATATGATCATAATTTTGTAATTAATATAGATGATGATCAAAAATTAAATTTAGCTGCAATATTATACTCAAAAAGTTCCGGATTAGAAATGAGTGTTAAAACTAATTTGCCTGGATTACAATTTTATTCAGGAAATTTCTTAGATGGGAACTATAATGACATATATGGTAAACCATTATCTAAACATCGTGGACTCTGTTTAGAGCCACAATTCTTTCCCGATTCTCCAAACAAGATTAATTTTCCATCACCAATATTGAAAAAAGGTGATGTATATGATTATATGATAAAATATGGTTTAAATATTAAATGATAAATTATTTATTATCATAATAATTGATATGATTTAAGGAATGATACAGTTTATTAATAATTTAAAATTTCTAATAAGGTTATACATTTTTTGATTCGTAATTTGAAAAGACTCTCCATCAATCTCATTGTACGGTAGATGACTATATTTATTTGATGCTTTAAACAAAGAAAACATATTTATCGAATATTTACAAGAAAATCTAGAAACAAAAAAAATCATCAAGGTACTAACTGCCCAATCATTACCACCGATGAATGATGGGAATATGACCTTAACATCCCATGATCGTATTCGAAGGAGTCGTCTATATGTGCCGGGAAACCAACCAGAGAAAATATTAAAAG
>CAJWHW010000034.1:0-15465 GCA_913040915.1 uncultured Fidelibacterota bacterium | reverse complement strand
TCAGGTCTACTTGGATCACATCCGAGTTTAATAATCAAAGGTGTTTTTGTCTCTTTTGATTTTTCCAGCTTTATTTTCAGATCATCTTCTGGAATAATCTCTTCCGTGCCTCGACGGATTAATTTCATTTGTTCATCTACAGGCAGAAAACTCATTTTTCACTCAATGCTCGTTGAATATCTCGTTCTATATCTCGTTTTTTCTTAGTATCTCTTTTATCATGCAGTTTTTTCCCTTTCGCTAAACCCACTTCAAGTTTTATTAACCCGCCTTTGAAATATAATTTTGTTGGGACTGCAGTTAACCCTTTCTCGGCTAATTTGGAACCAATCCGGCTGATTTCTTTTCTGTGAAGTAAAAGCTTCCGGTCACGAACTGGTTCATGCCCTTCAAATCCTGTGTGGCTGTATGTTGCAATGTGTGCACCCTTAAGCCAGGCTTCACCGTCTCTGATAAGCACATAACTTTCTTTTAGACTGGTCTTGCCTTCACGGATACTTTTTACTTCACTGCCTTGGAGTTGAATCCCTGCTTCATATGTTTCCAGAATATGAAATTCATGATAAGCTTTTCGATTGGTTACGACAGATGTTTTTTCCATGATAAAAAGCGGGTGAAAAATACATGAGCAGTTTACCCTTCTCCAAGTTTATTCCTTTTGATAGCCAGACGGTCATGAATAAAATTCATTGCCTTATATCATTAGATATTTTTTGATTTAGAATGCCCGGGTGGCGGAATTGGTAGACGCGCACGGTTCAGGTCCGTGTGCCATAACAGGCGTGCTGGTTCGACTCCAGTCTCGGGCACTTATCTAAAGTAAGTTGTTTTTCTTTGTACTTGATGTAATTATAGCCAGTTCCCCTAATTTTACATCATTACTCCATTTTATTTTTAAATTTCTTTGTGAAAATACTATTGATTGAACCCTATTTCACCGGTTCTCATAAACAATGGGCTATGGGGTTTGCAAAGCATAGCAGACATAACATCCATTTATTAACTATGAAAGGACAATTCTGGAAATGGAGGATGCATGGAGGTGCTATCACTATGGCCAGCCAATTCAATGATCTTGGGTGGGCTCCAGAACTAATTCTGACCACTGATATGATGGATTTATCAACCTTTTTAGCGATGACAAGAAGTAAGACTCATAACATTCCGACTGCAATATATTTTCACGAAAATCAAATTACATATCCCTGGTCTCCTAATGATCGCGATATTAATTGCAATAGAGATTCACACTACGGTTTTATCAACTTTACTTCTGCGCTGGCAGCTGATCAAGTTTTTTTCAATTCACAATTTCATATGGATTCATTTTTAAATGCATTACCTATTTTTCTTCGACAGTTCCCTGATTATCAGGAAACAGATTCAATAAATAACATTCAAAAAAAGAGTAGAGTCCTTCATCTAGGAATGGACTTAAGACAGTTCGATGAACACTCAATTGATAATAATGGAAAGCCATTGATTCTTTGGAACCATAGATGGGAATATGATAAAAACCCGAATGACTTTTTTAAAGCCTTAGAAGAAATAAAAAAATCTAGTTATGATTTTAACTTAGCTGTTCTAGGCGAAAATTTCAGCCAAAACCCAGATATTTTTCATAAAGCATCTGAATCCTTCGCCAATCAGATTGTTCAATGGGGTTATTCTAAATCTTTTAAAGACTATGCCCAATGGGTCTGGAAAGCCGATATTTTGCCTGTAACATCGAATCAGGAATTTTTTGGAGTTAGTGTGATGGAAGCTATATATTGTAATACATGGCCCATTTTACCGAATAAACTAACTTACCCAGAACTGATTCCGCATGACTCACATCAAGAATATTTATACAACAACCATCAGGATCTTTGTGATAAAATCATGTGGGCTATAGATAATATACAATCCGTCAAAAATTCTAAACCACAATTGATTGCGGAACCATTTGACTGGAAAACTATGGCGCCCATTTATGATAAAGAATTGTCTCGTATTATAACCTGATAAAAAAGTATCAGTTTCAAAACAAAATTTATTTTAGTAGCATAATTTTTCTGAAATAAATAGAATTTTTGGATTTAAACTTGATAAAATAAACCCCACTGGAATGATTTACTCCATTCCATTCAAGTTTCATGAACCCATCATCTAAGTATCCATGGAAAAGCGTTTCCACGTTTCGGCCTTTGATATCTAAAACTTGAATATTGACAAGTGCTTTAGAAATTGATTTAATAGATATCGTTGTGACAGGATTAAATGGATTTGGGTAATTATTTAATAAGATAAATTTTTCTGGTTGTATCGATTTAAGTTCAATCCCAACATTTGTACTAATTGAAATATCAAAAATTATGGGTAAATGATCTGATGCTTCCTGAGTATCATTCCAATTCAATCCATAGTAGTCAAGAGCTTCTTGATCCATAGCTAAAGTATTTACAATAAAATGTTTACCTGGTTCAATTGTGGCATCAGAATAAAATATATAATCTAATTTCCCGGGATTATAAGAGCTCCAATCGTTTCGCCATGTATAACCCATTCTCTTATGTGTGTGTCTGGGAAATAAATCGATTATCGGACTCTCATCCCAGTCAGGAAAATAATCTTCACCATATTCATTTTCATCATCGATATCTCCAATTCTCAAAGTTTCAACCTGTTGGCGGTATCCTACAAAATTGAAATCCCCTAAATGTATAAATGGAGTCCCATGATCTATTGCAAAAGGTCCATCATGCTCGTAAATCCAATCACGCCATTTAGAAGTAAATTCATCAACTTGTTCCTGGCGGTCATCGTTAGCACTACAGCAGGATAGATGGGAATTAAAAATAAGTAAGGACGTTCCCAATTCTTGTTCAGTATCAAGCAGGGCTGTCATGGTTCTCTCTGAACTGATCATATTCGCATCATTTAAAATTGGAAACCTTGAAAGCACCACAAGGTCACGATAAGTCCAACTGGCATGCCAAGTCTCTTCAGGAAACCATGATTGGACTACATCATCTATCTCATTCCAATCCCAATGCTCTTGAATGGCAATTACGTCCGGATCAATTGCCTGCATCAACCTTTTAAAGTGAGGTTGCCTTTCTGGCTCAATCATACCACCATTTAAAGTATTATATGAAACAATGCGAATATCTGATTCATTATTTCGTTCAAAGGAAATAGGAGTTGGGTCAAGAATATAATCTTCTCCAATATTAAAGTATATTCCACCACTCTCATTTGGGAGAATATCCGAACTTGGTGAATCTTCTTTTATAATAATTTTTCCTTCTAACAAAGTTTGGGAATTATTCATTGTAAGAATATCTGATTCACGAGAAAATGCAACTTCAAACTGATTAGATGTAATCGTTGGACCAATACGTAAAGTTAAATCATTTTGGGAAATTCCAACTTCCTGACCATTAATATATTGGATCCCAGACCTATCTCCAAAAAACCATACCAACTCTGCACCTATTCCTGATATAGAATAGCCTGTGGACAAATCATTATCAGCATCGATATATAGGTAAAATGAATTCCAGTCCTGCATTAGATATTCACCACTGTGAAAATTTAGATATAAGAATAAAAAATGATTATCATAGGTTATTTTTAAATCAGCAAAATCTGCTCCAGTCCCATCACTGTCAGGGTCCTCATACGCCAGTGGCACTTCATTCCAATCATCGAATTGACCATCGATAGTGATTGGATGGCCTCCAGTTAATATCGAAAATAAAAAAGGACCAATTGTAAATATAATCAGCCCTTTTATTCTATGATTAGATATGAAAATATTATACACCCATTAAATCAAGTACTAGTCTAATTCCCCAGCCGGTTGCACTTCCTTTTGGTTCAATGCTGGTTGGTCTACCGCCCCATGCAGTCCCGGCAATATCAAAATGCACCCATGGAATATCTTTACCCACAAACTCCTTTAAAAAAGCTCCGCCAGCAATTGTACCTGCCTGTCTGGCTGCGCCGACATTTTTGACATCGGCTATTTCTGATTTTACCTGTTTGCAAAATTCTGGCCAGAGAGGAAATTCCCATACTTTTTCACCAGTATTTTTGGAAGCTTTTTTAACTTTATTAATTAATGATTCATCCGTACCCATAACACCTGCAGCAATATGTCCCAATGCAACTAAAACTGCACCCGTCAGTGTTGCAAAATCAAGGATAAATTCAGGATTGTAGTGTTTTGTTGCATAGGATAACCCATCTGCTAAGATAAGCCTTCCTTCTGCATCTGTATTCAGCACTTCAATTGTTTTTCCATTATAAGCTTTAAGAATATCACCTGGTTTATATGCTTTTGCACCAAGAAGATTTTCAGTGGAAGGTACTATACAGACTACATTGATTTTTGGTTTAAGCGCTGCTATAGCTTTCATTGTACCTAAAACAGTTGCAGATCCACACATATCATACTTCATTTCATCCATTTTATTGGCAGGTTTGATAGATATACCGCCAGCATCAAAGGTCAATCCCTTTCCTACCAATACTTTTGGTTTTTCGTCACCGCCATTCATATACTCCAAAATAATGAACTTAGGTGGTTCGTCTGTACCCTGAGCAACACCTGCTAATCCACCCATCCCCATTTTAGTGAATTCATTTCGATCAAAGACCGTCAATTTCATATCACCTTCATTCGCAATTTCTTTTGCGGATGCAGCAAGATGAGATGGGGTTGTTACATTACCCGGATGGTTTCCTAAATCTCTTGCAAAACAGACTGCATTACCTATGGAAGCACCCTTCGCAATATCAGGACTATCGGACCCTATAACGGTAGCTGATTTTAATTCGAAGACTTCATTTTTATCTGTTTTATAATCTAAAAACTGATAACTACCTAATACGAGCCCTTCACCAATTTCCTGGAAATATTTGGCATTATTGGAAAGAGAGTCGTCCACAGCAACCGAATCTATTTTTTTGGCAATAGCTACTCTTGAAGCCTTTCCTGCCGCCAAACGAACAGCCATTCTATTGTACTTATCTTTTTCCCCCAGGCCAAGGAGTAAAATTCGTTTTCCTTCAATATAAAATGAATGTTCTTCTCCTGCTTTACCTTTCACCCCACCTAAATCTATTGCTTCTTTCAAAGTACCATTGGAACTATTGTTAATTTTCTTAGCAAGATTTGTGAATGATTTATCTGAAAATACTCCGCATGCAATCAATCCCGCATCGGTTTCTTTCCATGATTGGTTTGATGCTTTTACTTCCGATATGTATGACATTTGATTCCTTTTATATGTATTTTTAAAAAAAATGCACGCAAAGTTAAGCCTTTGGATATTTTCCAACCACTAGGATAATCTACATTTTTTGCAAATCCCATTTGACCTAACTTCATGAATCTCCCTATGTCGATAATCAATATCAAATCTGAAGAAAAGAAACCAGCAGTTCTTCTGTTTTTAATGTTTTTTGCTATTGTCTCGGCCGGAATTATTGGTACTACTTGCCGAGATACAATCTTCCTGACCCAATTTGACCGATCCTATCTCCCTTTAATGTTTGTAGCAATTGCTGTTTTTATGGCCGGATTCATTACATTATATAAATATATAATTGCCGGACATGATCAAATTCTTATCATATCTCTTTCAGGATTATTCTTTACCCTTTCTCTTGTATTTTTTCAAGCAAATTTATCCGGTCTTTTTATTCCAGCACTATATATTTGGATTGAGGCGATTACTATAATAAGTATTTTTCAGTTCTGGGTCCTGACTGGGGAAATATTTAATGCAAGACAAGCTAAACGAATTTTCTCCTTAATAAGTGCTGGAGGCTCTTTTGCAGCAATTGGGTCAGGAATTATAATAAAACCCTTTATTAATGTTTTCGGGCCGAATAAACTATTGTTTTTAACCATATTTTTTATCGGCCTTTATGTTATTATAGCGCAATTGCTTCATCCTTATAGAAAGATACTTTTATCAGATCAAAACATAATCTCGAATAATAAACCAAGATCATTATCAAAGTTTGATTCTTATATAAAATCTATTGCCATATTAATAGGGCTTTCGGCATTTATTTCTAAAACTGTGGACTACCAATTCAAAATGGTTGCAGCTTCTGCCTTTCCCAACTCAAATGATCTAGTAAGTTTTTTCGGTTCTTATTATATGTTTACCGGTACTGCTACTCTAATAATGCAATTTTTCGTAACTGGCTTTATTCTCACCCGTTTTGGAATTTTACCTGGATTGCTGATTCTCCCGTTGACATTAGCTCTAGGCTCAGTAGGGTTTTTTATTTTTGGTACAATAAGTGCAGTATTTATAGCAAAGTTTTCAGATCAGGTTTTCAAATTTTCAACAAATAATTCCATCCAGGAGATCCTATGGGTTCCTATAGCTAAAGAGAAAAAGAAAAAAATAAAGCCAGTTATTGACGGTACTATTCGAGCAAGTTTTGAAGGGATGGCTGGTATAATAATATTTACACTCGTTACTTTCAAACTAATTACTCCAGAAAGGATCCACTGGTTAAGCATTTTTATCATCCTTGGTTTAATTATTTGGATTTGGAATAGTTTTCGAATCCACGACGGCTATGTACAGGCTCTATTAAAAGCCATTGAAAACCGCCAGCTTAACCTAGATGAGATTGAATATGATATCAATGATGCTAACACCATCGATACTATTGATAAAACCTTGCAGGATGAAGACGAATTAAAGCAATTATTTGCTTTGGACTTATTATGGGAATTACAACTCGACCCCTGGAAAAAAACTCTTCAGAATTTATTTTCCCATGGCTCACAACCAGTAAGAAGAGCAGTATTAGAACTAGCATGGAAACAGTCTGAAATAATCTCTGATAATTATTTAGTAAACATAATAAATAAAAAATCCGATTTAAAACCATTCATAATCGCCTGCGCTGGGGATCGGATGATTAAGGATATCCACCTAGAAGTAGACTTATTTTTAAATAGTGGTGACTCTGCAACTGCAGCATCTGCAGCAGTTGCAATCTTAAGACAAAACCCAAACCACCTAGAATCAAAATTATTGCTCGAAAACCTTCTTAATAGTAATGAAGAAGGTGCATTATGTACTACAATCAGTTTTCTACGCAATGCTGGTGAATGGATATCAATTGAAAATACGCAACGTTTTTTAACACATCCTTATAGTGACAATGTTAAAAATGAAATGCTCAGTGTGTTAATTAATTACCCCAATCAGGAATTTCTAGATCTTATCATTCAAAATCTTTCTTCAGCAGCAACATATGACTATGCATTAAAGGCATTATTACAATTTGATTCATCATTGATAGCCAAACGTTTACATCAATTCCTCTTTAATGAAAGTTCATCATTTGAACTGCAATTAGGTATCCTAAAAGCATCCTATCATTTTTCTAACAATGAAATGCTAAAGGCCATTATAACAAAGCTTGAAAGTGAAGATCTCAGGATTTTAAATGGTATTTGCGACGCCTTGATAAAATTAAGTAAAAATATTATGATTAATGATAGTTCATTCATCACAATAAATAACCATATATCTAAAATTTCAAAGCGGGCCTATCAGCTTTATCAAATAATGGAATATTTGCAAACTGACAAACATGCTTATCTACTTCTAGATCAAATCAGAAATGATTTAGAAAACATAATTCCAATTATATTGAAACTAGGCACACTAGATAAATCAGAAATTCCAATTGAAACTTATATTAGATACGTACAAAGCCAAGATCCAGAATTGTTACCTATTGTTCTGGAATTGATTGAATCAACCTTCACCAATAATAATTGTAAAATGACTTTGCCCCTTATTGATCCTGATTCAGATAAAGAAATAATTGGGATGAAATTATTTCCAGATTTAATACAGGATCCGGCCGAGTTTTTAAGTATTTGGATTGAAAATTTGCAACCTTGGAAAAGCGCTATTGCCATCCAATACTTAATAAAATCTGAAAATACTTCTGTACTCAAAAAAATTAATTGGTCTGAGCTCCCAAATTCATTATTTGAAACAAATATATTTAATCAAATTGAGCAGGACCATTTGAATCGAAATTATTTAAATAAAAATTTATCAATAACAGGGGGAACACCTATGTATTCAATTTTAGAAAAAACGATTATCTTAAAGTCGGTGGATCTTTTCAAAAATATACCTGGTGATATATTGACATATATTGCTCAAATTTCAGAAGAAGTAAATTATGAAGATGGTGAAGAAATTTTTAGGCAGGGTGATTATGGTGATTCTTTATTTGTAATTATTTTTGGAGAAGTTGATGTCATCCAAGGTGGACATTCAATCACAAAATTGGGAAAAGGAGATTGCATAGGTGAGATGGCTTTACTTGATCAAGAACCACGCTCTGCTGATGCTTTTACCACTCAAGAAACTTTATTATTAAAAATCCATCAGGAAGGATTTTACCAACTTATGGCAAGTAACTCAGAGATTATGAAACAGATTGTAAAACTTTTATCCCATCGTTTAAGAAAAGTGAATACAAAACTTACTGACGCCCAATAGTCAATTCATCTACTACGCTTGGATCAGCTAAAGTTGAAATATCACCCATGTTATCCAAATCTCCTGCTGCAATTTTTCTCAAAATTCGTCTCATAATCTTTCCAGAACGAGTTTTTGGTAACGCAGGAGTGAACTGAATTTTTCCTGGCTTTGCGTGAGGACCAATTTCTTTAGTTACAGAAACCAAAATATCGGACTGAATTTCTTCTGATACCTCCACGCCAGTCATAAGAGTAACATATGCATAGATGCCCTGTCCCTTAATATCATGAGGATATCCAACTACTGCCGCTTCAGCAACACCGTTCGCTTTACCGATGGCACCTTCCACTTCTGCTGTACCAATACGATGTCCTGAAACATTTAATACATCATCTACTCTGCCAGTGATCCAATAGTAACCATCTTTATCCCTTTTGGCACCGTCTCCTGTAAAATAATACCCGGGAAACATTTTGAAATACACATCAATAAACCGATCGTGATCTCCATAAACCGTTCTCATTTGTCCTGGCCATGATGATTTGATTGCCAAAAGCCCAGAAACATCATTTCCTTCAATCTCTTTACCTTCTTCACTTAATAAAACTGGTTCAATGCCAAAAAATGGAAAAGTTGCAGAACCAGGTTTTGTTGGTGTTGCTCCAGGAAGAGGTGTCATAAGAATACCACCAGTTTCAGTTTGCCACCATGTATCCACTATAGGGCATTCTTGTTTTCCTACCACATCATGATACCATTTCCACTCAGGCTCCTTAATTGGTTCACCTACAGTACCCAGTACCTGGAGCGTTGATAAATCTCGAGAAGCAACCCAAGAATTTCCTTCTTTCATTAATGCTCTAAGTGCTGTAGGTGCTGTATAAAATTGGTTCACCTTATGCTTATCAACCACGTCCCAAAAACGACCATAATCAGGATAATTAGGAACACCCTCAAACATAATTGTTGTAGCTCGATTAGCCAAAGGGCCATAGATAATATAAGAATGACCAGTAATCCAACCTAAATCAGCAGTACACCAGTAAACATCACCTGGTTTATAATCGAAAACCATTTCATGAGTAAAAGATGCATAAACCAAATAACCACCTGTCGTATGTAATACACCTTTAGGCTTACCTGTTGATCCTGACGTATATAATATAAAAAGAGGATCTTCTGAGTCCATAACTTCTGGTGCACATTTTATACTGACCCCCGATTTAGCTTCATGCCACCATATATCACGCTTGGTATCCATTTTAACAGGCTCTCCTGTCCTACGAACGACTATAACATGTTCAATAGAAGGTGTATCATTCAAAGCCTGATCAGCATTTGACTTCATTGGAATATTTTGCTTGGTTCCTCGAACACCAGTATCCTGTGTTACCAAGATCTTACATTCTGAATCATTAATACGGTCTCTCAAAGATTCACTTGAGAAAGCTCCAAAAACAACCGAATGGACTGCGCCAATGCGTGCACACGCCAGAACAGCAATCGCTAATTCAGGGATCATTTGCATATATAGGCAAACCCTATCC
The DNA here is from genome assembly GCA_913040915.1 of uncultured Fidelibacterota bacterium. GTDB lineage: Bacteria > Fidelibacterota > Marinisomatia > Marinisomatales > UBA1611 > CAXFCD01. Next base: position 5,387 of record CAJWHW010000034.1, on the reverse strand, counting down.
CCTTTTTGGATACCTAGTTCTTTTAAAGCATTTGCAAATTGAGATACTTCTTTCAAAAGCTTATTGTATGAAAATTTTCTAGATTGATTTGGGTCATTCCCCTCCCATATAATAGCAATATCATCACCATGACCTTCACTAATATGTCTATCTATACAATTATAGCATGCATTTAATTCTCCTCCAGAGAACCATTCTATTTCCCCATTAATAAAGTTAAACTCTCTAACCTTATTCCAAGGCTTATACCAATCAAGCCTTTGAGCAATCTCCTCCCAGAACTCTATGGGATCATTAATTGAGCGTTTATAAAGGTCTCCATATTGTTCCATTGAATGAATATGGGATCTTGCCGAGATTTTAGGATGAGGCTTAAATATATTATCCATCATAATTATTATACCGTCTTATTATGATCAACTTTTTCAAAGGTTCCACCTTGAAGTTTTTTTACTGAAACAAAAGTGAACTTAGCTGTACAGGCTAAAACCTTATCAAGATCTTTTGTCTCCTTGTAGGCATCTATCTGGATCTGTATGGATGATCTCCCTGTAGAAATGATCTGAGCTTCAAAATTTACCCAATTACCTACATGCACTGGTTCTTTGAATTCGATCGCATCAATCGCTCGTGTTAGTGCTGCGTCTGCATTTGTATCCTTTAAAAAACGATGCACGGCCTTAGATGCAGAAATATCCATCCATGATACCATCTGACCACCAAAAAGTGTACCAAGGACATTTGCATCCTGGGGCATTACAAGCTGGGAATATCTAATTATAGGTGAATTCAATTTATGGATGAACCTTATATATTCATATATGTGAATATTACTGCTGCTAATTTTCTATCTTCAGTTGACATTATGAGTAAGGTGAAAGGTCTTTAATAATATTATGGAATGTCGTTAGTTTGGTTAACTATCATTTGAAATTGAAAATGCCCCGTCGAAAAACCCTCGGAAAAAACTCTTTTCCCTGAAGAGCACGCCACATCAACGGGGCAGAACGCTAAACAAAAGTTAAATCACATGTCTTTTTTAAATCAATCTTTTTCGAAAAAAAATTACTTGAACTCTTTGGCAAGCCTCTCTCCTTCCTCAAAATCAACTTTCATGAGAAGGATAGCACCTAGGATAAATAATATTAAAATAGATAAAATTCCAAAACGAACACTGCCCGTAACCAATGTAACCCAGCCCATAAGTAAAGGCCCCACGACTGAGGCAAACTTTCCTAGCATATTGTAAAATCCAAAAAATTCTGCTTCTTTATTTTTTGGGATTAATCGTGCATATAGACTTCTGCTTAATGCCTGAATACCTCCCTGAAATAAACCAATCATAGCTGCCAGAATAAAAAAATGATTCCTACTAGTCATGAAATAAGCTAGAAATGTAATTAGTGCATAGCCTCCGATTGCTACAAAAATGGCATTTTTAGTACCAATCTTTTCTGCAAATTTGTTATATGCCAATGCACTAGGGAATGCAATAAATTGCACCATGAGTAAAGCGGTAATCAAATCTCCAGCTTCAAACCCAAGAGATGAGCCCATTTTGACGGCCATACGAATGATCGTATCGACACCATCAATATAAAGCCAGTAAGCAAGTAGGAAAATCCCAATTACTCTCATCTCCCTGATTTTATCGAAAGTTTCTTTCAATTGTTTCCCACCAGCAGTAATTGCTTTTATAAATGGAACTGAATCTTGTACTTCCGGTTCTGGGACAAATAACAAAATTGGAATTGTAAATATTGCCCACCAGACTGCAACAGATAAAAAGGAAAGTTTAATGGCTGTTGATGCATCTACAATACCAAACCATTCCGGATTGAGATACATTAGCACATTCACAAGAAACAATAAACCGCCACCGATATATCCTAAGGAATATCCCAAAGAAGATACATAATCCAATTTATCTCTTGATGCTACAAATGGTAGCAGGGAATCGTAAAAAATATTACCGCCCATAAATCCTACAGACGCTAAAACATATAGAAAAATTGCAATTTCCCATTGCCCCTGATCTACCATCCATAGTCCGCCAGTCATTATTACGCCTAAAAATGCGAAGAAAAATAAAAATTTCTTTTTTACAGAGCCTCTATCAGCTATTGCCCCTAAAAATGGTGCAATCAATGCAATAAAAACGGATGCCAGTGAATTAGCCCATCCTAATTGGTATGTACTACGGATTACATTATCTGGATTGGACCAATATTTTTCAAAAAAAATAGGGAAAAATCCCGCCATAACAGTTGTAATAAAAGCAGAATTTGCCCAATCATAAAATGCCCAACTCCAGACTTTTTTATTTTGCATTTTTTATATCCCTACCATCCTTGATAATATGTAGTAATACCTGTATAAACTTGCCATCCATCAAATGTATTTTTAGCAAAAATCCAATTATTTACACCTAGATATAAATCAAATGGTACAAGTCCAAACCTGTATTTTGATATTGAATTTAAAAACCATAGCTCTCCTACTAAACCCAAACGGCTGTTAGCTGAATTATATCCATTATGTTTCTGCATCCAGCTATCCCACATTTTATTATTTGATACAAAACGATCTTGTCCTTTGTATCTAAAAGTTATATGGGAACGCATCCGGAGTTGCTTTGGAATAACGTCTATTTCACTACCAGAAATAAAAAGGAAACCTGTTCCTTGATCAAATTTATAGGTATTGCCAATTTGACTTATGATGGAATCGGGATTAGTATGTCCACCGGAGAATAATGAAACTGATGTGTTTAAAATTTCTGGTGTACTGAAATTGATAGAGGATTGGAAATAATACCTGCCTTTAATGCTCCCTTTAAAACCAGAAGTGCCATAAAGTCCAACTGACCACCTACTTACACCACTTCCTATTTTTGCCTCTTTAAATTGCTTTGAACCAATGGCTTTAAATGAAGATAATGTTTTTCCAAAGGGAATACTAACTAGAATTTTCGCATAAAGAGCATTTGATTTACCTTCAGAGCTCCATGAAGGCTTTCCTCGTAATAAAACTGTAGCACCCAAATTTATATCGTCCACACCTGATCCGGTTTTTTGACCAGGGTAATAGTAATTTACTAAATCAGTTAATGAAACTGTATCCTTTCCAATTTCAGCAGGTATAAATCGTGAATCAACTAATAGATTATTTATAGGATCGATTCCAGCATGCATGGCCCAAAGGATGTTGTATTCACTGCTATTATTATAAAATTTATCATAAATAATATTCAGAGTATCCCTTAAACCTCGTCGAAGATTATCATAACTGGCAGAATTGCGAAATGATTTAAACTCACTTTTAGCATTAATATGATAATTGATAAGCACATCAGCACCATTCATCCCCGTTATTGAAAAATCAGTAATGGCCTGGTCAATTATATATGAATCTATTATTGGCATTGTTATACTTAAGGTTACATCGTTAGACATTCCATATTCAATTTTAAAAGATCTGCCAATTATATTTTTTTTTCGGCTTTCCAAGAAAGTCCCTTTTGGTATAAATGCTTTGGATGTGTCAATTAATTGAGCACCATAAACAGGAAGGGAGAATCCATATTCATTATTGAAATTAGTTAACCATTGTTCTATTGTATTTACAGAGTCCAGAATAAAAGAACCATTATGGTAAAGGTCATAATTGGAAGAATATCTTACGGAATCATTATGTGTTAAATTATTAAAATAATGCCGCCCAATACCCGGAAGCTCAAAGTTTTGTTCTTCAAATTTCCACATTGACTCTGAAGCATTTGTACCGAAAGAAAAACGAAAAACATTTGCAGGGACTGTAGGTAATATTTGTCCATAAAGAATTGTAAACAAATAATAAATGACAAATAATCGCTGCATTAATAAATCAAAAATGGCTGCCTGAACTCATTAAATTTGTAAACATCATGCACCCATTGTGCAGGTAGATGATCTGGGGGCTTTTTTTGAGCAGATGTAACGCGAAGTAGATTTGAACCAAAGAGTTTATCTATATAGCCATCTTCTTTCCACTGAAATTCACGAGGATGTAAATGGTTGATAAGCATAATAAGTGTTGTTGCTGTTTTAAGAGGTTCATATTCATCTTTATCATTAATAATAATTTCAATCCCACTGCAAGATAGACCATCATATTGTGGTACGCGTTTATAATATATGGACCCTGTAGGCCTATAATTTATTTCTTTGAATTCCACACCTTTCAAGCCTTGATCTTTTAATTTTTGAGCCAAAAAAGATGTTCCAAGCCAAGGTGCTCCAAGAATTAAGTAAGGTTTTTCTGTACCGAATCCCACATTCATATTTGTACCACGGAAAAGATCCATACCAGTATATGCTAATAAAATATCTTCACTTCTCAAAGACGGAGTTGGGTAACGCCAGATAAGTTTCGTATCACTAAACCACATATCACGATTCCAATTTGCCATAGGCAAAATGGAAAGTTCAACTCTTTTTAAATCCTTGATCCACCCCATTTCATTGATCAAAATGGAAATTTCACCAATTGTTAGGCCATGGCGTATTGGAAACAAATGGTAAGATTCATAGGATTGAAATTCTATACGAGGAATGGGTCCATTAATTATATCTCCTCGAATGGGATTTGGACGATCTAATACCATAACAGGGATTCGCCATTCTGAAGCAGATTCAAAAAGTTTTGACATCGTCGCAGTCATAGTTGAATATCTCGAGCCCGTGTCTTGAAAATCAACCACTACCAAATCTATCTTATCCATGACCCAATGTGGTGGATATACATATTTATTGAACATATCAATAATAGGAGCCCCATGAACCGGTTCTGTCTGCCCTCGTCCTATAAGTGTTGCACGATTATCATCGATACCCCAAATCCCATGCTCTGCAGCAAAGAATGCAACGACTTTTATATTAGAAAAGTTTTTTAATAAATCTATAATATGGTCTCCATTTCGATTCACTGCAGTTTGATTGGTAAATAATGCAATGGATTTTCCTACCAATGGTTTAAAATCCATTTGTTCTAGTATATCTAATCCTGAATAAACTTGTTCAAAAAAGGACAAATCAGGTATTTTTATAATTGTTGAATACTTGAATCGTTTATCAACCGTATCAAGTCCAACATCAGATAAATCTCTTGAGCCAAACTCTTGACTAAATAGAATTGAACAAAAAAGAAGGATAATTAGTATATGGCGGAAAAGCATATTTTTAGGCACTAAAATTAGGTGGAAAGAAAATAAATCTAAATAGTAAACTGAATCTGTAATCATCCTCTTGATTTTTTCATCCATTTATCACCACATTTGGTACATCTATGAGTAATTCAAATAATAATAACAGCGGCGGTTTCGCCAAAACTACTGATTTCAAATGGTT
>CAJWHW010000033.1:0-18494 GCA_913040915.1 uncultured Fidelibacterota bacterium | reverse complement strand
TTGTTCCCCGCCTGAAAGTTCATCAGGATGATGGGACTCTTTACCTTCTAAACCTACTAATTCGATTGCTTCATCAACCCTGCCTGGTATTTCCCTCCCTGGATATCCCAACACATGCAGTGGCAGTGCAATATTATCAAATAGATTCCTGTCTCCTAAGAGCTTATAATCCTGAAATACCATTCCTATGGAGTGTCGGGCTTTAGGAATATTTCTTTTTCCCATCCTCTTTGATGAAAATCCATTTACAATAACACGTCCAGCATCAGGTAGAAGGTCAAAGTATATTAATTTCATCAAAGTAGTTTTCCCTGAACCAGTCGGACCAATCAAAAAAGTGAATTCACCATCATCTATTTTTAGGTTAATATTATTAACTCCTGGTCCTTTCTGATGTGCAAAGGTTACATTTTGAAATTCAATCATGGATGAAACATGGTGTAATTATGAAGTAGAAGATAATGAATTTACCATAGTATTGAATAATTTCTATTAAATGATAAAAAGAATTAACTATGTTAATTAACTATGGAAATTAGATTATTCTATGATTATATATTTCGTATTTTCCGGCCATATTAAATAACAATAGAAACACAAATGGAAACAAATATACTTATTGACTTAGTACTAGTTATCATTTCTATTATTATGCTTTGGAAAGGTGCAGACTGGCTCGTTGATTCTGCTGCAGAGATAGCCCATACACTTAAAGTTTCAGATTTAATTATTGGACTCACTGTAGTCGCATTTGGAACATCTGCCCCGGAATTTGCAGTAACAATAAGTGCAGCCTTCACACAACAGACTGATATATCTATCGGTAATGTAATTGGATCCAATATTTTTAATTTAGGTTTCATTCTTGGTGGAACTGCAATTATTCGTCCAATTGCAACTTCTGAAAAACTATTTAATAGAGATGGCTTATTCTTATTGATCTCCACAGCCCTAATTTTTCTATTATTCTTTGGTTTCGACGGCTGGACAGAAGATGACTCTTACACAAAATTTGAAGGACTTTTCTTATTCACCCTCCTTATTTTTTACGTTGCATTTTTATTTATCAAAAAAGACCCACCGGAAAAAGTACACCCCCACAGTGCCACCTTAAAGTCGTATGTATTCTTTTTTATAGGATTGTTTCTCATTGTTGTAGGCGGACATTTAATGGTAAAACATGCATCCATTTTAGCTAGATACTGGGGTGTATCTGATTGGGTAATTGCAGTTACAATTGTAGCAGCAGGTACTTCGGCACCAGAATTTGCTACATCCATTACTGCTGCATTAAAGGGTCGTCACGGGATTGCTGTAGGGAATTTAATTGGAAGTGATTTATTCAATTTACTTGGCGTATTGGGATTAGCTGGAATGATTAACCCCTCTATGATTGCGCAAGACATATACGATAGTGTTATTCTTTTAGTACTAATGGTTGGTCTTTGTTTATTCATGATCCGAACAAATTGGAAAATAAACCGGATTGAAGGAGCAATCCTTGTTGCAATCAATCTTATTCGCTGGTATTATGATTTAGCTTCTTAAGCATATAAATTATTTTTATCAATATAATCCCATACTGGCAATGTAACCATATAACGGATGGTTTTATTTTCCACCCATCTGTGTCGAATATTTCTAGAAGATATTTCAAATCTGGGAATATTGGCGAATTGGATCTTATTTATAATCCATGAAGGAATATCACTAGGCCTAAAACCTGGCCTAATAGCAACAATCACTTGGCATTCATCGAGTATAAACCTGGGATCTTTCCAATTATGAAAACCCATTAGACTGTCACTTCCCATTAAATAAAAAAGGTCTTCTTTTTTCGCTCCTATCTTTTCCTTCATTTCTCTAATGGTATCAATAGTATATGAAACACCTCCTCTAATTATTTCAATATCAGAAATTTCAAAATTAGAATTACAATCTATAGCGATATTCAGCATTTTTAAACGATGATCGACTGGCGTAATTTGTTTTTTGTGAGGAGACTTGTTTGTAGGTACAAAAATAATTCTGTCAAAGTTTTCAGCTTCACAGACAGTTTGTGCAATTAATAAATGACCAATATGAGGTGGATCAAATGTTCCACCAAATAAGCAAGTTTTCATTCTGTTTCTTTAGCTATTTTTTTCTGAATATTTAAAATAGTTTTCTCTGCTTCTTCGTATAATCCATTTTCTTTCAGTTTAGACTCATGATCATTCAAAAATTCTAATGCCTCATCTATTTGTCTGTTTTGAGCTAGTGCCTTCACTTTACCCTGCCTTGCCAGATGCACAACCGCTGTATCATAAAAAGTATCAATGACACGATTAAATATCATCTTTGCAGAATCATATTCTTCCATTTTAATATACAGGATACCAGTCTCATATAATTTGGTTGCCATTTTCTGCCGTAGAATTCCAATCGATGTTAAAATATCTGGAATATACTTGGAATTTGGAAAATCGTCTAAAAACTCTTGGTATCTTTCAAGCGCCTTTTCTGTGTACTCCTGATCATGAAAATATTTAGGTGATTCAATTCGATACGCCTCACAAATTTTAAATCGAGCATCCTCAATAAATGGACTAAACCCCATTCTACGAGTTAATTTCTCATATTCCGCTACTGCTTCTAAATATTCCTTATTTTGATAGTACGCCTCAGCAAGGTAATACTGTGCATCATCACCTAAATCTGATCCGGTTCCACGTATGACAACATAATTAAAATCTATCTGCGCTTGTAAATACTTTCCCTTTTCAAGATTCTCCAACCCACTTTTAAATTTTTCTTGCAAAGACATTTCATCATCAACTTTCGATCCTGCACAGGAAACGAAAAATAATAGAAATATTACACTTGTATAACTAATTATTTTCTTCATTTTTCTAAAAATTGACTGTTAGAGAAATCCCACCCACACCTGATCGGTTATATGGATTATATAGCAAGCTTAAATCTGTTTTGATATTTTCATTTCTTTGTTTATCACGAGCCATTTTTTGGCTAGTCAAAACTGCTTCCAAACCACTCAGAACATGATTAAATAATAAGGTTGTTATACTATATTTAGCCATAGTGAGCATTTGATTTGTAACGAAACGTTTATCAAGATAATCATCTTTTAAAGGAGTTTTAATAACAATCTCCGTACTGTCTTCTAACTTTTTCTCTTCCCAATACCATTCGGTATTTGCATCAGACCAACCTCCAAGAAATTGATCATATTTCCCAATGTTTTCATAAAAATGTCTATCTCTTACAACATCAACCAATCCAGAATCAAGATAAGCAGATACTAAATGTAAGCTATCTGATGAAATAAATTCTCCATATTCTACTGCCAACAATCCAGAAAGAAATAATGTTAAATGATGTGTACCCTTATAATCTCTCATTGCCCTAAGATCAATATCTGTATACAAACGTCCGTCATGTACCGTTTTCCCCGGTTCATTATTTATAAATCCAAACCATGTACTTAAACTCCAATTTAAATCTGCAAATTCTTCATTTTCATTTCTTAAGGTCTTAGCCATTTTAGTGAATTGATGCCAGGCTACAATACTTGCGATTTCCACACCCAGAAAAGTAGCAGTCTTCCACATAGGAGATTTATTATGAATTTGGCCTGCCCCGGGTAGAATCAATGACATAAGCAGCGGTTTACCTGGATAATGTACTTCCTTTGTCTCTTTTAGTAGTACAGACGAAGTGTCTTGAGCACGCACAACATAATTAGAAAATATTATACTAAAAATCAAAAAGTATTTTAACATAGCTGCGTCCTTCATCTCCATAGTTTATTTGTTCTTCATTGATTTCACGTTTGAATTTATCAAGTGGTTGATGATATTCCACCTCAATTGCAGTTGGGAAATTATAAAATGAAAAACCATTCAACCTCCATTGAATTCCTACAGATTTTTTTAATGAAAATTTTTCTTCTACCCAAGCATTTCCCGCTTGGAGTATAAATCCAATAGTACTATTCTGCCAAATAGTCCATTTTACCGGCAAGTGTTGTTCGAGAAATAATGGAATACGAAGAGTAGCATCAATAAATATACTTTTTGTGCCTTGAATAGAATAAAAAGGGTAACCTTTTAATCCAGGCATCCCGCCTAAGTAAAAATGAAAAAAGGAATCTGTATTAGATTTAGAAATCCAACCAGTTTGTCCCGTAAAAGATATGGTCCATCTTTTTTTCCAAGGTAGTTCGTAGTAGTAAGAGCCTCCAGATTGAATTCGTAATAAGTTGTTTTCTTTGAATTCTTCAGTTAGTGTTCCAGAATCAGAAAGATTGAGACCTTCAATGAAATCATTTTTTTCTAAATGCATTTCTATTGATATCTTAAAACCCTTTGATGGATTTATCCCCTTATCAAATCTTCTTTTGATCATATTAAGTGACCAGTTTGTACTTAACATCCATCCTCGGAAATAATCATAGGCAGCTCCTGCTTCAATTCTTTCTTTCGGTAAAGTTTGATTAATAAAAGCACGATACCACTGTCTAGTCCCTGATATTTCAAATAAACTACCATAAAATGGAATTTTTAAACCAGTACGAAATTGAATCAAACGAAATTTAATATCATCATTGATATCATATATTCCTTGATATTTAGATTTATCAGTTGTGTTTCTAGTAAGGTAGTAAGTCTCAAAAAATAAGGTTGGATAAAATCGTTTGAAATCAAAAATAAAAAATAGATCAATATCATTTAATTGATTTAGTGAAGCACCGCCAAAGATTGACAAACGATTGATTACTTCACTTGAATAAAAATATAACCCCGGTTTGAATGTACCATAGTCCACCATGATTTTTGGCATAATAAACATATTTGGAAACTGGTCTACATATGGTCTAGCACTCGTCTGATTTAAAGTCAAAATAGGCGCTGATAATTTTGAATTATTTTTATAATAATTAGGGGAGTAGCCTACAAAATCTTCTGGTACTCTTATCACTGTATCCAAAAGTGAAATAGTATATGCCCCATTTTTATAGAGTGAATAGAGAATTCTCCCATCCTTAGAAAAATCCGGCATAAATGCACCACCGGTCACATTAGTTACATATCCAAATTCATTTTTATTATGATCAATGTAATACAAGTTATAAATACCGCTTCTATCCATAGAAAATACTTGAATACCATTTCTGGATACTGACATGTTCCTTTCATCATAATGAGGATGATTAAGATCAACAATAACTTCACCTGTATTAAGATCTAAATGACCGATATTCCTATAATGATGGGATGTTATATCAAAAAATAGTGCATGTGAATTATTATCATATGATAAATGGCTCAAAATAGGACGATTCTTAAAATCACTTACCTTCTTTGATTGATTTGTTTTTAAATCGAGTATATAGATATTCTGCCCACCATCATAGGTGGCTAAATAAGCGATAGAACTATCCTTCACAATAAAAACAGGGTTAAAGCCCCTTGAATCATAGGTCAGTCGTTTTTCTGTTTCTGAATGAATATCATAAGAATAAATATCATAAAATCTTGAACCATACTTGTTAGGAAATTTTGGTTTTTTACTGTAATAGATAATATTTCCACTTGGATGCCATGAAGGTGCTGAAAATATGGATGATCTTAATTTGGATTCATTCTTGGTTTCCATATTGTAGTAGAATAAGTCAGTTTGACCAAAATAATCATTTTCCTTATTAGATAGAAACGCAAATCCATTTTCTATGGGGTGCCATTTTGGATGTATGTTGGTAGTACCTTCTGTTTGAATTTGTTCTCCATAAACAGGATTAATCTCAATTGGTGCAACCAACATCCTATATCGAGAATCAATAGTAGATTTGAAATTTTGATAAAGTTTTTCACCGCTCACACCTAAAACATTATCTAGAGCGTTATTAACAGAAAACTGCGCTGGTTTTCCTAATTCATCCATAATCATTTTTAAGTATTCTGAACCGTATTCATTAGCAATAAAAGTTGATAATGCAAAACCGGAATTATAAGTGGATTCATTGCCTATACCTTTTTTACCAAATGTATTCATTTCTGTAAAAGATAACAGTTTATCATTAATTGTTCTATCCCTTAAAATCATATCCCTATGGGTATCCCAATGATCCCAATCAGCATCATCGTACATGTATTGTGCCACCCCTTCTGCTAACCATGGCGGGACAATTGTACCAGGTATAGGGTAACTGATTAAGGTATTTGGAAAACCATATAAAACATCTGGACGTTTTTCTTCTTCATAATTCATGAACTGTAAATATGCTCCTGGAATATTTGTACCTGCCTTCATTGCCTTTTGCAAAGAAACTATATGGGCGAATTCATGGGTAATAACATTCTGAAGCCAGCGATGACTACCTCGTAATTCAAAATCAAGAGGAGAAGCCCAGATTAAAATTTTATTATCATAATAATAGGCCGCACCGTTTGAATAGTCATCTGGATCTAAAAGAACAAGATGTGTTTTGGATTTAGGTTCATATTCATAAAACCCCGTAATCTTAGGATAGATCTGTTCTGCAACTGTTGCAGCTTCACGAGCAGTCATCTCGGTTTCGTCATGAAAGTGAATTTTAAAATTCTCTGTTTCGAATGTATACCAATTAAGCTCAGGATGATTATATTCAATTTGTGCAAATCCAAAAGACATAAATAAAGAATATATAACAATTCTAGTCATTAGTGAATTACAGCAATTTTAATAATATTTGATTCAATGCCCTTTTGCCCATATACACCAATATGAGCAAAATATACACCGGACTCTATATCATATACATTCCATACCCATTCTGAAATTTGATTTCCTGAATTTATAAATTCATTTTTCCAGGTCTTTATATAATATCCCGCTAAATCATATAAATTGATCTCAATATTTTCTGCATCTACAGTTTCTATTCTAATTGTACCTATATTATCGAAAATTGGATTGGGATAACAATATGAGCGAATATGATGACTTTGAATATCAAAGTCAAAAGAATATCCCAATTCTATTTTTCTATTTCTACCCCAATCACCATGATGAAAAGACCAATTATTTCCATTTGTTTCTGTTTCTTCTCCAAATTGATATATAATACTCTTTGTAATAATTGAATTCTTCTGTGTAATTGATTTAAGACCAATAACATCATCGTCACGGTTTGATATTATTTTATATTGGGCATTGCCCATATGGTCAAAAATGTATATGGATGAAGAATCAGCTGATTTTGCAACAATTTCAGGATATCCATCATTAATAAGATCTCTTGTAAGAATTGGAGATTGCAGCTTCTCATTAATTGGGAAACCTGATAATAACATTAACTCAGAATTGAATGCATATAAATAGCCTGAAGAATCAAGAGCTAGTACATCAGGATTCGCATCCATATTTAAATCCACTCCAGAGATTGACTTGAATGAAATATCTTCCCAGTTAATTATTGTTCCGTCAAAATCTGTTCTTGAAATTCCTGAATTTCCAATACCAATATCATAGGTAAATGAAGATGTAAATACCCTACTGGAATGAGAATCCCATTCAAATGAATTTAGATAAATTAATGAGTCATCCCAAATTGGTGTACTTCCAGAATCCCAGGATGATTCATGAGTAAAAAGTCTTGTTATTGTATTTGTTGGATGATGATAATCATAACGAGTTTCATACTTTATATAGCTGTCTCCAGAATAATCTGGATATAAAATAGGAGATTCATAGATATTAATAAAAGTATGGTTCTCCTGTTCATCAATTATGGTGAATATTTTATAAAATGGTTTTTGGCCGTGGAAGTATATTCTATTCGATAGCGTGTTTATTGGTGCAATCCATAATGAATCGGAGATACCTAAAATCATCGGATATTCAGAAGCAATAAATGATTGAATTATTTCTCCATTATTTATTGGGAAACCGCTTCGTATTAAATTATTAGAAACGGAAAAAGTCATAATGCTATCTGATTCAGATATATCGCTTACCTTAATAAATGATGAAGAGCCATTATTCGATTTTGTGGAAGGATAAGTAAAGGGACCAAATTCTGGATGCATTCCTTCCATAATTGTATTTGCTAATTCATATTGTGTATTTCCCTTGAACCAGACATCACCGAAATATCCTACAGAGGGATTATTAAAAATATGAATAGAGATATATCCAATATCTTGAGCACCATCCGCCTCCTCTAAATCAATTCCAAGCCTGGATAAATTAGAATTAACAGTATAATCCTTGATGCCAGCATTGATAACAGTTTCATCTATATGCCAAATTAATAACCCTGATGCAGGCAGACCTATATCATAATTTGGTACTGATATAATTACACCATTTTCATCTTTCTGTAAATCTAAAGAATCCTGCAATACATTTATGAGTGGTGGATATTCATTTTTACCGCTTTCTTCATATATTACATACCGCATCGAATCTAAACTAATTCCTTGTTTAATAGAATGATCTCGGTTTTCGATTAGAAAATATTCAGATTTATTTATATTTATTCTAACCAAATTATTCTCTGAACGACTTGGTAATTCTATTTCTGTATTAAAGGAAACTTCTATGGGAATATCCCATCCAGCATACACTCGTGTCCAAGCTGTGGGTGGTGCAGGGATTAGACCGAGTCCATTATTGGATCCCTGATCCATGAGACCAAAAATACCAACACCACTTTCCCCCGTTTCAATATTCCAAAGTGGTGGGAATCCTGCTGCGAAACCAAGCATAAGTGCAAATGTACCAGTTAGACCATACTGATATTCACAAGGCTCTAATGCATCAGAGAACATAGATTCAGCAATATCAAAGAGAAGATGGTTCTGTGTTTCTGGTAATATGATTCCCTGTTTAATTTGGTGTATTCCTGCAATAATTGATGAAGTACCTAAGCTATTAATTATCATATCATTATCGATAAAAGTTGATGGAATATCTTCTGGCGTTGGGTCTAAGAATGGTAATGAGAAATCCTGACCAATTCCTGCATGGAATATTATTATATGATCATAGTAAGAAAAATCAACTTGGTCAATCTCATATGCTATCTGAACGGCATCTGAAAGCAGTTCAGTAATCCTGATTTCCTGAATATCATCTTGATCATATGGATTATAATAATTCATTGAATTCGGTAATGAATAGCTACTGATCTCTTCATATGGATATACAGTAGAATTTTCAAGATCAATACCAAATTTCCCATAAGATACAGCACTAAAATAGGAATCGACAGCTTTTAATTGAGATTCAAAGTAGGATCTATTATGAGGAGGTGGATCAATTGTATAATTTCCACAATCAATTCCATCTGTTGAAAAAATAAATTGTCCATTACCTGAAGTACTTTCATCATCATCGCCTTGGAACGAAACCCGAATCGCACAAATACGCATTTGCCCGGTTATGTCCGAAAATGCAAAAGAAATAAAACAGATCAAGAATATTGATCTAAATAAGAAGAGATTGCCCACCATGAATAGTGGTTTTTAGAATTCCATATTGAGAGAAAATCGCATCGTATTAGTTAATGGGTGTCCTGTTTCACCGTAGGTATAGCCAAAATCGAATCCATACCCTGCAAAACGAAGACCAATACCAAAAGTGGGATTACTTATTTTTCCTATCTTATCATAATAAAAGCCTGAACGAATAGCAAAATATTTTCCATACCAATACTCAAACCCAATATTATGAACAAGACGATCTAATTCATTGGTTAAGGATCTTTTTTTAGAGTTCCCAACCTCCTTCTCCCCGTATTCATTATATTCCCCCCAGTCATCATCTCCAGGGTTATCACCAGATTTAATAATCTCATCATCACTCAAATCAATTTTTCCATCACCATCTAGATCATCCCATTTATAACCACCAATCATTTTATCTCCATTACCAGCACCATCAGGTCCATAATCCATATCACCACCCAGTAGCCAATCATTTACCCAGGAAGTAAAAATAGCCTTATAGATCGGATCTGTATGTGCAATTTCCAGTTTACCATCTTTATTATAATCATTTCCAGGGCTCACATTACCATCTTCATCATAACCACCAATATAGCCGTCACCATCCCAATCCATATCAGGATATGATGAAACAAGAAGTTTATCTACATCATAAACAATACTAAGTTTGTTGAACTCACTCTGAACTAATGCGTAATGCAACCCCAAGGTTAAGTTAGTTGGTTGAGGATCTGCTTGATCTGGATCAATAAAAGAAACTTTTGGCCCTAAATTTGAAAGATTTATTCCAATGGTTAATTTTGGAAGAAACCATTCTTTATGCATATAACCAATATCAAATCCAAAATCCGTTGATGTACCTTTTCCCTTCTCGCTTCCAGCACCGATTTCAACTAGGTGTTGGTAAGAAACTTTTGCATTGATACCAAAAGATTGTGTGGCAGAAATTAAAGCACTGTAGGAAAGAGAAAAAGCGGACATGTAACTTGTAAATGTACCTAATTCATCACCGGTTTCACTGGTTCTTATCTGTTCACCAAGATTTAAAAAAATTAAGTGTCCACCAATAGTGCCTAATGTGGGATATTTTTTACGAAAAGCAAAAAATTCATAATATAGATCATCAGCTAGACCTGGCAACCAATTTACATGCATCATAGCCAGCTCTTGACCTTCAAGAAACCCTAACCCCGCAGGATTCCAGTAACTGGCGTAGGCATCATTTGCGATAGCTACCTGAGCTTCACCCATACCACCGGCACGAGCACCAGGTGCAATTAATAAAAATATTGCACCTGCTTCGCTTTGTGCAAAAATCGGATTAATGAGGATTGCCAGTAAGGACAATCTGATCCCTAAACGCTTCATTGAACGTCTCCTAAGTATTTAATGATAAAAACTGCTCTTTTCAAGAGCAAATTGATAACGTTTAAGGTATTGATTAGCTCCAGTTATTTGACGGCAAATATATCTTCTCATAACTTTCATATACAAGAAATGAATTCGCCCTAAAAATGTTCCTTATTAACTTAACAATCCAAGAGTTAAAACGGGTATATATGTAATTAAACCTACAGCTAATAACCGTACTAAAAAGAACGGGAGTGTAGCACGATAGATTTTTGGCATATCTTCATCAAAACGATATGCAGCTAAAAATAAATTCATGCCAACTGGAGGAGTTAAAAAACCCAGTTCTAAATTGGCTATAAAAATAATTGCTAAATGAACAGGATCAATTCCAAAATATGTACCTAAAGGTGCAATCAATGGAACAATAACTATGATTGCTGAGAATATATCCATTAGACAGCCAACTATAAGTAAAAATATATTTAACATGAGTAGAAAAGCATATTTTGATGCAATCATCTCTTTGGCCCATGAAAGAATTAAAATTGGTATTTGCGCATCAACAAGATAACTTGTTAATCCCATAGCAACACCGAGAATAATTAATACACCACCAATTAGAGTGGCGCAATCAATTATAATTTTTGGTAATTCCTGAATCTTAATATCTTTGTAAATATAACATTCTATATAAAAGACATATAAAACAGTTAGTGCTGCCGTTTCAACTAATGTAGTGAAACCACCAAATACACCAAACAGAATCAAGATTGGTATTAGTAATTCCCATTTTGTATCCAAACAAACACTGATTGCTTCATTTACATTAAATTTATTAAGTACAATTTTGTCTTTCTTCCCTTGATATAATGCCCAAGCAGACATCATGAAAACCAACAAAAGGCCTGGAATTAATCCGGCAATGAAAACATCTTTTACTGAAATACCGGCCGTAACACCATAAATAATTGCAGGAAGACTAGGCGGAAATAAAAGACCCAACGAACCTGAAACAGTGATAAGTCCTAATGAAAATATCCGACTATATCCCTCTTTCAAAAGTAGAGGCAATAATAGACCTCCCAATGCCAAGATTGTCACACCTGATCCACCTGTTAAAGCAGTAAAAAAACCACACAAAACAACTATAATCACAGGCGTTCCACCTGGAATCCACCCAAACAATTCATGGAAAACTTTCACCAACCTAGTAGACGCTTTACTTTCAGCTAATAAATATCCAGCCAATGTAAACAAGGGAATTGTTGGCAACGTGGGAGACACAACAATTCGATATGCTTCCGTTGGAATGGCAGAAATGGGTGTATAATCTACCCAAAATAGCAAAACAGCCATCCCACCTAATCCAACAAAAATAGGTGCTCCATAGATCAATGCAGTTAAAATAATTACTGACCCAATCCATACAACAGGAGCAACTTCAAATAATGTATCAGTAAATGTATTGATTGAAAATAGAAACCCAATTAGTACTAGCGAGATTCTATGAACAGTTTTTTTATAACTATTGAAATAAACCTGAAGTGCCATTAACCCAAAACCCAATGGCATAATTATCTGGGCAAACCACCGTGGAATATATGGTGCTATATCAATTGGGTATTGAAATTCAACTTTTAAAAGTTCCCAACTGCCCCAGGTTAAGGCTACTAACACCAGGAATGTAATAACTTTAGCAATCCATTTTCCAAAATGTATTTTTTCTGCCTGATCAAAAAGCGAACTCTTAGTTAGGGCCAATAGTTTATTTTGCCGTGTAGCTAATACTGCACCAATAAATCCAATCCATAAAGTAAAATGTTGTACTAAGACTTGAGAGGCAGGAATACTATTTGTATTAAAAATTCGAGTTAATGTCTCAATTGCAGGTAGGAGCGTCATTGTGACAAAGATTATGAATGCTAAAGTATCTTCACCCCTTTTTAGATAACTAATAAGGTGGTTCTTAATCTTATTCACTGTGGGAAACTATTGATCTTCTGTTAATTTCACTACACGATCATAGATTTCACTAGAAATCACATTACCGCGAAGATGAGGCTCCATTCTTTTTACCTCTGACTTCCACTGAATAACTTCATCATCTGAAGGCGTATGAATGGTTAATCCGTATTGTTTCATAGCTTCAAGCGCTTGTTGTTCAGCAGTGCGATTAGTTTCTAAGTGTTTTTTACGAATTGCTTGAGCTGCAGAAATTAGATCATTATGGTATTTTTTTGGAATTCGATTCCAGGTTTTCTGATTAATAATGATTCCTGCCATTAAAGCTCCCCACTTTAAATCTAGCATGTGATTTGCAATACCAAATGATTGCTGAGCTAGAGCATACAAAGGCATGGTAGAGATGGCATCAATTAGTCCAGTTTGGAGACCGGATAAAATATCTGTTGATGCTAGGGGTACGGGATTAAATCCTGCTTTTTTATATATCTCTGCCCATTTAAAATCACCTGCCCACGTAAATATTTTTTTATTTTTTAAGTCTTTTGGAGTTTTGACCTTTGAATTAGAAAACCAATATGCCCAACCTAAATCAGCTATATATAATAACTTAAATCCTTTTTCTTCAATTTTTTTCTCTAAAGATGGTAACATATCTTCAAGAACACGTTTAATATCATCTTCATTTTGAAAAGCAAGAGGCACATAAAATGCGGAAAAATCAGAATCAATTTCAGTTAATCCTTCAGTAGAAATTCCTGCAGCATGGATCTGACCAATTCTCATCTTACGCACCATATCTCTTTCATCTCCAATGACACCTCCTGGATAGATCCGTAACTCCACTTTACCCTTGGTCACTTTTTTCCACTCTTGACCCATTTCTATTAACATACCGTGCCAATCTGTACCTTCTGGTGCTAAAGTTGCCATTTTCACAATAATCTTCCGACTAAATGCAATAGATGATAGAAAAAGAAAAATTATTATTATTCGTTTCATTCTAAAAAGTATTCATTTGTTTTAGACAACAGCCATTTTGCACGTTTTTGTGCAATTAAATTTCCAAGTTCAAATTTTGAATTTTTACCTGCATCCATACTCAAAACATAATTCAGGTTCATCTGAAATCCTTCCTTATTTTGCAATGGTTTATAAATAGATTCTGCAAAAGTTATGAATGGACTTGCATCCAAACTATCGGAGATTGTAATAGCCCTATCAAAATAATATCTTGTAGAATCTACCAATGCATCCCCACTTATATCTGTCCTCGTTACTGTAAAACTCATCATTGCCGAAAATAATGCACCCTGTCCCCAATCAGGATCTAATTTAATAGCAGTTTTTATTAATTTTCCCACTGTAGGTAGATTTACTAATTCAAAAGGGTTTCCTCTACTGGATTTAATTGCACCACCAATTGCGGCAGCTAGCCAATATAAATCATATACATCATCGGGTTTGAATTGAATTTCCGATTTATTTTTAAGCCAATCATTAAAATTTGGATAAGATTCATTTAAAATGGAAATAGATAATAATTTGGATTCAGTAAACAGTTTATTCGCTTTTTTATATCCATGGAGCGCTAAAAAATAATCTTCATCTATTAAACGGTCACTTTCTTCCATAATTACACCAAAAGCATACTCAACTTTAGCTTTTATAATTTTTCTTTTTCCAGTTAAGGTATTTATTTCATTCTTTTCCAATGATTCTATTTTATTTTCAAAATATATAGAGACGATTTTTGGATGTTCTAATAGAACTACTTTTGGAGAACAGGAAAATATAAATAGAGAAAGACAGGAAAATAATAATCTCTTACTCACAGCATTCTCTTATAAGTTAATCAGGATAAACAGGGTAATCTCTACAAAGGGCGTTTACATCAGCAAATATATCTGATAAAAGTTGATTGTCTTCCGGATTTTGGATTACAAGATCAATCCATTTAACAATCTGGCTAATTTCTAATTCTTTCATTCCTCTAGTTGTAATCGCAGGTGTCCCAATGCGTATACCACTGGTTATAAAAGGACTTTTTTTATCGAAGGGAACCATATTTTTATTTACTGTAATTCCTGCTTTGCCTAACGCATTCTCAGCTGCTTTACCTGAGATATTTTTGTTTGATAAATCAATGAGTATGACATGGGTATCTGTTCCACCAGATATAAGGTTATAATTCAATGATTTAAGTTCTTCTGCCATTAGTTTTGCATTATCGATAATAGATTTTGCGTAATCTTTAAAATCTCGTTTTAAAGCTTCTCCAAATGCGACACCTTTTGCTGCAATAATATGCATCAATGGACCACCTTGTATTCCCGGCATAACTGTGGAATCAATTAATTCAGATAGCATCTTTATTCGACCAGACTTTGGTGCAATCCTACCCCATGGATTTTCAAAATCTTTTCCTAATAAGATAATTCCTCCTCGAGGGCCTCGAAGTGTTTTATGAGTTGTACTGGTAACTACATCACAATATGGGAATGGTGATGGGTGAGCCCCTGCTGCAATTAGCCCACTGGGATGAGCAATGTCAGCCATTAAGTATGCATTGACAGAATCTGCAATTTCTCGAAATTGTTGAAACTCTATAAATCTAGGATAAGCACTTCCACCACAAATTATCATTTTAGGTTTATGTTTTTGTGCCAAGGTAGCCACTGCATCAAAATTGACACGTCCTGTTTTCTTGGAAACTTGGTAAGGAATAAAATTATAGAGCTGACCAGAAAAATTAACAGGACTACCATGAGTTAGATGTCCACCATGAGCTAGGTCTAAACCCATGATGGTATCGCCAGGCTTCAAAAAAGTCATTAAGACTGCCATATTTGCCTGTGAACCAGAGTGGGGTTGTACATTTGCGTAATCTGCCTTAAACAATGCACAAGCCCGTTCTCGAGCTAAATTTTCGGCTTCATCAACAAAATCACAACCACCGTAGTATCGTTTTCCTGGATATCCTTCTGCATATTTGTTAGTCATTACTTCACCAGCCATTTCCATAACTGCACGGCTAGTAAAATTTTCAGATGCTATTAACTCAAGTGTGGATTCTTCTCTTCTCTTTTCCCTTTTTAGGATTTCAAAATATTCAGAATCTATCTGAGATAAGAAGGACATATTATTTCCAATTTGATTCAGCTTTCAATGGTTCCGTCACCCAATCATAATCTGCTGATACTGGAGATATACTTCGAGCTCGTTTTACTTTTGCTTCAGCCATAAACCATTGAGCTTTACCATAGAGTATATCTTTAGAATTCTCTTCCATCCACACCCGTTTTGAAAAACCACGATAACCTTTTGCTTCCGCTTTTACAAAGTAATTATAAGCCAACTTAGCTACTATCCTATCATCTATTGTGAAAGGATTTTGCCTGAAATTATCCCAACCATAGTAATAAACTTTACCTTTTTGACCAAATCCGGTACCTGTTTCTCCATCAAGGCTAATTGCCTTATCCGCCCAGCGAATAGCTTTACCAAACTCATTTGCTTCAAGGTAAACGTCAGATATATTGATTGCTATTCTAGAATCTCTAGGATCGATATTAAATAACGCTTCATATGCTTTTGCTGCTTCATTCATGTTATCAATCGATGTATGGGCTTCTGCCAATTTTCGATAAGCTAATTTGCTACTTGGATCTTGATTGATAACTGTATTCAAAATAGGTATTGCATCTTCAAAACGATCAACATTCCCGAGCCGATCAGCATAGTCCAATCCGTAACTCAAATTATCTGGATTATCTTCATATCTTTTACGATAAACATCGAGGGGATCTCTACCGCTGCTTTCAAATGCCATAGCTAGTTCACTCTGGGCGATCTCATTATTTGGATCAATTTTTAATAACTTTTCCAAAATATAAATTTGATCATCATAGCGAGAATTATCTTTGTATAGTTTAGATAAATCATTCATAACTGATACATCTTCCGGAACCATATCTGCTAATCGTTCATATTCTATAATTTCTTTATCTTTTTGGCCCTGACGCTTGTATGCGTACGCTAATCTTTTTCTCAGGTCAACGCTTTTAGGTAATTTTTGCAATCCATCTAGTAGAACAAATTCTGCGCTGTCAAAACGTCCTAATTGTTCATATGCAATAGCATAATATTGATAGATTTCTTTTGGTGGTGCATAAACTGGATTCCATTCATCACAATCTAGGGATGTAATTTCTTTATAAATTCGTATGGTTTGTTTCCAGTCCCTGTTACGATAATATTCTGCAGCACTACTCATTAATCTGGGACAGCGTAGTTCTCTAAGTGAATCTAATCTAGCTCTATCTTTGGCTAGATCACTGCCGCTACCACCTTCTGGAGGAACACACATTGTCAAGAATAATGCCATTATTGATATCGTAATAAACTTGATTTTAGTCATTTTTACTTTTGTCTCCTTTTTACAAACCAAAGGTCAGCTAAACTGACACCTATTTGAATTTGTTGTATATTTTCAGTATCGTAGGTTTCTGAATAATCCCGCTTTCCATGGTAATAGTTTAGATCAATCTGGTTACCGGTCAATTTGAATTTAAAACCAATCCCCAATGCACCGCCAAACTCTGCAACATTCATCCCAGAGCCTGCTAAATTATGCGATTTCCCAACTATCCCAATACGGAATGAAAACTTATCTATTAAGTCCAAAGATAAATCATTGGGAAATCGAGTAACCGATAATTTTATTTGATTTGATTCATCAATCCAATCATTTACAGGTAAAGTGATTTGCGTGGGGTCGCCTCTATCAATAAAACTGCTCGCTTCGATTGAAAATGTTGCTAGTTTTTCTAATTTAGTTTGATAACCAAAAGACAACTGAGTTGGTTTATGAATATTGAAAATTCTTTCTTCATTTTCAGCAGTAACACTGTCAGGAAATGGGAAATCAGCAGGGATACCATAATCATGGTATCCATTGCCGTTTGAGTCATCAAATAAATGTCTTTCAGTATAGAGCCCATCCAATGAATTAGTTGGATACATGAAACTCATATAAAAATTATTATTATCAAATTGAGAAGCTATATAAAAATTGTTCAAGGTTCCTGTATATAAAGTTCTTGAAGATTGGATAATTGCACTTCCATCAAAAAATAATAACTCACTCTGTCTAGAAGATCCAAATAGTAGATCTAAAGATATTCCTAAACTTAACTTTTCCCATGCTAAAAAAGATGTTCCAACTTTAAATGACATTATACCACCGGAACGCTTAATAGAATGCACCAGATTGAGTGTGTCCCCAAAAGCAATAAATGTATTATCACTTGACTGGTTAATTGAAATACGTTGATCTGCGTATGGTCTAATAGATAAACCAAATGACCATTTCGTTTTGATAGGAACTATCCAATATGCATTGGAGAGTCCTGAATATTCATTAATTAGGGATGGATTCGAGAACGAATTTTTATCGCCACTGTAGGATAAAGACAAATGAGTGTATTTTAAATTTTGCCATGTTGAAGGATTGGATAATGAAATTTTATCCTGGAAGGCCGGAACTAGATCATTAACCCCGTTTGCAGCACTTACAATTCCTTGATTATGGTAAAAATGGCCAAGACCAAATGCATTCATAGCACCTTGTCCCAAAAGGAACGACATCAAAATAGTATAACAAATTATGATGCTAATCAAATGCAT
>CAJWHW010000032.1:0-21147 GCA_913040915.1 uncultured Fidelibacterota bacterium | reverse complement strand
ATTAAACTCGGATGTGATCCAAGTAGACCTGATTTACATATTGGTCACGGGGTTGTTTTAAGAAAGCTACGTCATTTCCAGGATTTAGGCCATCAGGCTGTATTGGTTATAGGAGATTTCACTGCCATGATTGGTGATCCTTCCGGACGAAATAAAACTCGTCCTCAGATTAGCTTAGAAGAAACAAAAGTCAATGCAGCTACCTATGTTGAACAATCTAAAGCTATACTTGATATAAGTAAACTTAAAATATATTATAACTCCAAATGGCTAAATAAATTAAATTTTAATGACGTAGTGAAACTGGCCAGTTCATACACAGTAGCACGTATGTTAGAAAGGGATGATTTTACCAAAAGATTTCAATCAGAAGTCCCAATTTTAATTCACGAGCTTTTATACCCGCTTGCCCAGGGGCAGGATTCAGTAGAATTAAATGCAGATGTTGAATTAGGTGGGACGGATCAAAAATTTAATTTATTAGTAGGAAGGGATCTACAAAAAGATAATGGACAGAAGCCTCAATGCATTATCACCACACCTTTATTGGAAGGTACAGATGGTGTTGAAAAAATGTCAAAATCATACGATAACCATATTGGATTGCATGACAAACCAGAAGATATGTATGGAAAAACATTATCCATCTCAGATGATATGATCTTAAAATGGTTCATTTTGGCTGCAGATGCAGAAGAATCAGTAGTGAAAAATGCAGAAGATCGTTTATCTGATTCATCTGTTAATCCAATGGAGGTCAAACGAGAATTAGCTAGGAGAATTGTAGAATTATATTTTGATGAAGAAATAGCCTTGCGAGCAGAAAATCATTTTAATACAGTTGTTGTTAGCAAGGGTGTACCTGAACAGATACCGGAATTTTCTTTAAAGACAGAAGATTTAATCGTGAATGTAATTTTTGATGCGGGTTTACTAAAAAGCAAAGGAGAAGCCCGCCGAATGATTAAACAGGGTGCAGTAAAATTAGACAGTGAAAATATTTCAGATATTCAGGCAACTATTGAACCGAATGGAGAACAAATTCTAAAAGTTGGCAAAAGACGATTTTTGAAGGTAGTTGAATGAATCAAAACTATCTTAGGTTGCTCATTTTTGCAGCCTTTTTTACTTTTTCTTGTAATTCAAAACCTAAAATTCCTAAACTGGTAATCACTTTAGTGGTGGACCAGTTAAGGCCCGATTTATTGACTCGATTTGATGATTTATATTCCGGTGGCTTTCGTTGGTTCATGGATCATGGGCTTTGGTTTACGAATACTCACCATGAACATAGTTACACGGCAACTGGTCCAGGCCATTTTTCAATTGGGACAGGGCAATATCCGGGAAAAGTTGGGATTATTGGAAATAGTTTTTATGATAGAGTATTAGAAAAACAGGTTAATTGTGTTGAAGACCCTAACGCTTTAGTCGTTGGTGCAGAAAAAGGAAAAGGCCGATCCTTTTCACGATATGAAACAACCGGTTTGGGTGATTGGTTAAAAGTTTCTTTTCCAAAATCCAAAGTGATCTCAATAGGAGGTAAGGATCGAACTGCGGTTCTGATGGGAGGTAGAAAACCGGATTTAGCTCTTTATTTTAATTATGCCGGCAAGTTCATTACGTCTAACTATTATATTGACCAAATCCCTGATTGGGTCAATAATTTCAATAACAGTTTAAATGCTGAATCATACAAAGATTCAATATGGACCAAATCCCTTAATAATGATATATATTTGAAATATTCTCGTGAAGATGATTATTATGGAGAACTGGATGACTATGCTAAGGATGAGTATTCTCCAGTATTCCCCATTGGAATTGATGCTGATGTAGACCCATCATCTCAAATTATGGGGCGGCCTTGGTTTGAACGTGAAATACTGAAATTATCTCACTTGGCTATTGAAAAAGAAAACCTTGGAATAGATGATAATCCTGATCTCCTGTTTATTGGTTTTTCAGCCATGGATTGGATGATTCATGACTTTGGTCCCTTTTCACAGGAGATTATGGATGCATGTATCAAACTAGATAAATGGTTAGGCAATTTTATTGAAGATGTTAATGAAACTGTTGGGTTAGAAAATGTCCTTTTTGTTCTCACAGCAGATCATGGAGGGTTGCCGTTACCTGAGTATCTACGTGAGAAAAATGAAACCGCAGGTCGTATTAATAGAAAGCATTTAAATGAAGCATTCAATTGGATAGATGAGGAGATAGAAGAGCGATATGGCAAAAACTTATATATCCGATCGGGTGGAAATTTCTTTCTTCATCAAGATCGTATAGAAAAAGCAAATACTCACCCAAAAAAGATTTTTGAAATAGTGGAAAAATATTTTACCAAAGTAGAAGGGATTGAAAAAGTTATATTTAAAGATGAGATTATGAACGCAACTAGTGATGATAAGATCACCAGACGAATTCAAAATATGATCCATCCTATATACACGCCGGAAATTTTTCCAATAGTTACACCTGGTTACATATATAAAAACCCATATGGAACTGGCCATGGCTCTCCCTATGATTATGATACACATGTCCCTCTAATATTTTCCCGTGATTATTTTTTACCGGAAATTTATGAGTCACATCAGGCAACAGTGGATATAGCACCTACCATAGCCAATATACTGGGAATTAATATCCCAAATTTCGTAGATGGAACAGTAATACCATTTTAATATGCTATCAATAACAAACCTTGAAAAGAACTTTGATGGAGTTCAAGCAGTAGATCAAATCTCGTTCACGATTGAAAAGGGAGATATTTATGGTTTCCTAGGCCCAAACGGTGCCGGGAAAACAACAACTATCAGGATGATTATGGGTATCATTCAACCTGATTCAGGTTCAATCAAATTGAATGGGGAGCATATTAATTCACTGGGAAGAGAAAATCTAGGCTACTTACCTGAAGATAGAGGACTATATCAAAAACAAAGGTTAAAAGAAACGATTGTTTATTTTGCGCAATTAAGGGGTATAAATAGGATAGATGCTGAAATAAAAGCGATAAAATGGCTGGAAAGATTTGATCTTTTAGATCGAGAAGATCGGAAAATTGAAGAGTTATCAAAAGGTAATCAGCAAAAGATTCAGTTCATCTTATCTTTAATTCATGATCCAGAATTATTGATTTTAGATGAACCATTTACTGGCTTAGACCCTATTAATCAATTGTTATTGAAAGAAATCATTCAGGAAAAAAGAGAAGCCGGAAAAACCATTGTTTTTTCTACACATCAAATGGAGCAGGTTGAACGATTATGCACTAATATCTGTTTGATCAATAAGGGGAAAATAGTTTTAGATGGGACATTGAAAAATATCCGTCAAGCACATTCTAACGATGCCGTGGAAGTAAAGTATTCAGGCAATCTAGATCGGAAAAAGCTACACTCATTTCTTAAAGAAATTGAGTGCAATGATAATCAGCTTGCAGGTATCTTGAAAGTAAGTCCCAGTGAATTTTTATCCTGGATCAATCAGGATGTGAATGTTGAATCATTCCAGGTTAAAATACCGAGCCTTGAGCAAATTTTTATTGAGGGGGTAAAAGATTCATCATGAATCAAATTTGGAAAATTGTCAAATGGGAGTTTATGAATCGAGTGAAATCGAAGTTGTTTTTGATCACCACATTTGCACTTCCTTTTTTTATGGGCGGTATGATGTATCTCCCATCAATTCTCATGGATCTAGAACCAGAAGATGTTTCTAAAATTGGATTAGTTTACTCAAAAGATAATGAATCTTTGGTTGAACGATTTAAAGTGAATGCTGAAGCAATGCACAGACTCCAAAGTGGCGGTCCACAGTTTTTATTTTCTAGGTTTGAGGTAGAACAGGAAGCGTTGGACAGCGTTTTATCAAAAGGAATTGATAGCTATATGTTTATTCCAGAAAATGTGATAGATACAGGTCAGGTTAATTATTACAGTCTTTCATTAAGTAATATCAAATTATACACTTCTCTGAACCGAGTTTTAAATCAGGTTGTAATTGAGCAGCGGATGGTTAAACAAAATATAGATGCATCGTTAGTTGGTCAGCTTAGCAGACGAATTACATTTGAAACTTTTGAATTAGATGAAAGCGGTGAAGCTTCTGAAGGGGATGAATTATCCAGCTTTTTAGTTCCGTACCTTTTCTTAATGATTTTATTCATGACTGTATTTATGAGTGGGCAGTTACTTTTACGTTCTGTTATGGAAGAGAGAACAAATCGAACTATTGAAATCCTTTTATCTTCTGTTACCCCTGATCAATTAATGCGTGGGAAGATTTTGGGCTTGGGTGCGTTGGGTTTGGTTCAAATGTGTATTTATCTAATAATTGGGTTATCAGTAACAGAGTATAAATCTTTGGCCACCATAGAATTTTCACAAATTCCTTTTTTTCTAATATTTTTTGTCACCGGTTATTTGTTTTATGCAGCAATATTCTCATCTATGGGTACATTTTTCACATCAGAGCAGGAAGCACAGCAATCAAGTGGTATTATAAGTATTGTGGCAATATTACCTATAATTTTTGCCTCATATTTCATAACAAACCCTGGGTCGGCATTCACTATTGGTGCAAGCTATATACCACCACTCACTCCCTTTATGATGATCATCCGAATTGGCACTGGAACAGTTGAACAACATGAAATCATTTATGCAACAATTTTAATGATTTTTTCCTGCTGGGTATTATTAAAACTTTCGGGTAAGATTTTCAGAACTGCCATATTACTTTATGGGAAAAAAATTACCTTAAATGAAATTATTCGCTGGGTACGCACCTGAAATACCTCGACATATCCCTTTTCTTTCATAAATTCAATCGTTAATGACAGCACTGATAACTTATTTTTTAGCGGCATTACTTGTGTCGTTCCTCTGTTCTCTCTTAGAATCTGTTTTACTTAGTGTTTCCATTGCCCATGTTTCTGTTATGGAAAAGGAAGGAAAAAAGACGGGTCGAATCATGGTTGAGCTGAAGGACAATATTAATAGACCATTGGCAGCGATCCTCACTATTAATACCATTGCAAACACGGTTGGTGCTGCAGGAGTTGGTGCGCAAACCATGATAATCTATGGCAATGAATGGGTCGCAGTTGCTTCCGGTATATTAACATTGTCAATCTTGATTTTCTCTGAAATTATCCCCAAAACTATTGGTGCAGTTTACAGCAAATCATTAGCTTCATTTACTGCGCTTACTATTAGGATTCTTATGGTTATTGCCTATCCATTTGTATTATTATCTGAATCTATGTCTGGATTAATTCATCGTGGTGAAAATGGAATAGAGACAAAAGCTTCCAGGGAAGAATTATTAGCCATGGCAGAGATCAGTGAAGATGAAGGCTCCATTGATGAACAAGAAGGAGATATCATAGAAAATTTGATAAAACTCGATGATATACCCGTTGAGGAAGTGATGACTCCCAGATCAGTAGTTTTTGCTCTAGAAAGAGACAGTACAGTGGGTGAAGTGGTAGAAAAACATTCACCTATTGCATTTTCAAGGATCCCACTTTATGAAAAAGATCTGGATCATATCATTGGTTTTGTTAGCCGCTATACTTTAGTGAATAAACAGGCCGAAGATCAATTTCATGTTAAACTAAAGGATTTTATTAAACCAATCCACACTGTAAAAGAAAAAGAGTCTGTATCTGATGTTCTAGATCAATTTGTGAAAAGAAGACAACAAATTTTTATGGTAACAGATGAATTTGGTACGACAACTGGACTAATTACCCTTGAAGATGCAATAGAAACGTTATTGGGGGTAGAGATTGTAGACGAGTATGACCACGTGGTAGATATGCGAAAGTTAGCAACTGCAAAAATGATGGAAAAAGAGCAGGTGAAAGATCAATAGTATAGTCGAGTCTTATTCATTGGGATTCAAATAATTGGTTGATAAATTTGCCGGCTTATTTCCCAGGAGATTTAAAAAATGGCTAAAAAACAAAAAAGCTTTGCGGATAAGGCTGTCGGAAACAAAGATAAAGATGCAGTTTATGTAAAATACGTAAAAAGTGTCAAGTCTGATAAAACAGGGCAGTGGCGCTTTAATGAGCAAATGATACGAACAAATAAAGGTGAGCAATTGGATGCTGCCTTAAAACGTATGGATGAAATTGCTAATCTTGCTGATATTGATTTGTCTGAATTTGTTTCAGGACAAGAACCGGTAGAAGAGCAAGATGTAGAAAATACAGCAGTGAAAGCTGATGATGCACCTTCAAAAGAAGTTGTCGCTGATGAGCAACAAGAAAACAAGGCAGTCGAAGAAATTGAAAATGCAGCTTCTGAAAATGAGATACCTAAAGCAGATGATGAATCTGCAACCGATGAAGAGGAATAATTTTATTTTAGGAGAGGTGGCCGAGTGGCTGAAGGCGCACGCTTGGAAAGCGTGTATACGTTTACGCGTATCGGGGGTTCGAATCCCTCTCTCTCCGCTACTATAAAATATAAGTCATCCGGAGGGGTGGCAGAGTCTGGCTGAATGCACTGGTCTTGAAAACCAGCAAGGGTTTACGCCCTTCGGGGGTTCGAATCCCTCCCCCTCCGCAATAGATTATATCACACCCCACATTTGTAGGGTTTTTGTTTATGGTATATGTTAATTAGAATAAATAAATTTTTTGATAATTTGGTGTAATTATTTATTTCAACAATGGATGTATTTGAGTTTATAAGAGAAAAAAGAGCCGACTTTAAGGATAATACAGAACAATATCGTCTTATGCTTGAGCCTAGATTGAAATCTTTATCGCAAAAGATAAACCTGAGCATTAAGAACACTTTGAATAATCCTTGGATCTCAAATATAAAGTCTATTGATAGCTCATATTTCTTTAGCCAAAAACAATCTATACCTAATCCTACAATTAAACAGGTATATGAGAAAATTAATAATATTTTGGGTAAGGAAATTTATGTTGGTGAATGGGAAAAAATTGACCAGAGTTGTATTAATGGATTTGCAGATATAACAGGAGACAGGCAGTGGATTCATACGAATCCGGAAAAAGCAAAAATTGATTCGCCTTTTAAAACTACGATTGCACATGGTTTTTTAACCTTAGCACTCATTCCAAAATTAACAGCAGAGTTAAATTTCAATGATATTCACCCGGATGTAAAAATGGTTGTTAACTATGGTTTAAATCAAGTGAGGTTTCCATTCCCTGTAAAATCGGGTTCAAGAATAAGAGGAAGAGTTAAAATAATTAATATTACACCATTAAAAAATTGTGTAGAATTAGTTAATGAAGTCAGTATTGAAGTAGAGGGAAGAAAACGATTTGGTTGTATTGCTGAAACTGTGATAAGAGTCTACTATTAAATTACTCTACTATATTTTATTATACTCAAATTAAAAACCAACCCCATAATTAGTAGGGTTTTATGTTTTTAAGATAATTCTTGCGCTTTTTTGACTTGGCAACATCCAGTAATTTCAAATATCATTATACTAAAGAATTAAAAAATTACATTGATGAAACCGCGTGTCAGATTTGCCCCTAGTCCCACAGGACAACTTCATGTTGGTGGTGCACGAACTGCTTTATTCAATTACCTATTTGCCAGAAAGAATTCTGGTCAATTTTTAATTCGAATTGAAGACACAGACATTGAGAGGTCTAAACAGGAATTTATTGATCAGATTTGTGAGTCAATGGTATGGCTAGGGTTGAATTGGGACGAAGATTTAGTTTATCAATCCAGACGAATTGATGCTTACCAAAGCTGCATTACAAAGCTACTTAAGTCAGGAAATGCTTACCAGTGTTTTGCAACCCCTGAAGAGCTGGAGAAAATCCGTGAAGATACCGGGTCTTATTCCTATCCAGGCATTTGGAGAGATAGATCAGAACATGAAATAAAACCTGAATTAGATAGAGGTACACCTTTTACAATCCGATTAAAAATTCCTGAAGGAAAAGAAACTTCTTTTATCGATACTGTTTATGGGAAAATCACTGTAGCATATACTGAATTGGATGATTTTATTATCGCTCGTTCTGATGGAAGTCCTGTGTATAATTTAACCAATGTCGTTGATGATCATGAAATGGGTATTACTCATATTATCCGTGGTGAAGACCATATTTCAAATACACCAAAACAAATCTTGATTTATGAGGCCCTTGATTGGAATGTCCCTGAATTTGCACATTTACCAATGATTTTAGGAAAGGACAAAAAACTTCTGAGCAAACGGCATGGTGCGACCGGTGTTCAGACCTATCGGGATGAAGGATATCAGTCGGATGCTTTACTAAACTACTTATCTTTACTTGGCTGGAATCCAGGTACGGAAGAAGAAGTTATGAGTTTGGACCAAATCATTGATAAATTTGATTTAACTAAAGTACATAAGAAGAGTGCTGTTTTTGATGAGAAAAAGTTAAATTGGATCTCTGGACAGCATATGATGAACCAGCGAAATGAAGAAATTTTAGCAGGAATTCATAATATCAACTTTGATTGGGGAAATACGGAATCAGATTCTTTTTGTATGGAAGTTATTGAGCTATTGAAAATCAGATCTAAATCTTTAAAGGAGCTCATGGATCAGGCTAACTCTTTTTTTCATGATCCTATTAATTTTAATGAAAATGAATTGTTAACAATCTGGAAAGATGATACAGGTAAAATCATTACTTCTGTTAAAAATATTCTTGAAGAATTAGACACCTGGAATGAAGAACAGTTAGAAATAGTATTGAAATCATTTATAGAAAACAATAGTCTGGGTTTTGGAAAAGTAATGAAGCCAATCCGGTTTTCTATTTCTGGAACTATTAGTGGCCCGTCACTTTTTGCTATGATGGGATTGTTGGGAAAAGAGACTGTTTTAAAAAGATTAAATAAAGCACTAGATCAATATTAATTATGATTGATATCCAAAAAGAACCGATAAATTTTATCCAAAAAATTATTGATGATGATAATGTGTCTGGAAAATGGGACGGGCGTGTTCATACCCGTTTCCCGCCAGAGCCTAATGGCTATCTCCATATCGGCCATGCAAAATCCATCTGTCTTAACTTCGGTATAGCGGAAAAAAACAGGGGGAAGTGTAACCTGAGATTTGATGATACGAATCCGGTGAAAGAAGAAAAAGAATATGTCAAATCCATCATTGAAGATGTGAAATGGCTGGGCTTTGACTGGGAAGAAAGATTGTTCTATGCATCCGATTATTTTGATCAATTTTATAGTTTTGCAATGCAACTCGTCAAAGAAGGAATGGCTTATGTCT
The DNA here is from genome assembly GCA_913040915.1 of uncultured Fidelibacterota bacterium. Taxonomy (GTDB): domain Bacteria; phylum Fidelibacterota; class Marinisomatia; order Marinisomatales; family UBA1611; genus CAXFCD01. The sequence goes on along the minus strand of CAJWHW010000032.1, from coordinate 11,856 downwards.
GTGAATTATCGGGAGATGAAATAAGAAATACCCGAGGCTCGCTAACAGAACCGGGGGAAGAAAGTCCTTTCCGTACTCGATCCATTGATGAAAACATCGATTTGTTTACCCGGATGAAAAATGGTGAATTTGAAAACGGTGAAAAAGTACTTCGTGCTAAGATTGATATGGCCCATCCTAATTTGAATATGCGGGACCCCGTTATGTATAGAATACTACATGCTAGCCACCACAGAACTGGAGATAAATGGTGCATCTATCCAATGTATGATTGGGCCCATGGATTGGAAGATTCCATCGAAAGAATTACTCACTCTGTTTGCACGCTTGAGTTTGAAGATCATCGTCTGTTATATGACTGGTATTTAAATCAGTTGGATACATATCATCCTCAGCAAATTGAGTTTGCTCGCCTTAATCTGAGTTTTACAGTCATGAGCAAACGAAAATTGAAACAACTGGTAGATGACAATTATGTTGATGGCTGGGACGATCCGAGAATGCCAACTATTTCAGGTTTGCGCCGACGGGGATACACACCAGAATCCATTCGAAATTTTGCTGAAGATGTGGGGGTAACAAAAAGGGATTCAATCATTGATGTTACAAGATTAGAAAATGCGCTCAGGGAAGATTTGAATAAGCGGGCGCCACGAGTTATGGGTGTATTGGATCCGTTGAAAGTCGTGATTAAAAATTACCCTGAAAATAAAACTGAAATGCTTGAAGCAATCAATAATCCAGAAGATCCAGATGCGGGTATAAGAGAAATCCCCTTTTCAAAGGAACTGTATATTGAGCAATCTGATTTCATGGAAGATCCACCCAGGAAATTTTTTCGATTAGGCCCTGGTAGAGAAGTACGCCTTCGATATGCTTATTATATTACCTGTACTGATATTGTTAAGGATGACTCAGGGAACATTGTTGAAATCCATTGTACATACGACCCTGAAACAAAAGGTGGTTCATCTCCTGATGGGAGGAAGGTTAGAGGAACTATTCACTGGGTCTCGGCCACTCGTGCCGTTGAAGCAGAAGTAAGGCTTTATGATCGTCTTTTTGTAAAAGAAAACCCAGAAGAAGATGGCGAATTCATTCCTAATCTGAATCCGAGTTCCTGTAAAATACTGCCAGAAGCTAAACTGGAGCCTAGTCTGGCAAATCCAAAAAATATAACCTATCAATTTGAACGAAATGGCTATTTTGTAAAGGATACCAAGAGTTCGACAGATCAAAAGCTTGTTATAAATCGTGCTGTATCACTTCGTGATTCTTGGGCTAAAATGATGAAAAATGTGTAGATTAGTTCGATCCGATTTTGAGTTGGTTTAATTCAATGTTTTCCCCTAATTTGAGTTCATGAAACCAAACCACCGGATGCGCAAATTCCTTACGATTTCACTATTTCTTTCTATTATCTCGGCACGAGACCCCTATACCTATGTGTATTTACTGCCTTTTGATAACATTCAAAATGATCCAGCAGTAGAATGGATAGCAGCTGGATTAACAGACATGGTATCTCGTGAATTAAAAAATAATTATGGTGTCCGTTTAAAAAGTAAAGATGACCTTGAAATTATTATGAATGACCGTGCCTTGATGTTACAACAGCCCCGAGGTTCTCGAAATCTGCTAGTTTTAGGGAAATACAACCGGCAATTAGATAAAATCCATGTATCCATTCAGGTAGTAGATGTTGCTACCTGGGACGAATTGGCTATTAGAAATATTACCGAAGTTTATTCACAGATTCCTGCTCTGAATAAGGCCGTAGGTTCAGCAACACAGGAGATGATAGCACCTTATTTCCCAGAGCCTCCTAAGATAAAAGTTTCCCCTTATCCAGCCTTTACAGCACCAAAAATTGAGAAAAAACGCCATCCTGTATCTTTAGAAACTGATAAAGTTGTTTCAAGTCTAGACAATCAGATAGCAGAATTGGAAGCATCCATGGATATTCTTTTGGGTGCTAGGGTCAGAGAAAAAGGTAAACGGGTTAAAAAAGAAGTCCCCAGATTTGATTCTGGTGAATGGACCATGGATTTTGATGTAGATCGTAAACTTGAAGATAACCCTGAAAATGCAGGTAACACTACTTTGTTATCTTCTGTATTGGACCAACTGCTTACTAACCCTTATGACGTAGAATTGCAAAGGCCAGAATTTGAATATCATGAAGATGATGATTTATATATGACAGTCCGGTTTCCAGTGGTTTATAAATTAAAAGATAAAATTATCAAGGATATGTTATCCACATTGCCTTATACGGGATTAGAGCAAAACGGGACACTAACTATTTTTTATTTTGACAGAAATTCATTCAATTTCCCGCAAAAGCATGTTGAATCGATCAAGTCTGGTTCATTTAGAACTATTCCCGTCATACGTATATTTGACCAAAACCGAAGTACTCTAATTGTAGTTGCGGATACACCGGAAAAATATTGGCACACCAGAACGAGCGATAAAGTACTTTATGTTCCTCAGCATCAATTTTCACAGCTTATAGATTTCACAGTGGGGGGATGGTCGATGCAAATTGCCATGGAGACTGTTGAAATTCAGGCTGTTTATGAATTTATTATTCCCGTAAATGAAGTTGAATTTTTGAGCAATGTCAGTCTGAAATTTGTTAATGAAAATGAACTGAAGTCATTTTTAGATCCGCTTCTCTGATTTTACATTATCTAATAACTTTGGAAGTACAATAAAGAGATTATTTTTCTTTAATGTTAGCACTTTAAAAGTTGAGTGAAAACATCTAGTATATCGTTAGATAATTGATATTGATTACCAATTTACCCTTATATAGAAAATTTATAATCATGAAAAAAAACGCACTCATTTTATTCATTTTTCTCTTTAGCACGCTGATTGCTAATGAAGGTGTAGCAGGCCGCACTGTTCCTGATTTGAAAATTAAATTATTGAATGGAAAAAAGACTTCAATCAATGAACTTCTTCAAGATGGTCCGCTACTTATCGATTTTTGGGCAACATGGTGTAAGCCTTGCAAAAAGGTTATGAAGCATTTAGACAGGTACCATCAAAAATATTCTGAAAATGGATTTAAGGTTCTTATGATCAATCAGGATACACCCAGAAGTATAGGAAAAGTAAAATCCTATATTAATAGTCAAAATCATAAATTTTATGTGGGGTTGGATCCAAATCAGCAAATAGCTAAAAAGCTGAACGGTCTTATAATGCCAACTCTTATACTTGTTGATAAAGATGGTAGTATCAAATGGAGGCATCAGGGGTACTCACCCGGTGAGGAAGTTGAGATCGAGCATCAGATCAAGGTTATACTTGGTTTCAAGGATTCAAAATCGTCTGAATCCTAATTCATGAAAAAAATAATAATTCTGTTTCTCATTTGCGGAAAAATATTCGCAAATGATTTTAATTATAATGGTTCGATTATTTCCAGTTTTGGAGATAGTTATGATTTTTATTCTTTTGCTGAAAACAGACTCGATATAAATATGTTTTATAAAAATCTTTCTGCATGGGTTCAATATGAATATTCCAATCCTCCAGAAATAGGTTTTACAACAAATGATATCAGAAAATTTCGATTAGAATATTCTGATGAAAATTTCAATATCAAATTAGGGGACTTATACGAATTCTGGGGACGAGGTTTGGTATTAAATCAAATTGATGATCAAATGACAAATTTTGATAACGGTACCCGAGGATTATTTTTAGGATATACAAAGGGAGACTTTACCTTAAGTCACATCAATGGTAATGCGGATATTTGGGATTTAGGAGAGAATGATAATAGATTACCATATTTTAATAACAATCATAATATGTTTGGAAATCACCTTCAATATGATTTTGATTCTTATTCTATTGGTTTAACACAACTGAACTCTAATGAAGAGCATCAAAAAAAAGAAGAAGGAACTGCTTTTGTAAATCATAAAATAAAAGGTATTTACGGTTCAGCATCTTTTACAGCTTGGGATTTCTTCTTTGAATACGTAGATAAACAATCATTTGAGAAAACTGATTTCTACAATGATGTTGCCCACGATACATTAAAGCGTGGATATGGTATGTACAGTAATTTGAATTTATATTTTGGAAACTGGGGACTTACGACAGAATATAAACAATACAGTTTTGATTGGAGTCATACTGATTTAAATGCTGACGATTATGGTAATAGGATTGGGTTTCAAATGATGCCAACACTTGGTCGAGAAACCAATATGACTTTGATGGGGCGTGCTGTTCACTTATATAATTATAATGATGAACGCGGCGTCCAAGCCGAATTAACTGGTTCCCTGCCATTAGGTTTAAATATTTTAGGGCAATATGCTCATTTAAGCCGAAATGATACTTGGATGTCTTTAACATCTACGGACTGGGAGCGGAATGCATTGAATAATATTTTACCTAGTAGCGATCCATCCAGTTTACCTTTCTGGGAAAATTATTTTGAATTAAGTGGTTTTCTAATTGACAGTAGATTCTATTACCGATTGGGAAGAGGGAATAATAAAGATGTTCTATATATGATCAATTATTTTGATGGGTTTCAGTCGGATATGGTGACTAACTCTTATTGGCTGTATGATACAACGACATTTAATTCCTATGGCTATGAATTTGAGATAATTGATTCTATGGAAGTGTTTGATACAAGTTTTTCTGACCCCTATAAGGTAGAAGCAAAGTATTGGCAGGAAACGAAAACAATAACTTATCCTTTAGAACTTTCATATACGTTTAATAATGGATACGCCATGGGTTTCAGTTTTGAATACCAGGAAAGAACCAAAAAAAATGTGAACCGTGGCAATGCTACATTTTACAGTTCAACTTATGATAAATGGAATTTGATTGATTCTGAAAACCCTGATTCTTTTATTGTTGATTACCAAACACAATTATATAATTTGGACGGAGGCCGAGAAAGATTACAAATCAACCGTATGGTAACATTAACTATTAGTAAAGCATCAAAGTGGTCATTAACCTTGGTACATGACCAATCCAGTGCATTTGATGGCCCCAAAACTGTAGATCCATATTATAATCCTCTTGAAGCCTTGATATATGGAGATATTAAGTATTTTACCGGTGAAAGAAAGCGTACATCAACACCAAAATTTGGACAACAGAGATGGGTTTCCATAGAATTATCCTATAATATAAGTTCATCCCATCGATTAACTATCATGTACGGCTCCATTCAGGGTGGTTTATTCTGCAGCAATGGTATTTGCCGCCAAATTCCTCCTTATAATGATGGTATACGTTTCAATTATAGCATGATTTTTTAAATTTGTTTAATTGATTAATTCTTTATTAATATGGCTAGTTGTAAAAGAAAATAAAAATGCTAAGAACATTAATTATACATACAATAATTGTCAGTGGTATTTTTGGATTACCGCTACAGGTTGGCGATATATCTCCTAACTTTACAGAACCGATTTGTGCGAATGGGGCAGGAGATTTTGATTTATATACGGAATGCAATGGTGATATAAATGGTGGTAGTTATAAAGTAACCTGGCTAATGCTTTTTACTTCTTGGTGAGGTCCATGTCAATCGGAGGCTCCGATTACCGAACAAATTTGGCAAGACTACCAAGCCGCAGGTGCACCTGTCCAAGTGGTTGCTCATGGTTTTCAATATACATCCTATTCATGCGCGGGTTGGTCATCATCTTTTGGTATTACTTATCCAATCCTCAATGGAGATGCAGACAACACCGCATGGAATCTTTTTGGTACGGGGTCCATTCCGCATAACGTCGTTCTAGATCACAATATGGAAGTTGTATATACTAGCGCAGGCTTTAATCAAGCTGCTATTTTGGCAGCGATAAATGCCGCAGTTGAAAATGTTCCCATGGATGCAGATGGGGATGATATTAACGATCCGAGTGATAATTGTCCGGTTGATTATAATCCTAGCCAAGCCGATATTGATTTGGATGGTTTAGGAGACGCTTGTGATAATTGTGATAATGCAAATGTCTGGGTAAGAGGTAATATAGATGGCAGTGTGGATGAAAATGGTAATTTTATTTTTGATATATTGGATATTTTAAGTTTAGTAGATGTTGTAATTGAGAATAATCAAGAAAGTTGTGCATACCAGGCAGCTAATATGAATGGTGATAACAATGTGAATATTATTGATGTTATTAATCTTGTTCAAATGTTGTTAGGAGGAAATAACCCTCAGAGCACTTCTGCACTTTCCAATGGAACATTTAACATTCTGCAATCTGAGAATGGTAACATAGCTAAAATAGAAAGCATTGATGAGATTAGCGGATTTCAATTTGAAATAGATAATACTGATCTGACTGTGACTGATTTGAATCAAATTCTACTGCCGGAAGGGTGGTCACTAAAAATTGCTAAAAATGGTAATAAAATCATTATTATCGGGTACGATATGACAGGAAAAAATTCACGTCAAAAAATTGAATTTAATATTTCAGGACTGACTGTTGATGATTTTACCAATACAGTAGTGGCCAGTGCTAATGCTGGCGAGATCAGAGTCAACTTTTCTGAAAGTAAGGAATTAGTAGAAGGGGTTATGCCTAATTCAATCCAGATTCAGCGATTATATCCAAATCCTTTCAACCCCAAATTAACGATATCTTTTGCCCTGCCTAAAGAAGCTGTAACACAAGTAACAGTGTATAATACTATTGGTAAGGAGGTAGATGTAGTACAGTCAAAGAAAGTGTTGGAAGCAGGCTCTCATACATTATTTTGGGATGCTACAGACCAACCTACAGGTATGTATTTTATCAGAGTACAGACTGGAGCTCAAGTAGCTACAAAAAAAGCACTTCTAGTAAAATAATTTATAAAAGCATTAAAAATCAATATATATTGGTGGCGCGAAATTTCGCCACCTTTTTTTTAATCTATTCAGGCTAAATTACCTGATGGCTCTCCGCACGTTATATATTTATAAAGTAATTGGTTTATTATGCTCGGGCTACCTTTTTTGCCAGCCAGATTTTTCATTTAAAAACATTCTTGTGCATGATGGTTTATCCGAAAGTACTGTAAAAGTAATTTATGAAGATCGAAAGGGACTTATTTACTTGGGAACTGAAAATGGTCTTGATATTTTTGACGGCTATGGCTTTGTGAATTACCATATGAAGTCTTTTGATAATTCATCGCTTCTTGGTAATCAGGTATCATCTATTTTTGAAGATTCTGAAAATAAAATATGGGTTGGAACAGAATTAGGTGTGAGTCGATTTAATCCATCAAAGCGTGAATTTGACCGTCCATTTAATTCAGCTACCGCTGAAGGTCATGTAATTATTTCACCCGAAATTATTGTTGAAGATGCAAATGGATCTCTTTGGATTTTATCTGGTAAGGGAGGGAAAAACCACGTATTTAAAACTTTACCCGAAAATAATGATTTAGTTTGTCAGACTTGCCGCTCAGACTTATTTAATAATAATAGTATTTATAATCTTTTTATGGATGAAGACCGTGGTATATGGATTGGGGCAGATTATGGTTTATTTTACCCTGATTCTGAAACGGGAGATATTCAAGAATTTAAAACTGGTAATGGGGAAAATATTGGCAGGGTAGAAGTAATTGAACAGGGTGAACAAGGTACCCTTTGGGTGGGGACAAGTAATGGTTTATATAAAATAAATAAAAAATTTAATAATGTTGAAGAGCACTACAAACTTACCATCGGGAAAAACTCTATTGTATCAAATACTATTGTAGATCTTGACTGGGATAAGGTGAGAAAAGAATTGTGGATTGCAACTAGAGATGGGATATCCCGATTCAAACCCGAATCAAATCATTTTATCAATTATCAGGAGACCCCCTACGCTGAGAGTATTATTGAAAATGATATATCAAAAATCTTGATTGCAGAGAAATCTGGAAATCTGTGGTTTACTACAAAAAATAATCGGGGTATCAATTGTTTATATGAGAGTCCAAATATTTACCATGGTGGCTTAGATACATTATTTAACCATTTCTCTCATGATCCTATCGATAAAAATTCACTTACAGATAATACTGTTGAATGTTTCATAGAAGATAAAGCTGGTCATGTCTGGATCGGGACCAATCAAAATGGAATCAGCTTTCATTCTTATGTTCAATCAAAATTCCATTCTATACAATTTGATCGTGAGAATGAATGGGGTTTAAAGAATGAAAAGATTTATTCCATTGCTACACAGGAAAGTGGAATGATTTGGGCTTCTACTGGTTTTGGCCTTGAATATTTGTCAGTGGATGGTATTCGGGACTATGAATATGAAAAATCATTCTTAGGTAATATAGATCATATTTTAGACGTTGAAGTAATTGATGATGAAATTATATGGGTTGCAACAGATGATGGCATCATTCGAATCAATACAATGACGGATGATTTGATTCGTTTTTCGAACGATCAATCTTTGCCTGCGACTCAGCAAATTCCGGAGAATAGAGTCTTTGACTTAATGGTTTCAAATGATGAATATATCTGGGCTGGGACTGCTACTGGTCTTTTAATTATTGATGGATTTGCAATGGAGACTAAGTTTTTTAATTCTGATCTTATTATCCGGATTTTATTTCAGGATAATAATGGTAATGTCTGGGTAGGTTCGGAAAGAGAAGGAATCTATTTTCTGGATAAAGATCTAGTAAAAGATATATATAATGAAGATAATTTTGAGGTAGAAGGCCATGTATTTGACCCTTCCTTATCAGGAGGTATTTCATCATCTCAAATTACGTGTATTACAGAAGATAAAAATGGGGCAGTTTGGATCGGCACAGTAGGTGGACTCAATAAGTACTTACACAGAGATGAAACCTTTTCTCACTATTTCATGGAAGATGGATTGCCTAGTAATTATATCACAGCACTTGCTATTGATTTGGATAACAATCTATGGATCAGTTCTAAAAAAGGTCTTACTTATTTTGACCAAAAGGATACAACATTTGTAAACTATAGTTTAATGGATGGAATTGGAAATTTAGATTATCATAGGAATTGCTTTGATAGTGATGAACTAGGTAACCTTTATTTTGGTGGTCCCAATGGCATAACAAAGGTGAATTCATCGGGAATTCAATATAATGAGTATCAACCCCCATGTATTATTACTCGTGTTAAAAAAACTAGTTTTGATGATGAAATCATTGAAGTTTTTGATATTAGTGCTAAGAAAAGTCAAGTAGAAGGTAATATTGAAATTGACCACGGTATAAAATCATTTACTATCGATTTTGTTGCACTTAACTATTACAACACGATTAAAAACCAGTACAGGTATAAGCTAGCCCCTCTGGACAAAGATTGGATTTATTCAGGTGATCTTCGTTTTGCAACTTATAATAATCTGGGTCGGGGAGAATACCAGTTTATGGTTCAGGGTTCTAATAATGATGGACTTTGGAGTAAGCCGGAGATTCTTAGCATAAAATTTATACCTCACCCATTGCTAAGTTATTGGGCATTTAGCATTTATTTCCTTCTTGTATCTATTGGCATTTACATCTTTATCAAATTCAGGATGCAAAAACAAAAAAATGAATTAGAAGAAGAGAGAAGAATGAAGGAATTAGAGCAGGCAAGAGAGTTCCAAATGTCATTAATTCCGCAGTCACCGCCGGAGCACCCTGATTACGAATTTGCATTTCATATGAAAACTTCTACAGAAGTAGGTGGAGATTACTATGATTTCTTTCCTCAAAAAGATGGTTCACTATATGTGGTGGTTGGTGATGCTACAGGACATGGTTTAAATGCGGGAATGATGGTGTCAATTACTAAGGCGGGCTTAGTAAGTACTGCCGTTAAATCGCCCGCTGAAATTACACAGAGTCTTAATCGAGTGATTAAGACTATTGATCTTGGCACAAATCGTATGTCTCTAAATATGACAAAAATTGAGAATGGTACCTTTGAATTCACATCAGCAGGAATGCCTCCAGGTTATATCTATCGATCTCAAGAAAGCTCCGTTGAAGAAATTCTTGTCCCGGGATTGCCGCTAGGATCCATGAAACTTGCAGAGTTTGACCATCAAAAATTTGATATGAAACCAGGAGATGCATTTGTATTAATCTCAGATGGGTTACCTGAATGCGTAAATCCAAAAGGAGATATGTTGGATTATGATTCAATTAAAAAATGTACTCAGGAAAATGGTCATAAGTCTGCGCAGGGCATTATTGATTCTTTGATTGAATTGGGTAACTCCTGGATGTCCGGATTAATGAATGATGATGATATCACATTAGTTGTAATAAAAAGAAAAGAATTGTAAGCCAGATACCTAATTTTTACTAACATAACTAATCTTAAATTCTTGATTCACAAAAATTTCGTAATTCATCTCTATTATACTTTATAAATTTAGTATATTGATATAAATAGAAAATTTTAATTAAGTCTTAGCTCTTTATAAAACTATGCGCCCGTAGCTCAACTGGATAGAGTGTCTGGCTACGGACCAGAAGGTTGTGGGTTCGAATCCTACCGGGCGTACTTATAAAAAAACCCCACGATCTGTGGGGTTTACTGTTTATAATATCATTCGGTAAATTAATTTATGAAATGTCCCATATCTTTATTTACCTTGGCTCTATTTATAGCTTTGAGTTGTCAAGACGAACCAGTTTCCTTAGATATAACTCCACCAACTGCCAGCATCACAGAACCCAAGTCCTGGGAAAAAGCTTATGAAATTGTAACAATTAAATGTAATTCTTCTGATGATAAAGGTGTGGAAAAGGTTGAATTAAGGATAAATAATTTTTCCGCTGGATATTTCGATAAGAAAGCACCATATTCCTTCGAATGGAATACTAATCTGATTAATGATGGTAATTACACTATCTCTGTTCGTTCCTATGATCTAAGCGGAAATAAAACCGATAGTGACCCCATTGTTTTAATAGTTGATAATACATTATCTGTCCCAGAACCAGTAGCTATTACATCTGTAGTTTTTGAAAATGGTGGTTTGAACATATCTTGGGATCAATCTACTGATGGGGATTTCAGTGAATATATATTACAAAGGTCAACAGATTCTGAGATGAAGAGCCCTTCCTTAGCCTTTTCCACAGACTCATTAGAACAAACATCTTATTTTGACAAAGATATAAATCCACTGGTTTATCAGTATTACAGGATAACCGTTACTGATACCTTTAACTATGAAGCAGAAAGTGAAATCTATTCATCAACATTGGACCCAGTGCCAACTTCTGTTAATGTGGAATCGGTTGAGTATGATACAGAAAAAATGACAATTTCATGGGGTAAATCAATTGATGCAGATTTCAAACATTATAATCTATTAACATCCAACTCTCTAAATGGAGATAAGACTACTTTAATTATTATACCAAGCCAGGACACTACTTCTCATAATATTACTGAGTTTAACGCAAATATTGAGAAGTGGTTCTGGGTTGAAGTAGCAGATACTTTGGGACAAACTTCTATTGGGGCTGGCATATCCAATCAATTAAATAATAGTCCAGATCCTGTTGATGTGATCATGGTCAATTATGATTACACTACAATGGTAATTACCTGGGAGCCATATATTCCGAATTTGAGCCGTATTAATCATATGAATAGTAAAACAAGAAATTCGGCAATAAATGATTTCAGTTCCTATGAATTATACAAGTCTGAGAGCCAAAACGGGGCATACACATGGATCTCTACAATTAATAACCAGTCCATAACATCTGAGTTATTAACAGAGTTTGATCCGACTCAGGAAAACTGGTTTAAAGTAAAAGTGACAGATTATTGGGGTTTAAACTCTACTGGTGAAG
>CAJWHW010000031.1:0-22718 GCA_913040915.1 uncultured Fidelibacterota bacterium | reverse complement strand
TACCGCCTACCATAACGGCCATGCAAGATACGTCCATGGATGAAGACAGCGAGCTTATCCTTCAGCTTTCAGCAGATTCCGAGCAGGACTACGATATCTATTTTGAAGCTTACAGCGATACAGGCACTGTGTTCACCCATGTAGTGGAAGAAGATATGCTGCACATCCACACTGAACCAGATTGGAACGGTTCAGCAGAGATTACGGTGATAGCCTACAGTGAGTTTGAATATGATAGCAATGACACAGCATCCTTTATCCTTACAGTGGAACCGGTCAATGATCATCCTATGTTTCATAATCTACATGCTTTAGCGCCCGCAGGGACAGAGTTCCACGTTCCTATCCATGTGTCAGATGTTGATATGGATTTATTGGTAGTATCCTTTGATGATTCATGGGAGTATCCTGATTGGCTGTCACTCATGAATAATCCACATGCCCTTACGGGTATCTCCAATGAACCGGTAAATATTCACTTTCCGCTTCACCTAAGCGATGGTGAAGTCACGATAACAGATACGTTCCATTTATCCGTTCAGTATTTTAATCCCCAGGTCACATCAGTCACAGATGTTCCAGAAGACCAGGGCGGCCGGGTTTACGTTAGCTTTCTGAAGTCTTTCTTTGATATGCCGGATCACACCGGCCAGATGTATACGGTATTCCGTCATGATATGGTTGATGATAACTACGAATGGGTTGTTGTTGGGTCCGGTGCCGCCATAGGGCAGGAGAGCTACACCTATGAAGTCTCTACTCTCATGGATTCTACAGCAGAAGGAGACGGCATGACAGGGTTCAAGGTGGTGGCGTCTATGAATAATGGCCACTTTCATTCTGCGCCAATGATGGGCTATTCAGTTGACAATATTGCACCAGGTGTGCCTAATGGCCTTATGGCTTTGATTGGTGAAGAAGGGATCCAGGTATCCTGGGAGATGAACGAAGAAGATGATTTCCAGTACTTCATACTTGAAAAATCCTACGATGAAGCGTTTACAGATCCTGAGCAGTATAATCTACTTGATGTATTTTTTATGGATCAGGAGTATACGTTGAATGAGAGCAATTTCTACCGCATTGCCGCAGTAGATCATGCGGGAAATAAGAGTGACTTCTCTGATGTGGTAGATATAACTGTTCTTGCTACAGATCTTGATCTGATACCTGAAGTTTTTGCGCTCCATCAGAACTTTCCAAATCCCTTTAATCCCACCACAACGATTAAATATGACCTACCAGAAGATGCGGTGGTAACTATCTCTATATTTGACCTTATGGGTCGGAAGATAAAGTCGTTTGGCAATGAAATGCAGGTAGCAGGCTACCGATCAATACGATGGGACGCTACCAATAGTTTTGGTGAAACTGTAGCTGCCGGGATGTATATCTATACGATTCAGGCTGGTAATTTCATTCAGACCAGAAAGATGGTGCTCTTGAAATAGATTTACCCTTTCCATAACAGGAAACCCCACAACTGATTCGCTATTGGAAGGTTTGTGGGGTTTTTTGTTTAAACTAATTATGATGAAAATTGATGTAACTTATTTTTTATATTTTTTAAAAATATTTAGATAACCATTTCAATTATTATGAACATTTACTTTTTGTAAACTTAGGAGATGTCCAATCTAAAAATTATTTATTTTATCCTTTTCCAGGTAACCATCATTCAGGCCAATGATGTACGACGTCCTCCTTTTGAAAAATCTTCCGATCCTTTCAACTATAATCAATCTGCTAGAATTGGTGATTATCCATTTCCCACAAATCCAATGAATGATCGTGCTGTTGGATATATTTTACAGGGAAAGGCCCAGAGCGCTTTGGCAAACTATGGGAATTATATAGATATTGAAGTGAGTCCAAACGGTGCCTGGGGTGATTTTTCTTATCTTTATGAAGTTACCTTCCTGGCCGGTATTCCCGGTCAATCTTATACTTCTAATTATAACTGGGATTTAACAGAAATGATTATTGATGATGAAGGGTTGCCAAAATATAGTATTTGGGAATCACGTGATGGTTATGAAGCATGGTATGAAGGTGGGGACACTAACTTTGTGGGAATCCTATTTGACGCAGATAATGACTTTGGACGATGGGAACCAGACAGTATAGCTAAAAAATTATCTACTTCCCAAATTACAGGTGACTATCAATGGGTATTGGATGATGATCAGAAGAAAATTTATATAAGTACACTGGGTGATTTAGATCCAAATAAATCTACATCTAGAATTGGCTTAATCTATCCATGGGCTCTCAGGCCAAAATTTGTGAGCCGGGAAGAACAATTTGATTTATATGATTACGGACCAGATAATGAAGAATGGACAGAAGATGATCTATACTTTTATTTTGGAGCCAATACAGCAGAATCTTGTTTGACGTTCTATAATCCATCATACAATACGGATTGGCAACCTGTTACTATGGCGAGAATTAATTCTCATAATACAGAAGTGAGTGCGGGTGAACTTTTTGGCAATACCTATGTAACTGATCCAGGAGACACTTATCCATTATTAGCCCATTCTGGATATTCCCAAACTTGGCCAAAAAAATATAACCCGGCTAATGGTAAATATGAATCATATTGGCCGGGATGGTGGGCTCAGGATTTTAATATTAATCTTCCAGGATGTTCAAACTCTCGTAAAGATCCCAATTGTTGGGAAGAAGTACCAGGTCGCTTTGTCTCTGATATGGATATTTATATGGAGTTCGATGATCGTTGGGCTCATCGGGGTAATCAGGTAAATACAAACAACGAGTACAATCAAACCGGCTACCCAATGGGATTAAGGGTGATGTCGGTAGCCCATTCCTATGGTGTATCGTACGCGGAAGATATTTTATTTGTTACTGTTAAAGTTCGAAATGAAAGTGGTGACTGGTGTGCTGAAGATGAAACAGGAGAACCAATTCTGGATGAGAATGGAAATCAGATTTGTGGGGAAGGAATGATTATGCCGGATGGAACTAAATTGAATCGAGGAAAAGGTTTTAATTATAAGGGAACCAGTCTGGGGTTTTGGATGGATGGCGTTATTCTAACCGGTGATAAATATGGTAATTATGGCTACTGGAGTAGTGCAGATGATTTTATGAAGTATTACTGGGAGATCTTTGAGATCAATAATGACCGCCTCATGGTTAGTATGGCTATGATTGGTGACTATGATGGTGTCTCTTCCGGTGCATATGGTTATGCTATGGACCCGAAAACACCTAATCAGGGAAATGATTTTGGTCTGGTAGCCACACAGCTATTGGATTCACCCCGTGCTACTGTTCCGGTTGATTTGGATAATGACGGTTCCATTGATATTTTCCCAGGTGAACCACTAAAAATGACCGACTGGCATTGGCTGGACTGGTACGTACGCCCAGGTGTCACACACCCGGAAAGCCTATCTGGCGATTGCTATGCCGGTACTCCTGGATGCCCCCAAGCACGGAATAAAGAAGAGATATTTTACAAACTTATGGTAGGTGATACTGCCAATTTAAGTGACAATGAAAAGGAATGGCATTTCCATACTGACAATCCCGGAACAGATCTTGGTTCGGAATTGAATCCTCATTTTGATTCTTTGGAAGGGATTGAAGAAGAATCATTGTTTCAACGTCCGCCAGATGGGGTAGATCCTCTTATTTTAATGACCTGCGGTCCATTTGACCTGCCTGTGGGTAGAGAAGTCCCCTTCTCATTTTGTATCATTTTTGGTCAGGATGAAGAAGACCTGATCAATAATGCAAAATTTGCACAAGTTATGTATAATTCACGTTATCAGGGTTTTACACCACCAACTAAACCTACGGCCCACGCAGTCACAGAAAGCGGAAAAGTGAAAATCTATTGGAATGATGTGGCAGAGACATCCGTCGATGTGGTTACCAGTTATGCAGATTTTGAAGGTTATAAAATTTATAAAAGCCTGGATGGGGGAGAGACATGGGGCTCTGCAAAAGATATGATCTTTAATAATGATGGAGTATTTGTTGGGTGGCGTCCATTTAAACAGTTTGATCTTTCAGCCGAAAAAGATTCTTTGCATTGCATTTATAAAATAGATAATGATTGCGAATCAGAAGGAATTAGAGGGCACTCCATCAAAGGGCAAGATCCATACTTTCCGTGGTTTTCTCTTGGTGAAGATACAGGTTTAGATATGATTCGTCTGGATGAACCTTTCGTAGTTGAAAGTGATACGTTCTGGTATATGTATGAAGACATGGATGTAACAGATGGTGTGCAGTATACATACTCTGTTGTAGCATATGATATGGGTGTCGAACCCCCTCTGAATAAGACCTACATTGACTTGGGGAATGGACAATTTGAAACAAAAATAGACACAAATTTTTCTAACCCGGATAAATGGGCAGATCCTGATGGATACGCTTCTATCGAAAATTCCAAAGGGACAACAATTTTAGATAGAAATTTTCTACAGGTTTATCCTGGAGTTGGACCAGTGTTAGATTTATCAGATGTAGGTGTGGTGCCAAATCCTTATATCGTTCATTCAGGGTTCAAAGAAAGTGAACACCTAAGACAAATCCGATTTACAAATTTAACCGAAAATTGTATTATTAAAATATTTACGCTTAATGGCGAACATGTGAATACAATTGAACACACCAACCCAAACTCTGGTAATGCATGGTGGGATATGAGGACTATTAATAATCAGGAAATAGCCCCGGGGTTGTATTTGTTCCATGTTATCAATAAAAATAATGAAAACTCTGAACCTTTTATTGGAAAATTTGCCGTAATCAGATGAAGCAAACACTTTCCTTTTTTTTTTATTCATTCATTCTAGTAGCTCAGAATAAACCTGTCCAAGGTATTGTTCTTGATTCAAATGGTGAGCCCCTGGCTAAAGTCAAAATTGTTTCAAAACCATCTGAAACAAGAACCGAATCAAATGAAAAAGGTTTATTTATGTTTAACATGCCGGTAAAGGATAGGGAAATAAGTTTGAGCCATATTGAGCATCAACCCAAAACCATTAACGGCATTATCTATAAAAATGGAACTCCAATAATTTTAGAGCCCATAGTAGATGCCTTAGACTCACTGGAAATGGCTGGGTTAAACCGTAATCAATTCAATCCATTTGATATTAATTATTCTATTATTTCTTTGGATACGGATGTTTTGAAAATGCGTGGTTACAGGGATATCGTTGATGTCCTTTTTTCTGAACAATCTTTAGCAATGAATGAAAATATGAATGGGCAAAAATCTCTTTCAATTCGTGCCACTACTTCAGAAGAAATGATCTATCTTTATGATGGCATTCGGATTAACACACTGGGTGACCCCATGGTTGATTTGTCTCTGTTTTCTACATCCGGATTCTCCAGGATCGAATTAGTCAAAGGAAGCCATGAAAAGGGTTTAGCTTCTTCAGGTACAATTAACTTTATACCCAAATTATTTTATGGGCCCAGCTTTGCTTTTTATCAACAGATGGGGACTTATGATTATGGAGGCTATGGCGGAGAAGGTTCAATCGGATTTAAAAATATTGGTTTAAGTGTTGGTACAGATAAGAAGCAATTTTCTCAAGTTTACGTAGACAATAATAAACCGGAAATTAATACATCCGTATCACGACAGTTTGCCCACATTGGTTTAAAAAACAACCACAACCTAGAAGGTCGTATAATGGGGTTTCAGAATGAAAAGAATTTTTATAACGATCGTACAAAAAATTATGTTTCAATGAAGTTGCAGAACGTAATGGCAAAGATTATTCATTCTCATCCACAAAATGGCTATTTATCATTTTTTGGGCAATTTCAGAATCGTGCTGGAGGGGACTCAACTGTGTTAGGTGCAGTCAAAAATAATGATTTAAATCAGGGGGGTGGATTTACATTTGCAAAAGGTATTCAAAATTCCATCCTTAAATTTTCGAGTGAAATAAATTACTTAGCATCAGATTGGCAATTGAATGATTCTAGTCTGTTTACCTATAGAAATAATTCAATATTTACCGGTTCTTTTGAAATCAGACAGCCTGAAAAAGAAAAATTTTTCCAGTTAAAAAATGCAAAATTTGTATTGAGTCAGCAATTGGTCTTGGATACGCCAGATACACTTAAAAATATTAGTATTAGTAAAAAAAACTGGCAGGAGACCAGTGCCTTATTTACTGCGTCATTTTTGAATCGTGTTTTTGGTAAGAAAATTACGATATATACTAATTGGGGTAATGTATTTCGAATCCCTAGTCTGATGGAACGAATTCTTAACGAAATTCATAGTGATAGGTTAGGATTATATGGATTATTACCAGAACAAAAATCTACTTACGATATTGGACTAACATTAGAAAAGGGGTCGAATAAAAGTTTTGGTACATATTCCATGAGTATTTCAGTGTTTTCCTATGAATATTCCTATAAAATTAAGCAGATCCAATTGGTAGGAGTCCCGGCTCAATTTCCAGTTAATTTTGGTGATGCATCATTATCAGGTTTTGATGGTAGTTTGTATTTTCAACCAAAAAGAAAATGGTTCCAATTTACATCAACCTACTCGGCATATAATTTCTCTGATCCGCAGGCTTTTCAGATGCAGCCGGAAAAAATTCTACATAATAAAATTTCTTTCAAGCGTAAATGGTTTCAATTGGATCTTATTCATCGTAGCGAAAGTTCACGCCAGATTTCATCTCTTAGCCCTGCAGGAGAATATTTTTCTAGCCAGTTAGAGCCGATGCAGGCATTCAATGCGAATTTATCATTTATTATGGAAATATTTGGATTTAAGACAAACATAAGTATAGCAGGAAAAAATCTAAATAATTCTCACCAGGTATTAAATGGAATTTCTATTTATGATCGTCAGTATAATATCAATTTTGGTTTAATAAGGTAAAGTTTTATTCATCATTTTAAGACAAGCCCTAAATCTACCTATTGCTATTGTTCGGGACTTATTAAAAATAAATTATGAATGAAATTTCGCATTATTTCTTTATAACGATTTGTAGAGATGTCATAACTTACTGGGTTTTATTTTATTAATTATTGGAGAACTTATGTCTGAAAATGTATTTGAGTTTACTGATCAAAACTTTGATAGCGATGCGGAAAAATCAGATGTTCCTGTTTTAATTGACTTTTGGGCCACCTGGTGCGGACCCTGTAAGGCTATAGCACCAGTGATCGAAGAAATTGCTCATGAATATAATGGTAAAGTCAAAGTAGGGAAGATTGATGTTGATCAAAACCAAAACACCGCAATGAAATACGGTGTGAGAAGTATTCCCACACTTCTAATCATGAAAGATGGGAAAGTTGTTAATCAAATTGTTGGTGCTGTTCCAAAGGGTAATATCACAGACATTTTAGATGAAATTATTTAACTAGAAAAAGAAAAGGGAAATGAAGCGGAAAGTCATTATTATTGGCTCAGGTCCCGCTGGCCTTACCGCTGCGATATATGCAGCTAGAGCAAATCTAGAACCACTCGTTTTTGAAGGTGCACAGCCAGGCGGTCAACTTACTATCACCACGGATGTAGAAAACTATCCTGGTTTTCCTGATGGAATTATGGGTCCGGAAATGATGGATGAATTCAGAAAACAAGCCAAACGGTTTGGGGCAGAATGTCTTTTTAAAACTGTTGATAAAGTTGATTTTCACAGGCGACCTTTTAGAGTTTGGTCTGATGGTAATGAATATTCCTCAGATACGATTATTATTTCAACGGGTGCGTCTGCAAGACTTTTGGGACTTGAATCAGAAACAAGACTAATGGGGCATGGTGTTTCTGCTTGTGCCACCTGCGATGGCTTTTTCTTCAAAGATAAAAAAGTATTGGTTGTGGGCGGTGGCGACTCTGCAATGGAAGAAGCAACGTTTTTAACAAAGTTTGCATCTGAAGTTATACTGATTCACAGGCGAGGCGAATTTAGAGCATCTAAAATTATGATTGATAGGGCTCTGGAAAATCCAAAAATATCAGTGGAATATAATACTGTCGTTGATGAAATACAGGGTTCCATCGATACTGGCGTTACAGGAGTACAACTGGAAGATACTAAATCAGGAGAAAAACGGATTATGGAATGTGACGGAGTTTTTATGGCGATTGGGCATGTACCAAATACCAAGCTTTTTAATGGGACCTTAGATCTGAATGATGCCGGTTATATTATCACAAAACCAGATTCTACGTTCACTAATGTAGATGGTGTATTTGCCTGTGGTGATGTTCAGGATCATATTTATCGCCAGGCCGTAACGGCGGCAGGTACCGGATGTATGGCGGCTATTGATGCTGAACGATGGTTGGAAAGCCAGGACGGTTAATGGCTTAAAAAGGTTTCCCTTTTTCTTTCAGGCATGTGCCTAAATAGGAAAGAAGATGACACAAACTAAAAGATTAATCTATAAGATTAAAGATCTAAAAAAATCTTACGGATCTTTTATTGCTTTAAATGTGAACAAATTAGAAATCCATCCCGGTACGATCTATGGAATAATCGGAACTGTAGGTAGTGGTAAATCAGTATTGCTAAATATAATGGCTGGTGTTGAAAAAGAATCAGGTGGAATGATGTTATATGATGATGAACCTTTCGATACAAATTGGATGGGGAGATTAATTCCAAATAAAGAAGTATTTTATTCAAGTAATCCTGATTTAGAAAAATCTAATAAGACCGTATCAGAATATGTTTCTGTAACCTTCACGAAGAAAAAGAATGTTATAGAAAATCGATATTTTAATAATTCTAATTTTAAAAACCTGTGGAACAGGAAACTTGTAAAAATATCTCAAGGAGAACGCCATTGGCTAGGAATGATATTTGCCTGTGAAGCTGACCCACGAGTATTACTCATTGATGATTATGGAGTCTATTTTAATTCAACAATGGAACAAGAATTTCGAAATCAGCTTACAAAAATGAACCGGACTCTTGGTACCACAATTGTTTTATCATCGCCCAGTGATGTCTATTTAAAGAAATTCGCTTCGGTTTTAATCTATTTAGATAATGGACATGTTTCTAAGATTCGTACTGGGATTTCTAGAAAACCACAAAGAGATTCAAAGCGCAGGAACAGAAAATCAAGAGGTCGAAATAAATGGTAATAATGAATTCTATCGATTAGGGATTATGATTAGCCTTACATTCATGACCAGATGATCAAATATGAATATTGATGTTAAAAACTTATTAAATCAGTTTAAAGAGAAACACATTCTTGTGATCGGTGATGTTATGCTTGACAAATATATCTGGGGAAGTGTGGATAGGATATCTCCTGAAGCACCCGTTCCAGTTGTAAATGTTAATAAGAGTAATCATCATCCTGGGGGTGCCGCAAATGTAGCGCGTAACATCTATGGTCTGGGTGGAAATGTAACACTAATTGGCGTTATAGGTGATGATCGTAGTGGAGAATTACTGCAATCCATTTTAGCTGATGATAGCGGAATCAATTGTCAGCTAATAACTGATAAGGATAGAGAGACAACCATAAAAACCAGGATTATTGCTCATGGACAGCAAGTAGTAAGGCTGGATAGAGAGAATTCTTCACCACTGAGTGATATAACCTTTGAAAAATTACAAGCAACTATTTCTCATCAAATCGATCAGGTAGATGGAATTATACTTCAGGATTATAATAAGGGTATATTCAATAAACAGATGATTACGTGGATTATGGAACTATGTAAAGATCGTTCTGTCCCCGTATTTGTAGATCCCAAAAAGTCAAATTTCACATCCTATTCAGGTGCACGGTTATTTAAACCTAATTTTTTAGAATTTTTATCAAATTTGAACGGCTTAACAGATTTAAATCTTTCAGGAGAAGAATTCCGCAGTAAAAATGGTTATGAAATGTTGATTGTTACCCAGGGAGAGAAAGGGATGACACTTTTTACTGAAAAAGGACAATTTAAAATTGAGACGAAAGCCAGAGATGTGCATGATGTTTCCGGGGCAGGAGACACTGTAATAGCTACTTTTACTTTATGTGATATTTGTGGTTATTCGCCTGATAAATCTGCCTTGATGGCTAACTTGGCTGCAGGTCGGGTCTGCGAAGAAGCAGGGGTGGTTCCTATTGATGCGAATTCTTTGTTGGATATAGTGAAACACCATCACGATTGAGTTTCAATCGGATGATCAAATTTATTTTTCCTTTTTTTATATTTTTAATTCAAATAAGTCTAGTATTAGGTCAACCAGATTCAAGATTTCGACCATTTGATTGGGTGTTATATCGTGGCGCTGAATCAATTACGAGCATTACAGAAGGCTACACGTATGCGTATATAGGAACTAAAGCAGGAGGTTTGAAAAGGCTAAATTTATTTGGCAATAATTTTGAAGAACCAATTACGATAGCTCAGGGTCTAAAAGATAATTATGTAACGGCAACCCATTTTGATAAACAAACCGGTCTAATTTGGGTCTCGACACCGAAATATGTACAATACTCGTTTTCCAGAGAAGGTGATTGGTATTCACGTGAACTGCAAGATTTAGGTTTATCTCGGCAAGACCGTATTAATCAGATTGGTTCATCGTCATCAGCAATTTGGCTTAAGGCTTTTTCATCCTATGTCAAACTTGATCATTCATCTGGAACACTTATTGGGGTCTACCCTACACCAGATGAACTGGATATTATGTGGAGTAGTGGTCGATACACAGGTCAACCAGATTTAAAAAAAATATTTATGAATTATAATGCAATGGAAGGGTGGATTATGAATGGAGACGAATTCATTGACCCTCTCGGACGACGAGTTGAAATCACAACAGGTTTGATTGCCAATCATGGCAATGTATTTGTTGGTGTTATAGATGGTACATTTTTTCATGGAACGACTACCATGGAATCATTTTACCCGCTAAATCCTGATATAGTAAATACCGATGTAGTTGGATTATTTGATGATGGTAAAGAATTATGGATTGGTAGCTCAGATTTTGTCAGATCCAAAGGTATATCCTGGTTAAATCTCCAAACCTTTGAATCTGGTTTGTTTGAATTTGAAGCTACAGTCAATATGAATCCAACTCCTATATATTCAATTCATGTTTCAGATAATGAACTTTGGGCTGGTGGGGATGAGATTATGCTTTTTTATGATTTGAAGGATGATGCATGGAGAACATTGGGTGAAGAAAGAGGTGTCCCAGGAGGAATAATTTGGGATGTGTATGGTGATTCGACATATATCTGGGTTGGCTCTTCTGTAGGATTACGCAGGTTGGAGCGAGCATCAAAAAGAGAATTTCCAATTGGTATCGAAAATTTATTTTTTAATATACCTGTTTATGATATTGAAGGTGTGGATGATGATATCTGGATTGGATCTAGGTCTGGTGTGTTTATTTTTAATAAGGAAAATCCACAGATCAGCCAAGCAAAAGATATTGGTAGAAAAGATTTTCCTGAATTAATGATCCGAATAACTGCTATAAAAGAATTTGACCGTGTAATCTATGTTGCAGGAGAGATGGGTCTTGCTAAATTCGACTTAGATTATAGAGAATGGGATTTACTTTTTCCATCCACTCTGTATCATGCTAAAACAGTTTATTCTTTAGCAGTAAATCAAAAACATATATTTTTGGGAACCGAAGATGGTTTAGTGCGAATAAATAAAAGGACCGGTTTTTTACGGGAGTATAAATTTCCGTTTATCGGACAAGTAAATTCGATGCACTTAAATGGTAAAACTATCTGGCTTGGTACAACTCAAGGACTAGTGAAATTCAAATGGAAAAGAGATACTTAATAAAAACATATATACTTTTTATGCTCATATTATCGGTGGGGCAAAATCTAAATTCCCAGGGATTGGCGCGAAAGAAGTATAAAACCAATGTGGAAAAATTCACACTTGTACCATTTTTTGAAGCGATTGATAAAGATTCAATAAGAGTTGTTACTCTAATTGAAATTCCGTTTTATACATTACAGTTTGTTAAAGATGGTGATGGATTTATTGCAGCCTATCAGGCTTCTATTGCTTTAAAAGGCAAGAATGATGAAGACTGGGGTCATGAAATATGGACAGATTCAATTCGAGCAATTAGCTATGTTGATACAAAATCAAACACAAAAAATATAAAACATTATGCTATTCATACTTTACCTGTAGGAAGCAAATATCAAATTATTGCTGAACTCCAGGATGCTGATACTAGAAAAAAGGGTGTTAAAATTAAAAAATTGAACCTAAAACCATATACATCTAGGCCCATATTAGTTGACCCAATATTTCTTATGAGTTTACAGGGTAATTGGGGTTTTGACCCTGGTAAAATACCAACGATGGGATTTAAAGTACGTGAGTTTGGAGATGGTATCGAACTACTTTTTTCAGGTTTTGTTAATAATGATCCATTTGATATAAATATATATTTATCGAATGGTACTTCTGATGATTCGCTTATTCATAATTATACAGGACAGGGTGGAGATGGGTATTTCAATGATGAAATATTTATTTCTTCGGATCAATTAAAATCATTGAAGAATGATTTCAAAATTGTTTTGACACAAAATGGAACAACTGAAATGAAAAAGATATCTTTTTCTACCTATAAACCCGGCGTCTCCAACTATGTTTATAATATTGAACTAGCCTTGAAACAGATGAAATATATCACGACCAATGAAGAACAACTGATAATGAAGGGAAAATCAAAAAAAGAAAAGGAACAGTTGTTTTATGAACTTTGGAAAAAAAGAGATCCTACTGCAAATACAGAATACAATGAGATTATGGAAGAATATTATGGCCGTATTTGGTATGCTAATGAACACTTTGATTCTTGGCAACCAGGTTGGGAGTCAGACCGTGGAATGATATATATATTATTTGGGCCGCCTGATGAAATTCAAAGGACAAACCCTACTACTTCATCTTCATCTGTTTATCAAGTGTGGAGTTATTATAAAATTAGTAAACAATTTATTTTTAAGGATTCAAATGGGTTTGGGGATTTCCGTTTGGAAACGCCGTTTTTAGGTGCAGGATTATGACATTAGAACGTTTTTCCCATAGTGGATTACAATCTTTTAAAAAGTGCCCCGCGCAATTTAAATATCGCTACATCGATCAGATTTATAAAAAAGATGAGGGTATTGAAGCATTTCTAGGAAAACGCGTTCATGAAACCATTGAATATTTATACAATCAGGTTAAAAATGGTGTTATACCCATGGTGGATGAAATTCTAAAGTTGCATAAGTCTCTTTGGAAGGAGAATTGGCATGATAGTATAGCGATTGTATATCAAAATAAATCTCCCAGAGATTATTTCTATTTAGGTGAAGAATGTGTGGCAAGATTTTATAGACAAAACCATCCTTTTAAAGAACCAGTTATCGCAAATGAACATGAAATGATCTTTTTATTAGATAATGATGAAAATTATAAAATTAAAGGTATTGTAGATCGTATCGATCATGATGGTAATGGTAATTGGGAAATACATGATTATAAGACCGGAAAACGTGCAATGTCGCAGAAAGAAGCGGATAGTGATCATCAATTGGCACTATATCAGATTGGGCTTATGGCTGAAGTGGATGAAATCAAATCTGTTAAATTAGTCTGGCATTTTATTCAACATGGAATAAAAGTCGAATCAACACGATCAGCTGAAAATATTAGAAAAATCATCACTGACACAAAAAAATCTATTGATGAAATTCAATCCAAAATCAAAAATGGTGGCAAATTTCAACCAAAGGAATCTATTTTATGCAACTGGTGTTATTATTGGGAAGAGTGTCCATCCCAATCCGGTAGAAACAGATATATCAGAGCCATAAAATGAAACTACTGACAAAGAAACAGATTGAAGCAATTAAAGCAGCGATAAATTTGAATGATTTAGATGAAGATTATAAAAATATATTAATCGACTTAATTACTGACCAAGGCAAGACCAAAGAAAAAGAAGTAAGTTTATATGTAGATGGGGCAGCAGATTTACACTCTAAAACTGCTGGAATTGGATGTTCCTTGCTCAGAAAAGGCCAGGAGATATTCACCGTGTCTGAACCATTAATAGATAAAACAAATAATGAAGCTGAATATTTAGCATTAATAAAAGGAGCTCAAGTAGCACATGAATTAAATATTGAAAATATTAATATTTATTCAGATAGTGAATTAATTGTAAGGCAGGTGAATGGGGAATATAAAATCAAAAATGATCGTATGAAAAATTTACACACGCAAGTAATGACTGAATTAAAATTATTTAGTCATTGGTCGTTAAATCATATTTTAAGAGAGAAGAATAATCGAGCTGATGCATTAAGTAAGCAAGGAATGTATAAAGCTAGAGAAGCGAAATAACTTATAAAATGACTTTTTATTCGATAAGGAATTTCTCTGTAAATTGGGATATGACTTTTTCATCTAAAATAAGAAGACATGGCCAACATTAATTTTCCAAATGTAATTAATTGGATTGCCGGTGATGTAGCAATTGACCTAGGTACAGCTAACACACTCATATGGCTTAGAGGAAGAGGAATAGTAATTAATGAACCTTCTATTGTAACAAGAAATGTGCACGATGATTCAATAGTAGCAGTTGGTGATGAAGCCAAAGCAATGTTGGGCAGGACTCACCGAGAGTTAGAGACAATTCGACCTTTGCAAGATGGTGTGATTGCTGATTTCAAGATGACTGATGGAATGCTACAAGGCTTTATACGTAAAATAAATTTAAACCGCCTGGCTAGACCGAGGATGGTTATTTGCGTTCCTTCCGGCGTAACTGAAGTGGAACGTCGTGCTGTTAAAGACTCTGGCGAACGTGCCAACGCTCGTGAGGTTTACCTTATTGAAGAACCTGTAGCTGCGGCCATTGGTATTGGATTAGATATCAGTCAACCTGTAGGTAACATCATTGTAGATATTGGTGGTGGAACAACCGAGATCGCTGTTATATCTCTTAATGGTGTGGTCACAAAAGAAACAATTAGAATTGCTGGAGATGAAATGGACGAAGCAGTTCTACAGTGGTTTAGAAATGAACATAAACTGGAAATCGGTTTAGGAATGAGTGAGCAGATAAAAAAATCTGTTGGATCAGCTATGAAAATGAGTTCAAAGGAAATAGCTGTAAAAGGAAGAGATCTTGTATCCGGAATTCCCAAAACTATTGAAGTCTCATCTGATGAAATTCGTCAAGCATTAAAAGACCCGGTAAATCAAATTGTTGAAGCAGTAAAAAAATGCTTGGAACATACACCCCCAGAACTAGCTGCTGATATCCTTGAGAGGGGTATTATTCTTGCTGGTGGCGGTAGCCTATTAAAAGGAATTGATCAAATAATCCGTGAGCGTACTAACGTACCTGTAAATGTTTCAGAAGATCCGCTATTATCAGTAGTGAAAGGAACAGGGATGGTTCTGGAAAACTTGAAAAAATACGAAGCTGTATTGTTATAAGCTTATATGCGGGGCCTATATCTTGCATTTGTTCGTAATAAAGATCATATTCTTTTTGCCCTTTCAATATCAGTCTCTAGCTTTCTCCTATTAAACAATGATGATCCACGAATGGGTGTTATTCGTGGAAAAACGTCGGAATTAGTTGCATTTATTTCATCTCCCATGACTTGGGTAAGATCATTAATGTTTTTGGAAGAGGAAAACCAATTATTAAGAGAGACAAATCTATCTTTATCTCTTCAAATTGAGTCCATGTTGAATCTTCAGAAGGAAAATGAACAATTATTAGGGATGTTGGAATTTAAGCGCAAAACAAAGCTATTTCTTAAACCTGCCCGGGTTGTTAATAAGGGAATTCAACCAAATTTACTTTCCATATTAATTGATGCTGGCTATGAAGATGGGGTTAAGTCAAACCAACCAGTGTTGACACCCAAAGGGGTTATAGGCAAGACAATACAAACAGGGAAATCTTCTTCAATAGTCCAGCTGATAACAGACTTGAATTATAGATTAAGCGTTAGAATTATACCTAGTGGTGCTACTGGCATCTTAAGATGGTTAGGCGATGGAAGGGGACAGATAAGAGAAGTCCAAAAAAATGTAGAAATAAATATTGGGGATAAAGTAATTACATCGGGGTTTAGTGATATATATCCATCTGGATTACCTGTTGGTGAAGTTGCTGGTGTATATGATGAAAGAGGCAGTTTCCAGAAAGTTGTTAATATTAATCTTCCGAATGATATGAGTGCTTTCCAATATGTATTTATCATTATAGAGGATAACGTTGAAGTGGACTGAACTAGCAATCCCCGGGCTTTGTATTTGGTTCATCCAAATATTATTTTCTGATTTTCTTGCAGTAGAAACTGTACGTCCAGATTTTTTAGTAATATTGGTTTTGTATTGGGCAGTTAAATATGGACGTACGGTTGGAACTTTGGCTGGTTTTTTAATTGGTCTAATTATAGATCTTTCAGGCAC
This sequence comes from uncultured Fidelibacterota bacterium, assembly GCA_913040915.1. Lineage (GTDB taxonomy): Bacteria > Fidelibacterota > Marinisomatia > Marinisomatales > UBA1611 > CAXFCD01. The sequence goes on along the minus strand of CAJWHW010000031.1, from coordinate 6,238 downwards.
GGCATCGTTTTTTGGTCTTTCACCTTTAATTTATTCAATTACAGGATATCTGGGTGGATATTTGATGGGTGTCTATTCTCGCTTAAATCCAATACACTTTACTATGGCATGGATAGGTATACTTTGTCTTCAATTCATGATATTTTGCTTGGTACAGTATCAGGACATTTGGGCTACAAATCCCCGACTCTTTTGGGGGAAATGGTTTGGAACTACACTTTACACCTTAAGCTTTGCTGGTATTCTGCAGGTAATCTACCCATTTCATAAGCTGGACTGATGTTAAAAGCAGAAAACGTAGTCTCATTTCGTCAATATCTAATTGCTGTTGGTATCATCTGGCTTCTAATCTTTATTCTAATAGCAAGGTTTTTTCAAATTCAAGTTATAAAGCATGATCGATACAGTGAAAAAGCTAACACAAACCGTATCAGGAAGGTAACTATTTCTGCTCCACGAGGCCTTATTCTAGATAGAAACGGTCAAATATTGGTTGATAATCTTCCTACCTATGTTTTGACTGCTATTCCTGGAGAATTATCAAATAAAGATCAAAAATTTAGCTTTATTTCAAATACAATTGGTTTGGATTCTTTGACTTTAGCTAATAATTATAAAAAATATTATCGTGGAAAATTTATTCCTACACGATTGGCCAAGGACTTAACCTTTCATCATATTTCTAAATTAGAAGAAAATAAGCTCGACCTTGAAGGTGTATATTATCAACAAGTACCCGAAAGATATTTTCCTTCTAATGTAAGGGCTTCCCATATTTTAGGATTTGTAAAAGAGGTAGATAAATCAGTTCGAGAATCATTACAATATAAAAATGAATATGAATTAGGTGACATGATTGGATGGGATGGATTAGAAAAAAGATATGAAACTTATTTAAAAGGAAAACGAGGCGTATATTTCTATGAAGTAGATGCTCTAGGACGAGAAGTAGGGTATGTAGATGAATTGAAACCTCAAAATCCAGAGCCCGGTCAAAATATTATCACAACATTGGATATCAATGTACAGAAAATTTTAGAAAACATTATGGATAAGAGACGAGGTGTAATTCTTGTTGGAATACCTGAAACCGGTGAAATCTTAGGTGCAGTCAGCGCACCGGATTATAAACCTGATTTATTTACTGGCCTTATGTTGGAACAGGAATGGGGCCACATACTTGATCACCCTGATCGACCTTTATTTAACCGCTATATACAGGGACTATATCCTCCAGGATCTATTGTGAAAATGATCACAGCGGCAACCTTATTGAATAAACCAGAATATGATCCTAAAGTTAGGCAACGATGTGATGGCGCATATCAATTTGGTGATCGTTTATTTGGGTGTTGGTTTGATAAAGGTCATGGAGAGATGGATTTAACGTCTGCAATGGTCAATTCATGCGATGTATATTTTTATAAAACAATTCATTATTTCGATCTGGATGAACTTTCAGAATCATTTAAAGCTTTTGGATTTAGTTATCCTACACAGGTTGATATATTTGGCGAATCTGTTGGTATAGTACCATCTACTAGTCTAATGAATGAAATTCACGGGCGATATGGATGGAGCAAAGGAGCCTTATTGAATATTTGTATTGGCCAGGGTGAATTACTTGTAACACCAATTCAAGTTCTAAATTATGTAAACTTAATTGCTACCCGTGGTAATGCTCAAATACCGCATTTTGTAAGGGTTGATCAGTTACCCGAAAATTTCAATCCTATATTAAAATCTGCTACTTGGGAAACTATAATTTCAGATTTAAGAAAAGTGGTAACTCACAGGAAGGGTACTGGCAGAGAGTCACAACCAAATATTTCAGATTTAAAGGTATTTGGAAAAACTGGTACAGCAGAAAACCCGCATGGTGAAAATCACGCCTGGTTTACAGGTTGGTGCGAAGTTTTTGACAAAAAATATTCAATTGTAGTATTACTTGAAAATGCAGGATCAGGAGGGTCAGTAGCAGCGCCTGTGGTACAAAAAATATTCACAAAAATGTTTAAAGAAACAGATTTAGTTTTAAAATGATAAACACGCAGTCAGTTGATTTTAAGGAATTACCGTTAAAGATAATATGGGCAGCTGGAATACTAACATTATTTGGCTTAATTGTCCTAAAAAGTATTTCTCAACATAATTCAGGAACCTTTTTACATAATCCATTTTTTAAACAAATAATATTTTTAATTCCTGCACTAATTGGAGCTGTAGGCGTTCTCTATATTCCACGTTATAGTATACATAAATATGCTTATGCTATTTATGTTTTGGGTATAATATTGGTTTTATTACCATTTTCTGGTAATCCGCATGCTGGTACCTATCGTTGGTTGAATATTGGTTTTTCACTTTCTATACAGCCAAGTGAATTTGCAAAAGTATTTATCATTATTTCTTTAGCCCGTTACCTTTCAGATCATAATCTGCAAATGAGACACTTTACATCAATTATAATTCCTATCATTATGGTTCTGATCCCAACAGCTATTGTCATGAACCAACCAGATTTAGGTACTGCAATTGTAATGCTAGCTCCAGTGTTGCCTATGTTATACTGGTCTGGGGCTCGACCATTTTATTTATTTTTAGTTTTAGCTCCTTTGCTAAGTATGTTAACAGCTTTTCACAATATTGCATTTACAATTTGGGCTTTTGTTCTTGGGCTAACCATAGTTATTGCAAGGCCTAATCGATTGATGTCTATTGGCTTATTTTTTGGTAATATATTCTTAGGCCTTTTTTCACCTTTCTTGTGGAATTCTTTGACACCATATCAGCAAGGAAGAATTATAACATTTATTAATCCAGAAGTAGATCCACTTGGTGCCGCGTATCAAATTATCCAAAGTAAAACAGCAATAGGATCTGGAGGAATATTTGGAAAAGGATGGGGCGAAGGGACGCAAACACATTTAAAATTTTTACCAGTACAAGAATCTGATTTTATTTTATCGGTTATAGGTGAAGAATTAGGTTTTATTTCGGTATCAATTATATTGATATTATTTGGTTTCTTAATATCCCAGGTGGTAAAACATTCATTTTTTTCGAAAGATCGTTTCTCGAGCCTTGCTTTAATTGGTTTTGCAACAGTCTTATTATCTCATGTATTTGTAAATACTGCCATGACTGTTGGATTAATCCCCGTAAAGGGATTACCGTTTCCATTTATCTCCGCTGGTGGCTCATTTCTCATTGCAAGTTACTTAATGATAGGTTTTATTTTAAAGCTAAGTGTGAATTATACTGAATGATAAACTTATTTGATGAAAGATTAACAAAAGGTAAATTCATAGACGATTTGCCGAACTAAATGGGCCAATAATTATGACAAATCATTCCACATACATCATTTCATTATTTTTCATCATCATTCAAATATCAAGTTTTGCATTTGCTCAAAAGGACTCAGAGCGTGAATTGCGTAGGCTTAATGCGAAAATTGATCGTATCCGAGTACAGGTAGATTCTCTAGAACTTGATAATCAAATTTTACTGCCTGAATTAATGTCTGCATTTAAGCAAGCTGTTAAAAGTAAAGCACAGCAAGATTCGGTTACATTAGTTGTATTGAAAAGAATAAATACACTAAGTAATAAAATTGCTAATTTGGAAAATAAATCAACATATATGGACAGTACAGCATTAGAGATTTTAAATAAACTGGTTCTGGTGGAAAACAAAATAGTGACTCTGACTAATAGTTATAACGAAATGGCAAAATTGAAATCAGGTACACCAATATCAAGTGAACCTAAGTTTAATGCACGCCAGTATAAACAAACTTACATGAAAAGTCTTGGCCATTTTCAAAACCAGGAGTTTAATGAAGCGATTATCGGATTCCAGGAATTAGTAAAATCAGATGCAACAAATGATTTGGCAGATAATAGTCAATATTGGCTTGCAGAATGTTATTATTCTCGGAAAGATTTCAAAATGGCTATTGCAGAATTTGAAAAAGTTTTTACTTACGCCGGAACAGACAAAGACGATGATGCGCAACTTAAAATTGGACTTTCATATCAAAGTATGGGCAATATTGATAAAGCTCGTCAAGAATTTCAACGCTTAATTGATTATTTCCCCGGAAGTGAATATTACCCTAAAGCGAAAGATGCCTTGAAACAGTTATCTATTAATTAAAACTAAGAAATGCCTCAAAAACTCTATTATTTAACAACTGAAATCACTCCATTTGCCAATGTTTCTGGTTTGGGTGAATTTTCAGCAAAAGTTCCACTGGCACTGCAAGAAAAAGGTCATGATATTCGCACTATTATTCCTAAGTATGGATATGTCAGTGAGCGAAAATATATTCTTAGAGAAGTTATTCGACTACGTGATATTCCATTTCAGTTTAATGGCTCTGATATGAGCGCTAGTGCAAAAAGTGCTTTCATTCCAAAAACTAGGGTGCAGGTATATTTTCTTGAAGATGAACACTGGTTTAAACCCTTAACAAATTTAGTTTATAAATCAAAAAATGGGCGTGTGTTAGCAGATAATGGAGAAAGATATGGCTTCTTTTCTAAAGCAGTGTTGAGCACCTTGCCTCATCTATTTTGGACACCGGATATTTTTATTTGCAATGGTTGGCAAAGTGCAATGGTTCCAGGCATGTTTAATAAGCATTTTGATGGTATAAATGAATTTTACCAGAATATTAAAACTGTTATGGTCATACATGATTTAGATGAATATGCAGATGTTTCGAGAAAAGATTTAGAAATGGCAGAAGTTCCTATCCATGATTCACTAAAAGGAAAAATGCTAAATGTTTATGAGGTAGCAGCCTATGAAGCTGACGCCATAATTATTTTTGATAAACCGAGTAAAACAATCTCTGATACATTGCTCAAAAAGGATGGACTAAAAGAAAATAAGAAAAAAGTTTCTGTAGTAAAATGGTCTGATGACGAAATGCCTGATTACAATGCTATAGCAGACAAAATGGATAAAGTTTTAGAGAAACTTTCCGACTGATTTATCATATAATTCATTCAAAATGAAAAAGCGATTTTATAAAGGGAATCTTCTCGTAGTTTTCTATTTAACCTTATCATCCTGGCAGTGTACAGAAAGCCCAATAGAAGCAGACTTATCCCATTTATCGCTAAATATTGATACTCTATCTATAAAAATTGATGACGCCATCACATATAGAGTTGCTCCGAGCCTTGGTTCTAATGAAAGATTATATCTCGGTAATAAAAATGAAATTCAAATTCCAATATCGTTTATCGGTATTAATGACGCATTGTATTGGGATTATTATTTAGACTCAACGATAGAATTCGATAGTTTACATTTTATACTTTACTCTGATGATAGTACATTATCTCAAGTATCTAGTCCGCTTCTTTATTTTAAATCAGATTCCCAATTTAGTGAATCTAAAAGTACTTATTTTGATTTTGATGGTTTCTCACTTTCTGATTGGATTGATTTAGGACCGCCAAGTGTTAAAGTGCTAAATGATACTTCTGGTTTTTTTACTCAAACTGAATTGATTTGGGATATTATGAGTTTAGTAGAAACATTAACAGATACAGCAGATTCTAATCTAATCAGATCATTCGCGATCCAATTAATAAATAGTGATACAAATTTTATTGAAATATATAGCAGGGAAGCTAGCAGCGGGTCTAGAGATCCGAAAGTAAAAGGCTATTATCATCAGAAAATTGAAATTGATCAAGATTCTACATCCTATGATACATCCGATTTTACAATTTATTCCTTTGGAGATATATCGGTATTTAATTCCAGTAATGTCGATTCGGACACAAATAAAATAAGCTTAAGTAATGGACTTGGATTAAGATCTATAATTTCTATTGATTTTGATTCATCATCAATCCCAGATGGTGCATTAATACGCAAGGCTAACTTAAAAATATCCGTTGATACATCCTTAAGTTTCAATGATTTTAATATTATTGTTGACCCAACTGAAACAGATTTGGATACATCCAATACAATTTTTGAATCCGATCCATTTCAAGGAATTGGTTACCCATATCGTGTATCTTCATCAATTGATAATGGATTATTTACTATTTCTCTTAAAGCATTTTTCCAAAATGTAGCACTTGGCAATGAACCTAATTTTGGTTTTAAGCTAATAAGCGATGAAAAAAATAACCCTTTTGATCTCATTCATTTCAATATAGAAGATGATAATAAACCAGTTTTGGAATTAATCTATGCATTTGATTAG
>CAJWHW010000030.1:0-23259 GCA_913040915.1 uncultured Fidelibacterota bacterium | reverse complement strand
TGGCAATAAGGATGTAATCACTAAAGAACATATGTTGGAAATGAAAGACCAGGCCATTGTATGTAATATCGGTCATTTTGATAATGAAATTCAGGTAAATGCATTAAACCATGACCATGATATAGATCGTGAAGTTATAAAACCACAGGTAGATCGATACACATTTAAAAATGGTCGACAAATTTTTATTCTGGCTGAAGGCCGGCTTGTTAATTTGGGTTGCGCTACAGGTCATCCAAGTTTTGTTATGTCCAATTCGTTTACAAATCAGGTATTAGCTCAAATTGCGCTTGCAAAAGATCAGCCTGAGATAGGTGTTTATATGCTTCCAAAAGAATTGGATGAAGAAGTTGCACGCCTTCATTTAGACCATTTAGGTGCTGAATTAACTGAGTTAACTGATGAACAGGCAGACTATATTGGAGTCCCAAAAGATGGTCCATATAAGCCAGATCATTATCGATATTAATATAAATTCAATAAAATCAATTATTAACCCCGCAATTTGTTGTGGGGTTTTTTGTTTTTGTTTCTCTCGAAATTATTCTACAAATTCGAGTGCGGAAGTCCAATAATATTGGCATAAAATGAAGGTAAATCCGAAACAATCCATATCTCGTTGGAAAACGGGATTTTTCCACGTATTTCTGACCATCTTTTTAATGGTAACAGTGGCGTGTGATTTTGATATTCCTGAAAAATTTGAAATGCCAACCTGGTATTTTGATCTCAAAATCCCCCTTGTGCAGACAAAATACCAGATGACCGATATTTCTAATGATACTGCGGGTATTTTTCTTACCGATGATTCACTTGGGTTCGAGATCATACAAGAAGGTGAAATGCCGGCAACAGAACTTCCTGCTTTACCACCTATTCCATTAGATCTAAATGAAGAAATTGCATCTCCAGAAATTCCAGGTATAGAAGTCGATATTGAATTACCTGTATTAGCAATTAAAGAAAAAATCAATGTTGTTGCCTATGACGTTTCCATCTATCAGGATACTGCCAAGCTATGTGAATGGATTACAGCCTATGATACTACAGTTTTTCCTCCAGAACCTTTTGATACACTCATATGTTTAATAGATAGCACCACAGGTGATACTATCGGCAAACCATTTTCCTTCCCTACAGACTCTGTCAGGCATATGACTGCCGAGAACTATAACACATTTGTTGTGGCTCTTTTTGATTCCGTAATGGGTTTATTGTCTACAGTACTCGATACAACAATTAATCTTGGACTTTCATCACTTCCACTCCCCGCAGATCCGCCAATTATTGCTAGTGTAGACAGATTATTAATTGGCGGGGATGAGACGAATAGTCTTTACAGTACACGATTTAAAAATAATACTGTGACAAACCTGGAAAATGTTTATTCATTTATGGTAACCGGAGACAGAGAATTAGATATTGGTTCATACGGTGATCCCAATCGAAGGGACAGTCTGGCATCTCACAATGAAATGCCTACTATAGCATACGGTGAAGAATATGATGCTACTACACCACTTGCAGGTGCTGGTTTGAGAAGCTTTTTGAAATTGGCAACCAATATGTCAATGGCACCAGCCACTGATATTGTAACCATTCCACCAGGGTCCTTATATGTTGATTTTAAATTAGCCTTTCAAATGTCAACTATTGACAGTATGGAAGTGACAACCAATCAGTATTCCTTATCAGACGGCTTGGAAATACCAGCAATGGAATTACCCGAGATGGATATGTCAGAATCTGGAATCAGCAAAATGGAAATATATCGAAATATCCTGAAATCAAATGCACCACAAAGTGAGAATAGATTTATTATCAGTGATTTGCAAAGTTCATTTCCGTTCCCATTAGATTTTGTGTTACAGTTTAAAAACTTTATTGATCCAACCGGAAACGATTCTGTCTATGTGAAGAGAACCCTAACGAATCGCGATAGCCCTTATACAAAAATTACTGATATGAGAGGATGGTATCTTCAAAGCACAGAGCGGGACAATAATGGGGATGGATGGCCGGACAGTGCATTCAATAGTTTTGATTTTGTATTAGATATCGCCGTTCCAGAAACAACTACAACAATACCACTAGATGGCTCTCCATTGGGCAGTTTTGCAATGAGAATGGTACTTGACCAATTGTCTTTTGAGTCGATTGGTGCAAATTTGTATATGGAGATGCCTGCTGAACCCACTCAGCAAGAATTTCCTCCAGGTCTCAGCGGTGCTATTCCCACTGAAGCGTTAATTGAACTCATCTTCAAAAATCAGATCAGATTGCCAATAGAAATGAATATGGAATTCAAGGGGACGAATTCACTGGGTGAAATTGTTTATATGCCTGTGATTGTTGATACAATCGGGTTTCCTTTAACCAGTGCGTCTACAGATACAGCTATGACGATTATTGGATTAAGTAAACTGGGGACATCTATCACAATTTATGAATCCGTGGATGACAGTTTGCCTTCATTTCAGAAAATTAATACCCCTTGTGATACTTGTGCATCTATCATTGATCTTCTTGCTTCAAATCCAATTGAATTGGTTATAACACCTGAAGTTAAAGTTGATGGTCGTGGGTCCATTGAATCCGGGAAGGCAATTCGAGGGGGATTCCGAGTGACAATTCCATTTGTCTTACAATTAGAGCCTATGACTTTTATGGGTGGAACAGCCACTGCCATAGAAGAATTTGACCATGACACTCGTTATAAGATTCGAAATAGTCTGTTAGAAACAGAACTTGTATCCAATATCACCAACGCTTTGCCATTTGGAGCAGAAGTTTCTATTTTGTTAAGTAACGACTCTCTTTTCCCAACAGATACATCGTGGAAACAACTTGGCATTTTTCGAGATTCCTTGGCATCCAGAGGCATCCTTCAACAGACAGACAGTCTTTATATTATTCGAAAATGTGAAGACATTTCACCAGATAGCGGAAGAGTATACATTTTTAATGTACTCACAGACTACTCAGAGTGTTTTGATGGACTACCTTATATTGTGAAATATAATGCATCAGGTACAGATACAATTATTTCATATGTAGATACTTTATTTAAATTTATGTTACCGGATCCCGAAGCATATTATAGTGCTGACGATACAACTGGCTATCCAGAAGGCATGGTTGCAGTTCCCGGCTCTGGAGTATATGCTAGTACCATTGATACATCCCAAATATATTTATTAACTGATTACGGTAATCACTATACGATGCCAAGGTTCTATCTGCCTGGCACTGATTCTAGAGGCGTATTTTTATCGGTGGAAGATTATTTAGAAATCAGTTCTTTTATAACATTCCGACTTAGTAGTTCCGGTGCATTTGGCGGAGTCAACCCAGAATTAATTATCACTTATCCTAATGGCGGCCAAATACTATATACGGACCAGACATATGAAATCCTATGGGCAATTGGCGGATCCAGCAGTGAAAAAGTTGACCTGTATTATTCCATTGCAGGTGACTCCGCAACATACAAGTCATCAAATTGTTTATTAACAGATAATTGGACTTCAATTGCATTAGATCTAGATAATTTGGGATCTTACTCCTGGGATTTATCTACTACTGGCCTTGCTGAAACAGATTCTTTACGTTTAAAAATTGTTACATCTAATGGAAGTGCTTGTGATTTAAATGGTCACTATATAAAAATTAGAAATTCAACTCAATCAAACCGTTTCATGAGATCAAAGAATCCAAAACTTGGTTTAAGGTTAAATAGATGAGAAAAATTCTCGTAATTTTAATTTTATTTGGTTTTACTATACAGGCGCAGAGCAAAAGAGATCCCAGAATGGTTGGAATGGCAGGTGCATATACCACGGTTGCCAATGGTGTTTTTAGTGTAGGATTTAATCCGGGTATTATTGGTTTACAGCAAAATGATCCATTTTTAATTCAGGCGGCCCAACTTGATTTAGGTATATTGGGTAATTTTTTTTCCATCGAGAATATTGCACAATACAGTGGAGATACACTGAACACTGCAGATAAAAATGAATTATTTGACCAGATAGAAGTCTCTGATGGAATGGGGTTTTTTGTTGATTCACATATGCCATTTTTCAGTATTTCAAAAGGAAATATGGCATTTACATCCAATAATATTCTATTGCAAAATTATCGTTTGCCTATGGGTTTATTAGAATTGATGTTTTATGGAAATGCTCAGAAACCAACACTGGATCTTGAGTTTAATTATGAAATTGTTGGTTTGAATGAATACGGTTTTTCTTTTGGCATTCCATTTAAATCCATGTCCTGGGGTATAACGGCTAAATATCTTCAAGGATTATTTTATTTAGGGATTGATGAAGATTCTTCATCCGCAAGTTTAATTACGGATGATCTTGGGATTTATGGTTCCGGAAAATATATTATCCGACAAGGTGTTGGTGGCGCAGGATTTGGACTGGATATCGGTGTTATTTCTCGCCCATATAATGGTTGGCAATTTGGAGCGTCATTTATCAATCTAGTCGGGACAATAGCATGGAACCAAAATGACAGTGGTCAAGAACCATCCAGTGTCAATCCACTTACAAACAGATTCTACCCTTTCAAGTTTGGAGAAGATACTCTTGATCTTAATGAATCAATTTTATACACATTTTTAATAGACACAATAAGGGCTGATAAGTTAGGAAATGACTCATTATTTACCACTGAAACCGTATTTTTTGTTGATACACTTGCAGATGGTAAACGTCCAGAATTTAAAACACGATATCCGGCACTTTTTCGTTTAGGTGCATCGAGAAAAGTTGATAATTGGCTTTACGCCATGGATCTAGTTGCAGGGTTTGAAAATAAATATTACGCTCGCCAGCAATGGAAGTTAGCTGTTGCAGCGGAATGGACGAGAATTCCTGCTATTCCGATGCGGATTGGGTATTCTTGGGCAGGTGGTGAAATGAAAGAATTAGCCATGGGCTTTGGAATAAAAAAAGGGGTTGTAAATTTTGACTTAGGCTTTTCATTCCGAAATGGAATGTGGATTCATACTATGAAAGGATTTAATCTTTCCTTTGGGTTCTCATTCAGGGGTAAACCATCGGAAAAGCCTAAAGCAGAAGATGGGCCAACACCCAAATAAAATGAAATATTAATTAGGTTTTTGCTCGCCATAGCAGAATAATTCCTCCAATCAGAAATATAATATTACCAAGCCATGCTGAGAACAAAGGCTCTAAAACTCCTTTAAAGCCAAGTGATTGTCCAAACTTAATTAGGGCATAATAACCAAATATTACAAATACGCTGGATCCGGCTCCAAAAGAAAGACTGCTTTTTTCTTTTAAAACTACTAGGGGTATTCCAAAAAGAACAACAATCAAATTTGTAAATGCAAAGGAAACCTTTAAGTACCTTGTAACTTCCCATCGTACAGTATCTACGCCATTTTTTTTCAGCTCCACAATTCGGTCCGTTAATTTGTAATAATCCAATTCATCAGGCTTTCGTGCCTGTTGCTGGATCTCTTCAGGGTCAAACCCTAGGGTGAAAAGAGTATCACCGCTCCCAATCGCAACCTGGGTTTCAATACCATTTTCATTGAATTCTCTAATGGAGTAATCGGTTAGGGTCCATTTAGATGAATCACTATTCCAAACAATTTTTTTGCTATCAATTCTTTTTCGAATCCTAGATTGTCCTAAGTCAACCAATGTTAGGTCTATACCTTTGGAACGCTGAATATAGTATTTTGCTAAGGAAATATGCGTAGTAACATTCTTTTGTAGAAAAATATTTTTTAATGTATTTTTTAATTTATGCCTTGATTTTCGTTTTATGTAGTCACGGTCAATTTCAAATCGTTTTTCATTTCCATATGCAACCAATTTATTATCTAAAATGAAAGAACCGGCACTCATGAAAATTCCTGAAAAAAGCAGAGGCAGTGTAACTCGATATAAACTAATACCGGATGCTTTCATAGCTGTCCATTCATTCCGTTTTACAATTGATCCTAAGCTGAATACAGTGGCGATTAACATGGACATGGGGAGCCCAATACTCACAAACCAGGGTAGGGTGTATAGATAATATTGGAAAACAATATTACCAGTTACCTTATTATCCATAAACCGGTCTAGATTTTCAATCAAATCCACAATAACAAATATGGATACAAAACCTAGTACAGAGATACCAAGAATGGACCAGAATTGACGAATAAAGTATTTGTCGAGTTTATTTAACATTAATTTTAAGACTTACAGAAACAGAATTTGATAATAATGAAGCAATAATAAAAAGGTTCAGATGAAATTTTACGAATTTTTTGATTCAGCCATGGCAGCCATTGCCGAGGCCCTTTGGGCCATGCCGTTAGTTATTCTTCTTTTGGGCGGTGGCATATTCTTTATAATTTTAAGTCAATTTAAACCATTTCTATATCTGAAGCATGCAATACATGTTTTAGCGGGGAAGTATGATAATGCTGATGATCCAGGACAGATCACACATTTTGAAGCATTATCCAGTGCACTTGCCAGTACAGTAGGAATGGGTAATATAGCTGGAGTTGCCGTAGCAATACACACTGGAGGTCCTGGAGCCATTTTCTGGATGTGGTTGACTGCTATCATTGGAATGGCAACAAAATTCTTCACATGCACGCTGGCATTGATGTACCGGGGAAAAGATGATAGTGGAGAGATACAGGGCGGAGTTATGTATTTTATACAAGAAGGTTTAGGTGTAAAGTTTCGTCCATTGTCAATAATGTTCAGTATTTCAGGGATGTTTGGATGTCTAGTTTTTTTTCAGGCAAATCAATTATCCCAAATTATCCGAGATTATTTCTATGTACCGAATGGTTTTTTTGCAGCGGATATAGAAACTGGAAATATAGTAACAGGATTTGTGATTGGCACCTTAGTTGGAATAGTTATTTTTGGCGGAATTCAGAGGATAGCTAGAATTGCATCGAAACTAGTGCCCGGGATGGTCGGGCTCTATTTACTGGCAGCCTTTATCATCTTGTTCCAGAATATTACTCAAATACCTTATGTGTTTTCTATGATTTTATCAGATGCATTTACTGGGAATGCCATGATGGGTGGCTCGTTGGGATCCATGATCATAATTGGAGTACGACGAGGACTTTTTTCTAATGAGGCTGGCAGTGGAACAGAAACTATGGCCCATGGAGCTGCAAAAACAACTGAACCAGTTCGGGAAGGCCTTGTTGCTATGTTGGGCCCCTTTATCGATACGTTAATTGTTTGTTCCATTACTGCTCTGGTAATTTTATTAAGTGGGGTCTATACAGAAAATTTCAATGGCGTGACGCTGACTATGAAAGCATTTGAATCTGAATTAGGTATATTTGGATATATCATCCTAATGACTTCAGTATTGACTTTTTCTCTATCCACCATGTTTGGCTATTCCTATTATGGTAGAAAATGTGTTTCTTTTATTTTTGGAACAAAGTGGAAGAGTACTTATAATTGGTTTTATATTGGTATGATCATGGTTGGAGCTACTACTTCTATTGATATTGCAATTAATTTTGTAGACAGTTCGTTTGCATTAATGGTAATTCCAACCATGGTAGGGACCATTTTATTAGCGCCTAAAGTGATGGTGGAAGCAGACCGGTATTTTTCTTCCTTAAAGTAATCCTTCCAGCAATACCCACCCATCCAATTCTTTCGTTACTGAAAGACGTATCCAGGGTGAGTATCCTTTCAAAACATCATCCACCTGATTTTCCAGGACACCGGATAAAACCAAATGCTTTTTTGTATGTTCCTTTAATGTGAATGATAGCTTGATCAAAACTGAAGAAAGAATATTGGCCAAGACTACATCAAATTTTTGATTAGATATGAAATTATCTGTATGTGAAAATAAAACGTCCGTTTGATTCAATCGATTATTTTGCAAGGCATTAGTCATTGCCTTTGGGTCAATATCAACACCTTGGATTTTTCCACCACCTAGTTTTTTTGCTGTAATGGCTAAAATACCAGAACCAGTCCCATAATCCAGAACTGAAACATCGTTTTTGATATTTTGTTCTAACCATTTTAAACATAATTGCGTTGTAGGATGTGATCCAATTCCAAATCCAGTACCCGGTTCTATTATTACTGTTGTACCGTGAAATGGTGACCCAGTTTCCCAGCTTGGTACAATCCTTAAATTATTAGAGATATGAATTTCTTTGAATTGAGACTGAGTGTATACGACCCAGTCTTTATCTTCGAATATTTCCTCTATATAATTGGGCATATCATAAAGATTTAACATCTCTCTTATTTGAGTTATAAGTTTATTTATATTGATTTCATCATTGATTAATAAAATGAGATCATGTGTATCTCCTGACAATACTGGAGGATTGTCCATGTCATCAAACCAAGTTGATTCACTTTCAATCAATTTATCCTTGATTGTAATTGCGACAATATCCAGCTCGCTTATCTTATCAGAAACTTGGCTTAAATTTAGTCCCGGTAGTTTAAGAGTTATGTTTTTCCACATCTTCATGAAGGTGTAATTTACGGGTTATGATATCCCGCGGTGATCTAAATACTGAAAAGCAAAATCCCCAATCTCAAAAGATTGATTCCATGTCAATTATTGATATTCTAACAACAATAAATCGGGAAGATCAAACCATAGCACATGCAGTGGAAAAGACTATCCCTGATATTGAAGCAGTAGTAAGGTTTACAACAGAGTCCATTCAAAGAGGCGGCAGAGTATTTTACGTAGGTGCTGGTACCAGCGGTAGATTAGGTGTATTGGATGCTTCAGAAATTCCGCCAACCTATTCTGCACCAAAAGATTTTTTTATTGGTATTATTGCCGGAGGGGAAGATGCATTGAGAAATTCTATAGAAGGTGCCGAAGATAAACCGGATCAAGCAATTCAAGATCTTGAACCATACAATATAAATAAACAGGATACAGTGATCGGAATTTCCTGCAGTGGAGCAGCAGCTTATGTTGTATCTGCCATAGACTTCGTCAGAACTAAAGGTGCAAAAACTGCTTATTTGGTAACGAACCCAAAACCGTTTAAAATGGCAGAAGTTGATATTGTTATCCAAGCGGATACAGGACCGGAGATTGTAACTGGTTCCACGCGGATGAAAGCAGGTACGGCAACAAAAATGGTCCTAAATATGATTTCCACAGCCACAATGATTAAACTAGGTAAGGTATATAGCAATCTTATGGTAGACCTGATGACTGTGAATGAAAAGCTGATTGATCGGGGAACCAGGATCATAAAACAATTAACTGGATTAGACCATGAAAATGCAAAAAATAGATTGTATGAAGCAGAAAAATCTGTGAAAATGGCTATTGTGATGGAAAAATTAGGCTGTACACTTTCGGAAGCAAGAGTAAGGTTAGATGAAGAAAATGGATTATTGCGAAACATTGTTGATAAATGAAAAAAAAAGAAGTTTTATTTAATAAAAAAGGTCAGGATATTCTGAAAAAGCAACTGGTTGCAGAGCCTTTTGAACGAATCACTGTTTCCTTCTATAAATATTTCCATTGTGATCAACCTCAAATCTTACGGGATAACCTATACAGAGAGTGGAATAAAATAAAGGTCTTTGGTAGAATCTATGTAGCAACGGAAGGTATTAATGCACAGCTTAGCGTTCCGGAAAATCATTGGAATGATTTTAGAGCAAGCCTGTCTCGGGATGAGAATTTAGCCCATGTACCGCTAAAAAAAGCAATTCAGGATGGAAAATCATTTTATAAACTGACCATAAAGGTTCGTCAAGAATTAGTTTCTTATGGCCTCCCGGAAAAATCCTATTCTATGGAGAGAGTTGGGAACCATTTAAGTGCAGAAGAATACAATACAGCCTTAGAGAACCCCAAAACACTCATTGTGGATATGCGAAACTATTATGAAAGTGAGATTGGACGATTTGAAAATGCCATTATTCCAGATGTAGAGACATCGAAAGAATTATTACCTGAAGTTGAAAAAATACTAACAGGCCATGAAGAAGATAAGGTTCTACTCTATTGCACTGGTGGTATTCGCTGTGAAAAGGCAAGTGCATATTTGATCCAGCAAGGGTTTCAGGATGTGAACCAGCTAAGAGGCGGAATTATCCAATATGCCCATGATATAAAAGAAAAAGGGATAGATTCAAAATTCATTGGGAAAAATTTTGTTTTTGATGGGCGACTAGGGGAAAGAGTCACAGATGATGTACTTGCACATTGTCACATCTGTGGGTCTTCATGTGATGTGCACAAGGATTGTGCCAATGATGCCTGCCATATTTTATTTATCCAGTGTGAATCCTGTACAGAAAATCTCTCTGGATGTTGCTCTGAAGAATGTCAGGCCTTTGCTGCATTGCCTATTGAAGAACAAAAATTTCGCAGAAAAGATCCAAACATGGCTGTTTCAAATACCTTTTTTGACTCCCGAATTAAACCAAAATTGAATATTCCTAAGTGAAGCAAATGAGATTCCTTTTCATTTTTATATTATTATTCTCATCGCTTTTACACAGCAATAATTTGCAAATCAATTCAGATGGATTTTCTGCCCTAATTGAGAGAGATGAATGGGGCGTTCCGCATATATATGGCTCACGGGATGCAGACGTTTCCTTTGGCTTAGCATATGCTCATGCTCAGGATGATTTTAACACAATACAGGATATATTACTTGCTGCCAGAGGGAGACTAGCAACAATGTATGGCAAAGAGGCTGCGGTAAATGATTATTATGTCCACTTAATGGATATCTGGGGCAATGTGGACAACCATTATGAAACAAAAGTATCTGAAGATGTGAGAGCACTTTGTAGAGGATATGCTGCAGGTATCAATCTTTTTTTGAAACATAATCCAAAAAGGGGCCATAAAAATATATATCCTGTACATGGTAAAGATATTATTGCAGGATTTTCACACCGAATGCCCCTCATGTTCGGATTGGATGGAGTGATTCAAAAATTATCTCAGAAACCAAAATATAATCAGATCGGATGGCAGAATGGGGATGGGCTGGATGAAATGAATAATTTTGCTATGGTTGCCAGTAATGTAATTGCTATTGGTCCTAAACGTTCCAGTGACGGGTACACCCGAATTTGGATTAATAGCCATCAACCTTGGGATGGCCCTGTGGCATGGTATGAAGCACATTTAGTTAGCGATGAAGGATGGGATTTTTATGCAGGTTTATTTCCGGGTTCCCCTGTTCCACTTGTAGGACATAATAAAGAATTAGGCTGGAGCCATACAGTGAATGATCCTGATTTGGTAGATGTATATCAATTGAAGCTCAACCCTGAAAATATAAATCAGTACTGGTTTGAAGGGAAATGGGAAGATCTAAAAGTTAGGAAGGTTCTTATCAAGGTCAAAATATTCGGTATCTTTTCTTGGACATTTAAACGAGAAGTAAAGGAGTCGATCCATGGTCCTGTCATGGAATTTGGCCATGGTTCTTATGCACTGCGTATTTCAGCAGCCAAGGAGCTTCGTTTTATTGAAGAATGGTATCGTATGGGCAAAGCCACGAACCTTGACGAATTCATAAATGCCATGAAGATTCATGCATTGCCCATGTTTAATACAGGATATGCTGATAAAGATGGAAATATATTTTATCTATATAATGGGAAAATTCCGAAGCGTAACGACAAATTCAACTGGAATGAAATTCTAGACGGAGATACGAAAGAAAATATCTGGACAGAATATGTAATATTTGATTCTCTCCCACAGATATTAAACCCCAAAGGTGGATTTTACCAAAATTGTAATAGCAATCCATATTTAGCAACAGGGGCTGAAAGTGATTTTCCTACTAAGCTTCCGGACTGGTCGGGTATTGAGACACATCAAACGAATCGTGCTTTAAGGGCGTTAGAGATATTTGGACCGGATTCAGCAATTAGCAGGAAAGAATTTTTCGAATACAAATATGATGTAACTTACTCAGATAATTCTGTAATTGCAGAAGTAAGAGAGAGATTCATTTCTGATATGGAAACCCAAGAGTATTCTGAATTAAAACCCGCTATAGAATTAATAAAAAGCTGGGATTTAAAAGCGGATTCATCTAATCGGGCTGCAGCATTATCCATGATTATTTTACCCAAAGCCTTTAAAATGAAAGATCTTAAATATGATTTGAATTCTACCATTGAAAACCTTAAAAGGACGGTAGCTTATTTTAATAAAAATTTTGGTCGTATTGATGTTCCCTTAGGAAAAGTTGTAAGATTAGTAAGAGGTGAAACAAATCTTCCTCTTTCCGGCGGGCCAGATCTTCTACGGGCTATATACTTTAAGGAGAAAGGTAATACCTACACTGCCATAGCTGGCGACTGTTATTTTCAGGCTGTAGAATGGGGACCAAAAGGTGAGTTGAATTCCTGGTCTATACACCAATACGGTAGTGCCACTGATAATCCTAAATCCCCACATTACGATGATCAGGCAAAATTATTTTCAAAACATCAAATGAAACAGATTAGACCATGAGAAATACTTTTTTACATATTCTTTTATCACTCTGGATCGTTTTAACTGGATGCGCTAAAGTGGAGCTAACCGTATCTGACTCCAAAGGAATCCTGCAACATGTTTCAAGTCTGAAAGGACAAAAGGCCGTCCTCCTTAATGTCTGGGCTACCTGGTGTATACCCTGTGTAGAAGAATTTCCAATGATTGTGGGACTGGATAAAAGTTTTGATGAAGTAGATGTAATATTTATTAGTGCGGATTTTACCGAACAGAGTAACGCTGTCCAATCCTTCCTGAATGATCAGGGTGTGGATGGAATATCATTTATGAAAGACGAAAAAGATGAAGCATTTATAAACGGCCTTCACCCAGAATGGTCCGGCTTACTTCCATATACAATCTTATACGGAAAACAATCCGGAAAAATTGTAGATTTCTGGGAGGGAAAAGAGCCAGAAACAAAATTTAGAGAAGCCATTCTATTAGCAATTAATCAATAGGAGAATTTATGAAACATATCATAACTGCATTATTTATCACCTCGGGTTTATTCTCAAAAGAGTTGGATCTAGGCTCATCGATGCCCCTCATGAATCATCAACTGGCAGATATCAGTGGAAAAACCTTAACCCTTTCAGATGTGAAGGGAGACCAAGGAACGCTGGTTATTTTCTCTTGCAACACCTGTCCCTGGGTAATTCGTTGGGAAGACCGTTACGTATCCATCGCAGATGCTTATCTTTCCAAGGGGATCGGCATGATTGCGGTTAATTCCAATGAAGGCAGGTTTAATGGGGATGACAGCATGGATGAAATGATTCAACATGCTAGGGAAAATGATTACAATTTTCCGTATGCCCAGGATCCTGGCTCAAAACTCGCTTATGCATTTGGGGCGACTAAAACACCACACATATACTTATTCGATAAAAGGGATAAACTTATTTATCGTGGCGCAATTGATGATAATGCCAGGGATAAGGATGATGTGGATAATACATATCTTGCTGATGCTATTGATGCGTTGCTAGCAGGGAAAGATATCAAAGTGAAAACAAGTAAAGCATTAGGCTGCGGAATCAAGTTCAAATAATTTTCTGTTAATATGGAACAAATTTATTACTGGATTATTATTGGTGCCTTGGTAGGAGAATATCTCTTATCGACATGCAGTTCTCTATTGAATATGAACAGCATAACTGAGAATGTCCCTGAAGGATTTCAAGATTATTATGATAAAGAAAAGTATTCACAGTCACAAGTTTACTTAAAAGATAAAACCAGATTTGGAATATTCACTGGTACATTCAGTTTATTTCTGATGCTGGTAGTAATTCATACGGGGTTATTTGGAATACTGGATGAATTTATAAGGGAGCAGACCCAGCACCCCATATTATCTGGGCTTCTGTTTTTCGGAATCATTTTTATTATTAATGATATCATTAATATTCCATTTTCTATTTACGGTACCTTTGTAATTGAAGAAAAATTCGGATTCAATAAAACTTCACCAAAAACATTTATTCTTGATAAATTGAAAGGTTACGGACTTATGGTAGTACTGGGCAGTATGGTTATGGGGCCTATCCTTTATTTCTTTAATGCTTACGGTGAAAATGGCTGGTGGATTGCCTGGATACTTATTTCTGCATTTATGGTGGCATTACAACCTTTATTTGTTCATGTTATTGCACCCATGTTCAATAAATTTGAGCCTTTGGAAGAAGGGGATCTACGTTCTGCTATAGAACAATTTTCAGAAAAAGTAAAATTCCCCATCGCCAGGATCGATGTAATGGATGGAAGCCGGCGCTCAGCGCACTCCAATGCCTATTTCAGCGGGTTCGGTAAATCCAGAAGGATCGCCTTGTTTGATACCTTAATAGAAAAACATTCGACTAAAGAGATAGTATCTGTCGTTGCTCATGAAGTGGGGCATTACAAAAAGAAACACATTATCACGGGAACCATTATTGGCATGATTGAAACAGGAATTATGTTGTATGTATTCAATCTATTCATGAATGAAACGGCACTTTTTGCTGTTTTTGGTTTGAAGGAGATTTCTGTTTATGCAGGTCTAGTTTTTTTCGGAATGCTCTATGCGCCTGTGAGTATAGTTTTGTCGATTTTTACTACTGCCTTGAGCCGAAAGAATGAATATGAAGCAGATGCCTATTCATTGGAAACAACTGGAGATAAAGAGGCATTGATCAATATGTTAAAAGGATTGTCTGCAGCAAATTTGTCTCATCTTACTCCGCACTGGTTGACTGTATTTTTATCTTACAGTCATCCTCCTGTAAAAGATAGAATCGCTGCAGTAAATAATGCTTAGTTCATGGAAAATCCTGCAATATATCTTTGGATACCCATTATTATCATTTCAATTGTGAGTATCTTAAAATTAATCACCCAAAACCAGTCCAAGGGTAAACCCTGGATTAGAATCGAAAAGGTAGAAGACGATGAGTAATCATTTATCCATGCGTTCAGGTAATCCTGCTCTGCAATCATCCACATTTAAAAAGCATCTTTCTGCAACAACAGAAGGGAGAATGACTATACAGGGGACAGTAAATAAAACAGGTATTGCCCTAATCCTAACAATTATTAGTGCGGGATATGCATGGGGGAACCCCGTTATGCACGGTTGGGTTATGCCTGCAGTTTTGGTTGGCATTGGATTAGCAATTTTTATTGTATTAAAACCGGAGAAAAGCCCTACACTTGTGCCCATCTATGCCGTAGTGGAAGGGATTGCACTAGGTGTCATTTCGATGGTGTTTAATGCTGCATACCCTGGAATTGTTGTACAGGCGGTATTTTTAACTTTCGGTACTTTAGGAGCCCTACTTTTGGCTTATAAATCTGGCTTGATCCAGGCGACAGAGAATTTTAAACTGGGTGTATTTGCGGCCACTGGTGGTATCGCTATTATGTATCTTATTAGCTGGATCATGAGTTTCTTCGGGTCTGGGATAGGTATGATTACCAGTAGTTCACCCATGGGTATTGCCTTCAGCGCTTTTGTCGTTGTGATCGCTGCTTTGAATCTAGTTTTGGATTTTGATTTTATTGAAGAAGGTACAGAAATGGGCGCACCAAAATATATGGAATGGTATGGTGCCTTTGGGCTATTAGTGACACTAATCTGGCTATATTTAGAAATACTTAGATTATTGGCAAAACTCCAAGGCAGGAGATGAGTGTATTTACCTATAATTTTTTTAATGAACATAAGCTCCACATGTAGAGTAGAGTGAGTTAAAACACGATAGATGCCAACTCCAATCATTACAAATGATGCAGTTGTTCTTGGAATTCTCATTGGCACACTGGCATTTGTATTCACTACCGCTAAAAGTGAAAGTCCATTTTGGACCAAATTTTATACGTTCATTCCAACGCTGCTACTTTGTTATTTCATTCCTTCGGTTTTTAATTCTCTAGGTATCATATCAGGAGAGAATTCTAAGCTCTATTTTGTAGCATCCCGCTACCTATTGCCTACCAGCCTGGTACTTCTAACCATCAGCATTGATTTTCCAGAAATTAAAAAACTGGGATCTAAAGCATTAATCATGTTTTTTACCGGTACCATTGGGGTGGTATTAGGTGGGCCCTTTGCAATTATAATCGTTTCATTCTTCGCACCAGATATTGTTGGCGATGTGGGAGCGGATGCGATCTGGCGTGGGCTTACCACTGTTGCAGGCAGTTGGATTGGCGGCGGTGCCAACCAAGCTGCTATGAAAGAAATATTTACCGTGGGAGATGATCTGTTTTCTGCCATGATTGCTGTTGATGTGATTGTAGCAAATATCTGGATGGCATTTCTCCTTTACGGTGCTGGGATTCATGAAAGAATAGATGTGTACTTTCAAGCAGAATCATCTGCAATTACGCAGTTAAAGGATAAGATAGAATCCTATCGGGCTCAGATTCTTCGAATTCCGAATCTAAATGATGTCATGAAAGTCATGGCAGTAGGTTTCGGTGTTACAGCTACAGCTCACATTGGCTCAGATTTAATTGCACCATGGATTAGTAGCAATGCTCCCGGATTGGCAAAATTCAGTCTAACTTCTAAATTCTTCTGGCTCATTGTATTAGCCACAACCATTGCACTGGGATTATCATTTACAAAAGTACGAGAGCTGGAAGGTGTTGGTGCATCCAGATACGGGAGTCTATTTCTATATATTCTTGTGGCAACCATTGGGATGAAGATGAACATCCTAGCCATTTTTGAGAATCCAGGCCTGTTTTTGGTGGGGCTTATCTGGATCTTCTTTCATGCGATACTTTTAATTATTGTGGCAAAATTAATCCATGCACCCTTCTTTTTTATCGCTGTTGGCAGCCAGGCTAATGTTGGTGGAGCTGCATCAGCGCCTATTGTAGCATCTGCATTTCATCCATCATTAGCCCCGGTGGGAGTTCTATTAGCTGTAATGGGTTATGCTGTAGGTACCTATAGTGCTTGGATTTGTGGGTTATTGATGCAGGGAGTCTCTTACTAGTAAATAGAGTGCACATCTAGAAGAATTATATTATATCCTTTCATAAATATTCCTACTCTTGTCTATTTTTTGTTTGTGGATTCATAACTAAATTAGTGTAACAATTATTAAGTGGAAATATTATGGAAACTGGAAAAGTAAAATTTTACAATAAAGCAAAAAATTATGGATTTATAACGGGTGATAGCGGGAAAGATTATTTCTTTCATGCTTCAGGTATATCCAATGAAGTATACCTCCAAGAAGGCGATAAAGTTGAATTCAAAATTGTAGAAGGTGATAGAGGGCCAAAGGCAGTAGAAATATCACTCGTATGAATAGAAATTAACAAATCTTTAAACCCCACGATCGTGGGGTTTTTTGTTTGTTTTAGGATGGGTAGATTTTAGAATGCGTAGTTATCTATTTTTAATTATATCATTATGATTTATTCTAAAACCGTTTCACTTCTAATATTCTTTATTGTCTTCCTATCATGCTCCAAAGATGAGAAGAATATCAGTGTTAATGCTCCGGTTATAGAACTAGAAACTTATTTTGGTACCTATTTGTTCAAAGATAGGGAATGTTCTGGTTATGATATACAATATTTAACCATTGATGAAAATGGAATTTCATTTTTTGATTATTTAGGTGATCTTTGTGATAATACAAATAATTGCTATTCAGTTGAATCTTTTGAACTCATTGAGACTGCTGTGGATACTATTTTATCTATAAATAATGATGATAATGAAATAATCAATGGATTCGTTTATATTGACTCGGATAGTTCAATCGTAGTTTCTTATGTTGGGATCAATGATAGCGTAGGGTATAGTTGGGAAAAAATGAAAAACAATATATACTCCTTTACACCTTTATGTGATCAAAAATACGAAAATACAAAAAATATTGTAGATATGATGGTTTATGCCGTCAGTGATGAAGGTGATTTATTATGGGAAACCTACTTGCATGAAGGCATCTGGGAAGTAGGGACTTCTGTTACGCCGTTATATGACGGCGGTTATATGGCCTTTGGCCTTTTTAACGCTGTCAATTGGGGTGGCTGCTGCTATACTAAAAAAGCAGGCGTGCGGGATATTGTGAAGCTAAATAGTCAAGGACAGGAACAGTGGCGTAAACAGATCAATTATGAGGATAATAGCACTTTAACCCATTGGCCTTACACAGATTTAGGTAAATCTCTCATTCAGACTTCACAGGGTGATCTGGTGGTTATAATACCTGGCTTGGATCATATGATGAATGTTGTGATGATGGATACAACTGGAAATGTGATCTGGATCCAGAATCTGCCGGATTTATATTCATGGAGTGGACATAATGAAATATTGGAAACAGAAAATGGAGATCTCGCTGTTATTGGCGGAACATTTGCAACGTTTTTATTATTGGATTATTATACAGGCGATATACTTGAAGAAAAAGAATATGATGGTTTAAGGTATGCTAAAGCAATTATCAGTGATGAGGATAATTTTGTGATGATTGGAATGTTGAATGATCCAGAAAGCTTTAGCAATAGGCCCTTGTTTCTACAAAAAGTATCAAGTGAAGGAGATATAATTTGGAGGAGGACATGGCAGGAAGACTCCACAAAACCTACCAGAGGACATGATCTTATTCTAACATCTGATAATGGTTATCTTTTGTTTTGTAATACCGATCCCCCACCATACGCAACGTTAATTAAGACTGATTCGGAAGGAAATGAAGAATGGAGAAAAAAATATGATGATTATACTTCGGGAAGAGGTTGGCTTCACCAGACAGAGGATGGTGGATATTTTATGGCCTCTGTTTATGCGGTGACAAAACTCGATGCAAATGGAAATGTAGAATGGAATGCTGCCAGTGCTTCTAGTTTTTCTAAATATTTCAATAATGGAATAGTTGTAGGTGCTAACATGGATATGAGAAAAATAGATGGAGGCGCAGTTTTTACGGGATATGGCTCATCAGAAGACAGATGATATTGTTTAAATAAAATTATGATATTAAACATCAATTTATTGTTACCTAGTTTTTTATCTTTGAAGAATGATGGTTCCATTTGAAGATACACTAAGGGATCATCTATGATAAAAAACACTCCAATTTTTCATACTGGTCAATATCATGATGAAAACCGTCAGCTTTTCTGATAGAATTAGGTAGACTCAATCCGTTCATTTATTAATCTCAGGAAGGATCAAAAAATGGATTCAAATATAATTGTAACTCGTATGTACACAGATGAGAGTGGGCACACCCGTTTTAAGAAAATGGCTTTACCTTTAGCGGAAAAAACAGGATTGGGCTCTGTGGGCCTGTTTTCTAGCCTCTTCGTCAATCCAATTCTTCATGATAATTCCGGTGATGTAAAAATGCAGTTTGCCGTCACCCCGGTTCCAGATCAAGATAAGGGCGAAGGTCTCAAATTGGCCCATACTGCTCCAAGGCGTCAGCTGGTAATTACTCTAGATGGCTATTTAGAGTTCAAAAGCTGTGATGTGGACGAGTTCGATGAAGAACATCTGACCATAATTAAAAGAGGCGATATTTTATTGGCAGAAGACCTGGAAGGGGCCGGACATGTCTGGCGCTTTTTGAGAGATGGGGACAACATTATGCATCCCTGGGTCAGGTGTTATGTGCATCTAGGTGAAGAGTATGAACATTTTATCTCCAAATTGGAAGAGATTTAAAAACATAATTTGCTACGCATTTTACTTTCAGTATCTAAAAGCTAATGAAAAACCGAAACCGTAGGGTTTTTTATCTGTAAAGGGATTTGTAATATTTGGATATATAATAAAACCCCATAACAGTCTTACATCAACTATTAACACAAAAGTATATTTTTATAATGGATAATAAACAATTAACCCGCCAAAAAAGATTTATATACAGAAGCATTATATCAAGGAGGAATCAATCTGAAAGGCCGCGGCGGTAAAACCAAGGTTTATTCAATTTAATTTGGACTAGAGTTAATATGGAAAGAAAACTGGCAACCATCTTTGCATCTGATGTTGTGGGCTTTAGTAAGATGATGGGTGAAGATGAAGTAAATACGTTAAACATTTTGAAAGAGCGCAGAACCGAGATTGATAAAATCATTGCAGAACACAACGGTGTCATTTTTGGCAGTGCTGGAGACAGTGTTATTGCAGAATTTTCAAGTCCTATAAAGGCAGCCGAAGCAGCTGTGGCCACCCAGTACAAAATGAAATCTATGAACCTTGATAAGAATGAAAAAGACCAAATGACTTTTCGAGTCGGGATCAATATCGGTGATGTTATGGTGTCAGATGATAACCTATTCGGTGATGCTGTAAATGTTGCCGCTAGGCTGGAGGCAGAAGCACGTCCTGATGGAATTTGTGTGTCGCAAACAGTTTTCGATATGATTAACCGAAAAATCTTGGTTTCTTTTGAAGATGCTGGAGAGTTAGCCTTAAAAAACATTGAATTTCCAATTAAAGCGTTTCACGTGATTGAAAACACAGGAATAGCGCGGTTTACGCAGGATTCTGAAAATATTCATACGGAAGTAAAAGAAACGGAACCTGGTTCCGTGGCAGTTATGTTCTTTAAAAACCTCAGTAAAGATGAAGAACAGGAATACTTTTGCGAAGGGTTTTCTGAAGACCTTTTATCTATGCTATCCCGGTACAGCAAATTGGTAGTCATTTCTAGTCATGCCAGTTTTTCCTACAAGGATAAAACAAAAAGTTTTAAGGAGATTGGCCAGGAACTTGGTGTCCGGTATATCATTAACGGCAGTGTGAGAAAACTTGGACCTAAAATACGGATTAATGTGAGCCTAATTTCTTCAGAAAATGAGAATACAATCTGGTCCAATAATTATGATCTGTCTGTAGATGAAGTATTTGACATCCAGGATCAGATTGCGGAAGAGATCGTTTCCACTACTGTTGGTAGAGTAGAAGAAGACACTTTAAAAGCTTTAAACGCAAAACGTCCAGAAAATAAAACGGCTTATGATCTTGTTTTGCAGGGTCTGGAATATGCAAAAAAGGGTAATGTGTTTAAAGAAAATACTGAACTAGCAGCAGAACTCTTTGAAAAAGCTATTGAAGCAGATCCGAACTATGCACGTGCCCATGCCTGGCATGCCTGTACACTAGGGAATTTGATGGAATGGAAGGAAGATGAGTCACATGAGTTGATGGAAAAGTGTTTTAACTCATTGAATAAGGCTATGGAACTTGATCCTAATGAACCAGAAGTTCATCGAATTATGGGTGCTGTAAAATTTTATTTTGAAAAAGATTATGAAATGGGTTTACACCATTTGAAAAAAGCCAGGGATCTATGCCCCAGTGATGTTTTTATCACTACAAGATATGCTCTCGCCCTAATTTATTGCGGTGAGTTTGGTGATGCATTTTCTGAACTGGAAAGGGCAAAACGTTTAGATCCCTTTTCCCATGATCTATTATTCAGCCCGTTAGCTTTCTGTTATTATTGGTTGGGTGATTATGATCAGGCTCTAGCATGTTTTAAGACTATCAAAGTTTTGAAAAATCAATTATTTTACCTTGCGGCAACATATGCAAAAAAAGGAAGTGCAGAACTTGCAAAAGAAAAATTGAAAGAAGCCAGAGCCGTGAACAATCAAAATATTGATGATTTCATTGATTCGCAACCTTATACAAAGGTAGAATTAGCTAAAGACTTACGTGAGAACCTTGAATCAATTCCCAATTGATCTTAAAACTTAAATACTTTTCTTTAACTGCAACCAATAAAATGGAGTATAAAAACATAATATGAAATACAGAAGACTTGGAAAAACAGGATTAAAAGTCAGTGAACTATCTTATGGTTCATGGGTTACATTCTCTTTTCAGCTTGGTGTGGATGCAGCAACTGAGATGATGAAACTTGCCTACGATAATGGTGTTAATTTTTTTGAT
Organism: uncultured Fidelibacterota bacterium; assembly: GCA_913040915.1. Classification (GTDB taxonomy): domain Bacteria; phylum Fidelibacterota; class Marinisomatia; order Marinisomatales; family UBA1611; genus CAXFCD01. The sequence goes on along the minus strand of CAJWHW010000030.1, from coordinate 1,298 downwards.
AATGCAGAAGTCTATGCTTCCGGTGAATCAGAGATTATTATGGGTGAAGCCATCAAAAAACTGGGCTGGGAAAGGGATACATTTATTGTATCTAGTAAAGTATTTTGGGGAGGTGAAAAACCAACACAGCGTGGGCTTAGCCATAAACATATTCTTGATGCTTGCCATGCTGCAATGAAAAGACTACAGGTTGATTATCTGGATCTTTATTTTTGTCACCGCCCAGATCCTGAAACCCCCATAGAAGAAACCGTCCGAGCCATGCATACTCTGGTATTACAGGGAAAAATTTGCTATTGGGGAACATCAGAATGGTCTGCTGAAGAAATCAAAGAAGCATATAGGATAGCCAAAGAACTTGGACTTACACCTCCTTCCATGGAACAACCCGAATATAATATGTTTGCCCGGAAGAAAATGGAAAGCGAATATAGTGAGCTTTTCGAAAATGAACAATTAGGTACCACTATCTGGAGTCCCCTAGCATCAGGATTTTTAACTGGAAAATATATGGATGGTATGCCGGATGATAGTCGGGCCAATCTAGATGAACATCAGTTTATCAAGAATATGTTTGAATCTAAAGATTATATTCAGCACTATGAAAAAGTAAAGCAATTATCAAAACTGGCTGGTGAAATTGGCATCCCGCTGGTGAACTTGGCTTTGTGCTGGTGTCTTAAAAATAAACATGTCAGCACAGTGATCCTCGGCGCTTCTAAAACGGATCAGCTTAAACAAAATCTGGAAAGTGTAAATCATACAGATATTCTCGATACTACAATAATGGATCGGATAGAAACCATTCTCAAAAATAAACCATAAGCGCAGCGAATTGGTCAATAGGGCCGTCTTGATTGTTTCTGGTTATTTTCTAAACTGTCTTCACTGATAGAAAGGATGTTAAAATGAATGACCAACAAAACAATAAACCAATCTGGGCTCACTGGATTCGTTTTTCTCAGTATATAACAGAAAGATTTTTAGGCGGCCCCCGAATATTAAAACTCGCCTGGGTAATCAATTTCCAGAAAACAGGCACCTTCTTTTTTGTTCTTCTGCTAATGAAACATTATCAGAATTTTTCTCCGGAAGCACATGTGTATCTGGCTTTGCATGGAATGTATGGCTTTTGCTGGATCCTGAAACATTTTGCTTTCCCCGATAGGCAGTGGGAAAAAAAAGTGACTCTAGGTGGAGGGCTCATGGCTTTTCTACTGGTGCTGGGACCCTATTGGGCCTTTCCTTATCTTTTAATTTCAGGGATTCTTGGCCCAGATCAGAAAATAGCGAGTTTA
>CAJWHW010000029.1:0-23394 GCA_913040915.1 uncultured Fidelibacterota bacterium | reverse complement strand
CCAGATTCTGTGGTCGCACCTTGAAGGGTCAAATAACTTATTATACCATTCATGTCATAAGCTGCTGGATCTTCTGTTGGTTTGACCCATGCTTCCAGTGTCATACCTGAAGTCGGACGGATTTGGGGATCTCCATCATCATGCTGTATAGTTACAAAATCTTCGTTTGGACCATTGGTCTGAAAATTAAAACTATTATTTTGAGCTATAAGACCTGAAATGATCAATGACAGCAGTACAGATTTATTCCACATTAATAAATCCAGTACCAAAACTTTTTATTCTAACAGAATCATTATTAGCATCTCTCAATCTAGTATCTTCACCATATAAGAGCTCTGAGCCACCTGTTGAAATCGCCGTAAAATGAATAGTTGCCAGTGACCAAGTACCGCCCTCATTTTGGTCTGAAAGTGTATCCGGTAATAAATAAAGAAAAATATCTAGGTTCTCTTCATCATCAATGATTACCTGAAAAGGCTCATTCAGATTTTGGAAAAATGTATCTGCAATTACAGAATCAACTCGGACACTGTTCCTTTCATAACGAATATCTAAATGTGATGCTGCTGTTGGTCCTAACTTTAATCCATAAAGTTGAACAGTGAATGAAGAATCAAGTTTTGTGTTAATTTCACCGGGGTGGAAAAAAAGAGCCGGCGGATCCAAATCCATATTTTCAGGATCATTGGGATTATTCAGATCATATTCTGCATCTTCACAGGACAAAAACAGGACTGATAAAAATACGATTGTACCAAAAAGCAGTTTCATATTTAAAAATTAAAATTAAGCTGAACTTGGTTCCCATCAAGGTTATAATCTAAATTAAAAAAATAATCACTATCAAAAGAATCATCATCAGGTGCTACAAGATAAGCGTGAACCATATTTACAACCCATATAGAAAGTCCAACACTTCGTATGTTTTTCATGAATGCATTATATTTTCTAGAGTCAGATGCATATTGGATTATCTGCGGACGTAACTCTATCAATTCATGAGGATCTGTTTCAGTTTTATATTTAGCGTAATTCTTATCAAACCCACCCCAGGCTTTTTCATATTGGTAGTAGGAAATTAGAGCAGCTAATCCCAAAGTTGCTTCGGTGCCCATAAACCCGTAGCCAGGATACTTTCGGGCTGCCCAAATTTGGCCACTGCCCGGTAATGCTGTGGACATTAAAAGTGCTTTGATTTTACTTGGTATAGGTGGGAGTTGTATCCACTGCCGTTTTCGTTCAATATCATCAGAAGCAGCAACTTCAGACATATCTGTTCCCACCGATAGTGTATCTGGTAAAGGCAGACCACTAACGCTGAAGGCCATTTTTTTCATTTCCAGAAGAAGACTATCCGTGATTCCGGAGCTGTTCATGGCAAATTCATTCATCATTGTTTCCATATCAACTGAAAATAATCGACCCTTAATGACAAATTCATCATCACCTTTTTTCTGGATATTTCCCGCTATGATATAATTAACTTTTAAACGTCGCCCTAAGTCAACTGCACATTCTTCGCTCCAACAGGACCAGTAATCCTTCTTCCTGGGTTTATATACGTTGAATTGATTTGTGATGCCCCGATCCTGGACTTGATATATATTTAGTTCCCGTACAGTTTGTCGAAACTCTTCGGTAAGATGCCTCGTTAGTGGCTCGGAGATAGACCACCCTTCAAACTCTAAAACAGCTAATTTATTGCCTGTCGTCAGAGAAATGTTCCTTGTGCTTTCTGAAGCAAAGCAGAAACACACAAAGTGTAAAATGATTATGCCTCGGATCAAAAACATTTGTGTAAGTAAGGGTTTAATTTTTGCCTTTCCCAGAAAATTACATAACTGGGGGTAATTGTCAAAGGGTGAGGTTAAAAAAATAACAAAAGTTAAAATTGCTTGATTGGGTTGTCTTTATACCATTGATCTAGGAAAAATGAGATCAATTTATTGATGGCTCTTTCTGTATCTCTGTAAAGATTTTGACTTGATGTTTGGCCCAGGATTTCATGTGAAAATATTTTACTTGTCATAAATTTTTTTGTTACCAGGGTGTCAGCCAAAGATTTGTAATAATTGGGCTCAGAAACACTGTAATTAAGAATAGAAAAAGAAACCAAAAAAGATGATGACTCCTTCACTCGAGAGTCTATAATATGAACATCAACCATCAATTTTGGCATTTGTTCTTTTACCATTCGTATTTCATGCTCCAACATCCGCAATTCAATGAAATTGGTAATTCGCTTTTCCCAAACATTATCTTCTAAGCCATGAAGATTGAATTCAAGGTTGAGAGTTTCAATTTCTTTCAAATTATCTTCATACCAAAGACCCTGAGCCTTCAAAGTGAAAAATGATAGGCCTAGAATTATAACCCATTTTTGCATACTAAAAATTAGATTACTTATTTTTCTAATTCTTTTAAGTGCTTTAGACCATGCTCGTCAAAATAAAGGTTTGAAAATTGTTCAATCAATTCCAGAGCCTTATCACAATGTATTTGATCTAAATTTTGACGACATTTCATCGCAGCGACAAGCAACTGATGTAGCTTTGTTGTTTGCTGAATATATTTATTCCTACCATCCTGTCCATAACCTTTAAATTTGATTCTTTGCGTTAAAAAATATTCTGAAACAGTTACCTGTATTCGCTGTGCATGGTTTTCTTTTGTATTTACCCAGCGAATCATTTGGTTCATATCTTGTCCATTTACTTGCTTTTCTGTAAGACTATTTATCTCCCCCATTGCTTTACGGATTGTGAGTAAATCTTCTTTCATTTGGACAATTCTCAGAGCATCATCATATATTCCACAAGGGACTTGGCAATGCGGGTAAAGAAAAGAAAGGAATAAAATTATTTTAAGGGTATGAGTGGATATTTTTTTCATTTTTTGTTCTCCATGTTAAAATATAAGTTCAAAAATTAGGATTAAAAGTTTTTACAGAAATAAATGAAAAATGTTAATACTATTCTTTGACCATTGGAACAAATCGGACCGGTAGAATTTTCTCTTTTCCTATATTTCCTTTATTATCCTTTTTTATAATCCATAGATATTGAGAAAACACTGATTCTCCAACAGGAATTATCATTTGCCCTCCATTTGCTAATTGTTCAACCAATTTTTCAGGAATTTTTCCTGGTGCAGCAGTAACAATTATTCTATCGAATGGCGCTTCTTCCGGCCAGCCTTTATAGCCATCACCTATTCGAACAAAAATATTGTTATAGTTCAATTTCTCTAAAATATCAATGGAACTTTTTCCTAATTCTGGAATGATCTCTATTGTATATACCTCATCTGATAATTCACCTAAAATCGCTGCCTGATAGCCAGAGCCGGTACCTATTTCTAAAACTTTATGGTTCGAATCTAACTGAAGTTGTTCAGTCATATAAGCTACAATATAAGGTTGACTAATCGTCTGCTTATAACCAATGGGCAAAGGCCCGTCTGAATAAGCCATATCACGAAATTGTTCTGGGACAAATTTTTCTCTTTCTACCCTGGCCATAGCAGATAATACAGATGGATCTCTTACTCCCCGTTTTTGAATTTGATCTTCTACCATCTTTTTCCTCTGAATTTCAAAATTGTTCGTTTGTTCTGAACAGACCAAGTTGAAAATGAGAATTACAAATAACCATTTCATCTCAATTGAGATAGAAAAAAATTTAGAAATAAAAGCTCAAACTTAAACCGGCTTTCTGAGCTAAAGAATTTCTTTTAGGTTCTAAAGATAGTCGTAACTGTTGTCCGTATTTATATCGTACTGCATCTCTTTTATTAACAATCATTTTCCAGTCATGTAACCAATCATATAATATATCTCCAATTAAATTTACGGTTCTAAAAGCAATCAGCCTGCCGCCTGATCCTGTCTTTTCTTTTCGCAGAGGATTCAGCTTATACTCAATATCATTGCCGACATGATTTACTGGTATTTTTTCGTATCTTTTTTCATTTTCTTTGTAAATATAACTTTTAAAACTAATTACTCCCATTCAATCACCCATATCAATTCCTACCCAAACACAATCATCTTCAACTTTAGTAAGAAAGGTTTCTACTGGTTTAGGGTCCATAGTCATCATTTTTTTTGCATCAGCGTCAAATTTTGAGAATAACCACGTCATAAATTTTTCAAACCCTTTTACATTTAACCATTCCTTTACTTCTCCTGTTTGATAGGAAAAATCACTTGAATGGAATTTGCAATGAATAGTTTTTTCTTTCAAATCACACCCTCCCAGATCCAAAGCTAAACCCAGATGAGGACACCTGTTATTGATTGCATGAAAACCACTATCATCTTTGATGATTAGAATGTCGTCTCTCTTCACTTTTACCAATTGCTGAGGGTTCTCATCAAAACTATTTACATCTAATAACTTTGTCCATTCAATATTGTTTTCAAGCATATTTTTTCCTATTTATTTAATTATTCGATTCTATACCAACCCAAATAAATCCATCTTCCTGTTTTGTATTATAGATGTCAACTGGAATACGTTCCATCTGAGAAATTTCTTTTGCTTCTGCATTGAGTCCCATTTTACCCAAAACTTTCTGGAAATTACTTATTTTCATCCATTCTTTTACTTCACCTGTCTTATAGCAGAATGAACTTTTATGCCACCGGCATGCGATAGTCTCATTTTTTATATCAATATCGCTGCCTTGGAGACTGAGATATGCATGAGGACATTTATCATTGAGAGCAAAAAAGTTACCTTCAACTTTTACTACCAAAATATCTTCCCTTTTTATTTTAAATACCTGTTGCGGTTCATTTTCAAATGAATCTACTTCAGAGCATTTTTTCCAGAAAATATTACCTTCAAGAACCTCATTGTCTATTTCTTCATTTGTTGCAAAATTTATATCTTCTATTTCATAAAGTGTAACACGGCCTTCAATTCCAGGCAGATTGGTGCGCATAAAATCCTTGATGACTAAAGAATCTTTTATTTCTTCATGTGTTTCTTCTGAAATAAGTACCCTTGATTGAAATTGTTTATTGGCAGACTCAACACGACTAGCAAAATTCATTGCATCACCAATTGCAGTTAGTCGTTTTGATTCCCCTGCTCCTATATCACCCACTACTGCTTCACCCCAGTGAATCCCCACACCAATATCAAAATCTTTACCATACATAGTTGTTAAATATGGCTTCATGTCATCCATTTCATCGCACATATCCAAGGCGGATTTTACTGCATGTTTTGCCGGGTTTTCCTCATCATGTAAACCAAATATCGCAACCATACCATCACCAATATAATTATCTACCGTACCATAGTTACTCTCTACAGCCTTTACCATCCTGTTAAAATATCTGTTTAAAATAAATACAACATCGTAAGGAGTTAATTTCTCTGAAAACGGAGTAAAACCTCTTATATCACTGAATAGAATAGCAATTCTCTTAGTTTCCCCTAACCTCCCGGAAACACTTCTTTCTGACACTGATTCAATATCTTCCTTATTTAATACTAGCCTTCTAACTGTTACATCACCTGTAATGGTTGTTTGGCATGCTAATCTAAATTCCTCAGTGGTGTGCGCTTTTTTCTTAAGGGATAATTCTTTTTCAGTTTCAGATGAGCAGTTATCAATTCCGTCCAGTATTAGAAGTCTGCAAGTAGTACATTTTCCTTCTCCACCACAAGCATTGACATGCGGGATACCATTTCTTGCAGCAGTCTGAAGAATTGTTTCGCCTGGCTCTATTTCAAGGCTCTTATTATCAGGAAGGAAATCTATTTTTGGCATATTTTATTTAGCAAAAACATTAATGTCATTCTTAAATGATTTAAATTCCAAAATATTGCCACTGGGGTCCTGGATAAAAAATGTCCCCTGTTCGCCTGGTAATCCCTTGAAACGTATTTTTGGCCTGATCACGAATGGAATTTCTTTTTCATTAATCATTGCACAAAAGTTCTCCCACTTATTCCACGATAATATTACTCCAAAATGACGAACAGGTACTTGATCACCATCAACAGAGTTTGAAAAAGCATCTATACAATCTTGAGGTGATAAATGGGCAACAATTTGATGACCAAATAAATTAAAGTCCACCCAGTTTTTTGATTCTCTGCCTAATTCACACCCCAGAAAACCACTATAAAAATCTTTTGCTGACTTGATGTCGTGGACAGGAAATGCAAGATGGAACCTTGGGATATTCATTTTTTGTTAACTTATCTCTGCAAATTTACCAATTATTTTGTCACTTCCATTACTATTTACTCCATCTAATTCCTTTATGTGGCATGAATAAAGTCTAGGAGCTACTTCCTTGTTTTCTTTAGTAAAAAACCAATCCTTGAATAAAAATGAAAATTAATATTCTAAAAGCCGTAAGTGTAATATGAATCAGTTTAATACTTCACGAATAGTTTCTATACCAATATTACCACCACAAATCACTACACCAACTCTTTGATTTTTTAAGTCAATTTTCTTTTTTAAGAGGGCCGCTACAGCAGTTCCTGCTGCACCTTCTAAAAGCTGATGTTCTTTTTTAATGTAAGTTATCATAGCCTCTTTTATTTGTCTCTCAGTTACTAATACGGTTTCATCAATTACATGTTGGCATATAGGAAAAGTTACAGAATCCAACTCTACACCTCCGGCAGTACCATCTGATAAAGTAGGTTTTGATTCTAAACCCAGAACTTTTCCAGCTTTCAAAGAATGAATCATTACGGCAGAATTTTTAGGAGAACAGGCCATTACAGATAAATTCGGCCATATAGATTTTAAATAGGTTGCCGTGCCACCTATAAGACCACCTCCTCCAACGGCAATAATAATTGTATCCAATCCATCACATTGGGATTCTATTTCAACACCAAGCGTACCTTGCCCGATTATCACTTTGGGATCATTATATGGTGAGACATATGTTTTTCCTGTCTTCAACGAAATTTTACGCGCTTCTGCTTCTGCTTTGATAGAATCATCCCCGTGTACTATTATTCTTGCACCAAATTGTTTCATATTCTCCAATTTAGCTTCTGAAGCATCTTCAGGGGTATAGATTGTACATTCTATACTCAGTTGATCAGAAGCATAGGCAACAGCAGCGCCGTGATTCCCTGTTGATGCTGAAATGACTCCTGCGAACTTTTCCTTCTCTGTTAATGATAAAAGTTTATTAACCGCTCCACGTGCTTTGAATGAGCCAGTGACCTGCAAATTTTCTAATTTGAACCAAACCTCAGCATCTGTTATTTCTGAAAATGCTTTGGATTTTATGAAAGGTGTTTCTCGAATATTAGATTGTATTCGCTCGGCCGCTTTACGGATTGTTTGAGAATCAATCATTAATTAGGATGATGTAATTGACTCGAGAAAATCCAAAAAAATATATCAAAATGCGTATTCTAAATTTGCCCTAGCAATGAAAGTATTTTTCTTATTTCCTGATGTTTCTTTAGAACGAAATTCCGCCTGGGTATTGAGCCTTAAATCATCCATGATTTTCCAACGTATCCCTGTTTTTAATCCAATCCATGACATATCTACTAGGCCAGATCCTTTAGCATAATTTAGCCCGCCCTTTGCTAAAATCTTATTATTAAAGAGAGGATATTCTGTATCAAAATTCGTAGTAGTAAAATCCTGAATTCCTCGGATTCCTGGTCCAGTACTTAATTCACTTGAGTTGGTTGTCAGGTTGAATGTTGTTTTTAATGAATTACCATATAGAGTGGAAAGTGTAATATTGAAAACATTAGTAGCCATAGCAGGATCAACATAGTTTTCATCTCTATCTTTGAATTTATCTTCTTTATTTACTATAACAACTGTACCACTTAAAGCATGGGACCAGATAAAAGAAAAACGGTGATTTATATTAAAAACCATATTACTAGCTTTTGTATTTTCCCGATTGTCAGTATAAGTTGTATCTGTTAAATATAGTAATTCATTTATTCCATTTTCTCTGTTGATAGATCGGTATGTAAAATTCACTGTAGGGAGCCCGGGGCCAGGTAACGCATTTAATCCAAAAGACATTGTCTTTTGTGTTTTCACATTTTCAACTGTCGTCAAGATATCATCATCCTGGTATTTATAGCCAACTGTTAACATAAGACGATTCTGGAGTAATTTCAATTTATCGGAAATGGAAAATTCTCTTTTATTTTTTACTAAATATGGGTTAGCCAAAGAATTGAATTCAGGACCAACCTGAGAATATTCCAATGCTAAATAATTTCCATAAAAATTGGTGATAGCACGTCCACGATAAGCAAGAGAAGGCATAGAAAAAACAGCATCCATAAGTTCAATGGTAGCACTATCTCCTAATGCATTGATATCAATTGGAACCAAAGGCGATAAATTAGGATTAATAATCAAAATATCTTTATAATCTGCAGGGTCAGGTAAGTCAGCTAGATCAAAACTCGATAGTTTATTATCTACAGAATCATCAATCAAAGTATCTAGCGCACCTAATGTTAATGGCCCCCCCCAAATATTGGTGTTGGTCATACTAAAGGCTAACTCACCATCTAATCGTAATCTTTTGTTAAAGAGTGAAATACCAAGATCTGTTCCAAAAACGAGATTATCTTTTGGACCATCACCAGCCCAATCTTTTCCATTTGACACCAGTGCTTTTGTCCCTAATTCACCTATTGTATAAACAGTGCCTGAATCTAATCCAGTTATAGAACCGCTTGGTTCCGGTGTATAAATGATTGTAGCATCATTCAATTCCCCCCTAACACTTGATGTATCATCTCGGGCTTTTAAAAAATTGATGCCCCATTGGAATTTTTCACCACGACCGATAGCCAATCTAGCCGATGTTGTATTCTGGGAAAAAGTATAGCCAGTTCGATTTAATAATAAAAATTTCGTTCCATCCTCATCTGTATCAATACTGGCTTTATAAGCATTTTGTAAATCACCTTGAATGGCTCGATTAATTTCACCTTTTACAAGCTCAAGATTGAACCAGCCTAATTTAAATTGAGCATTTAAACCCCTGATCCTCTTGCCATTCATTGTGAAATAAGATAGTCTAGGATTTGAATCACCGATAGTAATTGTTGCATAATCTTTTAATGCAAACTCTAAGCCATACACATTGCGAGGCTGGTATAATACATTCTCTTGAGTTGTGAGTTTCAGGTTTGTTTTAAACTTTAACCATTCATAAGCCGTGCCTTGAAAATCCAGTAAAAGTTGACTGATATTTAATGTATGCTCATCAATTTGGTCCATACTACTACTGGTTCTAATCCTACCCGAATAATTTACCAGCGGCTCACCTAATGTTGTTGTAAAAGACCAACTTTTCTGGCCCTGTCTGCCTAAAATAATTTGAACCTGATGTTCTCCAGGATCTATTTCCTCGAGCAGACAGCTAACCATATCATCATCAATATATGCCAGGTCAGTGATATCTTCACTATCTAAAATTAATTGAATATTATCTGGATTTATGTCACTCATTCCAAATATTGATACAGCAATCAAAATATCTTTTCCAGAGAGTTCTGAATTGGGCTCGGGATTCATAATTAAAATATCTGACTGAGCAAAATCAATACTCATCAGAATGATTAAAGGGAGAATAAAATTTTTCATTATTATCTTTCTATTGGAATTGAATGATTATTTCTTTGATGTTTCCATCTTTATCTTCTAACTCAAATCGTAATTCCTGAGTTGGATTTCCAACATCCGCTTCTTCAAAACCTGCCATATCTTCTGTGGTGGTCTCGCGCACATCTAAAGATCCTTCGGGAGTTGAGACAGCTGTTTCGCCCTGTTGAACCTCTGTTGTTTCACCTGTGATAGTGTTAGTTACTTCGATCAAACCCTCGAGTAGGGTAAAAGAATCACCGTTTGCAGGGTCTGATGCAATTGTTAATTCTGTACCTTTTACTGAAGCAACTGAGGTAGGTGTTGCAATACGAAATTCATTTTCTTTTTGGGGTGAAATATCAGCTGCGATTTTTCCGTATTTAATATCTAAAGATTTATTAATTCTATCTTTGGTTCGATTACCGGCGATTGTTAAATCTGAATTTCCCAACAATTTTACTACTGTTTTATCATCCAGATACATAATTGCAGCAAAACCTCCCTTACCAACAAGAATTTGGTCCTGATCTTTAAGAGGTTTACCAGGTGTTAAGGGAGATTTCTGTATATCACCTTTAGCTATTACTGATACTTTTCCCTTTATCTTAATGGCAAGAGCAATTTTATCTGCTGCTGATAACCAGTTATTGATTAAAAGACAAATTAAGATGAAATATTTCATTCTACCACCTCCACAGAAATCACCTCCATAGTACGATAAGTTTCATTGCCATTTACATCTTCTGAAACGATACCTACGGAAACCATGGATTGTATAAAGGATACATCAACACTTTCACCATTTAAAGTAATTTTTCCATTAGCAATCATGCCTTCAAGTAAACCACCTTGGCCAAAATATTGTTGAGTTAGATCATCCCCAATCAAAGACTGTAAAACTATTCCTGCAGGGCTTGTGTCTTCTGGATTCTCATTTTGGCCGTCTGTTGATGTAAAATCCTTTACCTTGAAAGCCATAATTTCACTAAATAATTGTTCTGTTCCAGAAGTAGTTACAATATCTTTTTTAACTTGCCAAACATATATTTTACCAGCCTCTAGATCTCCAGCATCTGTAGGATATTGAAAAGTAGTAACTCCAAATCCTGCACGAGTAAATCCTAATGATTGATCTAGTGGTAAGCGAGTTACTGATTCAATTGCTTGATCCATTGACGAATGCTCTTTAGAGTTAAACTCTGCCACTCGGATAAAAAATTCACACCCACTTTCTCCTGTAATGGGATCTATATAGTTACATGGATCCGATTCCCATTGAAAAACAGGAAAAGAAGTATAAACCTCATTAATTGTTGTATCAGCTAGAATTCCACCAGGAGAAATAAGCTGAAGCATAGAAGGATTCGAAATATGTAATATATCAACACTTTCAATTGGTGTACCATTTTCAGGGGTTGCCACAACTCTGAATGTATAAATACCATCTGGAAGCTGACCAGTTTGAACAATAGCGCTGAACATTTGGTCAGCTTGTTCCATATCTAGTTGTTCCGTGATATCCAAATGTAAATCCACAGGATTTCCATAATCATCAAAAATTTTATCAGTAGTTAAATTCAAATCCATATTGGAAAGATGGATAGGAGCAGTTAGAATGATAGGTTTAGTTGTCTCGACTTTAACAAGTGTTTCATTGTCTACACCTAAAGCATCAGAATCTATAATTATCTCGAATTCTATATCAACATCTACTGAATCTAGAGCAATGGATTCACGCCGAAGTTCTGCCAAAAATATTGGCATATTTGACTCACCAGTGTTGATATCCACCATGCTTAAATAATATGTAACATATGGTGTCCAATTAACATCGAGTTGGATTTGAGAGAATAAACATGATAGCCATATAAGGAAGCTTAGTACTTTTTTACTCAATTTTGATTTATGCATTAATTTATTTTCCATGAAAACTTTTTCTATTTTTACCTAATTCTTGCTTTTCCAAAAATTGGATCAGTCAACTTCTACTCCATATTCGTAGACTTTCTCTGAAACTTTAAAACCATTGGGTGTATATTTAGTCCAAACACCATCTTTTTCACCTCGTACATATTGTCCCTCTCTCAATTTTTTACCTTTCTTCCCCCAGTGTATCCAAATACCATGCTTTTCTCCATTTTCATAAAAGCATTCTTCCAGACGTGTTCCATCATCTCTCCACTCTGTCCATTTTCCATCCCTACTGCCATTAAAATAGGTACCTTCTTTTTTCTTTTGACCATTACTATGGTAATATGTTTTCTGAGTCAATTCTAATTTGTTATTTTTTTCTGTAAAATGAAGGATTATTTGGGGTAAACCATCATCGTGAAATTTATCTATAGTTTGAATTGTTTGGGCATACGCTGGAATAATCAGCATTAGCCAGGAAAAATAGAATACCAACATTTATTATAATTATTTTTCTTAATTCTGATAAGAAATTGCTCTATTTATCCTTCTGATAAAAGTATAAATATGGACTGTAAATCTTTAAACTCAAATTGCAAATATATTCAAAGTAATGATAAAGAGATGTGGGGTCTAATATTTGGATTGTTTTTAAAAGTAAGTGGGCGATGAGAGATTCGAACTCCCGACACCTGCGGTGTAAACGCAGTGCTCTAACCAACTGAGCTAATCGCCCTCAATTTTACTTAGAAAAATTAATTATTTCTTCTTTGTTTACTTATGTTTATTTCAATTTTTTGTCAGACCAGGTACAGCAACTTTCAAAACATCTTTAATATCCTTCGCAAAGTGGAATTTTAGATCTTTGGCTACATGTTCTGGAACATCTTCAAGGTCTTTACGATTAAGATCTGGGAGAATGACCTCTTTTATCCCTGATCGATGAGCAGCAGTGACTTTTTCTTTTACCCCACCAATTGGAAGTACATTTCCTCTCAAAGTAATTTCACCTGTCATTGCAACTTTCTCTTTTACAGGAATATTTGTCAATAATGATACAAGGGATGTTACCATACTTACACCTGCAGATGGGCCATCTTTTGGGATAGCACCTGCGGGAACATGGACATGTACATCAGACTTTTCATTAAAATCTGAGTCAATTCCAAATTCTTCTGCATTCGCACGAACAAAAGTTAAACCGGCTGTGGCAGATTCCTTCATTACATCACCCAATTGTCCTGTAAGTGTTAATTGTCCCTTTCCTTTCATTCGTGTGGACTCTACAAAGAGAATATCACCACCTGCTGCTGTCCACGCTAGTCCAGTTACCACTCCTGGTTTTGTTGCTCTTTCAGCAAGTTCAGAGTGAAACCGTGGTGCTCCCAAGAATTCGCTTACTTTTGATTTGATTATTTTTATTTTTTTAGATTTTTTTTCTACTAATTCCCGGGCAACTTTCCTTAGTACGTTAGCAACTTCTCTTTCAAGGTTTCGAACCCCTGCTTCTCTTGTATAAGATCTTATTAGCTCTTTAATAGAATTTATATCGAAAGAAACGTCTTCTCTTGTTAACCCATTTTCTTCAATTTGTTTTGGAAGAATATGTCGTTTTGCAATTTGAACTTTTTCATCTTCAATATAACCCGAGAAATCTAGTATTTCCATCCTGTCTCTTAATGCTGGTGGAATTGCATCTTGATAATTTGCAGTTGCAATAAACATAACGTTACTAAGGTCAAAATCGACTTCTAAATAATGGTCACTGAAAGAATGGTTTTGCTCTGGATCCAGCACTTCCAATAAAGCTGATGATGGGTCTCCTCGAAAATCCGATCCTAATTTATCAATCTCATCTAACATAAATACAGGGTTATTCTTACCCGCTTTTTTTATGCTCTGAATCACACGGCCTGGTAGAGCGCCAATATAGGTTCTACGATGGCCACGAATTTCAGCTTCATCCCGAACACCACCTAAAGAGAAACGAACAAATTTACGCCCCATCGCGCGGGCAATAGATTTTCCTAATGATGTTTTACCTACACCTGGAGGTCCCCCAAAACAAAGAATGGGTCCACGTACTCTTCCATCAGGGTTTTTCTTTTGTTTTAAGTTGCGAACTGCTAAGTATTCAATTATTCTTTCTTTAACCTTATCCAGTCCATAGTGATCTTCATCCAATATTTTTAGTGCTTCCTTCAAGTCAATTCGGTCTTCCGTGGAATCACTCCAAGGCAAATCAGCTAACCATTCAATGTAAGTTCTTGAAACATTATATTCAGGAGATTGAGTTGGTATTCGGGAAAGACGATCTAACTCTTTCATAGCAACTTTTTCAGCTTCTTCATTCATCTTTGCCGCTTTGATTTTATCCTCTAAATCTTTTAATTCTACGGAACTTTCATCTTCACCCAATTCTTTTTTTATGGCTTTCATTTGTTCTCGTAAATAATATTCTCTCTGAGTTTTGCTAATTTCATCATGAACTTCCGTTTGAATTTCTTCACCCAGCTTAATTCGCTGAATTTCACGCGAAATTAATGTAAGCGCTTTCTCAATTCGCTTTTTGATATTCAATTCTTCAAGAACTTCCTGCTTTTCTTGATTAGATACTGTCATAATGGAAATAGCACGATCCGTTAACCGATTGGGTTTCTGAATATTTTTCAGCATCCCCGAATGTTCTTCAGTCAAGTTTGGTGCTACCTTCATCAGATCTTCGAAAGATTGCCTTAAATTTTTTGCTAATGCTTCCACTTCAAGTCTGTCTTCAACAGGCTCATCTTCTAAAGAATTGACAGCTGCAGTAAAGTAAGGTTCGTTACCGGTGAAATTCAAAATTTTTATCCTTGATATTCCCTGGACTATCGCAGATTTACTATTGTCAGGCATATCAAAAACTTTTAGGACCTGTGCCAATGTCCCAAAAGCATAGAGATCTTCGGGACTGGGCTCTTCAATTGAACCATCTTCCTGGGCCACAACTACAATATATCTTCTGTTTGGATCTAAGTCATTTACCAATTTTAGACTACGTTCACGACCAATGTATATTGGAATCACCTGTTGCGGAAACAGTACCGTATTTCTAAGTGGCATTACTGGATATTCATTAGAATCTCCAATATTGAAATTTTCTATTTCTTTTTCAGTTAGTTTATCAACCATGTTCGTCCCTTAAAAAATAATTTATTTATTTGAAGTTACAAGGATTATGCCAAAAGGATAGAGATGTTGATTCGTCTAAATTTTCAGTTTTTCTCTGCAACTATGACGTAGTTTATATTTCTTCAATACTATTAATGAATTTTTCGAATACAATTTTATGTTCATTTATAGTTTGGACAGGACCAGTCAACTTAAAAAAATAAGGTCCAAATTTAGTTAGTAAAATTGCTGCCATCATGGCATAATCTGGAATTTCAGTTGTTGGACCTCCCATTCCCATAGATGATTTAATATAAGTCCCTTCTACGAATGAAAGAGTAATTTCCATATCATTATTACGAAAATAGGATTTCTTTGCGCCATCCGAAACAGGAGTTCCATTTTCATTTTTAAATTGGCTATACCACCTTTCCAAATTTGCATCTACACTACCACCAATTCCTGAGAAAACCACAAGTTCTCCATTCCCGTAATTTCCGGGTAATAAGTATTGTGCAATTCTCATTGAATTTGATGGAGTTTCCCTTTTCCAATTTTCCGGAATCAAACCTTGCAGTTGGCCAATTTGTTCAAATCCATGGTTTAAGGTAATTCTTGACTCTCCCCTATTAACAACTTGTGTTTTAGGATCATGCTCAATACTAGAATCGAAATTATTAGTGGTTTTTGATTCTTCACCAATAATATAAATTCCTAAGAAACCACCGATGAACATTGCTATGAAAATAATTAAAAGTTTTTGATTCAATTTCCCTCCATTACCAATCTTGCCTGTTCATCTGCATGGTAAGAACTTCTAACAAGGGAGCCCGATTCGACTATATCAAAGCCTAACTCTAAACCTGATTGCCTATAATATAAAAATTCTTCATCAGAAACATATCTTTCAACCTTTAAATGGTTCTTTGTAGGTTGTAAATATTGCCCAATTGTAAAAATACTCACACCGATTTCTCTTAATTGCTTCATCGTTGAAATGATTTCATCATTTGTTTCACCTAAGCCGACCATCATTCCTGTTTTTGTTCTGAGACCTTTGCTAACAGAAAAAGCTAGTACATCCAAACTCCTATTCCAATTAGCCTGGCTTCTCACCTGTTTGCTAATGCGTTCAACACACTCAATATTATGTGAATAAATATCTGGTTCTGCTTCAAATACTTTTCTTAAAGCAGGTTTATAACCCTTAAAATCAGGTGTTAATACTTCAATAGTACATGCTGGTATATATTCATGAATCTGGCAGATTGTTTCAGCCCAGATAGTGGCTCCATAATCATCTTTTATATCATCTCGGTCCACAGAAGTAATTACAACATGACGTAAGTTCATTTTCTTTACAGCCATAGCAGTCCGAAATGGTTCCATCGGATCATCCCAGCTCGGTTTACCCGTTATAACCGAGCAGAATCCACATGCTCGAGTACAGACATCTCCTAAAATCATAATCGTGGCTGTACGTCGATCCCAACATTCATAAATATTTGGACATCTTGCTTCTTCACAGACAGTATTTAGTTTATTCATTTGCACCACGTCATTGACAAACTTGTAACCATCAGTCATCTTGAGACGAATTTTTGGTTTAAATGGTTTTTCAATCGTATTAGGCATTTTTCTTTTGAAATAAGAAAATCATATATTTTCTAAATTTTCGAAATTGATCGCTATTAATTAATTCCAACTGAGTCATCTTTTTTTTCAATTTTGGCTCAACTAACTTTTGAACCATAGATAATGTTTTTGGATAATTCTTTTTTGCAGAGTACAACCCATAAGTAAAAGTCGGTTGGATAAATCTTTCAAAAAAGTAGCGGCCGTAATCTAAAGTAGGCATGGTATTTTCAGTTTGATCATATTCCTTTACTATTTCAAATCCATATTCTTCTGCCGCTTGTAAATAAGTTTCAAGGTCATGGGCAGATTTCAAATGCGGATTTTTAGATCCGTCTCTGTAATGAACAAAATAATCTGATGCTAATAAGTAGCCCCCATCTGGAAGTGCTTGTTTAGCTTTTTCAAATCCCAAGTCAATCTTGATGTAACAGGTACTTTCACTTTGTAAGATAAGATCATACGTTTTGGTTGGTGTGAAAGACTCAAATTTGCAATGATGGAAAACCATGTCTCCATTGAACTTTTCTTTAATTATCATTTTTTGATATTGATCTGGAGATAAAGTTTCAACCTGAAATCCTTTATTTAATAAATAGGAAGCGTTTCCACCTATGCCACACCCAACATCTAAAATGGATAAAACATTTTCAGGGATAAAAGATGCCAAATGGACAATATATCTTTCCTGTGCTCTTTTTAAATCAGCAAGTGTAATAGCATCTAAATCCACGGAAGAAGGTTTATCCCAAAATCCATAATGGAGGTAAGAAGATCGAATGGTCTCTGAATACAATTTTAAAACGTGATCAATAGCCATTACAATATAATTTCCAAATTCATGGTTTCCAGAAAATATCTAATGCGTTCTATAAATTGAGCTCCTCCAGCACCATCTATCAATCGATGATCAAAACCCAGTGATAACATTACCATACTCCTAATGGCAATGGCGTCACCATCCGTTGATTGAATTACAACTGGTTGTTTTTTTATAGCACCAATACCAAGTATACCCACATTAGGTTGGTTAATAATCGGAGTCCCTATAGTAACGCCAAATATTCCAAAATTAGAAATAGTGAATGTTGAACCAGATAATTCATCTGGGGAAATCTGTTTACTCCTTGCCCTAGTGGCGACATCATTTATGGAACGGCATAAACCTAAGAAATTCTTCTCTTCACAATTAAATATGCTTGGGACCATTAATCCATTTTCAATTGCTACTGCAATGCCAACATTAATATTTTTATGATATGTAATTGATGTTCCTTTTAAGGATGCATTCATTTCGGGGAAATCATGTAATGCTTTTATCACCGCATCCACCACAAATGGAGTGTACGTTAATTTGAATCCTTCCTTTATATCAAATTCGTTTTCCTTTAGTTTGACATACTCAACGATACGGGTCATATCTACCTCGGTCATAACATACACATGAGCCGAAGTTTCAATACTGGTTTTCATATTGTCCGCAATCGTTTTTCTCATATGATGAATTTCTTCAGTTTTCCCCGCCTTAGCTTTGGATTGAATGACAGATGTTGAGATTGATTTATCAGTCGCAGGTGCACTAAAAGGTTGTTGATTTAGTTTATTGACTTTTTCTTCAAGGTAAGCAAGGACATCTTTTTTAGTTACGCGACCACCTCTACCTGAACCCATAATTTGTTCTAGTTCACTTAAGGGTAATCCTTGTTCAGCTGCAATTTTCATCACTACTGGAGTATAAAATATCTTTTCGGTAGAAATAGATAAATTTGGTTGACTCATTTGAGTTTTCAGGGTTGTATCTTCCTTAGACTTAATCGATTGATCAGATGTCTCAGTTATTGTTTCTGTTTCAATAGGTACCCTATCGCCGCTTGTATCAATTCGAGCAATCACTTTACCAACTTCTTTTACATCATTTGGTTCAGCTAAAATTTCTATTACTACTCCTGCAGCAGATGATGGAATTTCTGAATCAACTTTATCAGTACCTATTTCTAATAATATTTCATCTAATTCAACTGTGTCGCCTATTGATTTACGCCATTCCAGAATGGTACCTTCTGTAATTGATTCGCCCATTTTCGGCATTACAATATCAACGATCATTTAATACTCCAAAAGCTCTTCAATTGCTGCGGCAATATCTTCTGTCTGGGGTAAAACTTTTTCTTCCAAAAACCAATTGTATGGTATTGGTGAATCTTTTGCAGCAACTCTTCTAATCGGGCCATCCAATAGTTCAAAATATTTATCTGCTATTAATGCCGAAATTTCTGCTCCTGGTCCATTTGTTAAATTGTCTTCATATATGACCAATGCTTTCCCTGTTTTAGATAAAGAAGTTTCAATCGTGTTTAAGTCCAATGGATTTAATGTTCTCAAATCGATAATTTCTACTGTCCCTTCCGGTAACTCCAATAGTTTAATTCCTTCTACAGATTTTTGAACCATAGCGCCCCAGGTAATAATAGTTAAATTATCTCCCTCAGCTAAGATACGTGCTCTCCCAAATGGTAATACATAATTAGGCCCTGGCTCTTCTGTTGCTGCATAGCCTTGACGATATAATCCCTTATGCTCCATAAATATTACAGGGTCATTCATACGGCATGCCATTTTCAATAAACCTTTCGCATCTGCAGCATTCGATGGATATGCAATATAAATTCCAGGCATATGTATAAAATAGCCATCAATAGACTGACTATGATATATTGCACCATGAATATAACCTCCAACAGGTACACGAGTGACCAATGGGCATGCCCAAGAATTATTTGATCTATATCGCATAGTTGCTACTTCATTTCGTAGTTGCATCATAGCTGTCCAGATATAATCTCCAAATTGAATTTCCACTACAGGTTTGTATCCTGTCAACGCCATTCCAACCGCAGTGCCAACAATGGATGATTCTGCTAAAGGTGAATTAAAAACACGATCATTCCCGAACATATCACTCAAACCTTTTGTAGCCGTAAAAACACCGCCTTTTGGATCAGCAATATCCTGACCATATATAACCATTTTATCGTTTCTTTCCATTTCTTCTTTTAGCGCATGATTAATAGCATCTACAATCACTACCTTATCTGCAATCGTATCAAAATCTGGTTCATCAATTTGGTTATCATCACTATAAATATGATCTAATGCCGTTTCCGGTAGAGGATGCTCTTGCTTTTCCGCCCATTCTGTTTCTTCGTCTACTTGTAATTCAATATTTTGTATTATTTTTTCAAACTCTTTTTCTGTAATAAATTTTTGTTTAATACACTCATCTTCTAGAACAGTTAAGGGGTCTCGCTTTAAATCTTTTGCCAAATCATCTTCTGTTCTGTATTTACGTTGATCATCTGAGCTGGAATGTGGCAATAGTCTTACAACATTTGATACTACTAACGTTGGACCTTTACCTTTGCGAGCACGCTCTACAGCTTGTTTAAACGCAAGATTAGTTTCAAAAAAATTTGTTCCATCCACATCATAGCGAGATAAATTTTTATACCCCGCGGTCATTGCGTAAACTGAATCAGCTGTTTGTTCCGATTTATGAGTAGAAATGGCATATTCATTATCTTGGATGTGAAATATCACAGGGGCTTTAGCGTTACTTGCCCAATTCAAAGCTTCGTGAAAGTCTCCCTGACTAGTTGTGCCTTCACCCGATGATACGTAAACCAACTCTTTAGTTTTATCCATTTTCCTAGCTAAAGCACAGCCAACTGCTTGTAAATACTGTGTACCTGTTGGGCTTGATTGACTTATTATTCTAAGATCTTTATGACCATAATGTTGGGGCATTTGTCGACCACCAGAGTTTGGGTCATCTGCTTTTGCTAAAAAGGACAAAAGTTGCTCTCGACTTGTCATACCTAGACCAATACAAAATGCTGCTTCACGATAATAAGGGAATGCCCAATCTTCACCAGGACGTAAAGCAGTAGCAGCAGCCAACTGTGCTGCTTCATGTCCAGATGCGCCCATATGAAAAAAACTTTTACCCTGTTTTAAAAGAATTAGCATTTTTTCATCCAAACGACGGGATAATGCCATTTTTGAATAAATATCTAATATTTGTCTTTTTGTAAAACCGTGGAGACGAGCCATTAATATCTTTCCTTTATGAAAGAGTGATTAAATGTTTCAATAACAATATCTTTTACAAGATTGATATCTTGTTTTTTCCCTAATACGTTTTCCATAGATGTTACACCATGATCAAAGATTCCGCAGGGAATAATACCTTCGTAAAAGGATAGATCAGGATTAACATTTAGAGCAAATCCATGCATGGTAACCCACCGACTGATACGAACACCTTGCGCTCCAATTTTTTCATCATCGACCCAGACACCCGTCAATCCTTCAATCCTTTTTGCAATAATTCTAAATTGATCTAAAACATTAATAAGTAATTGTTCCAGAGTTCTCATATACCAGGTCACACTTTTTTGATAATTAGATAAATCTATAATGGGATAACCCACTATCTGCCCAGGTCCATGAAATGTAATATCACCACCCCGCTCGATATAAAATACATCTATCGAATCATCTCTGCTTTGAAGTAAATGATTCTCATCAGCATTTTTACCCAATGTATAAACAGGCTCATGTTCGACAAGGATTAACGTATCATCAATTTCACCATCAATGCGTCTTTGATGCATCTTTTTTTGGAAGTCCCATGCGCTTTGATAGGAACAATATCCTAAATCTTTTACAATAATATCTTGTTTAGCTGTCGTTATCATTTTTTATCTTTCAAATATTAATAGTCTTAATATTTGTTTATTACTGATGAATTGGAGCACCAAATGCATCTAAAGCTGCTTCCATGATGGCTTCAGATAAGGTTGGGTGTGCATGAATTGTCATAGCAATATCTTCCCAAGTTGTTTCCAATGCTTTTGCCATACTCAACTCACCAATAAGCTCTGTTGCTCCTTCTCCAACAATATGAGCTCCTAATAATTCACCATATTTAGCATCAAATACCAGTTTTATAAACCCTGAAGTATTCCCAATAGCCATAGCTTTGCCACTGGCCTGGAATAAAAATTTTCCTATTTTAACTACGTGGCCTGCTTTTATTGCTTGAGCTTCCGTAAGTCCAAGAGAACCTACTTGTGGTTGGCAGTAGGTACATCCGGGAATATTAGTATAATCAACAGGTTTAATATTATTTCCTTTAGCATGTTCTGCTGCCACATGTCCTTGAGCCGATGCAACATGAGCTAGCCATGGGGGTCCCGTCACATCGCCAATGGCATAGATATTTTGAATATTTGTTTGATTGAATTCATTAATCATAATTGCACCATGATCTGTTTTGATGCCCAAATCTTCCAATCCGATATTTTCTATATTTCCTTTTACACCAACAGCCATTAATGCCACATCTGCTTCCAAAATTTTTTCCTTTCCATTTTTTTTGGTGTAGACCTTTACTTTTGTTTTTAGACTTTCAATTTTCAAAACTTTGATTCGGGTCGAAATTTGAATACCTGCTCGTTTAAAACTTTTTTGTATTTCTTGAGAAACATCTATATCCTCTAAAGGTAAAACGCGATCCATCATTTCAACCAAATGAACTTCAGTACCAAATTCATTAAAATAATAGGAGAA
The DNA here is from genome assembly GCA_913040915.1 of uncultured Fidelibacterota bacterium. GTDB lineage: Bacteria > Fidelibacterota > Marinisomatia > Marinisomatales > UBA1611 > CAXFCD01. The sequence goes on along the minus strand of CAJWHW010000029.1, from coordinate 1,437 downwards.
TTCAATGCCAATGGCACCTGACCCAATAATAATCATCTTTTTAGGCGGTGTTGTTAATACCATAGCTTCTTTGGAACCAATAATACGTTTTCCATCAATTTCCATCCCAGGAAATCTCCGTGGACTTGCCCCTGTTGCAATAATAATCTTTTCCGTTTGAATGGTTTCCTTTTTATTACTGTTCATTACTTCAAGGGTAGTATTAGATGTGAGTTTCCCTGTTCCAACTATGTGAGTTATCTTATTTTTTTTCATTAAAAATTCGATACCCTTACTCAACCGATTAGAAACATCTCTGCTACGTTTGATATTTTTTTTAAAATCAACCGATATATTTTTTACATTAATGCCATATATATCAGCATGCTTGATGTGGTGGTATACTTCAGCATTCTTAAGCAATACCTTAGTTGGGATACATCCCCAATTCAAACAAATACCACCTAATTTATCTTGATCGATCACACAAGTTTTGAGACCTAACTGTGCACCCCGAATGGCTGCTACATATCCACCAGGGCCACCACCTAAAACAGCTAAATCAAACTTATCCATAAATTTTAGATTTTCATTTGCTTGTAATACTTAGGAATTCTGTCCGTGTTTCAGCGGATTTTCTGAATAATCCCAACATGGAACTGGTAGATGCAAAGCTGTTTTGTTTCTCTACACCTCTCATTTGCATACACATATGAATACCTTCCATAACTACTGCTACACCTAATGGATTTAATACTTCCTGTATGGCTTCTGCAACTTGATGAGTGAGGCGCTCTTGAACTTGCAGACGCCTCGAAAACATATCAATTATGCGCGGAATTTTTGAAAGGCCTATTACTTTACCATTCGGTATATAACCAACATGCGCTTTTCCAAAAAATGGTAATAAGTGATGTTCACATAAAGAAAAAAATTCTATATCTCTTACAATCACCATATCTTTTGCATCTTCACAGAAAATTGCATTATTAATTACCTCGTCTAAATTCTGATTATAACCCTTGGAAAAAAATTCCCATGCTTTCGCTACACGTGCCGGTGTTTTTAATAATCCTTCTCTTTTTGGATTTTCACCTATTTCTTCCAATAAGGAATGGGTTAATTGCTCTAGATTATTTAGATCCTTCATTAGTCAATCCTTCTTGGTAGGGTGCAATATCTATTTTACCTTTTAATGCATAAATCACAGCATAAATAATAGGTGTATCAATTATGGCTACTATAACTTTAAATAGAAATCCATTTTCAAGAAGAATCCAAAAACGGCTCCATTCAATAGCACCTGCAAAACATAATAATAATAAAACTGTAGCTGTATCCACCAATTGACTTACTATGGTTGAACCGTTATTTCTAAGCCAGAGATGTTTCCCCTTCGTTAAGTTTTTCCAGAAATGAAAAACGCGAATATCAATAAATTGAGCAGTAAGATAAGCG
>CAJWHW010000028.1:0-24046 GCA_913040915.1 uncultured Fidelibacterota bacterium | reverse complement strand
CAACTTTGCTTGCAGATAGTGTTCCATCTGCAAGGTCGTCCAGATCAGCGTCTGCCGGCTGATACTGTGCAGCAAGATCAGATGTAAGAGTATAGCTTGCTAAAGTATCATTGGTAGCATATACAGAGATATCTGGTGCACCGGAAAGATCACTATATTCTCCAGTTGTGGCAACCGCAGATAAACCTGATGTAAGTGTGTATGCACTGAGGCTATCGGTCATTACATAAAAATTAAGTGTATCGCTTTGATCGAGCAGATCCAGATTTGGCAGGTTATTCAAGTCATTGTAATCCCCGGTGAAAGCTACAGATTCATAACTGGATGTGGTTGAGTAATTATCAAGTGTGTCTTTTTTTGCATATAGGGATAAGTCAGGCAAACTATCCAGCTCCGTATAATTACCTTTTTGTGCATATTTAGCTGTATCTGAAACCATGGCATAAAAAACCGATGTCATTTCTTGTCGAGGTGATAACGTTGTTCCATTAATCTCGATCTCAAGATAAGCATCTGTTGGAATGGCACCGATTTCAACGTTCTTACCAAGAGTCACACTAATAATGCCATCGGCAATCACCACATTTTGAGCTTCTTCCCAGAATGGAATTTCTCCATCCGAATCCTGATACAGTCTGAAAGTAATATCGTATGTGCCATCCTGCACGCCTTTCCCATTTGCTTTGGTTAAAAGCCCCTGATATGATAAAAGCTTGGGTACATTTCGATCTTGGGCTTCAGATTTATGATTAGTTTGTCCCACATTTTCTGTATGATTAGATAGTTGTCGTCTATGTTGCCCCGTAACTATCGCAGTCATTAGAATTAGCATGTAGATTATTTTATTCATGATCAACTCCTATAGTGATCTATTAGAATGATAATTAATTTTTGAAAAATCTGATTATATGTTGGGGAAATCAGGTGGGAGATCAAATATCGAGACTCCGCCCTCGTTAGATGAGATACTCTGATTTAGTAGAATAAGCAGTAAAGCAAATATTAGAGGGTGCTTTACCATATAGTCAGATATAAAACGGTAATTTTTAGCCAGTTGTTGGCCTATTGTTTTTTCATCCTTCGGCAAAGTTAATTTTCCACTCAATACAGCTGCCACCGCACTCTGAAGTTCTGGCTCCAGACCATAGACCCCACTTTTATTAATGATGTGGTAAGGACTATTGATTTTTATTTCTGTACGCCAGGGGTACACACGGTTCAATGAAATTCTCTGTATTTTATGTTTGAGAGGTTGAGAAATAAATATAATTGGATTTGGATCTTTTGAGACTCGCATGTTTCCAATACCTTCAATCTTATTATTTATTCCAAAGAGAGTGGTAATGCTTCCTTCCTTATCAACTCTACGTAGTAATCCAAATTTGTTATCCGCAATATACAATCTACCCACATTATCAAAATCAATCGCCACAGGCGATCCAAGATACGATTCTGTGGCTGGGATATTATTTTTAACCATATCACTCGATCCTTCTATTCCAGCAAAGGGAATTGCAGTAGAATCATTTATAACTTTGTATACTCTATTTGTGGATGGGCTTGCAATGAAAAGAGTATCATTATTGCTCACGGCTATATCTCTGATGCCATCGATCCTGCCTGGCTTCAGAACTATACTGATATCGTAATTTTGGTTGAGTTTTATAACGCAGTCACTGCCTTCGTAAAGCACGTAAATGCTTCCGGTTGGGCCAACGGCTACTTTTGACGGATAACTGATCTGATCATTACTCAGGTTTCTTATTTTATTTTTCCCAGCACTCAAGATGGATACATATTCATCATCCAGTTTAGAAAACATACGGTGGTTATCTCTGTCAGTTATATATAAGATACCATTGGGACCTACATCCATTCCTGATGGGTGAAGCAACATTTTCCCCAAAATTTTATTCTGCAAGAGAACAGAAGCATCCTGATTTAAATTTAATTTATACACGGTTTGGTCATTTCCTGCCACTGCCAATAGTCCTCCATCATTTGTGACTGCCAGAGCCTCAGGGTAATGAAATTTTTCTAAGATATTCGGATCCAGGGTAACTGGCGATGATGTCCAAACCCAGGGTGGGTTTTTTCTCAATTGATTTAATGCTTTAAAAAAATGGATCTCAAGTTCGGAGTATTCATTGATACCCCAGGTAAGTACTTGCCCAACTCCTTCCAAGATTGCATTTTCTGCCGCACAGGAGTCAGTGATACAATTAAAATTATAGTAGAGAACAGTATCAATAGTTTCACTAAATGAGAGCGTGTCGATAGTAATTGACGCTCCATATTCTTCATAGGTTATCACCGTATCTTTCGTGATGATAGTATCAAGAATTACAATAGTGGGTTTAGAGAGATCCTCACCGTACTTACTATATTTTTTTTCCGAAGTAATTGATGTATCTGCATTAATTATTACTCTGTCTACTAATTTAAGTGTTCGAATTGAATCAGGTATGAATCGGTTTGGATCTAATACTTTTTCAATACCTAGTTTTTGAATCTCCTTGTATAAAAAAGCATTTATTATTTCTACCTCCATGGCCTTTAGTCTGCTTTTTTTGATTGGTTGGATAGAAATAAAATTAGGATTGATTTTGGAATACAAATCTAGTTCACGATCACCTTCTAATGATTCTGCAAGAGCCAGCATAAACATGTCGTGAGTAACTTTTACAATCTCCGGCTGTTTTTCGGTTTTATTTGGTCGAAAGATTTTCCAGGTTGCCTTCGCTGTTTGCGGCCCAAATTTTCCATCTACTCTTACTCTGTACATTTTATGGGTTCTGATAAGGTATTCCTGCCAGATCTTTACGTCTGGTCTCTTATATGCTGTGGTTTCCATCCAACCGTCACCCTCTTCCAATACTACATTAGTAAAATTGTAATTTTCATTTAATTCTGTGGGGTCAATTATTTTTATCCAGGCTATGTCAGAATCATCATTACCTTTATTATCTACGACCTTTAGAACCACAGGGAATTTTTCTCCGACCGGTAAATCGGGTACAGTGAGCTCAATAAATTTATTTTTGGTAATTATTTTTTTAATACTTACTCTATCATTCGTCCCCTTCTTTGGTTCATGAAATATTACAGAGTCAGTTTCATGAAGCACGTAGTCACTTTTGAAGATAATTTCCTCTTTAAAAGACCATTCATAATGTTTTAATTCCTTTTTTGGTTTAGAATTCGAAGCATCCAGTAAAATAGTAGTCTTATTTGGCACACGAATATCTCTACCTGCATCAGCTTTTACATCTTTGGATTTTCCAAAGGCAGGGCTTATAATAAGTATTATGAATATGAGAATCTGTTTCATAGTCATGGATATGATCATTTAAATACCTCGATTGAATGGTTCCGCTCTCAAATTTAAAAAAAAATAAAGAATACTGGTATGAATCAAGTAACAAATATCACAGATGATAACATATGATCCTAATCTACATTTTTAGAATAAAATAATTTTCATGGAGTGAATAAAAATCCAATTATTTATAGATTAAGATTGATTTTACTATTAATACCCGGTATAAATTTTCTGGCATTTTTGGCAAGAATAAGTTCCTCTACCGGCCACTCTGCCTTTTTTAATTTTATTTTTGCAGGTAAGACAATTTAAATCCGCTCTGCCAAAAATCTTCAGCTCATTGGCATATTTCCCAGATTCTCCATTAACAGAAAAATCTATAATAGTTGTTCCCTGTTTCTTAATTGCATCCTGAAGTGTTTGTCGAATTTGGAAATGGAGTGTAGCTGCTTTTTTTTTCGGAATGGCATTTGAGATGGAATTTGGATGGATTTTGCTTTTCCACAAACATTCATCCACATATATATTCCCAAGCCCTGAGATGAATGATTGATCTAATAGGAGTGCTTTTATATTTCTTTTCCTACTATTCAGCATTTTCTGAAATGTTTCGATTCTAAAATTATTGTCTAATGGCTCGGGTCCATGACGACTATTGATGGGCTCAACATTATCATATAGATAGAAACGTCCGAATTTTCTTACATCTTCGAAGATCAGTTTTCTTCCGCTAGCCAGATTGATCAGGGCTGAACAATGTTTAGGATAAGGTTTGTCTAAAAGAATATAAAGTTTACCGGTCATTCTTAGATGGATTGCAATAATTCCATGTTTAAATTGAAGAATAATGAACTTTGCTCTCCTGTAGACATCGGTGATAATTTTATCATTAAGCTTTTTATTAATATCTTCTGGTAGAAAATTATGTAAAACTTTGGGCCATACCGGAGTTATAGTATTTATTTTTTCACCAATCAGATCATCCCTGATATGATTAACTACAGTTTGAACTTCAGGCAATTCTGGCATCAGGTTAATTTATCTGAAAGTATATTGTAGGATTTTTCCCAGGTGTACATCACAACAATGATTCCTACCAAAGCAAACAGATAATGTAATGCAGTAAAATTAACAGCATGTATGATGCTGTGATTCTCTATGATCCATCCTGCCAATAGAGCACTTAATACAACCATTAATCTTGTGTAAACACCGAAAATTGTTTGCACTCTGCCCATAATCTGGTTCGGTATATTTTCCATAAAGATGGTTCGCACAATGATCCTAGCGGAATTATTATATAAGCCCATAAAGAAAAATGTGATCGTCGCATGGTATATTGTGAGCATATGAGGGACAATAAAACACATGAAGCCTGCTACAGAGTAACACATAAGTAGAAAGTAGCTACGGCCTATGTTTTTAACAGCAAAACCTACAATTATTGTTGAAAGTAATGCGCCAACTCCGTACAGACCTTCCATCATGCCGTAACCCCAGGTACCTCTATTAAATATTTCTTTTGAAATTGTAATAGTAAGAACAGAGAGAGATCCCCATATGGCCACATCGGAAAGTATTGTTGTCAGACCCAGAGTTAAAATATCAAATTTATTTTTAAGGAATGAAAATCCCTTTGATAGTGAAGTAATCAAGTTTTCTTTTTCTGGTTTTGGTCTTGTTTGCTTAAACGGTGCTAGGGTAATAAGGATACCAGAAACAATGTAACAAAATACATTGATCCAAAGTGCAGTTATAGGGTTATAAAAATGAACTACAAACCCACCTAGGCCAGCACCAATGATTGAACCAACCTGGTAACTTGCTGAGAGCAGTTTATTTGCATTGAAATAATCTTTTTCAGAAACAAGTTCCTGTACAAATGCTTGTGCGGTGGGCCAAAAAAGGGAATTCCCAAGCCCCATTAAAATAGCAACTGGATAAATGAACCAAAGTTGGAATTCGTAATAATTTAACATCACCAGAAAACCAGATACAATTAACATTCTGAAAATATCCAGATTAACCATAAGCCATTTACGATTTACTTTATCGATAATTACGCCAGCAAAAATGGCAAGGAACAGACCTGGAATGGTTGCAGTGGCCATTATTTTTCCAAGAGTAAACTCGGAACCAGTTTCTTCTAGTACCATCCAACTTACTGCAATCATATTAAACCCAAAGCCAATAAGGGAAATGATGTTTCCCATGAAAAAAAGTATAAATATTTTGTTTTTTAAAAGTTTGAGCATGTTTATGTTAAAACAGAAATGAGAAAATTAGTTAAGAGTAGTAAAAGGATGATAATTAAAATGGGTACCATCCATTTTAAAAATGTGATGAAAAAATATAACCCGCCTGATTTAATTTCTTTGTAGAATTTCATTGTTCAGAAATCTTAAATAAAAATCTGTTGGAAAGATAGGGCAAGAGATGCGTAAGCTTTGAATCAATAATCAATAGATGAAGAAAAATTATAATACTAAACTTTTATAAAAGTACAAACTGATTATGTCTAGACTTCCACTTTTCCCCTTAGAATTAGTCCTGCTTCCATATGAAAGTTTACCATTACATATCTTTGAACCCAGATATAAAAAAATGGTAAAAAGATTCCTCGATGATGATAAACCTTTCGGCATTATTCTTAAGCAAGGAGGACAGATTTTCGATAAAGGATGCAGGGTCATTGTAACAAAAGTGTTCAAAGAATACCAAAACGGAGAATATGATATTTTAGTGAAGGGTACAGATCTGTTTGATGTGATAAGCACAGAAATGGATGGTGATACGATGATTGGTGAAGTTGAGTACCTAGCTATAGGGGCCGACACAAATGAGATTCATATCCAAGAATTACAGGACACATATTTAAAAGTACTACTCAGGTTTGGAGTCGATACAGATCTGGAAGTGCACATGAATAAAAAGATTTCCTATGAATTTCTTCAGGGCTTAGAGCTGCCTGTCCCCATCAAAAAAGATATCTTAGAGATCAATGAAGAATCTGAACGCCTTTTATTCATCAATAAAATATTTCAACGTATTTTGGAAAAAGAAATTTCTCCCCAAAATGGCCAAAAGCCGGAAGCATAAAGAATTTAAAAAGTTCACCTTCTGAAATTATTTTGTAATATTACCCTGATTTGAAAGTTTATTTGATTTGGCTATTGGGGGTAATTCTTTGGAACTTTGGTTTTCCCGGAGCACACCCGATTGCTGACGTTTCTGCTGCAGTGATCCTATCTTTTGTAAGTTACTTACTCAAGAAATCTTTTCAATTTTAATAAAAGTATAAATATTCATGTCTAAAGACCAAAGGTACTGGAAAGAAAATTTAACCCTAATTATACGGTGCCTGTCTATCTGGTTTATCATTTCCTATATATTCAGTATTGTAATGGTTGATCAGTTGAATTCAATCAGAATAGCAGGATATAAACTGGGCTTTTGGTTTGCGCAGCAAGGTTCTATCTATGTTTTTGTCCTTCTTATTTTTTATTATGCATTTAAGATAGGAGAGATTGATAAAAAATATAAACCGCCTGAAACTTAAGAACCCAAATATTAAAAGATGTCCCTGAAAATCCTTACTTTTATCATTGTTGGAATTACATTTGCAATCTACATAGGTATTGCATTCTGGGCGAGAGCCCGCAGCACAAATGAATTCTATGTAGCAGGAGGTGATATCCATCCGGTTGCAAACGGTATGGCTACAGCAGCTGATTGGATGTCAGCAGCATCTTTTATTTCTATGGCGGGTTTAATTTCCTTTTTTGGATATGGAGGTTCAGTATTTTTAATGGGCTGGACCGGTGGTTACGTACTACTGGCACTCTTGATAGCTCCCTATCTTCGGAAACACGGCACTTTTACCGTCCCTGAATTTATAAGTGATCGTTATTATTCCAAGACTGCACGAGTTGTGGCAGTTGTCTGTCTTATCATTGCTTCTGTAACCTATGTGATTGGACAAATGAAAGGTATAGGTGTTGCATTCTCTAGATTTTTAGAAGTGGATTATGATCAAGGTTTAACAGTGGGAATGGTGATTGTTTTTATTTATGCTGTTATGGGAGGGATGAAGGGTATTACATACACGCAGATTGCTCAATATGTCATTATGATCATTGCCTATACGATACCAGCTATCTTTATTTCGTTCATGTTGACAGGTAATCTAATTCCTCAGCTTGGGTTAGGAAGCACCTTAGAAGACGGATCATATTTATTGGATAAACTGGACCAGATTGTCACCGAGCTTGGATTCAAGGAATATACTACCAGTAAACGCCTAAGTTTATTTAATATGTTTTTTTATACTCTATCTTTAATGATTGGTACTGCGGGACTGCCTCATGTGATTATGAGATTTTTCACAGTTCCATCGGTTAAAGCGGCTAGGTCATCCGCTGGATGGGCTCTGGTGTTTATTGCAATCCTATATACAACAGCACCTGCTGTGGCAGCCATGGCTCGGCTAAACTTGATGACCACGATTGATCAACCCACGAAAGAAAATAATCTGGCTTATAGTGACCGTCCTCCCTGGTTTAGAAACTGGGAAAAAACTGGATTATTGAAGTTTGAAGATAAAAATAATGATGGTCTAATTGAGTATACCGGCACAGATTCAAATGAAATGGTAAAAGTAGACCGAGACATTATGGTTTTAGCAAATCCTGAGATTGCTGGTTTGCCAAATTGGGTGATTGCTTTGGTTGCTGCAGGAGGACTTGCGGCAGCCCTATCAACTGCAGCAGGATTATTGCTGGCTATTTCTTCTTCTATATCTCATGATCTATTAAAAGGTGTATTTAGGCCAGATATATCAGAGAAGGATGAACTAAGAGCGAGTAGAATTGCAATGGCAGCATCAATCGCAGTTGCAGGCTATTTTGGGTTTAATCCGCCTGATTTTGCAGCCGGAACTGTTGCTTTAGCTTTTGGACTGGCAGCCTCATCCATATTCCCAGCGTTGATGATGGGCATTTTTTCTATTACAATGAATAAAGAAGGTGCAATAGCGGGCATGTTAGCAGGGATTGGAGTCACATTATTATATGTGTTCCAGCATAAAGGAATAATGTTTATTCAGTCAACATCGTTTTTAGGAGGAATGGAGGCGAACTGGTTTTTCGGTATTGAACCCAATGCATTTGGTGCTGTGGGTGCAGTAGTAAATTTTATTGTTGCTCACTTGGTTTCAAAACGAAGTCCGCAAATTCCAAATGATATCCGGGATATGGTAGAGCGTATCAGACTACCATAGATTAATAATCCATATCCATACCGCCGCCCATACCACCTGAGCGACCACTAAAATTACTCCTGTTCCATTTTTTTCTTTGCTGTTTCCCAAAATTATAATTTAATACAAGAGAGTAATTTCGTTTCTGCCTCTGGCGTTCTGCATACATTCTCTGAATATAGGTTTCCTTAGTTCTGCTGTTTGTGACTTCATTCTCGGTATCGATAATAAATTTACCAGAATCAAAAATATCATTGAACTTAGCAGTGATAGTTAATCGATTTTGTAGAAATGATTTTTGGATGGCTAGATTGCAGCGAAAGTTTGCCGGTATCGTCCCGGTTGTTATTTTCATATTACCACGGCCATTTCCTGAAAGTTCAATACGGGCGACTGTTGGAATATTCAAAGTTAATCTCCCTCCTAGGCCCATACCTCTTGAAGTGCCATTGAAGTCTGATTCATTCTTATCAGAATCCTTTGTTTCAGAATCCCAGCCATAACCCCAGACCATAAGACTGACCAACGGCATAGGCCTGTACATGATATTTCCATTTATATTCATACTTTTAGAATTTTCAGCATTGCCAGCGGTGAGGATTTCATATGTAGTTGTATCTGGCCCACCTACTCTAGCAGTATCAATAAATTCTATATAGTCTCGGTCCCACCACATAATCACATCGGTTGTATTCTTATAGGAACCAGTTAGATTCAAATTTATTTTTCTAGAGTTACTAGAAAAGGTCAGTTCCATTACGTCACTATATTCCGGCTTAAGGAATGGGTTTCCATTTCTAAGTCTGGTTATATCCTGAGTACTTCTGGGGAATGGACTTAGCGTACGCCTATTTGGTCGATTAACCTTCTTCGAATATCCGAATTGTAAATTTTGTTTTTCATTCAATTTGTATAGAAGGAATGCGCTTGGGTAAACTTTATTATATGGATTATCGAACGGTGATTCTTGAATAGCATTATCAAAAATTGTTGTTATGATGTTGCTTGAGTCATGTTCAGTGGAGCCGGTTAGTTCTGCAAAGGTATTAACCTTTTCATATCTTGCTCCTATTTTCAGGCCAAAACGGTCCGTAAGGTCATATCTGGTTACGAGGTAGGCTGCATAAATATCTTCATCATATTTATTGATGTAGTCTTCATCCAAATAATTAAGATCTGTTCCAAAGTCTCTTAACGTTGCTTTTGCTCCGACTTCGATCCCTAAATTGTCTCCAAACTCATCTTCATAATCAATTGATAGTGTGAGATTGTCATTTTTTTCTTTTGCAGTGGATGCTTTATTATCTACTGAATAAGAACTGGAACCACCATTGCCTTGCTCATGGACATCGTCTATCTCATGGGAATAGCTTACATAAGCTTTTAATAATTGTTCCTGGGAATCAAATTTGTTTTCATAAGACAATACATGATCCATATGGTTCCCATTATCGTTCTCTTCTGTACGAAATGTGCGGCCAACCATTTCCGGATTAAACGTATTAGCTTCGTAATCAAATTGCTCTATTTCTAATTCCTTATGTTCAGAGATGTCAAAGGTATAACCCAGCGTACTGGACTCGGATGGGTAATAATCTCCGCCAATTCTAAAGCCCAGATTATCCGGCGTTCGTGTGCGACTTGTTTCCTGAAATAAAGAATCTATTTCTGTTATCATTCCATTTTCATCGCTATAAACATATTGGAATTGTCTTATACCGTCTCCGACTCTGTCTCCAGTCCTGAAATTGGCACTGGTAAACAGATTCAATTTATCTGTACGAAAATTTACATTACTGTTTATATTCTGTTGGTTGTATTGGCCTCCCATAGCAGAGACATTACCGTTGAAGCCATCCAAAGCACCGCGTTTCAAGACAATATTGATGATCCCACCCACACCGTCCGGATCATACTTCGCAGAAGGGTTGGTAATTACTTCAACTTTTTCAATCATTGATGCAGGGATATTTTCAACTTCACCACGTCTGCCGCTACCAGTTCTGCCACTTCTTTTCCCATCCACAAGAATGGTCACATTTGCATCACCCGCAATGGAAACAACCCCATCAATATCTACATCCACAGAAGGAATTTTTCTTAGGACATCTGAACCAGTTCCTCCTGAAGATGATAAATCCCGTCCGACATTGAATATTTTTTTATCGATTGTTTGAACAAATACGCTTTCTTCACCAACAACTTCAACTGCTTCCATATTCACAGCAGAAACACTTAGCTTAACTATCCCAAGATTATGCCTTATTCCGCCGCCTTCTCCCGGAAATAGGTTTATAGGACTAACTTCTTTTTTACCGTAGCCAATGAACTCAATGACCGCGACATATCTGCCTAGTGGAATTTCAGTAATATTCAGCCGACCATTTTTATTAGTGAGCCCGCCAGTTACCAATTCATTATGCTCTAAATTGACTAATGAAACTGAAGCATATTCTATGGGCTCCGAAGTGACTGAATCAATAATGGTACCTTGAACTATACCTATGGCAGGCATTTTGGGTTTATGAGAATGATCTTTATGTGCAAATGCAGACGGGAACAGGTATAGACAGAGTAAACCTGGTAAAATTTGTTTTAACAATTTAGAATCCTATTTATTGTGAATTAATTATGTTTGAAATAATAGAAAAAAATATGATGGATGTTTTATCTAACTAAACGCATTAGACTTATTTCACGCTTAAAAGTTAAATCATTAATAATAATATTTAATAAATCATTTCAATTTCATTCCCATCATGATGGTTTATCTTTTTTGGACTTATCTTTGTTTGAGATTTTTCTAACTTTCCAAAATTATAATTTAATGAAATTAAAATACTTCTTCGATCTCTGCGGCGTTCGGCAGACATAATCTGTTCATAAGTTACACTTGATGTTGGATTATAAATCATTTGACTTGTTTTAATATTAAAAATACCACTATCAAAGAGATCCTTAATATTTAGAGTTAAACCTAACTGATTATTTAATAATGATTTTTGAATGGCTAGGTCACAATAAAATGAACTTTTAATCTTCCCAGTGGTGATAGTCATCGGGCCGCGGTACCTACCGGATAATTCAATTTTTGCAACACCCGGTATTGAATAGGATACCAGTCCGTAAGAAAAATAACCAATTGTTTTTCCATTCAGGTCAGGCTCGCCAGCTCCGTATGCGTTAGAGTGCCAGGAATTTAAATTGAGCATCATACTCAAATTATTTATCGGTCGATAATTTATGAGAAACTCCATTCCGTAAGAATCCGCCTCACCTGCATTGTCAGAAGTGATTAGTTCATACTTCAGATCTCCGACAGTTACAAAATCATGGTCATACCATTGGATGAGGGACACAACATGCTTATAATAAAAACCAGTATTGAAAGAAAAACGATCCGAAATTTTTGAATAGTTCAATTCCATGATGTCAATGAATTCAGGCATTAAATACGGATTTCCATTTCGAACATGGTAGATGTCAAATGTGTTTTTTGGAAATGGATTTAATGATTCGCGTCGCGGTCTGTTAACCCTCTTGCTGTAGCCAATTTGTATTTGGGATGACTCATCCAATGAATAAAGAAAATAAGCACTAGGATAAATTTTAAAGTATGGATTTTTAAAAGGTGATTTTGCAACTGTTGAATCGATCACAACAGTAAATACATTTGTAGAATCATCGTGGTCATGGACATGAGGAATCTCTTCTACTTTTGCATCTGTGTAAACCTGCTCCATACGCAATCCCGTTTTAAACCCAATACGTTTAGAGTGTTCATGAGCCATCGTAATATAACCTGAAAATAGATCTTCATTATAGTGGTAGCGGTAGGGGTTATGGACATAATCCAATACGGATCTAAAACGACTGACAGTATTTTTTATTCCACTTTCAATAATTATCTTATCTTGGATTGGGAAAGTGTAATCAAAAGTTAACACTGTATTATCGATATTTTCATCTTCCCAGCTACTGCCGCCTAAACCAGATATTGCAGCAGAATTATTTCTACCAAAATAAGAGTCTGATCCATCACCAGCATGTGAATAGGAAGCTTCCATACTCATTCTACGGATAGGATGGTCAAAATTCTGGGTATATCCTCCGTTAAAACTTAGATTAAACCCATTACTCCTTTTTTCAGAATATTGTTCAAAATCCACATAACCGGTTGTAAGGATTGTATCATTCGTTTGGTGCTCATACTGGCTGTAGATTGAACTGAAAGAAAGTGTTTTTTGATCCGATAAGAAAAAATCGCTACCGATTTTTATTACCCCTGTAATTGGTTTTTTCCCTCGAATCGTTTCCTGATAGATTGATGTTATATAGTTAGGATATTTATAGGTAAATGTTCTTTTGCCCATCCCTAATTGATTATCAAGCCTTAAACTTGTATTGGTATATAGATTGATAATTGAACGACGGTAATTCACCATTCCAGAAATATTGTATTTATCATATTGTCCTGCGGACATTAATGCATTGCCATTGAGACCTTCAAATTTTCCTCGCTTTAAAATTAAATTTACAATACCGCCCATACCATCCGGATCATACTTGGCAGAAGGATTTGTAATCACTTCAATTCTTTCAATCATAGCTGCAGGTAAATTATCTACTGTGACTCTTCTATCTCCCTGTGTAAAACCACTGAGTTTTCCATTAATGAGTAACGTCACATTTGGATCACCACGGAGACTTATATTGCCGTCAATGTCTACATCTACAGATGGAACTTTTTTCAAAGCATCAGTTGCTGACCCGCCAATGAGTGTGAGGCTTTCATCTATATTGAAAACTTTTTTTTCCATGGTTTGAATTATTTGTGGCCGTTCACCAAACGCAGCTACTTCATCCATCTGAATGTTGGCAATTGAAAGATAAATAGTGTTTAGATCTTTTTGGGTCTCTTTCTGAAAGATGATTGAATCTATTTTATATTTTTTATAGCCAATATATTCTACAATAGCTGAATATTGTCCGTCTGGTATTTTATCAATAAAGAATCTACCTTGTGGATTCGTAATTCCTCCGGTGGTAATAATGCCTGTGGATGTTTCTATAAGAGATATGGATGCATATTCAATAGGTTTATTGGTTGTGGAATCGAGTACAGTTCCTGTAACAATATTTTGGTTGTTTCCTTTAGCCAATACAGTTTGCATCAGGCAAAAATAATAAACAGCCAGGACAATTTTATTTTTGGATTCCTTCATTTTCCATTGAAATAGATTATAAAATCAGATGAGAGTCTTGAATCCGGAGATGTCAGAAAAATCTATAGAGTGGTCATTTCGGCCATGAATAAAAAATATTGATGAAATAAAATGAAAAGAAAAAGATAAAGCATCTTTCATTATTTTACTGTGTTTCATCCCAATGTATATCCATGGTATGATATTGAACTTTTCGTCCTTTTTTTATTGGGATAGTCAATGTATAACTTGCAGTCTGTCCAGGCTCGAGGGCTGTATCAGCTACTACATTTGTCTCATAAACAATTCTGGTGCCTTTTACAAAAACAGAGTCCGTACCAGAATTTGTTGTAGTTTGGTCAAATAAATTCCCAATCACGCGGACGAAATCAGCGCGAATTTCGCCTACATTTTTGATCCGTCCTGAAAAGATTTGGCGGTCAGGATAATAGTCAATAAATGGATCGCCCAGAAAGATTACTTTTGGTGCTGGCCGTTCAAATTCATCCATTCGGACCACCATTTCCTTTTTCAAAACTAGTTTACCGATCTGTGTTTGCAGAATCAATGTAGAATCTGATTCTTCTAGTATATCACCTGAAACGACGGTTCCATTTTGAAGTTCTATCCTGTGCTGAAATGTTGGTATAGTAATGAGATCTAAAATCTTCCGATCCAGATTAGGCATGGTCTGTTTTTTTTCATAGCCCTTTACCACACTCTTTAAAGAATCAATTTCTGATTTCAATGCTTTAAGGTTGGACTCATATTCAAAAAATGTGTCCTCAAACTTTAATTGTGCTTTGGTAGGCTGGGTTCTTTGCTGAGGTAATAAAACAGACTTTTTGGTAGGCTCTTCTGGAAATTCATCAACTGGTGTCTCTATTAATTCTTCCTTAGAATTCTGTTCTTTTTCAGATTCTAGCTCAATTGTAAGCTCCACTTCAACATGGGTATCTTTAATTCTAAAGTCTATTTCACCGGTTCCCTGTTTTTTATGAGATCCATAGAGGGAATATTCTCCGGGCTCAATTTTTTTAAATTTAAATTCGCCTCCACCTTTTGATTTGGTAGTCTTTACTTCTTCACCTTCCATATCAAATATGGATAATTCAACTTTTTTGATTCCTTTACCTGCTGCGTTCCGGACTACACCGGATACAGTAAATTTATCTTTTGCCGATAAAAGACTTAAAAACAGAATACTTTTCAGGAGCCAATTATTCATGTTCCCTCTTTGAATAATGTGCCCTGAAGGCCATACGCCTGACTGCTTCTGCATTCTTTTTTTCTTCGCCAAGTGAATAAACAAGATTGATTATATTATCATAATAAATATAGTTCTCCTTTTTTTCTAGCATGGGCAGCAGTCCATCTATAACTGAAGGGTCTTTAAATCCGGCAAGGTTGTCAATTGCTTTTTTACGAATATCCATGGGGTAATCTTTACTCATAGAGATTTCAATAACAGCTTTTTTGACTTCCGGATCGTTGAATTCTCCCAAGGCAGCTAACATGGTATTAAGTAGACTGTAGTATTGAGATTTGCCTGTGTTGTAAGTGTTCAACAAAGCAATAACAAGATTTTCTTCTTTTACACCTTTCATGGTATTAAGAGCAAATTCTCGAACTTCTAAATTTGTTTTTGGATCACCCAATAATTCTGCAAACGCAATTGCTACATCGTTAGGGTTCTTTTTACCTAGAATTTCGACCGCATTATTCCTGACGCCAATATTGGCATTTGGATCCTTGGCAATATTAGTTAAAATGGGGATCACCTGGTCATTCCCAAAAGCTCCCAAAGTTTCAGTTAATAGTCGTTCCGTGCGAGACATATTCCCTTTGGCTACTTCATAGAGATCGAGCAAGGCTAATATTTGATCTTTGGTACGAACACGGTTTAGGTTTTTCACTAGGGAAATATGAACTTCATTTGTTCGCTCTTCCAGTTTATGCATCGCCTGGACCAATGATTCCGCTGCTTTTGGATTCTCATCAAACATTCCCAGCATATTAATGGATTCACTTAAAAGTGTATAATCCACAGCTGTTGTAGTGCCAACCATTTTACCAATAGAAGTAAGGGCATTTGGATGTTGAGTCTGGGCTAGTGTTTTGCCAGCGGTAACTCGGGCTTTCAGGCTTTGTTCGGGATCTTCATAAATTTGGATCAATTCATCCAGCGCTAGAATATTTCCATCTCGATAGGCACTTTTCAAGGTTTGTATATTATTCAAATAATCCGAGTCATTAGGGTCTCCAATACCTCTTTTGCCAAACAGATTTTTGATCGTTGAACAACCATTCAATAAAAAAATTGTACAAATTCCTGTTATAATAAACTTAATCATTGTTCTCCCATTGATGGAGACTTAGATCCTTCCCATCATATACCGCATAGGACGGACGATAAAACCAATCTCCTAAAACGGCCAGTTTTCTTTCATTCACGCTAAACATTTCACCTAAATGATAATGCCCACAGATCATGAAGTCAAAGCCATTATCAAACTTCATTTTAGCCATCTTTTGGATTTCAATACGCACATTTTCATTGAATTTTTCCGAATGCATATCATGTCTTCCACTTCTGGATATTAGATTTGCGAATTTATAAGCAATAGTGGGGTGTAGCCATCGGAAAGCCCAAATAAAAAATTTAGACCGAATTATTTTTTTTAATAACCGGTATCCATGATCCCAGCTTAAAATACCGTCACCATGAGTAATAAAAAACTTTTTATCATTTACAGTAATAACTGCATCATCAAAATAAACTTTATCCATAATCTCTTCAGTGATGAATTCTTGCACCCAGTAATCATGGTTTCCCAAAATAAAATGTAATGCTATGCCATCTTCCTTCATAGCCATGGCTTTTTGGTAAAAATCAGTATATGATTTGGGCACAAGGTCAGGGTATTCGAAATAAAAATCAAATAAATCACCTACAAAAAAACAAGTGCCACCGGTTTCCCGGACTTGATCCAGCAGTCGATACAAATTTTCCCGACGAGTTATCTCTTCAGGGGAAGTTCGTATTTTTAAATGAATGTCAGAAATAAAATAGAGGGGTGTCTTCATGACGGGCGAAACTTAACTTGCCAATTTTCATAGATCAAGACTCGAGGTAATGAATAAATCTATCACTAGAAGTGTTGAATTCTATACATATTTATACCTAAGATAGAGGAACCAACGTCGGAAATAGACGTAGATTTAGAGCTCATGAGATATATTTTAACATTTATTGTTTTCCTGTTAACGATCGTCCAAGCCCAATCGTTCGGTCAAAATAAAGTTCAGTATAGGAATTTCGAATGGAGTTTCATTCAAACACCTCATTTTGATATATATTATTACGGTGGTAAACAGGGATTAGCTGAATTCACAGCTGAAGTTGCAGAAGAAGCTTATGAACAAATTTCATTGCATCTTCGCTGGGATCTAAAGCGCCGAGTGTCAATTATGGTTTATAATTCACATAATGAATTTCAGCAAACAAATGTGGTTGGACCCTACATGCGGGAAGGAGTAGGTGGTGTCACTGAGCTTTTCAAAAATCGAGTTGTTTTTCCCTTTGAAGGAAATTATGAGCAATTCCGACATGTGATTCACCATGAGCTGGTGCATGCTGTAATTAATGATATGGTTTATGGCGGCAGTATGCAGCACATAATCTCCAGCCGCACAAAAATAAGGGTACCGCTCTGGTCTAATGAAGGTTTGGCTGAATATCTGAGTTTAAATTGGGATACCAAGGCAGACATGGTACTAAGGGATATTGCAATCCATGAAAGAATGCCATCTGTAAAAGAGTTGAACTATTTTATGGCTTACAAGGGTGGTCAGTCTTTATGGCGTTTCATTGCAGGGAAATACGGCAGAGAAAAAATTGGGGATGTCTTTCGTTCAATGAAATTTACCCAGAATGCGGAACGCGGTTATGAACGGGCGTTGGGCATGAATTTTAATGAACTTACCACCCAATGGCACAAATATTTGAAGAAAGAATATTGGGCAGATGTAAAGGATCGTGATGCATTGGAAGATATGTCAGAAAAACTTACAGATCATAAAAAAGCACGCAATTTTTATAATGTAAGCCCTGCGCTTTCACCGGACGGTAGTATGGTCGCAGTATTATCGGATCAATCCGGTTATTTTGATATCCACATTCTTGATGCCATGACTGGCAAGCAAATTAAAAAACTGGTAAAAGGAAACCGGTCTGTTGATTTCGAAGAATTGAAATGGTTGCAGCCGGGGCTTTCGTGGTCTCCAGATAGCAAAAAGATTGTTTTGGCAGCCAAGGCAGGTAAGGGTGATGTACTCCATATTGTGGATGTAAAATCACGAAAAAGCCAAAAAATTGAAATGGAAATGGAAGGTGTTTTTTCCGCTGCATGGAGTCCTCGTGGGAATGAAATTGCTTTTGTAGGGCAAATGGGAATTTCCAGTGATATATATATCTATGATATGGATGAAAAGGCTACCAGAAAAATAACTGATGATATTTTTTCCGATGCTTACCCGACATGGGATCCGACAGGCACAAAAGTCATTTTTGTTTCTGATCGCGGCGACTATGTTTCCGGTGAGTATGGTGGGCTAATGGTGGATCATAACTATAGGCAGACTGATATCTATACTGTAGATGTAGCAAGTAAAAAAATCGAACGTATAACTGCCACCGATTATAATGAATCACATCCAGTATGGGCCAATACTAAAGATGCGATTTTTTATACTGCAGATTACAATGGTGTATGGAATCTGTTTATCCATCCTTTAAAAGATAACTATAATTCTGAGACAGGAGAAATGAATGGCAATGCGGAAGCTTATCCAGTGACCAATGTGTTGACAGGTCTGCAGCAGCCTACTTTATCTGGCAATGATGATTTACTTATTTTTGCAGGTTATGGAGGGATTGGATGGGATCTATACAGCATTGCAAACCCACTCAGGTTAAAAGAAAAAAATGTCAATCCAACTCAATTTATAGTTAGTGAAGAAGAAAACAATGAAAAAATAGCTGATCTGCGTCGCCATAAATCCAGCCAGCGAGGAAAAGGGTTTTCAGAAGGCTATTCCAACTGGATATTCGCCAGAGGATATGATCATTTTAATTCATCAATGGAAGAACGAGACGATGCTGAATTAGTTTCCGTTGATTCAACAAAAATTGACGGAAACTACATTCCAAAATCTTATAAGACCCGATTTACATTGGATATTATTAGTGGAAATCTCCAGATAAGTAATGTATTTGGCACCAGTGGAATGACTTATTTTGCATTCAGCGATATTTTAGGAGACCATCAAATTGCATTTGGGACAGAAATGGTTCTGACATTGGAAAACAGTGACTATTTTTTCTCATATGGTTATCTGAAAAATAACATTGATTATTATTTTGTTGCATTCCAGAATGCGGACTTTTTTAACATTGATTATTATTCATTGGGCAGGTTAAGACACTGGGGGTTACAAGGGCTTGTTTCTCAGCCTCTAAGTCGTTTCCAAAGATTAGACTATGGTTTGTCTTGGCATAATATCAGTTACTCCTTATTGCAACAGCGTATAGATGGGTTCGGTCAGATCCGTTATGAAATAAGTCAATCTTCATCCTATTCTACCGTACTTCCCAGATTTAGCTGGATTTATGATAATTCTGTCTTTGGGTTTACTGGCCCTATTGATGGATTTAGGCATAACCTATCCATAACTCTAAGTCCCGGTTATGGTTCAAACAAACTAAAGTTTCAGACAGCTAAATTAGATGCGCGGAAATATTGGCGAATAGGCAAGGATTATACCTTGGCGGTAAGAGGTTTTGGGGGTATAAGTTTGGGGCCGAATAAACAAAAATTTTTCTTAGGCGGAATTCCCTACCTACTTGGAGGTGGAGGCGAAACGAATGGTGTTGAAGATCAAAGTCAATTTAGGGATGTGATCCTAGACACCTCTAATGCTTCCCTTATCCATGATATTTATTTCACAGAATATGCCTTCCCTCTTCGAGGTGCGAGGTTTGCAGAAAGATTTGGAACCAACGCCGCCCTCTTTAACTTTGAAGCTCGATTCCCGTTTATTAATTATCTCGCTTTAGGATTTCCTCTTAAAATGATTCTGGGAAATATAAGAGGCCATGCCTTCATGGATATAGGAGCAGCGTGGGATGATGTTAATGAATTTTCAACAACAAACTGGCCTGATAGATACGGGACTAGCCAGCTATCCGATTTTTCGCCATGGGTAACAACCGTTGGCTTGGGGACCAAAATCAATTTGGGCTACTTCCTACTTAGAATTGAAACAGCATGGGATAAAAACCCAAATGGCTATTCTAAGCCACAATGGTATTTTTCCTTAGGTCCTGATTGGTAAACCGCTCTTGAATTCTTTTGCTATGATGAGCAATTTCCTACCCCGTCATGGCTAAACTCAAAACCAAAACAGCATTTTTATGTTCCGCATGCGGAGATGATTTTCCCAAGTGGTACGGCCAATGTCCATCCTGTAAAGAATGGAGCACTCTATCAGAATTTAAAGTGTCGGCGAAGAAAAATGGCCGTACTGCCGTACTGCGAGATTCCAAAAACTTATCTGATATATTAAGGATTGAACAAAAAGACCGAATTCACACAGGTTTAGGTGAAGCAGACCGTGTTTTGGGCGGTGGTCTTTTGCCAGGGTCACTGGTACTTCTGGGCGGAAATCCAGGTGTTGGGAAGTCAACTCTGGCATTGCATATATGTTCAGGATCAACCCAAAAAGCGCTCTATATTTCTGCAGAAGAAAGTGAAGAACAGGTTGCTCTTCGAGCAAGAAGATTGGGTGTTAGTTCGGAGCAATTATTCTTATCGGGTGAAAATCAATTGGATGGAATCATATCGCATATTGATAGAATTCAGCCAGAATTAGTCATTGTGGATTCAATTCAGACCATCATGAACGGAGAGCTCGATTCTTTGCCTGGTTCACCCAGCCAGATCAGAGATTGCGGACAACGATTGCTTGAGATTTCTAAACAAAAGGATGTAACTATTCTGATTGTTGGTCATGTTACGAAAGACGGATCCATTGCCGGGCCAAAAATGTTAGAGCATATGGTAGATACAGTCTTGTATATGGAAGGAGACGACCGGTATGATCATCGTATATTGAGATCAGCGAAAAACAGATTTGGAACTACGCATGAAGTTGGCATTTTTCATATGGACTCCGGTGGCCTAAAAGAAATTGAGAACCCATCCGAAATGTTTTTAGCAGAAAGAAGCGTCAGTATTCCTGGAACTAGTATTTATCCATCTCTGGAAGGGACGCGACCAATTTTGGTTGAAGTCCAGGCTTTAGTCTCTAGTTCAAATTTTGGCACGCCGCAGCGAAATGTGAATGGTTTTGACTATAAAAGACTGGGGATGCTTATTGCTGTATTAGAAAAGCGAATGGGTTTATCTATGGGAATGAAAGATGTCTTTGTGAATCTGGTTGGCGGACTGCGAGTGGATGACCCTGCGGCAGATTTGTCTATCATTTCATCTATTGCTTCCAGCGCAATGGATAAACCTATTGAAGAAAATACAGTATTGCTGGGTGAAGTGGGTTTAGCAGGCGAAATCAGATCCATCAGTAAATTAGAGCACCGGCTTTCAGAAGCGGCTGTATTAGGATTTAAAACAGCCATTATTCCATCAGGTAGCTTCAATAAAAAATTGAAAAAAATTAAATGTGATATTCAACCTGTCAAATTCGTGAAAGATGTTTTTCAAATTTTATTTTAATATTTCCTTCTAAACTGGTTTACAAGAGATTGAGTTAACTCGTGAATTTTAATATACACCAAACTGATCCAAATACATCTGCCAGAACTGGTCTTTTGCAAACAGATCATGGTGCCATTGAGACTCCGGTTTTTATGCCTGTAGGTACAGTTGGTGCGGTAAAAACAATGTCACCAGATGATTTAATAGATGTTGACTCTCAAATTATTTTGGGAAATACGTACCATTTGTATTTGCGCCCCGGGATGAAAATCATTTATGAAGCGGGAGGGTTACACAAATTCAATACCTGGGATAAACCAATTCTGACAGACAGCGGAGGTTTTCAAGTCTTTTCTCTGGCGCGGTTAAATAAAATTACCGATGATGGTGTTGAATTCCAATCTCATATAGATGGCAGCCGCCACATGTTTACCCCAGAATTTTCTATGGAAATTCAACGTAATCTGGGCGCAGATATTATCATGGCTTTTGATGAATGTCCGCCTGGTGATGCAGATGAAAAAAATGTACTAGATGCAGTAAATAGAACAACGCGGTGGATGAAACGATGTACAGATTGGCTGGGAGATAATTCTAGACTCTATCATTACAGGCAAACGCTTTTCCCCATCATACAGGGAGCAGTGAGTCATGATTTAAGACAAATAAGTGCTGAAGAGCTTATTCCATTTTCTACCTGTGGAATGGCTATCGGTGGTTTGGCTGTGGGAGAAGAAAAAAATGCCATGCTAGACACATTAGAATTTTGTGATTCCATTTTGCCTAAAGATCAACCTCGATATTTAATGGGCGTTGGAAAGCCTTCAGACCTTATTCAGGCCGTACAACGCGGTGTAGATATGTTCGATTGTGTAATGCCGACACGAAATGGTCGGAATGGACACATTTTCACAACTAAAGGTGTGATTAATATTAAAAATGAAAAATACAAGGACGATCATTCTCCTGTAGATCCTGAAAGTTCCCATAAGTGGGGTAATGTTTTTTCCAGATCCTATGTAAGACATTTATTCAATATTAATGAAGTCCTTGGCCTACGAATTGCTTCTACACTGAATTTGGCATTTTATCTAAATCTGATGAAAAAAATGAGAGAAAAAATTCAATTAGGTGATTTTGATAAATGGTCAAAAAATTCACTGAATATTATGAAAGATCAAAAAGGTATGTAATGCCGGATGTAAAAGTCAGGGTGGTAGATGCTTACGTATACCACAGAAAAGAAAGCAAAATAAAATTCCTGTTAATGAAGCGTGCCAGGACAAAACTATATGAACATCTTTGGCAAGGTGTTGCAGGAAAGATCGAAGACGGGGAAGAAGCCTGGCAGACAGCTGTTCGGGAGCTAAAAGAAGAAACGGGTTTCGATCCATTAAGGATCTTTGTTGCAGATCATGTGAGTCGATTTTATGAAAAACACGATGACCGTATTAATTTGGTACCCGTTTTTGGCATAGAAGTAGATCAGGAAGATGTAACTCTTTCTGATGAACATTGTGAATATCAATGGACAGATTATGAAATTGCCCTTCAAACATTAGTTTGGAACGGACAAAAGAAAGGCATTACCGCAGTAAATGGTATGGTCCTTGCCAATGATGACCGCATGAGATGGTCAGAAATAATTTTAAATTCAAATGACACTGAGAACGCAGGGAAGTAAAAAAATATTCTCTGCACTATAAAAAAAGGATCAGGAGAAAACATGTTAAAGGAAGGAACGAAAGCACCGGATTTCACATTGGAAGATCAGGATGGAAATTCTGTGAGCCTGTCAGATTTTAAAGGGAAAAAAGTACTGCTCTGGTTTTATCCCAAAGCCAGCACACCGGGATGAACGAATGAAGGCCAGAAGCTCCGGGATGAGTTTCAAAATTTTGAAAAGAAGAATACAGCTATTATTGGTATGAGTGCTGATTCTGTAAAAGCACAAAAGAATTTTTGCAATAAACAGGAGTTTCCGTTTCAACTTCTATCTGATCCTGAAAAGTCCACAATTAAAGCTTATAAAGCCTGGGGAACAAAAAAAATGTATGGTAGAGAATATGAAGGCATTTTTCGGTATTCTTACCTCATTGATGAAAATGGGATGGTAAAAAAAGCTTATGAAAAGGTTAAGCCAAAAGAACATGCTGCAGAAGTCTTAGCAGATATTTCTTAAACGAAGAGTGCACCAAAATCAAAAAGTGTTTTAACTAGAGTCTTGGCCTAATATAGAATTAGAAACACAATATGCAATAAATCCATCACTCCTAATTGGCTTAGAGTTTTTTTGTATTATCTGTGTTTAAATATTTAAAAAAAATCCTCCGTCACGGAACTGCTTTTTATTCATGACATGATCCAAATAACCCATCATGACTGAATGACCATGCAGTTTAATCTCATTTTCATTAATATGATATTCCGTTAAATGAACTGGTGACTGATTAATGGATAAAACAGCAGCATTTTCTGGGCAGATGGC
>CAJWHW010000027.1:0-26119 GCA_913040915.1 uncultured Fidelibacterota bacterium | reverse complement strand
TGCTGTTATTTTTTTTTCTTTTGCAGTAAACCCCACACCTAAATCTTCCGTTACAGCTGAAGTTGATACTAATAACTGGGAATCAGCTGTTGACATCATTGCAGCTACTGCACCGGAAATGAATAATCCTGCAAGAATTGGGTGGAGTAATTGACTAGCAAGAAGCGGCATAGACTGTTCAGGATCTACAGCTTGGAAATATTCAGGTCCAAAATACAAGAGTGCAACAATTCCTACCAAAAATGCACCTGTAACCCCGGGTAATGCCCAGGCAATCGCAATATTACGTGCTATTTTTATTTCCTTTGAACTACGAATAGCCATATATCGAATAACAAGATGAGGCTGTCCTAAATAGCCAAGCCCCCAACTTAGACCACCTAATGCTGTTATAAATGCAGCTATACCTCTCTTACCCATAAAATATGAATCATTATTATTATGAAATACTTGATCTGCTATAGACAAACTAACTGGTATTGATTTTTCAGATCCTGACAATTCAAGAAATCCAGCGATAGGCAAAATAACTAAAGTCCCAAGCATCAAAATACCTTGTAGAAGGTCAGTCCATGCTACGGCATAAAAGCCACCCATTAAAGTGTATAATATAATAACTGCAGCTCCAATAGATATACCCATAATTGGATCCAATCTAAAGAGTGAATTCAATACCTTACCTGAAGCATGAAACTGAGCTGATACGTAAAACATAAAAAAGAATGCAATAATAATTGCTGAAAACAATCGAATTATATTGCTGGTATCATTAAAACGCCGGTGAAGATATTCCGGAATCGTTAGTGCATTGTACTTTTCAGTCTCTTCTCTAAGTTTTTCGGCAATAATTAGCCAGGAAGCACTAATACCTAAAATAATACCAATTACTGTCCAAGATTCACCTAAACCAATAGAAATAGCAGCTCCCGGTAAAGCAAGCAACAACCATGCAGATTCTCCTGATGCTCGCTCAGAGAATGCTGTTACCCATGGTCCAAGTTTTCGTCCCGCCAGTAGATAATCTTCTTGTGTTTTATTAAATTTGAAAGTCCAAACACCTACACCCAAGAGAAGTCCAAGGTATAGAATAAAAATGATACCAATTAAATCCATTTTAAATCAACAATGTTAAAAGCCCAACTCCAAAGCAATAAAAACCAAAATAATGAAATTTACCTTGTTCTAACCAACCTAAGAGCCACTTTAAAGCTAATATACCAATTATAAATGAACTAAAAAAGGCGGCCATTGATACTATCCCTGTTAGCGGAAAAGCCCTATCTAAATCAAGTGCAATTAATAGGCCTGCTCCAGTAATGGCCGGAATTGCCAATAAAAATGAAAAACGAGCTGACTCTTTGGATGATAAACCAAGAAAAAGAGCTGCACTAATTGTCATTCCGCTTCTGGAGATGCCAGGAATAATTGCAATTGCTTGTGCACAACCAATAAGGATCGAACTAATAAAACTATGGTCTTTATTTTTTCTTTTAATAAATGATGATCCATAAAGTATAACTCCAGTGAACATTAGTGCTAAACCCACTACCGTAACATTTTCAAATAGATTATTAATGAACACCTTCATACCTAATCCAATAATAACAGCAGGAACGGTACCCAATAAAATGAATAAAATGAATTTCTGAGTACTTTTTTCTTTTATAGAAAACATTAAACCAGTTATATCATTGTAAAAGACTACTATTACACTAGCCAGTGTGCCTAAATGGACTAGTATTTCAAATTCATTTCCAGGTTGATCAATATCTAAAATAGCTTGCCCCAACACTAAATGCCCTGAGCTACTGATAGGTAAGAATTCGGTAAATCCCTGAATAATACCCAGTATTATTGCTTCAATGAGTGTCATAAGTCAAAAAATTTTTTAGAATTTAATTTTGAGTTTTCAAAGCTAGTAAAGTTAATAATTGATGTTAATTTGAATTAATCCCAATCAAACCAATCATTCGCCCTGCTTTTTTCCCATTTCGCCGATAAGAATGATAATTGCTTGAATTACAAAAGGTACAATCTTGGATATTCATTATGTTTTTTGAATTAAAACCCATATCTATCAATTTCCATATCGCGAATTTTTGTAGGTCAATCTGAAATTTTCCATTATTTTTTTTAAGGATAAATTTTGAATCAAATTGATTAATCACATCATCATTAACTTCAAAACAGCATTTTTGAATAGAAGGTCCGATCAATATTTCCATATTAATTAGTGGAATATTCATCTGTTTTAATAAAATTGCAGATTCTTCTATTATACCATTAACTAATCCACGCCATCCTGCATGAACCAATCCATAAATATCTTTTGAGCTATGAGAAAAATAAATTGGTAAACAATCAGCAACCTGTAATGAACATGTCAAAGTAGGAACCATCGTAAATACACCATCGGTATTTAAAACTTTACCCGGGTTATTTACACAAGTGACATTTATTGAATGGGTTTGTTTTGGTATGATGAGGGAATTTTGGTCAAATCCTGAATGGATAGCAAAATTTTTTCTGCCCTCCAAACCGTCTGCGGGAAATGTTTTATCCGAAAAAACAGCAAGAATATTTTGATTGGAGAGATGGTGAGAAAAATCTAACAAACCTGAGTATCTCATTCATTTTCCGTATTGAATATATTTCCATAGTAGACACCAATATTTTCCACAGATTGACCCATATATTTTAAAATCATGGTTGAACCATTTTCATTCCAATTTTTACCTTTAAACCGAATTGATGTATACCTACCATTAAATCCATCGCTATTTCTAAGTTTATCCATCAATTGGCGACGAGTTGTAATTCCTATACTTACGATTGAGTGTAAGAATGTAGCATGATCCAAAGCTAAAGCATGATAGTTAATAAACAAATCCTCGAATTGTTCAGACAGATTAGAATTCACATCCGATACAATGACCATTCCCTGTACGTGAGGACCAATTAATTCCTGATTCAAAATTTCCATATCCAACCAATTTTGATTACCAAATAAGGTTGTTTTTAAGTTATATACTGGAAATTGAGTTCCAACATAAATGAGCTCATCACTCCGAATTGGGATATATATTGCATTTATTGTTTCTAAAATAACTTTTGAAGAATCCTTCTTGTCCATTTTTTCTTCTTCTGTAGGTAATTCAAAAAAATCTCCTACATCCACATCAAAAAGTGCATCTAGACTATCAATAACCAAACTCAATGCATCTTCATGGGGATCTTTTTCAGGAAGTAATTTCCAAGCAGTGCGCCTGATTGATTGAAATTGTCTGGATATATTATCTGGATTTTCTATATACCACTCTACTGCGACAGGATTTACTCCTAA
This sequence comes from uncultured Fidelibacterota bacterium, assembly GCA_913040915.1. Lineage (GTDB taxonomy): Bacteria > Fidelibacterota > Marinisomatia > Marinisomatales > UBA1611 > CAXFCD01. Next base: position 22,776 of record CAJWHW010000027.1, on the reverse strand, counting down.
TTGATAACATTCTTCCAGAAAATAATCTGTCATAAGCTTAGATTTCCCTTCACCCGGAGATAAAACTGCAATATTTTTAAATCCTAATTCATTTATCATTAATTGTGCAGTACGCTGTGCGATAGTCTTTGATGAAGGGGATAAAAAGAAAAGGTGCGGTGCTATTTGAGAGATCTCCAATGAGCTGGATTTTGGTACCAGAATAGGTAAGGTAGAATTAATCCCTGCTATTGATAAAACTTCTTCATTGGTTAGCGGTCCTAAAATTCCAGCGATTAAATGATTTGTCTGCAGAGCTTTTACTATTTTTAACGCATTAGCACCATTACCTTCTGTATCATAAATAAGGAATCTCATTGAATGGGCGCTAGAATCATTCTCTAAAAATTCAGCAAGTCCCAAAAGATATGAGTACCCCAACTCTTTATTTGGACCAGTTAGAGGCAGTATTACTGCAATGGTAATTGGCTCAGATTGTGCTGTAAAACTTATATTTCTCAATTTCGAGAAGATGAACTCAAAACTCATAGGTAATTGATTCAAATCAACACCATTCAATGCTAAGGTTAAATCATAATTATTACCATTTTTCCATGCTAAATAACCCCGTGAAAGATTAATGATGGATCTGTTAATGTCATTATTCTCCTTAAATAAAAGTCCCTCGACTTTTTCTTCCTTTAGCCCACCGCCAATACAATTAATAATACGCTGATCTATTTCAGCTAAATACAATGAATCACTTATCCATGGACGAACAGATAGATATTTTTGATACGCCTGATTAATTTTACCTTGCGATAAAGCAATATCTCCCATGAGAATTAAAGAAAAATATTGATAGGGAGACCCCGGAAAATTCAAAAATATTGATTTCGTAGATCGAGCCGCTTCGGCCCATTTTTCCTGTCGATATTGAGTTTTAGCTAACATAAGCTGCGATGCTGGATCGCGATAATCCCTATCATGAATTAAAATGGATGAAAACTGCTTTTCAGCTAATCGAAACCTACCTACCTCATAATTTTGGGCTGCTAAAGCAAACTTTTCATAATAGGATAAGGAATCAAATTGTTCGGCTAGCGCAGGAAAAGAAGTAAAGGCTAACAATGCAATAAATAATCTGAAAATTGATTGCTTCCTTAGAATCATAATAATATTAACCCACTCATCATTTACAATTCTATTCATTCACAAATATCAATTTGCCATTTTCAAATTGATAATAAGTCCTTTCACCCATATTTGTTCCATAAACCCATTGTTTACTTAGTCCATGGCGGCTGGATGTATGATGCAACTCATCGGGGTTGCCAATAGCTAAACGCAATTGCCTTTCTGTCATACCTAATTTTATCTTTCTATTTTGTATCAGCTCAATTACTTTTTTTTCCCATTCTCTTGGTAGTGGATCAGATGTGTAATAATGATCTTGAATACCAATTCGCCCCTCCTTTCCATTAAATCGGACAAAACCTTCCAAGCCATTTTTTGCTTTTACTTTCAGCCAAATTGGATAATCCTGATTACTGTTTTGATATTGATGAACATCCACCACAATTACCGATTCAAATCTTTTAAATTCATAATCAGCGAATGAGTAAAAACCTTTAAAATCCAATGTATTGTTCAACCAAATCGTTTTACCTATCATGGCATTAGCTGAATCTAAAATATCATGGAAAAGTATATAACTTGGAAAGTTAGGCTTATCACCTACTTGAAAATTAAAAAGTTTTTTGAATAGACGGCCTTTCCCATCTTGAATGATCAAATAATCATTTTTCCAAGTCTCATAAGTCCCAATAATTGTAAACTGTTTATGCTGTAAACGGTGGTAAGGATGAAATCTCTTAGCATATAGTTTAGACCAGACTCTATTGAAAGCTGCTGTCTTTTTGTAGTCATCATCTAAATCAACAAAATAAATCTTTTTCCCTGTCCACTGGTTTGGAGAAATGTCAATTTCCGGTTTATCAAAAATAGTACAGCTTTTTAGTATAAATAATGCAATTATTATGAAAAATATTTTTGGCATATAATAGTCAAGATTGATTTAATTTTTTTAGGTAAGGACTTTACCATTTTAGTGGTTTCCCATTTTTCCATACACCTTCAGTTTTTTTCCCTTCTGCATTAATAAAAGTTCCCTTTCCTTCCATTTTTCCTTCTTTAAACTCTCCTTCATAGCGATTTCCATTGGTATAAGTGAACGTGCCTATGCCTTCCATTTTGTCATTTTTAAACACACCTACATATTTATTGCCATTTGAATAAATGAACTTACCTTTTCCATTTTTCTGATTATTAGAGAACATTCCTTCATAGCGATTCCCATTAGAATAGGAATAATAACCGTTTCCTGACATTTTACCATCTTTCCAATTTCCCCTATAGAATGATCCATCATAATACTTCAATATACCTTGACCATAATACTTTCCATTTTTCCATTCACCCTCGTATAGATTTCCATTAGGATATGTCATTGAACCAGTTCCAAAAAATGAATCATCTTTAAATTCACCTACATACTTTCCACCATCATTTTCTGTCAGAGTCCCATACCCATTCATTCTATCATTTTTCCATTCACCCTCATATAGATCTCCAACTGAAGATAAAAATTTACCATTCCCTTCCATTCTTCCATTTTTAAAATCTCCGTCATACTGGTCGCCAAATGTAGAAATATACAGACCCTTTCCATTTCTTTGATCGTCTGTCCAATTACCTGAATACTCAAATCCATCTATTATGTTCTTGAGTATTCCCTCACCATTTCTTTTTCCATTTAACCATTCCCCTTCATAGATATTTCCGTTTTTATACGTTAATGAACCATTCCCATGCCTTTGGTTATTTTTCCATTCTCCAACATAAAAATCACCATTTAAATAATAATACTTACCAATACCGGTCATTTTATCACCTTCCCAAGATCCTTCATATTTTTCACCACTTGCAAAAGTTATTTCTCCAAATCCTTCTCTTTTACCTTCATTCCAATTCCCTATATATATATCTCCATTATAATAGGAGAATGTTCCTATTCCTGCAATTTCGTCATCAGTCCATTCACCATCATATTCTTCACCATCTATAAAACTAATGCTTCCCTTACCATCTTTCTTATTATTTTTCCATTCACCTTCATAAATATCACCATTTTGAAATGTATATTTACCACGGCCTTCCATAAAATCATTCTGGAATTGACCTTCATATTTGTCCCCATTAGCATATTTAAGTAAACCTTTTCCATATTTTTTTCCAGCCAAAAATTCACCCTCATAAATGTTCCCGCTATTAAAAATATAAATACCATCTCCTTCCATCTCTCCATTTTTAAAATTACCCTCGTATTGGTCTCCTACCGTAGATAAATATATGCCTTTTCCATTTTTTTGGTCATTAACCCACGTACCTGAATATTCATATCCATCAACTATATTCTTAATTATTCCTTCACCATATCGCTTGCCATTTTTCCATTTGCCATCATAAGTATTTCCATTATCATAGGTAAGTAAACCATTTCCATGCCTGCGGTCATTTTCCCATTCACCTTCATAGATATCACCATTTTGATAATAATACTTCCCTTCGCCAACCATCTTATCTTTTTTCCATATTCCTTCATATTTTTCCCCATTGGCAAAAGTGATGCTACCAAATCCTTCTCTTTTCCCAACTTTTAAATTGCCAACATAAAAATCACCGTTTAAATAAGTGTATGTGCCTAAACCAGTCATTTGGTCATTACTCCATTGACCATCATATTCTTCACCATTAGTATATGTAAAAGTACCCTGACCTTCTTTTTTATCATTTTCCCAATAACCTTTATAAATATTCCCGCTGGAATGAAAATAAGTTCCCCAGCCTTGCATCATACCTTGCGAATATTCTCCTTCATAAATATCTCCGTTAGAATAAATATATTTACCTATCCCATCCTGTTTATCATTTTTCCAGTCACCTTCATACTGGTCACCATCATTGTATCGAAAGACCCCTTGTCCGGTTTTTTCCCCATACTTCCATGATCCATTGTAACGGTCACCGTTAGCATAAATAATGACTCCCACGCCATTACGCTTATGATTTTCCCACTCACCTTCGTATTTATCGCCGTTTGTAGAAATAAAAGTTCCGCTACCATTAATTTGATCGTTTTTCCAATCTCCAAAATAACGGTCTCCATTTTTATTGGTTAAGATTCCACGACCTTCTCTTTTATTATTAACCCACGACCCTTTATATTTTTCTCCTGTGATGTAATAAAAAGTTCCCTGTCCGTGGGCTTGATCTTCTTTCCAATCTCCATCGTAACGTTCCCCATTTAAATATATCATGGATCCCCAACCATCTTTTTGATCATTTTTCCAATAACCTTTATATTTGTCTTTGTTTGCGTATAAATAATTTCCCCTTCCACTCTTTTTATTATTTTTCCAAGTTCCTTCATAGGTATCACCGTTCTCATAAGTCATTAAGCCTCTCCCATTTAATTCTCCATTTAAGAATTGACCTTTATAAGAGTTACCATTGGTATAGGTGAGCCTTCCTTGACCAGTTCTTTCCTTTTTTTTCCAATCTCCATCATAAATATCACCATTACTAAACGTGTACTTACCTTTACCGGATAAATTATTATTTTTGAATTCACCTTCATAACTCTCGCCATTGGAAAAGGTTAATATGCCCTTCCCCTCACGGCTATCATTGATCCAATTACCATCATAGACATCTTGGTTTTTATAATAAAAAGTCCCTTGCCCATTTCTTTTTTCATTAGCCCAATTTCCAGAATATTTTTCTCCATTTGGATATAAATATGTTCCATAACCCAACATTTTGTTATTGAACCATTCACCATCATAATAAGAACCATCTTTAAATGTATACTTGCCCAGACCTGTCATCATGTTATCTACATATTCACCTTCATATAGATCTCCATTTTCGTAAGAAAAAAGTCCAAGTCCATTCTTCTTATCATTTTTCCAATGACCATCGTATTTATCACCGTTCTTGTACATATAAATGCCATGGCCATTCATTTTTCCCTGCGAATATTGACCATCATAAATATCACCATTTAGAAAATTAAATGTTCCGTATCCATCCATTTTATCATCTTTCCAATAACCAATATATTCATTTCCACTTGCGAATGTGAATATACCTTTACCATACATTTTCCCATCCACATACTGCCCGCTATAGATATCGCCTCTCGATGAAAAAAATGTACCTTGACCATTTAATTTACCATTGGTGAAAGATCCCTCGTACCTATCACCATGTTTTAGTATGAAAATACCCTGACCTGTCATTTTATCATCTTTCCATTGCCCTTCATATTTATTTCCATTACTAAAAATATAGACCCCCACACCGTCCATTTTGCCATTTTTGAAATCACCTTTGTAATAATCTCCATTCGGGTAATCAAAAGTACCTTGACCATTTTCTCTACCATATTTCCAATTACCTTCATATTTCCCGCCCTTCGCATAGGTGAACACACCATATCCTTCCTGCAGATCATTTTTCCATTCACCCACAAATGTATTGCCATTTGGATAAGTTAATGCCCCCTTCCCATTTTTTTGACCATCCCAGAATGAACCTTTATATATTTGACCGTCTTTATATGTATAAATTCCCTGTCCAGCTTTTTTACCAGCTTCAAATTCACCTACATATTTTTCACCATCTGAGTAAACGAATGTACCCCTTCCATCTCTTTTACCATCTTTAAACATACCTTTATAGGAATTCCCATTTTTAAAGGTATAAAGTCCCATGCCGGTACTCATATCATTTTCCCATTCACCCTCATAAATATTACCATTTTGAAACGTATAAATACCCCGGCCTTCCATATGACCATCTTCAAACTCTCCTACATATTTATCCCCGTTGGCATATTTAAAAGTTCCCTTCCCATGTTTTTTACCAGCTAAAAATTCACCTTCATATATATTACCCCCGCTAAAAATATAAATTCCAGTACCTTCCATATCTCCATCTACCCAATCTCCCATATAGATATTTCCATTGGTATCATTAAAAGTGCCCTGACCTTCCTGAATATCATTTTTCCATTCACCTTCATAACTCTCGCCAAATTGGTAGGTGTAGGTACCATAGCCGTCTTTTTGATCATTTTTCCAACTGCCTTTATAGGTTTTTCCAAAGAGATAAAAATAAGTCCCCTGACCTTCTTTTTTTCCATTTATCCATTCACCTTCATAGCGTTCCCCGCCAGTAAAATAAAGAATACCTTGACCGTGAAATAAATTATTTTTGAATTCACCAATATAGGTGTCACCATTAGGATAAGTAAAGGTCCCTTTCCCTTCTTTTTTACCAGCGATTAAGTCCCCAATATAGTTTTCATTTTGGAAAAAGATTACACTATCACCACTATTCTGGGTAAACCCTGAAGAAAAAAGTAGTACGGATATAATTAGGTGGTTTTTCATCTGAACACCCATCAATTTACAAAAAAATAGATAAAAAAAAGAAAATCCCGCAATAATCAAGTTTTTCTAAGACTTTGTTTTCCGATATTTTTTCCAATGGTTCTTTGGCTTTCTTTCACCAAGGATCACAGTTTCTACTTTTTTTATTGTTTGGATAAATTTCATATTCTATACCTCCTATTTCATTAAAGGAATTTAAAAGAATCGGAAGATTTAATAAAGTTAATTACCGTTTCGTAAATTGAAAATAGGGTCGGGATGAATTGAAGTCTATATCATCAAGAGATGATAAAACCCTACAATAGCGATCTACTCTACTGTAACGCTCTTGGCGAGGTTGCGAGGCATATCAACATCACAACCCCGAAGGACAGCTAATTCGTAGGCTAATAATTGCAAAATAATAGAACTGGTGATTGGGAATAAATGTTGATCGGTTTGCGGTACTTCTAAAATGTAATCGGACAATGATCTGAGTTCTGTATTGGCTTGATCTGTTATGGTAATTACGATGCCTTTTCGAGCTTTAACTTCCTGAATATTCGCCAATATTTTTGTGAATGTTCCATCTTGTGGTGCAATAAAAATAACAGGCATATTTTCATCTATAAGCGCTATGGGACCGTGCTTCATTTCCGCTGCAGGATAGCCTTCTGCATGGATATAAGAAATTTCCTTCAGCTTTAGCGCGCCTTCTAACGCCACAGGGAAATTGAGACCACGCCCTAAATAAAGATAATTATCAGCATGAACAGTATTCTTTGCTACTTCCAGGATTTTTTCCCTTGAATCAAGAATAGTGTTAACATCCTGATCAATTCGAGTCAGAGCTCTTAATAAATTTTGTCCGCGATTTTTTGCGATGCCCAGTTTTCGTCCAAGCATAAGTGCCAGCATGGTGAGTACTGTAACCTGCGATGTAAATGCTTTTGTGGAAGCCACACCAATTTCCGGCCCCGCATGGGTGAAAATACCCGCATCAGTTTCCCGAGCTATGGTACTTCCAACAACGTTACAAATTCCTAATGTAATAGCACCTAATTCTTTAGCTTTTCGAATAGCTGCTAATGTATCAGCTGTTTCGCCTGATTGGCTAACAGCAATTAGTACGGTATTGCTATCAATAATAGCATTCCTGTAACGAAATTCCGAAGCATATTCCACATGAACAGGCACCCGTGCATAATCTTCAATCAATTGTTTGCCAATAAGTCCTGCATGCCAGGATGTGCCACAGGCTGTGATATAAATTCGGGAGGCAGAAACAAGGTTTGGGATATAATTAGAAATACCGCCTAACTGAGTAGTGCCATCTTCCAAATTTATGCGGCCCCGCATTGTATCAGAAATCGAATGATTTTGGTCGTATATCTCCTTTAACATATAATGAGGAAATTCGCCTTTTTCAATTTCTTCTATACTTAAGTTAATGGAAATTAATTTTTTTGTTATAATGTTTTGGGAATTAATCTCTGATATAATATGATCATTATGTGTCAATTTCACCATTTCACCATCATCTAAATAAATCACACTTCTGGTATGCTCAACGATAGGCGATGCATCACTGGCCAAAAAATATTCACCGTCTCCGACACCAAGAACCAGAGGACTTCCCATGCGTGCAGCAATCATTGTCTCAGGTTCATCGGAGCAAATTACAACAATACCAAAAGCGCCTACTACATCCTGTAATGCGGCTCTTACTGCTTCTTCAAAGGTAATTTTATCACCATTGTAGTATAATGCAGAGATGAGTTGGCACAAGACTTCAGAGTCCGTATCACTAGTAAATGAAATTCCTTGTTTCTGTAAAACATCCTTTAGTATCTCATAGTTTTCTATAATACCGTTGTGGATAAGAGCAATTTTACCAGTGTGATCTAAATGAGGATGAGCGTTTATATCATTTGGTTCACCATGAGTTGCCCAGCGAGTATGAGCTATACCTATAGTACCATTTAACGAAGTATCATCAATTAGAGATTGCAGCTGTGAAACTTTTCCTGCCTTTTTTATTGAAGAAACAGATTTACCATTTATAAGAGCGATTCCAGCTGAATCATACCCTCTATATTCCAGACGTTTTAACCCTTTTAATAAAATTGGGACAGAATCCCTTGCTCCTACATATCCTACAATACCACACATTTTAAATTCTCAATAATTTATGGTTTAATTATTACTTTCTGTAACTCAAATAATATTTTGTATAACCTTGATAAGGTTTATAATTCCAATGGAACAATCTAAGCTTTTTTTTCTATAACAATATTTATTTTAACATCCAATCGCAATTAAACATTATAGTATCATTCCCATTCAATTGTTCCAGGAGGTTTGGATGTGATATCGTAAACAACTCGATTGATGCCACCAACCTTATTCACAATCCGGTTCGAAATTTTTGATAATGTTTCCTGCGGCATACGAAACCAGTCTGCAGTCATACCATCAGTACTTGTAACTGCACGAACCCCCAATAAGTTCTCATAGGTACGCTGATCGCCCATAACTCCAACTGTCTGAACTGGTATTAAAATAGCAAACGCCTGCCAGATTTCATTATAAAGTTGATCTTCATGTAGAACATCCATATAAATCTGGTCAGCTTCCTGTAAAATTTTGATCCGTTCTTTAGTTATATCTCCAATAATTCGAACAGCTAATCCTGGTCCAGGAAATGGATGGCGTTCAATCAATGTTTGTGGCAATCCTAATTCTCTTCCTACATTTCTTACTTCATCTTTAAACAAATCCCGAAGCGGTTCTACTAGTTCAAATTTCATTTCATCAGGCAAACCTCCTACATTGTGATGACTTTTTATTACATGCGCCGTTTTGCCTTTGTTGACACCGCTTTCAATAACATCAGGGTACAACGTACCCTGTGCTAAAAATTCCATTTTCCCTAATTCTTCAGCAATACGATCAAAAGAATAAATGAATTGGTTTCCTATAATTTTTCGCTTTTGTTCCGGGTCTGTTACTCCCGCTAGTTTGGATAAAAAAATCTTAGATTCATCAAAACAATGAATATTAACCATAAGACCATCTTTTAAAGCTTTAACGCAATCACCAGATTCATTTTTTCTAAGTAACCCATGATCTATTAATACAGCGGTTGACCTTTCACCAATAGCCTTATGCAACAATGCAGCTACTACTGTAGAGTCTACTCCGCCGCTCACGCCTACCAAAACTTTTCCATCCCCTACCTGTTTACGAATAAGTTCAACCTGCTCATTAATAAAATTACCAGGTGTCCAGGATGGAGAACAATTTGCGATTGAAAATAAAAAATTATTTAGAATTTCCTTACCAACTTCTGTATGTATCACTTCCGGATGAAACTGGGTAGCAAATCGTGTTCCTTCTTTATTTGACATAGCTGCAATCACACCATTAGATGAATGGGCCAAAGTATGCCAGCCTTCCGGGAGTTTGGTTACTCTATCCATATGACTCATCCAAACTTTTGATTCTGAAGCCACATTCGCAAATAAGGAAGAAGAATCATCCACTTTGATTGTTGCAAAGCCATATTCACCGTGCCCTGTACTTTTTACTTCTCCTTTATGATGATGAGCCAACAATTGAAGCCCATAACAGATACCCAGGATTGGTATATCAATTTCTAGAATTTCTTCATCAAACTCAGGTGCTTCTTCCCAGTATACGCTGGATGGGCCACCTGATAAAATTAGCGCAGCAGGCTTACGATTTAAAATATCTGATAATGACTTTTCCGGAGGTAAAATTTCAGAAAATACATTTTGTTCACGAATTCGGCGTGCAATGAGTTGAGTATATTGTGATCCAAAATCAAGAATCACAACTCCGTGCTTATGAATATCACTCATTTTCTAATCTAATTTTTAAATCATTAATTGCGCCTTCATTAGTCATGTCAAATTGGATCGGAGTAATACTAATATAATTTTCTTTGACAGCTTTCCCATCATACATTATATCTTCATCCTTATCCACTACATTTCCCTTCATCCAATAGTAAGATCTGCCGCGAGGATCTTCACGTTTTTCAAATTCATCCTTAAAATATTGTTTACCTTGCCGGGTTATCTTTATTCCCTTGATTTTTTCCGGTATGCAATATGGTACATTCACATTTAGCAAAGTTCCTTTAGGAATCCCAAAAGAAAGTACATTTTGGGCGATTTGAATTGCAGTTTGTTTTGCCCCGCGATAGTCATCTGACGCATAAGAATTTAAGCTAATGGCGATAGCAGGGATGCCTAACATTGTTCCTTCTGTAGCGGCTGAAATAGTACCAGAATAAATTAAATTAGTCCCTAGGTTTGATCCTGAATTAATCCCTGAAATCATCAGATCAGGTTTCTGATCTAAAATGGATTTAATAGCAATTTTAGCACAATCAGCAGGTGTACCGGATACGGCTAATCCTTCGAACCCACCAGAACGATGAACGGGTACTACCCGTAATGGGTCTGTGATTGTAATGGCATGCCCAACTGCACTTCGTTCTGTATCTGGAGCAACAACAATTGGATCACCGATTTCCGACATGGCTTCCCATAAAGCTCTAATCCCAGGAGCGAATATGCCATCATCATTTGAAATCAGAATTTTTGGTTTTTTCATGCAAGAATGGAAAGGATGGTTGATATTTTTTCTTTCATCTCTTTCCTGGGTATGATATGATCGATAAATCCTTTTTCCAATAAAAATTCTGATCGCTGGAATCCTTTTGGTAAATCTTGACCAATAGTTTGTTTAATAACACGAGGGCCGGCAAATCCAATTAGCGCACCAGGCTCAGCTAAGATAATATCACCAAGCATACCATAACTGGCTGTTACACCACCAGTTGTGGGATCAGTAAGAATTGGAATATAAAGTCCACCATTTTTAGCAAATTTGGCTAATTGTGTGCTGGTTTTTGCAAGCTGCATCAGTGAAATTGCACCCTCCTGCATGCGGGCACCACCGGACGCACATATTAATATATAAGGAATTTTTAATTCATTCGCTTTTTGAATAGATCTTGAAACTGCTTCTCCGACAACCGAGCCCATACTGCCGCCGATAAAGCTGAAATTCATAATTCCTAGAATTATATCCTGGCTATTAATTTTTCCCTCATAGACTTTAATGGCATCATTTTCACCAGTCTTATTTTTCGCAGCAATGATTTGATCTTTGTACTTCTTCCCAGCTTTGAACTTTAAAAAATCTTTTGATTCCAGTTTTTGAAAGATTTGTTTTTCTGTACCTTCATCTAATAATAAGTCAACATATATCTGAGGTATCACTCTGAAATGGTGATTACAATGGTGGCAAACAGATAAATTCTTCTCTAATTCCGGACGATAAAGTATTTCAGAACAGGATGGGCATTTATCCCATAATCCATCTGGAATCGATTTTTTTTCCGAATCCTTAATTTTTTTTTCTTTTCTTTTAAACCAAGACATCGTTAAACGGTAACCAATTCTTCATTTGGTTGTTAATTGCATAACCATAGCATCTGAACCATTCTGGTAATAATTTTTCCTAATTCCAATCTCCTCAAAACCTATTTTTAAATAAAGATTGATGGCGGGGAAATTACCTCTTTCTACTTCTAAAGATACGGATGTTTTAGGAGGAATTTGGTTTAAAAAATGATTTAAAAGACTGGTACCAACTCCCCGCTTTTGATATTGTGGAAGAATCGCCATGTTTATCAATTGAATTTCATCGAATCCAAACCGAAGCATACAATACCCTATTAATTCCTCACATTTTTCAACAACCCATGACAGCCTATCATTGTTAAATTGTAATTCCTGACTGAGCATACTTTTACTCCAGTAGGATTTTGGAAATACAAGTTTTTCAATTTGGTATATTTTTTCTAGATCTGTTTTGATTCCCTGTCTGATGATCATTTTTTTGAATGCACCACAAAAGGTGCAATATACTCTGGAACCATATCAAAGGGATTATTAACCTTCCAATCATCAAATTTTATTGTTGCAAGTTTTCCTATATTTTCAGCTGAAGGGGTAGCATGAAAAATTTTATTCCTAAGTGATAATAAATTATCACAATTCCATTGGAATATGAGATCATCTGGAGAAATCTTTTTTTTAATTAATTCAAATTTATCCACAACTGGTTTTTCCATTGAATGTGGAATAGAATTATTCCAGTTATATTCTTGGTAAAAAACTTTATTAGAATGAGAAAGAGAAATCCCTTTTTGAGGTTTTTCATTTTTTAATCCAAATGCCATAGCAGTCATTGTTGGAACCGGTATAATTGGTAATCTTTTTGCGTATGCTATTCCTTTTGCAAATCCTAAGCCAATTCTAAGACCTGTAAATGAACCTGGCCCGATACTGATGGCAATTGCATTCAATTTTGATAAAGATATACCTGAATCTGAAACTACTTTCTCAATAAATGACGGAATAATCTCAGCATGTTTTCTATCTGCGAGTTCTTCAACTATACTCACCAATTCATTATTTTTAAAAATAGCAACTCCGCAAATGGAAGATGACGTTTCAATTGCCAGGATTTGATTAGATTTCACCGTTAAACCCTTCCACTAATAGTTTTCTGCTATCAGGTTTATCTTGAATTCTTAAAAATTTGATGAAAATTGTTTCTGCAGGTAAAATATCCTGTATTATATCTGCCCATTCCATTAAAGTAACTCCATTCTCAGGCATCAAAAATTCTTCTCCACCTATATTAAGAAAATCTGTGATATTTTCGAGTCGATAACAATCTATATGGAATAAATAATGAGGGTCACCATTATATTCTGATACCAGTTTAAATGTAGGTGAACCAACTCTTTCATCAATTTTTAATGCATGGGCGAATCCCTGCGTAAAAGTTGTTTTACCAGTTCCTAAATTTCCAATCAAACCAATCACAGAACCTGATGGTATTTTTTTTGCTAATCTGGCTGCAAAGGAGTGTGTTTCTTCCACTGAATGGCATTCTACTACCATCATTTACGCCCCTTCATTATGGCTATTGGAACCATCATTTCTTCCATGGAAATACCTCCATGTTGAAATGAATTTTTGAATTTTTCCTGATATTTATGTGCTTGGTTTGGATAGACAAAATAGTATTCATCTTTTGCTAAAATATAGCTGGGCTGATGGCCAAAATTCGGCAAGCAAAATTTTTTTGGTTCTCGGATTATAAGTGCATTTTTATCATTTGTTTTAAGGTTACGCCCAAATTTGTATCGAACACCTGTAGAAGCATCTTTATCCGCTGCTACCATTACATCATGTTTTACTCGGATGCTGCCGTGATCACTGGTCATAATTACAGTAAAATTATTTGAACTCAGTTCCTTCAGTACTTTAAGTAGCCAGGAATTTTCTAGCCAGGATTTTACTGCAAGGCGATAACCTGATTCATCAGGGACCATTTCCTTTAAGACATCCATTTGGGAACTTTTGTGAGCAAGTATATCCACAAAATTCACTACCAACGCTAATACATCCTGTTGAATGAAATCCTTGATCCTATTCTGAAATTTTTTTCCTTCTTGAACCGCCCAAATTTTATGATAATGAACCTTTTTATTTTCTAAACCCAGTTTTTTCAGCTGGTCTATCAAAAATTGTTTTTCATGTTGATTTAAACTGTGTGAACCACCTTCCATATCTTTATACTGTTGAGGATACTTTTTCACCATTTTGTCAGGAAATAATCCGGAAAAAATTGCATTTCTCGAATATGGAGTTGCCGTTGGCAGTAGAGAAAATTTATAATTCAATTCAATATTAAAGTAGAGTTCCAATAAAGGTAACATAGATTTAAGATGATCATGACGCATACAATCAACTACCAAAAGGCATACTTTTTCATCCCTGTCCAAAACCGGTTTAACAAATTCTGGAATGACATCAATGGAAAGAATAGGAGAATCTGAGCCACCCAGCCATTCTTTATAATTTGATTCAATAAAATTACCAAATTCTCGATTACAGCTTTGAATTTGTTCTTCAAGGATTGAGCCTAACCCGATATCTTTGTATTGATCAAATTTAAGTTGCCAGTCTACCAAACGATTATATAATTCCCACCAATCATCAGCTGTAAGATCATCTCGCAATCGTTCATCTATTTCTTGAAATTCCTTCAAATAATCACTGGTGGCCTTTTCTTCACTAAGTTTTATCTTCTCTAAGGTTTGTTTACAAGCCATAAAGATTTGGCTTGGATTAACTGGTTTTATTAGAAACTGTTCTACCTGTCCTGTGATTGCCTCATCCATAAGCCATTCATCTTCTGTTTTTGTAATCATGATAACAGGTAATGTTGAGCGAATCTTTTTTAATCCCAAGAGGGTTTCAAGTCCATCCATTCCGGGCATAGATTGATCCAATAAAACAAGATCCGGGTTATACTTTTCAACCAGTGCAATACCATCTTGACCATTTGCTGTTTGTATAATTATATAACCTTTTTCTTCAAGAAAAAGAATATGAGGTTTTAAATGGTGGATCTCGTCATCGATCCAAAGAATTTTTCCGCGCGAATTTTGCATATAGTGAAGAATTAAAAATTACGGACGAAATGAAGTATTTCTGAAAAGTTTCGAATTCAATTTATTTTGATGTCATTGTCCATACACCATCCCAATTTTTACTTGGTGGGTTTTCTTTAAACATATTGCACCGTTCGATATACACCGCGGATGGCGTAGTATTTCGGGAGGTAAAGTGTTCTTCCATACTTTCGGATTCCTGAAATGATACAATTGCTTTTTTCCAATTCTGTTGATAATAATGATCCAGTCCTTCCTCAAAGGTTTTTACCATATTAACTGTATTATTTTCGGCATTTTCTTTCGCTGTGACAAGTTCATATACCTTTACAGGTATTTTTTTACCCTTAACCTTTACAAAATCCAAAAATCGAAACATATATTCATCTTTAGCAGATTCATAGATATTCTCCCCCACGAAGTTGTATACACCATATTGTTTTGCTGATGATTCAAGTCTAGCTGCGAGATTGACTGTGTCGCCCATCATGGTATAGTTCATACGCATTTCCGATCCCATATTTCCAGTAACCATTTTTCCACTGTTTAAACCAATACGATGCTGCATGGAATAAACAATATCAGGCCAATCGCCTTCTGATTTCCACTTTTTTCTCAAGTTATTCAATGCATCCTGCATAGCCAAGGCTGTTTTGCATGATTTTACCTCATGGTTTTCAACTGGCGCAGGCGCACCATAAAAGGCTACAATCGCATCGCCAATATATTTATCCAAGGTTCCTTCATTTTCCAAGATAACTTTTGACATGACTGTTAAATATTCATTCATCAAAGCAACCATTCTTTCGGGCTCAAGTGCTTCAGAAAAAGTAGAGAAATTTTGTATATCTGAAAAGAATGCAGTATGGTGGCCCTCAACTCCTCCCAATTTTGGTGCCTGTTTCTCTTCATACATTTTATCCAGTACTTTTGGTGCAATGTATGTACCAAAAGTTTCTCTTAAAAAATTCTTATCCTTCTGTTCATGAAGAAATTGAAAAATTATATTACTGGCATAGGTCAGTATTAATCCAGCAATTGGTGCTACAATAGGCATAACATAAGATTCACCTGGTCCTGGCAATTCTACCTGCAGTAAATCATAGAATTTGTTATGGAGAGAATCGGGCAGAATATTTGCTACTGTGGATTTCCAAAACCACCAATAGTCATTGGCAAACATTCCCATTGAATATGCGTAGTAGACTAGACCTTCAGAAAAAATAACAATTCCTGCGACGACTGGATGCAATTCAATTTTGGTTAGTAGAAAGTATGCAATTCCGCATAATCCAAATATCAAAAAGACGTTGGCTAAAGGATATCCGGCACCTTCTACCATATAACGGGTTGTCTTACCACCAAAAACTTTAATGTAATTTCCATGAAGAATGGTCTGAATTGCATTGGCATGAGTTTCCATTCCTGGAGTTAATTGGCTAAGACTTAAATAATTATAAAATGGTGTGGATTTTACATCGTGCAGTACTTCAACTGATACACCAAGTAAAACAATTTTATTGTAAAATGGAGATTGGGTAATATCAAAATCAGACCCTATTCCCAGCATGGCCATCATTTCTTTTCGCTCATTTTCATCTTCAATAGCCACAACCCAGTCAGGAATCTGACCAGGAAGGAATTGGCTCATCCAATCGAGATCTTCAGGTAATTCATAATCTTGAGTGTCCAATATTTGTGATAATGAAAATCTTGGAAAAGTACCCCATGGTTTTAAATCATGTCTACCAGGCATTTTATATCCGGAAGGTGGTCCGTAATAATTCACAAGAAAATTATTAGTACGACCGTAAGATGTAATATTTAATGGACCAAATTCCCAATTTAGATTCTTGGAATCATATTTTGGAATTGCATCATCCGATATATCCCTAAATGATTTTACGCACTTCATCCCCAAAGTAAGGTAAGCAACACTTGGTTCGTGTTCCATATAACCAGCAATACTATATTGGCGTGAAAATCCATCTATATCCAACATGTCATTAATTAATCCAGTTTCTGGATTAACTTCCATTATTTCCGGAACGGGATAGGCAATATAATTTGGAGGAATTCGTGTTGGTTCCCGAACCATTTTTACATCCATGACCACCTTCGTACCATTTTCTTGAGCACTTTTTATTGCATCCGCAAGAATGATGTCACCATGTCCCGGTAAATATTGCTGAAATTCCTGAGGTAGGTTGGCACTTACAGTCCTTAAATATTCACTGCGGGCATCTGGCGAATCAAATTGAATATCAAAGGCTATGACCTTTGCTCCAGCTTGAGACAAATTATCAATAGCACGTGCCCAAATATCTCCCCTTGGATAAGGCCAGGGAACTTTTTTATCTTTTAGAATTCGCCAGGCTTCATCATCCACTTCTACCAAAACAACGTCTGTACCCATTTCAATAATTGTCGAGTCACTTGCACGCCAGCCAGTGAGGGGGCCACGAACAGTATGAAACCGGTAATCGTAAGTCTTTAGTTCCAAAAAATCAAAAATACCCAGCCAATGAAGTAAACAGGTCAAAATAATCGAGCCGAGAGTTAATCCCAAATCCACCACATGGGTCTGGAAAAATTTTATAATACGTTTTATCAAAACCTATATCCTAAACTCAGATTAAATCCTGAGCTATTGACTGATCTCTTTCCATTAATATCATTCATTCGAATTGAACTATTAAAACTCATGGTCAATTTATAAATAATATCTATGTCACAGCCAAGTTTTCCCCCATAAAGTTTTGTTGATGTATTATCCGTCTCACCATTTGTCATAAAATCTAATCCCCCGCGAAAGCGAACACGATTTCTAAAAATAGAATATTGAGCATTTGTATTGAAAGTTGTCCAAACATTCTCTTTAGTATAAGGATTATTATTTTTATCAACATAGGGTAAAAATAATTGTGTACGATTAAACGTGCTCGATGTTTTCAAAGGGAATTGAAATCGAGTTGAAAAAGTTATTGAAAGAGACTGTGTTTCTGATTTTTGGAACAAGTAATCACCACGTCGTTCCATTGCCAAATTATCACTATAGGTAATAGAGTTCACATTTATCGATGTTGTTGTATTCACCTGACCAAAAGTACCTGGGAGGTTTACAGAGCCCATAATATTTAACGCCTGTGTATCTTCCCGATTATCACCTAGGTAATTTCCATATTGGTCTAAATTTAAAGAATCGACTCCATTGGTTCTCCCTATTGATTGGATATTTAAAATGATTGAAGGTGCTCCAGGACCCGGTACCAATGTTGTATTAAATGAAAATGTTTTTGATGCAATTGGGTTTGCCACTGTCTCCAATAAGTTATTATCACGATATTTGTATGCCGCTACAATCATAAGTCTTCTGCCAAGTAATGATAAACGATCATTAATAATAAATTCCCGTAGATTCGTTGTCAAATAAGGATTACCAAAACTTTTATATTCTGGGCCGATTTGTTTATACTCTATAAGAATATTATTAAAAGAATAACTACCTTTCACCCTTAGATAGTAGGCGGAACCAGGCATATTCAGAAAGGCCTTGAACGGGCTTTTTTCAGCAATTAGAGGATCAATCGGTGCAATGGGTGACATATAAAATGGATGAACAGTGAAAATATCCTCATATTCTTCAATCATGTCACCGATATCTGTCACATCATATTGTTCCATGATCTTTCCATCACTTAGTGTATCCAGCATCAGATCTAAAGAGTCCTTATTTGCTGTTCCTGCCCAAATATTAGAATTTGTATAACTCATATTCCAACCGGTTTGAAAAAGTAATTTTCTATTATCTATAGCTGCTTCAAATTCCCAGCCAAGAACCAAATTTTCTTCAGGATTACCGTCACCCCAATTTCGTTTTTTAACCACAACTGAATCACCTTGAGTACGTAAGGTATCCCTTAAAGATGTTAAGGTATAGTAAGAGACACTATCCCCCAGAACAGTAGAGTCTATGGTAAATAGACTTGTGGCAGGAGCAGATACGCTTATTTTTTCAAAATCGTCCTTCGACTTCAGAAAATGGAATCCACCACGATATTTGTTCAATAAAGAAAAACCCATTCGGGCAATTACTACATCTCTAGGGAAAGTATAACCTTTTCGATCTATCTTAAATAATCTTGTTCCATCATCATTCAATAGTGTCCCATCTGTAAGTAACTTATAGGCCCTATCAATACCTGGCTGATATTGAACCTCCCTTGCAAATTTTCCATTAACATATTGGAATTCAAACGCACCTTTTAAATTCCATCGCCATACATCAACATCATAATTCACATTGGCATGAATATGGCGTCCGTCAACTCTTTTTCCATCCAATACGTAAGGTGAAACTGATGGATAAACATCGCCATTTTCCACTTTAAGATAGTCTGTAATCTGCAGAGACAGAGTAGATCTATTCAATGGTTGAGAAAAAACAGACTCTCTACTGGAATTACGAAATGAATATCTGGCTTTTATCCAACTTAATTCTCCATCAATCTTACCTGAATTTTCCTTTTCATCAATAGTGATTGAAGATGCAGTGCTGGAAGAAGTTTTAGCATTAAAAAAACCTTTATAAACAAAAGCCTGCGAAATATTTTCCATTCCTTTATTCACGTTGAAAGACCATTCAACAGGGTAAACATCAATTCCGTATGTTGTTTTAAAACGGAGTGTGACAGAATGCAATCCGACATCAAGTTCATCTTTAGGTACCAAGGATAGAACATCACCAGATATCAGGGCCTGTTCAGTCAGATCTTCTCCATCCAAGATAAATTGAAGGCTGGACTGGTCAATATTGGGTGCATTAAATAAAGAAGCTGAGATAACCACTTCATCAGGTCGGTTCATCGAGCCATCTTCAGGGGACAAAATTAAAATATCTGCATCAACAAAACTTGTTTCAGAATCTTTTGAACTTTTTTTCTGTCTGCTTACATGAGAATCATCTTTAACATTTACTAAAGAATGTAGAACTTTTATTTCCAATGGAGTATCAAATGGATTAGATGTTAATGGTAGTGCGATTCTACCACCACTTTTTGTTGTCAAAACAGTTACGTACTCCAATCCTTGTTTAGTTACACGATGAGCAGGAATATATCCTACCCACTTTCCAGCTTCAAAAAACATACGAACTTCCTGATAACTTAGTTCACCTTTATCTCTGAAGAATAGCATTCCATATGCTATAGGTTCATCCGTAAACATTAATTGGGAAATAGCCACTTCCTCACCGATATAAACTTGCGTTGGCCTCTCATGGTAATATAGATGATTTGCTTGTGAGAAAATCCATCCAACCAGATAAAAAGGTAACGCCAGAAATAGTTTCTGAATATTACGCTTTCGCATGGGCTGAAGTTTATTGGATTTTATGGGGAAGGTAAATAATTATTGATATTCAATAACCATCACTTTTTGTTCGCCATTGGGACCTTCTAAGTAGATCCGAATTTGAGATGGTCCTTCACTTTCATCACTTGGATCTTCTGGAATAGAACCAAGATCAGTTTCATTAACGGCTAAATTCCCATCTGGTGTAGAAGTAGCGGATAGACCACTCGTCACATCAACTTCTTCTCCTGTTTCGCTGTTAACTAGACTAATAATTCCTTCAATACCTATGACTTGGTCACCTGATTCCGGATCAGAAACTAACCAAAAATCTGTTCCTTTTACAGATGCCACAGATGTGGGAGTTTGAATAACAAAATCCACATTTTGTTTTTTTATCGTTGCGCGGACAGTACCTTGATCCATATTGATCTTTTTCGAAATACTCGCTGCAGATCTCTGACCTGTAATGACCGCTTCAGAATCACCCTTAAGTTTCAATGTAGATTTATCATCAATAAATATAATAGCAGCAAACCCGGATCTTCCGGTTCTAATTTTATCTCCATCAGAAAGAATAGTACCTGCTTTTAAATTGGAAAATTCATCTGTACCAACAGCCATAATTTCAACAAGGCCTTTTACTTTTGTTGCAACAGCTATTTTATCCGCTAAAAGAGGAGACAATACAAATGTATAAACAATGATGAATTTAACAAGTTGCATTATTCCACTGAAATTGATTGTACCTGATATGTATTGCTTAGGATCTGATTAAGTAAGTAATTCAAACTTGCTTCATCAACATTTATACCATTTACCTCAAGTTGACCGGTTGGATTATAACCTTGAAGTTCATTTCCTATACCAAAAAACGCATTAAACTGGTCTTCGCCTAATGCTTGTTGAAGTGTCATTAAAAGTGGACTGGTCGTACCACTACTGCTTTCCAAATTTCCAGCTACACCAATTTTGAAAGCAAAGATCGAAGATGCCATTTCTTCACTACCTGATGTAGTTGGTAAAGTCATCATGGCTTGCCATGCATAGGTCTTATCTTCTTCCAGCGGGTAGGCTCCACTAAAGGGGTATTGGAAACTATTTGCCTGATCAACCGGATACCAATCTTCAGTTTGATCAAAAGGCAGAACTCTTTGATCATCCATGGCATCTTCTAAAGAACTATGAACATCGGAACTATATTCAGCAACCCGAATATATGAATTACAACCTGAACAAGACTGAGAAAACCATTGAAATATTGGAAATGTTGTGTAAATAACATTGTCCTGAATATCAGTTAATACACCGCCAGGAGATTCTAGATTAATTGAAACAGGTGATTGTACAACGATAGTTTTTTCCTTTCTTGCATCTGGACCTAATATATTACCAGATTCACCTCTAATCTCAACTTCAAATGTATAATCACCATCAGCGATTCTTCCAGTTGTAATGACACTTTGTAAAATCGCATCTGCCTGAGTTGGATCCAAACTTTCCAAAACTTGTCCTTTTAACTCAATACTGTTTGGAGGTGAAGCCATATCATAGATAATTGAGGTCTCAGAAGAAACATCTCTATTATCTAATATAACAGGCGCCTGTAATGAAAAAAGATCTGTTTCTATTTCAATAATAGTTGTTTGATTATTAATCCCCAAAGCTGGGGAAAGCATGGACGCACGAAACCAAATTTTTACAGAAATGGGATATTCATTCGATTCAGATTGTAATTGGTATCGGAAAATCTGGACATTCGTTGCACCTGTGCTGAGATCAAAACTATTGACATAATAAGTTGCATATTCAAAAATATCACCGGTAAGCGTTACATTTTGTGGCTTTGCAGGCTGAAGAAGTGCAATAGATATAAGGATTAATTTGAATATTTGTTTCATAGACTTTAAACCTAACTCGACTCAATTTACCATAACATTCTCGACTGAAACAAAGTAAAAAAGGAATAGATTTGTCAATAATAACTTAAGGGAAAAAGAAAAGCCCGGATTAATATCAGGGCTTTTGAAATGTTCCCGGCAACGTCCTACTCTCCCACGCTGGTCTCCCGCGCAGTACCATCGGCGCTGTAGGGCTTAACTGCCGAGTTCGAGATGGGATCGGGTGTTTCCCCTACGCTATAGCCACCGGAAAAAATTTTGGAAATTGGGCCAAGTTCATATTTAAGAATAAAAGCTTGATAAAGCCGTTCGGCTAATTAGTACCACTCGGCTGAATGCATTACTGCACTTACACCTGTGGCCTATCAACGTTGTAGTCTCCAACGAGCCTTATTACCAAAAAGGTAGGGAAATCTAATCTTAAGGTGGGTTTCGCGCTTATATGCTTTCAGCGCTTATCCTGTCCGAATATAGCTAC
>CAJWHW010000026.1:0-29189 GCA_913040915.1 uncultured Fidelibacterota bacterium | reverse complement strand
TATATGACCGATGGTATGGGAATTGCCGCATCATCGGATCTGGTATATGATGAGAATGAGATATCTAATGCTTCAGTAAATCAAATCATGGATGATTATTTTGGAATTGAAACATATCATGTTGTTCCTGATCCCAATAACACATATATAGATCATATCGATTGTTGGGGAAAATATTTAAGCCCTACAAAAGTTTTAATCAGAGAAGTCCCAACTAACCATGCACAGTATGATGAAATAGAAGCAACAGCAAATTATTTCGGAAATTCTACAAATAAGTGGGGCGAACCCTGGGATGTATTTCGTGTTTATACCCCAAACAATCAGCCCTATACTAACTCCACTATTTTGAATCATAAAATTTTAGTCCCAATCACAGGTGGCATTTGGGATGATGATGCATTAGAAATGTATGAATCAGCTATGCCAGGTTATGATGTAATACCATTTGCCGGTTCCTGGGAATCCACGGATGCACTACATTGCCGTACAAAAGGTATACCTGATCTCGAAATGCTTCAAGTAATGCATAATCCTTTGAACGACGATACTGAACCGGATAATGAGGGCTACCTAGTCTCTGTTTATGTTGATCCATTGAGCGGTGAAGGAATCATCAGTGATTCGATGAAAGTATTTTGGCGTATCGCAGGTGATTTAGATTGGAATGATGTCCATCTTTTTGAATCTTTAAGTCAGGAAGAACCAAATACATGGGTCGGCTGGATTCCTCCATTAGCTGATGAAGGTCAATTACAATATTTTATTCAGGCTGCAGATTCGTCAGGAAGAATTGAGAACAGCCCACTTGCAGGGTGGCATGAATTTATTGCACTGGCACCTAATGCTTGTATGGAGTGGAATATTGGAGACATAAATAATTCTGGTGAACTGAATATTACAGATATTCTTCTCCTAGCTGATTATGTCATAGCAGGTGAGTTTCCTGGTGCCTGCCCGCAAATAGTTGCAGACGTTAATCAAGATAACAGTTTGAATATTTTTGATGTTATTTTCTTGGTAAATATGGTACTCCAGCCATAGTTGAACTATATACCGCAAGACGATATTTTTAGGATGTGTGATTTTATTTAATTTTTAAGAGATTCTTATGTAAGGACATGGAAGGCTAAATTATGTCAGGAAAACATCCCTATTTATACGAGCCAACTACAGCTATCACCGATTTTATTATTGGTGTTTTAGGAATGGCTTTTGGATGGCAATTATTTAACATCCCAGATTCTCTATTTCACTTTTTATGGGGCAATTGTTTTTTTGCTGTTGGGATAGGCGGGCTTTTAGGCGGTATAAGCCACGGTTTTGGACCGCGTTTCTCAGAACTATTAAAAAAAATTATTTGGAGATCTACATTAATATTTGTGGGAGTAACAGGTTTGTCTCTTAGTCTGGCAGCTCTAACATTTTTTACCAATGACAAGGTACAAAATCTTTTAATGATAATTGCAGCGCTAATGCTCATTTTTTATTTTATCCAAATAAATAAACAGGACACGTTTGGTCAGGCGGTTAAATTTTATTTTCCGCTTATTGTGGTTTCCCTTTTTGGTTTCTCAATCGCATATGTAACCACAGGATATTTAGGAGCTTTGTTTTGTTCTATTGGATTGGTGGTGAGTCTAGTGGCATCCTGGATTCAGATGAGTGGCATTTCCCTACATCAACATTTTAATCATAATGATTTATTTCATATGATCCAAATTCTGGGGATGGTTTTGATGTATCGTGGTGGTATGGAGATACCAGTATTCTAGTTCAACATCTTCATCCTAAGTTGGTAGCAAATAATCTTAATTCTTAACTCCATTAATAATTGCACATAAATTCGCCCGCTATTTTTTCAGGAGAAAACGTGAAAGTCGATGTAAAAAAAACCAATGAGTATACCCGGGTACTATCCATTGATATTCCATGGGATGAATTGAAAGTAGATTTTGATAAATCCATTAAAAAATTTGGAAAAAAAGTAAAGATGCCCGGATTCCGGTCAGGTAAGCTTCCTAAGGATCGTTTGTTGAGACAGTTTCAACCGAATATAGAGGCAGAGTTCATGGAAAATAATTTTCAAAAATACTACTTACTCGCCGTCCAGCAAGAAAAATTAGTTCCAGTGAATAAAGCTGAGATCAGTGAAGTACAATTTCAAATGAAACAACATTTTTCTTTTGATGCGAAATTTGAAGTTGAACCGGAGGTAATTTTACCTAAATTGAAAAAAAACTCCTTAAAAGTTCAAAAGACTGTTTACAGACATGATGAGCATGATATTGAAGATGCTATTATGCAACTTCGTAAAGCTCATGCAACAATTACCACTGTAGAGGATGGTGCTGTTGAAGGAGATTATCTTATCTGTACTTTACAAAAATTAGATGAAACAGGCGTCCCTATTATTGGTAAAAAATTTGAAAAACAATATCTGAGAGTTGGTAAAGGATCATTCACTGATGATCAAAAAGATAAACTAATTGGTCTCAAAACTGGAGAAAAGACTCGAATCAAAATACCCGTGAGCAAAGAAGGCGAAGATGGAGATTATGAATTAACAGTAAGTAATATTGAACGGGAAATTTTACCTGAAGTAACTGAAGATTTTTTAAAACTGGTAAATCCGGATTTGAAATCAGTGAAAGAATTAATGGTGGATGTAGAAAAAAAGATAGAATCCAATTTTAATGAACGATCACGGCAGGCATTTGATCGAGATTTATCAGACTCTCTAATTGAACTAGCAAATCCATCTTTTGCACCTTCGATGGTAGAGAATTATATGAACAATTTGGTTGAAGATGTGAAAAAACAAAATAAGGGAGAGCCCTTGGACGAATCTAAGGTTCGGGAACATTATAAACCATCGGCTGAAAGGAATCTAAAGTGGTTTTCACTGCGGAATAAAATAATCGAATCAGAAAATATTTCCATATCAAAAGAAGAAGTGGATGCTGAAATCAAAACTTTAGTGCATCGTTCACCTCAATCTGAAAAAGAAATTATTAAGTTCTATAAGAAACCCAGTAACCGCCAAAGAGTAGAAGATGATATACAGGAAAAGAAAATCTTGGATTACCTGAAACAATTTGCTAAAGTCAAAGAGGTAGAAGTACTTACAAAAGATTTACGTGAACAAGACCATGAACATTGATGAAAAAATATTAAGTCAACTGGTCCCAATTGTTGTAGAACAAACGGGACGATCGGAAAGAGCCTTTGATATATACTCCAGGTTATTAAAAGAAAGAATTGTTTTTTTAGGTACACCAATTGATGATACAATAGCATCACTGGTGATTGCTCAGCTTTTATTCCTTGAAGCGGAAGATTCGGAAAAAGATATTAATCTCTACATCAACTCACCTGGTGGTATTATCACTTCAGGTATGGGTATATATGATACCATGCAATATATCAAACCAGATGTGGCAACTATCTGCTTAGGACAGGCAGCAAGTATGGGGGCATTTTTATTAGCTGGCGGTGCAAAGGGAAAAAGGTCTGCTTTACCAAATTCACGGATTATGATTCATCAGCCACTTGGAGGTGCTGAAGGACAGGCAACTGATATTAAAATCCAGGCAGATGAAATTCTTCGAATGAAAAGACAGCTAAATACAATTCTAGCAAAGAATACAAAGCAGACTCTCAAAAAAATAGAAGCAGATACAGATCGGAATAATTTCATGTCATCTAAAGAGGCAAAGGCCTATGGTATTATTGATACAATTTTAACTGTACGTAAATGAGTAAAATAAAAAAAGGAAAAAAGCCCTTTATTAATCTCGAGGCCGAGGATGATAAACAGAAAAATGGCTTTAAGGTTTCACTTCAAAAACCTACAAAAATAAAATCAAATCTTGATGCACACATTATTGGACAAAATAATGCCAAAAAAGCTATAGCAGTTGCAGTTTATAACCATTACAAAAGGATTATTCATCAAGTATATAATTCTGATGTAGAACTAGATAAAAGCAATATTCTCCTTGTCGGATCAACTGGCACCGGTAAAACTTTAATTGCTCAAACCTTGGCCCGGTTTTTATCTGTCCCATTTGCAATTGCAGATGCTACAACACTTACAGAAGCAGGGTATGTGGGTGAAGATGTAGAAAATATTTTGGTGCGATTGCTTCAGGTATCTAACTATAACATAGCTGCAGCTGAAAAAGGTATAGTTTACATTGATGAAATAGATAAAATTGGTCGAAAAGGTGCAAGTGCATCAATTACCAGAGATGTGAGCGGGGAAGGTGTTCAGCAAGCACTACTGAAAATCTTAGAAGGTACAATTGCCAATGTACCACCAAAAGGAGGTCGGAAACACCCTGAGCAAAGTTTGATCTCTGTTGATACATCTAATATTTTATTTATATGCGGCGGTTCGTTTTCAGGGTTAGAAGAAATTATCTCAAGAAGAATTGGAAAGGGCGAGTTAGGATTTGGTACAAAAAAGAAATTAACAAAAAAAGATTCCAATACTATTTTTAAAGAAGTACGCCAGGAAGATTTGATTGCTTATGGCATGATTCCTGAACTGGTGGGCCGCTTACCGGTAGTAAGTACACTTGACACTCTAAATGAAGATGATTTGATGAAGGTATTACTTGAGCCCAAAAATTCTTTAGTGAAACAGTATGAAAAGCTTTTCATGCTGGAGGGTATTGAGCTGGAATTTAGGCAGTCTGCTCTCAGGGCTATTGTAAGTCTTGCAATTAAACATAAATC
The DNA here is from genome assembly GCA_913040915.1 of uncultured Fidelibacterota bacterium. Lineage (GTDB taxonomy): Bacteria > Fidelibacterota > Marinisomatia > Marinisomatales > UBA1611 > CAXFCD01. Next base: position 24,446 of record CAJWHW010000026.1, on the reverse strand, counting down.
TGGAGCTAGAGCGTTACGGTCGGTAATGGAAGAGCATCTACTAGATATTATGTATGATCTGCCGGAAATGGAAGGCGTGGAGCGGGTGATAATTACTAAAGAAACTATCCTGTATGGTAAAGAACCATTATTGAAGGGTGGCCTTAAACGAAAGTCAGCCTAGAGGATATTCAACACTAATCAATTTATTCAGGTAATTAAAAAGTTTTTTATTTCAAAGAAGGTATTTTTCTGAATTTTATCTTATTTCTGTATCTGATTTCTATAAAGTAAAATCTAGAAAATATATTTGCAGAAAACAATTTTAGACTATAAAAGCAAAGGTTAATGATATAAAAAGTACAATATCAAAATATTCCACATTAATCAGGCCATTGATTGTTATGGATTAAAAAAAAAAACGAAATAACTAACAATCTTACTTAAATTAGACGATTCAATTTTTAGTTGAAACTCAACAAATTATAAATGAATAAACAACTTTCTCTCTTTTTATTAGCTATTAGTTTATCCCAATTTGGTTGTGAAGAAGAGATTTCAACGGAAGCTTCAAATAATCAAACTTCATTGAGAAATACTTTGAATGAAGATCTACCAGGTGCTTCCGGTTCGATATCAGACTATTTTTATAATTTCGAAGACGAGATAAATGCTAACTTTTTTCGTTATGATCCTAGTTTAATGGCTGGGTATAATACTTATTTAGAATATTATAACCAGCGGGGTGAAACTCCTCCTGAGATGGAGTTCAAAACCTTTAATAATTATCTTCTTTCAATGACTCCATCGGATAAAAATGAATTTACTCGCCGATATTCTATTGATTCACTTTCAGTGAAAGATTCCATCGTTTCTGATTCTTTACTAATGGTATCTACTTCTTTTAAAAATCTTGAAAAATTAGAATGGGATCTTTTAGCAGATCCATCACTGCAACGTTATAAATTGGTAAACTCTGATTGGATCCAGGCTGATACAACACTTTATTACTCAGATACATTTGATGTAAGTGCCTACCGAGCCGTTGTAGATACTCCGTTTATTGATCAAGGTTTATTGTTTGTTGATTCTTCAGAATGGCTTGATACCAATTATGTCTTTTTAAATGATAATCAAATTCGATTCGTTTCAAATTTCGAATTTGAAAAACAAGAGCTTAGTGCGGATTCGCTCGTATTTCGAATTAATACAGATTGCAATGATAATGGTACATGGGATGAGGGTGAGACTACTTTGACAGACTTTAACGGTGATGGTAAATATGAAGCATTATATGAATATAAAGATAACAATAATAATGGAGAATATGACGAAGGTGATAGTCTTATCCAGGATTATGATGGAAATGATATCATATCGATTGCCTATGAGTTCATTGATAGGGGTAATGGTATTTGGGATCGAGCTGAACCTTATTATGATATTAATGCTGACCAAGTATACAACATAAGCGAGCCTTATCAGGACCGCAATTGCAATCAAATCTGGGATAATGCTGAACCGCGTGTGAATTCTGCTTCAGATTGTGATGGAATCGGAAATTATTTAGTAGATACTGATGGTGGGTTTTGTGATCGAGGAAACAAGATCTTTGATTTAGAAGAAGAATATACGATGAAAGATTCTGATGGAGATGGTACATCTGAAAAGTACCTATATCTTATTGGCGATAAACCCAATAACCTTATTGTAGATTACACTGACACTGAAGATCCTAAAGTTCTTTTAGAAGTTGAAGTAGGAGATGATATAATCGATCGTTGGGGCAATGAATATAATAACTTAATAGGGACAGTTGATTTTAATGATTTAAAACAGCAATATGTGGATGATATAGACTCACTGGTAACACTTTATACACGCAAAAAAATTGGTCACATAAATGGTTCTTCCATATCTGCAGATGATTATTATATAACAAAGTCTGAATGGTACCGCAAAAGTGGTAGTACAATCGAACGAAACTACAACTATCATATTTTTCATGAGCCAAACCATTTAAACCAAGTTGTTTATCCATCATATTTTCTTCCGGTTGGTTTCTATTTTGCTCCAAAGGAAATACAAAATGGTTTTTGGCATAAACCTGATTTGCAAAGCGAAGTGCTATATTACACATCTGGCGGTAATTTGCGTGATGGTGAGCAGGTGGATACAGCATACTATGATACCACCGGTATTGCTGTCTATTACATTCAAAAAAGTTATAATGTAGAATCTGATACTGTTACTGTACCAGCTGCAAGAATAAGTTTCAATGCTACAGATGATGGAAATTATCAATGTCTAGCTACCGATGAAATTGTAAATAATAGCGAAGAGTGTCCTCCAGCAGATACAACTTTTACAGAGTGTTTTAAAGTAACCCAGATTACTACCATGACAATGATAGGTACTGGTGTAGAGTATGGTGAGCGTACGGAATCATGGCTAGTTAAGAATAAAGGGTTAGTCAAAAGTGAGATCCATATCCGCTGGACTGAAAATCCATATAATGAAGATTTCACAGATAACGGTGAACCAGATGAGAATAATGAAGCTTGGGTTGGTTTAAATAGAATAGAATTAACATCGATTGACAAAATAGAATCAGCTGGTGTTTTTCGAAAATTAACCCATCCAGTAAATACAATTGAATTGCGTGATATTGGTAATCACCCTGATTTTGACTATGAGCCTCTCCGTATCAGTGCTCAAAAGGGGATTCAAACACTCGATTTAATGGAGCTGAACCAATGATTCCATTGAGATATATTACCATATTAATTTTTTATGCATCTATCCTAATAGCCGGAACCGATGGGACAATACGTGGAAAAATTACAGATGTTGATGGCGTGCCTCTCCCAGGTGCTAACGTAATAATTCCAGACCTTAATATTGGAGCGGCGACTGACATGGATGGGAACTATCTTATCCTGAATATTCCAGTTGGCACCTATGATGTAGTTTGTACAATGATTGGTTATGCTAAAACCACTAAGTTAGAAATTCATGTCATGATGGATCAAACTGTTTGGCTAAATTTCAAATTAGAAGAAGAAGTAATTAAAGGTCAGGAAGTAGAAGTCCTTGGTAGCCGTCCTTTAGTTGAGCGTGGAAACACATCAAAAAAAGTTACCGTGGATAAGGAAGCGATCGAATCACTTCCAATCCGTGACCTTACAGAGTTATATACTTTGCAATCTGGTGTAGTAAAAGTTGAAAGCCGAACTAAATCAGTCCCAAACCATGAAGAACGTGGCATTGAAGAAATACATGTAAAGGGAGGTCGCTCCGGACAAATTGCTTATATGATGGATGGAATGTATCTGCGAAATCCAATTTTTGGTTCAATTGGATCGGGCACTCGGCTAAATCTATTTGCTGTGAAAGAGTTTGATTGGCAGCCCGGTGGTTTTAATGCAGAATATGGTGATGCCCAATCTGCAGTATCAAATTACCATACAAATTCAGGAGCAAAGGAGATTGAGTATAAGATTAAATTTGAGACCAGTCAGGTAGGAGCTTTAATTAATTCGGCTTTGGGAAAGACAAGTGAAACGGAGAACTTTGATCTCATTAGAGGATACGATGATTTAAATATTGGAATTGGTGGCCCCGTATTAGGTATACCCAAATTATCATTCTGGATTTCAGGGCAATATACTACGGAAGATAATTACAGCGTTTATGAATTTGATGATAAAATATTCAATCTCTATAATGGCGATTATTATTACAGAACTGAAGATGACCTTATTGCAAATGCAGGTAATATTGAAAAGAACCAAAGAGCTCTTGTATACCCATGGGATAGTGTTGCCGGTTTCCGTGGATTTGGATTTACTGAAACATGGGACGTATTTTCAAAATTAACATATAAATTCACTAATAAACTAAGATTCCATGCTGCTTACTGGCAGGTTGGTAATCATCGGCAATCATTTAACCCGCGATATCTTTATTGGGACGAAGGACGTAATGAGCTTTTCCGAGATACATATCGATGGAATTTTGAGGTCAATCATTCTGTCACACAAAGAACATTTTATACAATCCGTACTTCAAGGTTCATTCAGGATCAATTCCAGGGTGTCCGTTGGCGAGATAATGATAAAGACGGGTATCCAAACTGGTTTGAATGGCGTCATCCTGCCGGATATAAAGACATTTCAGATCCCGAAAATGAGAATGTTATTCCCTATAGCATTGGTGAGGATGGTGATACAATCCGCTATACGAATGTGGATGAGCGTACTGGATGGTATCACGGTGCAGACCCAGGATTATACAGTTGGGAATTAGCTGAAGATTTTAAAGACCAAAATGGAAATGGCGTATGGGACGTTGGCGAATCTTTCGATGATACGGACAATGATGGAATTTGGGATGGCCCAAGTTTAGTTAAACCGCTGATTAAACGAGATGGTGATTATTGGCTCGAGCCTGAAATGTATGAAGATTACGAGCCGTTTTATGATTACAGCTCAATCGAATTAAGATATCAAAATGTACCGGGTTCTTCATTTTGGAATGTGCCGTATAATTCGGGCAACTTTTTTGGTGGAACGAATCCTTATTATTATATGCCAAATCTTTCTCAGGGTGGTGTTGCTTGGGATGAAGGCAGAGCATTTGGAGGTCACGATACTTTTTATGCTGATTCTCGTTCGGTTACAGATGAAATTCGTTTTGATTTAACTTCCCAAATCACTGATAAATGGAAAATTAGATCTGGTATTGATTATAAATATCATAAGCTGAATTTCTATGAAGTAATGGATCCATGGCTTGGAGCTGCTGCATTTATTCAAACTTTTGCAGAATATTGGGAAGATACTGGCCCTGATGGTTTAGTTCTTGGCGATGATGGTTATACTGAAGCAGATGAAGGTGAAGGAAATGGTCGCTGGGATAAGGGTGAAGCATTTACGGATGCCAACAATAATGGTAGTTGGGATGAGTTTCGTGAGCCAGAGGAATTCTCAGCATATGTGCAGAATACTTTTGAAGTACCCTGGATGGTAATCAATTATGGAATCCGTATAGATATGGTTAACTATAACACACAGATTTGGGGCGTGCCGCCACCTTTGCAGGATTCATTAGGTCTATACAGTCCGGGTCAGCCCTATTTTTATTCTGATCTGAATGCTAATAACCAGTGGGACAATGATGAAGATTATTCCAATATCGCAGGGTTGCCGAGACAAAAGGTCTTTCTAGAACAATCAGGATGGTTTTATAAGATTAGTCCAAGACTCGGTTTTAGTCATGTGATTACCGATAAATCTACCTTCACTTTTAACTACGGCCTTTATTATCAGACACCAGTGTATCAAAATATTTATTTAAACACAAACCGACTTGAAAACCCGGAAGAATTATTTGAAGAAGGTGAAGGACAAGTTGGGAATGCTTCCATGGGAGCAGAGCGCACACAGGATTATTCGGTTGCCTTCAATGTACAGGTTGGGGAAAGTTGGGCATATTCTCTAGGTGCATGGGTCAGAGATATGGATCAAATGACCCGCTATACCCATGAACGATCCGGTGTTTACAGTTATCAGATTTCCACAAATGGAGACTATGGTTCTGCCAAGGGATTTGATGTCACCTTGGAATGGCGCAGGCGATTTTTTGGTTCGCAACTACAGTATACTTATTCCATTGCTAAGGCAAATAGTGAATATGCCTGGGCAAGTATTAGCGGCCAATATGTAGATGCACCGAGTCAGGAAACAATCACATATTTTGATCGTCCTCATGATTTAACTTACTATGCCTATACGTTCTTGCCTTATGGTATCCAGGCGGGCATAACAGCATTTTATCAAAGTGGCTATCCGTATACACCAATCATCTTTCGTGGCCGTGACCCTGTTTCTGATGAAAGAAACCGAAATTCAAAACGTGGGCCTGGTTACAAGAATGTAAATCTTTCATTTTCAAAGTATTTCCAGGCTGTTGGTCATAAGTTCTCAATCGGGCTGAATATTTTCAATATTTTTGATATACGAAATGCAGTTGATGTCTACGCAATGACAGGTAAGCCAGATGACCCTGGAACATATTATACAGACTATGTTGGACTTCCGGGTACAGATCCAAGTGGCCAGGGGAAATTTGCCAATAAATCCAGTGCATATTATGACAGGCCGTGGCGTCTATCAACGCCTAGAGAAATTAACTTTTTTGTAAGAATTGATTTTGATTAAAGCATATGAAAATAAAATTATCATTCTGTATCCTATTAATCGGTTGTTTACTTGCAATTGATAAGAGCTACATACAGAACAGCAACAAATCTGCACCTGATCCGTTTCGCCCAGCTGGAGCTGCAAAAATAGGTGATAATCCATTCCCTACCAATCCTATGAGTGATCGTGGAAAGGGATTTGTAGTGCAAGGACGAGTTAAAGCTGCCGTTACTAATTATGGTAGTTTTATTAATTGGGATCACCAACCTTCGGGGATTTGGGGTGATTATTCTTATTTACCAGCAGTATCTTTTATTGCTGGTTTGCCCGGTCATTCTAATACGGCGAATTATACTTGGGAAAATGTAGAAACAATTGTTGATGATGATGGCATACCCAAATATAGTATTTGGGAATCCAACAGTGCCTATGAAGCTTGGTTTCCCGCCACTGGTGATACAATATTTTCAGGTGTTCTTTTTGAATTAGGAAATGATGAAGGTTTGTACTTACCAGATAATGAAGTCATTTCCGTGGAAGCCTTTAATAATGATAAGCAATTCATGTTTGATCATGAAAATAAAAAAATTGTTTTAACTACATTTGGAGAGAAAGATCCAAATAAAACATCTACACGAATTGGTTTTATTCATCCCTGGGCTCTTCGTCCTAAACTAATTAGTCGTGAAAATAGTTTTGATTTTTATGATTATGGTGATGATTTAGAAGAATGGACAGATGATGATGGGTATGTTTATTATGGTGCAAATGCTGCTGAATCACATTTTATAAATGTTGATTATAAAACAGACTGGCACGCGTCTACTATGTCCCGGATTAATACCCACCAAACTGAAACTACAACCGGTGATGTTTTCAAGGATTCACCATTTGTGCCTCCTGGAGATACATATCCGGTTTTAGCGCATTCAGGTCACTCGCAAACATGGCCGAAGAAATATAGTGAGCTAACAGGTAAGACAGAAGCTTTTTGGCCAGGTTGGTGGGCTCAGGATTTTAATATCAATTTACCAGGCTGTTCTCAATCAAGAAAAGATCCTGATTGTTGGGAAGAAGTCCCAGGGAGATTTATCTCTGATATGGATGTATACATGGAGTTTGATGACCGCTGGGCTCATCGAGCAAATAATGTTAATACAAACAATGAATACGAACAAACAGGATATCCTATGGGTCTTAGAGTTATGGCTTCTGCGCATTCCTATGGAGTCTCCTATGCTGAAGATATTATGTTTGTTACAGTGAGGGTTCGGAATGAGAGTGGTGATTTCTGTGCTGAAGATGAAGATGGAAATCCTGTTCTTGATAAAGATGGTAAGCAAATTTGCGGTGAAGGAATGATAATGCCAGATGGTACAAAGCTCAATCGTGGAAAAGGATTTGATTATTCTGGAATGGCGCTGGGGTTTTATATGGATGCTGATGTTCTCATGGGTGATTGGGATGGATACAGTTCTTTTTTACATACCAATGATGATGATTTTATGAAATATCATTGGGAAGTTTTTGAAGTAAACAATGAAAGGATGCTCATCAGTATGGCTATGATCGGGGACCATGATGGGATATCTGGTGAATTGGGATATGCGCTAGATGAGCCTTCATCACAACAAAATCCCGGTAATGAATTTGGGATAGTAGCTACTCAGTTACTCGATTCACCAAAAGCCACTACTCCGGTTGATTTGGATCAAGATGGCACAATTGATATCTTTCCTGGTGAGCCATTGAAAATGACTGATTGGCATTGGGTGGATTGGTTCCAGCGCCCCGGTGTGATTCGTCCAGAAGATTCATCACCCCCCTGTTATGCTGGTTACGAAGGGTGTCCTGTGGCTCGAAATAAAGAAGAAATTTTGTATAAGCTAATGGTGGGTGACACTTCAAACATAAGTGATAATGAAAATGCGTGGCACTTTCACACACCAAATCCTGGAACAGATCTAGGAGTAGAGCTGAATCCACATTTTGATTCCGTTATTGGGTTAAAGTCTGAGCCGGTTTATCTCAGGGATGATCCAGGTTTAGACTGTGTGCTGATTATGAGCTGTGCACCATTTGATTTGCCTGTTGGTAGAGAAGTGCCATTTTCTTTCTGCATTATCTTTGGACAAACTGAAGATGATCTCGTAAACAACGCGCGATTTGCACAGGTGATGTATAATTCTCGTTACCAAGGATTTACGCCACCAACAAGACCGACTGTATATTCAGAAACTAGTCAGGGTGAAGTTCGAATCTACTGGGATGATCGTGCAGAATCTTCTCGTGATGTGGTAACAGGGTATGCTGATTTTGAAGGGTATAAAATTTTTAAAAGTATGGATGGTGGGAGTTCCTGGGGTGAAGCGGATGATATGATTTATGACACTGATGGTATTTTTGCAGGTTGGCGGCCATTTCAGCAGTTTGACCTGAGCGCTGAAGAAGATTCATTACATTGTATTTATTCCAGCAATCCCAGTGACTGCGCAGATGACCCAATGCAACAAAGGGGCCATGGGATAAAAGGTGGGGATCCTTATTTCCCATGGTTTAGTTTAGGCGATGATACTGGATTGGACGCAATCAGATTGGATGAGCCTAAAATTATTGAAGGTGATACGATGAAATATATGTTTATCGATAATGACGTTATAGATGGATTAGAGTATACCTATTCTGTTGTGGCCTATGACATGGGTGTTGAGCCACCTTATAAAACCACATACAATGAATTAGGTGATGGATCTTTTGAAGCTGTGGTAGACACTAATTATTCCAACCCAGATAAATGGGCTGATCCTGATGGCTATGCATCCATTGAAAATTCAAAGGGTACAACCGTTTTAGACAGAAATTTTATACAATTATACCCAGGCGTAACGCCTGCTGCAAATACGGATAAAATTGGTGTTGTACCTAACCCTTATAGAGTACAATCTGGGTTTAAGGAAACTGAACACTTGAGGCAAATTCGCTTCACTAATCTTCCTGAGAGATGTACCATCAAAATTTTCACTCTATCTGGTGAGCATGTAAGCACTGTTGAGCACAGCAACAAGCAATCTGGTAATGCTTGGTGGGATATGAGAACTATAAATAACCAGGAAGTTGCACCGGGTCTTTATCTCTTTTATGTTGAACAAAAAGACAGCTCTAATGAACCCTATATTGGCAAATTTGCGGTAATTCGATGAAGAGCAGATACCTAGCACTGTTATTATTGCCCTATTTTGTATTTGCTCAATATCGGGATATACCTGATGTTGTTACAAAGGTTGCTACAGCTGCAGGCAGTTTTTTAAAGCTTGAGACTTCAGCCAGGGCTATTGGTATGGGTGGCTCCAACGTTGCTTCGGGTCGGGGTGTTTCTGGTATCCCTTATAATCCATCCAGTATTGGTTTTATTGAGAAGCAGGAAGCCTATTTTTCTCAAGTAAATTACCTAGCAGGGATTAAACATGGTGTATTAACCTATGGCACGAGGATTGGTCCTTCTGATTTTATTGGGTTTCACTTGTTTTATTTAGATAGTGGTCCCATGGCAGTAACTACAGAGCTATTCCCCGATGGGACAGGTGAAGATTTTAAAGTAGAGTCTATGGCCATTCGAGCTACATACGCCAGGTCATTAACAGATAGACTAAAGATTGGCACTTCTATTAATTATATCCGGGATAAGATATGGGAGACAGGCATGCAAGCTGTATCCTATGATATAGGTTCCAATTTTGATACAGGTATCTATGGTACAATCCTGGGTATGAGTATTACCAATTTTGGCCCTGAAGTTGAGTATGCTGGAGAAGGGCTCTCTGTACAGGTACCGGACACCATTGATGTGGATGAGAGTTTAGAGCGCATTACGGATAAGTTTCCTCTACCACTCATATTCCGTTTAGGTATAGAGAATGAATTAATGGGGCCCAGTAGTGCATTTATGAAAAATGAGAGTCACCGGTTGATCATCAGCATGGATGGGATCAAGCCCAGTGACTATGTCGTTTATGGTAGTATGGGCCTAGAATATGGCTGGGAGAATATAGCATTTGTGAGGATTGGCACTCATTTAAACCATGATACGGCCAAGTGGAGTATTGGTGCGGGAGTGAATTTGCGTTTGGGTAAAATGGCTTTGCGGGTAGATTATGCTCATGTGAATTATGATGTGTTGAAACAGACCAATCAATTTGCTATTGGACTCGAATTTTAAAACAGCTGCTTATATGATTCATAAATTCCATTTCAGTTTAATCCCACTTATAATATTTTCTACTTTCCTGTATTCTCAAAATCCAGTTGCGAATGCCGGAAATGATATTACTGTCAGCTCGGGTTGTACAGAAATGGTTACTCTAGATGGTAGAGCATCCACAGGTAACAATCTTAGTTATCTTTGGCTTGCTATCGATGGTTGCGCGGTCTTGACTGATTTTGACGCAGATACATTAATTTTTGAAATCCCCCAAACTGAAATTGATTATGATTATCATTTTTCTTTAACAGTCACCGATGACAGCGGTGCATCGAGTACTGACACAGTCAAAGTAACTGTTTTGGGTGATCATGTACCACAAGCAGATGCGGGAATTAATTTTACTGCTTGTGATTATTCGATAAGCGGAGATGATTATAGAGTTTATCTAAATGGCTCAGAATCTTTTGACCTTGAAGACAGTACCGATATTCAATTTTTGTGGACTGTTCTGGATGAAGGTATAACAATTTCCGATGGACAATCCACAAAATCGAGACCATATTTTAACCATCCAATTGATTTAACTGAAAATACTGTATATAGAATAGAATTAATGGTTACTGATGCCAATGGTTATTGTTCCGATAAGGATACTGTTAGTGTTGTCTGTCTTGCTGATATGTGCCCAGTAGCTGATGCTGGTAGTGATTTAGAATTAAGCAGTGGATGTAATACAAGTATTAATTTAGATGGTTCCGGATCTGTAGAACCGGATGGAGGGTCTTTAACTTATAACTGGATTTCTTTAGATGGCTATAATTCTAATTTGGATGATGCTTCTTTAGCCAACCCTGTCTTTACTTTTCCTAGCTTCACTGCAGATAAAGATTTAAGATTCCAGCTAACGGTCAGTGATGGAGATAACCAGGATATTGATACACTAGAAATTGAGTATATAAATGACTTGGCACCTATTGCGAATGCAGGTGAAGATATTTCCACTAATTTAATCGCAGTAACCCTAGATGGTACTAGTTCCACTGATGATAATATAGCATTTTTAGAATATGACTGGTATTCACTTGATGGACCATCTGTGTCAAGTTCAAACAAGTCCATTGCTACTGCAAATTTTAATGAAAGCCATACTGGTGGGACTTTTAGATTTGAGCTAAAAGTGGATGACGGTTATTGCACTCATTTGGATACGGTTACAATAACTATTTTTGATAATTTAAACCCCATAGCTGAAGCAGGAGAAAATTTTTCTATAAGTGGTGGTTGTGAAACTACCTTTAATTTAGATGGTTCTGAATCTGAAGATCCAGAAAATGGTACATTAACTTTTGTTTGGTCAGTTGCTGAAGAATTATCATCCTTTTTGATCAATCCAACTTCTTCTGATTCGGCCATGTTTTCAATTAGTGAATCGGTAATCGGTGAAAATTTGACATTTTATCTTACCGTAACAGATTTAGCTGGCTTAACAGATACGGATTCAATAATTGTATCTGTTCTAGATGATATGCCACCTGTTGCTAATGCAGGAGAAGATTTTGAATCCTGTGAGTATGAGAGGCGTAGTAATGGTACCTACCGTGTTTATCTAGATGGTACCGGTTCTTTTGATTTAGATGGCAATTTAAAATACAAATGGATTCAGACACTTGGGCTAGATGTAGATATGAGTAACTCTCAATCTAAAAAAGAGACACCCTACTTTGAGTATCCTGAAGGGTTAACAGAAGATACAGTTATTCAATTCCAATTAAGAGTTTATGATGATGAAGAATATTGTGAAGATTTTGATACCATTAATGTAACATTATTAGCTGATATGTGCCCTACTGCTGATGCAGGTGTTGATATGGAAATCCCCAGCGGTTGTAACACTACTATTGACCTAGTCAGTGGAGATTCATTTGATCCTGAAGATTCATTGCTCGTTTATTCATGGACGTCCCTAGATGGTTACAATAGTTCAATATCAGATGCAGATTCATATAAAGCTCTCTTTACAATCCCAGAGATTGATATGGACACCGTGTTCACATTCGTTCTTTCAGTATACGATGGTGTTAATTATGATAAGGATTCTATTTACGTAAATTATATCATAAATGATTCACCGGTTGCTGTAGCCAGTGCAACAGTTGAGATGCCCATATGCGACTATAAATTTGATTTAAATGGATCTCGCTCTTATGACATTAATAAAAATGAATTGATCTACAGTTGGGAATCTCTTGATGGTTTAGATTTAGAAAATAGTTCAAATCCGTTCACAACAGTAACCAGTCCTATAGATTTGGAATCTGATTCTACATTCAGAGTTGTGCTTAAAGTGAATGATGGATATTGTGATAGTTATGATACATTATTTGTAACAATAAATGAAAATATATGCCCAGTTGCTGATGCTGGTGAAACAGTTAGAATACCTAAATTCAGTTCTAAACCGGTGATAATCAATGCAGCGACTGGATCATTCGATCCTGACAGTTCTGATTTAAACTTTGAATGGACTAGCCCATCCGGTAACATTACCTCTGATTCAATTCTTACCGTTCAAGATTTGGAGCCAACAAAACGACAATCCCGATATATATACAAATTGAAAGTAATGGATGATGAAAACGCTATCTCTGAAGATTCGGTTGAAGTGATTTTTGCTAATTTTTCAACTCCGGAGAGTCCGGCTATTTATGCTGTAGCAGATCATAACCGTGTTCTCGTTTCCTGGGACGCGGATTCAGAATCATCCGTTGATTCACTTACAGGCTATGCAGATTTTGAAGGGTATAAATTATACAGATCTATCGATGGTGGGATAACATGGGGTAATGATGATGATCGGCTTTATGATTATAATGGCCATTTTGTTGGCTGGAAACCTTATGCCCAATTTGATTTAAGTTCTGAAGCTGATCAAGATCATTGCATTTATGAAGATGAAAATTGTGAATCCGGTTTAACTCGAGAAATTCCCATCTCTGGTTTAGATCCTTTATCACCAAGATTCTCGTTAGGGAATAATTCAGGTATAGAATATTCATTTGTAGATTCAAATGTTATTGATGGTGTTGAATATTCCTATACTGTCACGGCATATGATATTGGATTTAACCCTTTTGATTTAGAAATGGAAAATTTAGGAATTGCAACAGATACTGTTCTGATTGATACTATTGATAGAATTACATATTCTTATGTTGTTGATTCAATTTATAATGCCGGTGGTTGTGTGTATTACAGTATTATTTCAAGTAATGAAATAGTGAAAGTTGACACAGTTTGGACAAAAACAAATCCTGATAAATTTTTAGGTCCTGATTCTCTTATATATTTTAATGAATCAGGAAAAGCAATAAGAACTTCTGCAAACCCAACTCGTGGCTACTACAGTTTGGAATCTGCACGTGGTGACAGTAGCGATCATAATTTTATTACTGTTATCCCTGGATATACTGCTCTGGATATCTCATTTCCGGATGCATCCAATATTGAAGCATTATTTAAAACAGCATCAAATAACATAGGTAATGGAGTTCGAAAATATTTCATTGTTGACCGAACAAAAATTGTTCAAGATCAACTCATGTATGAGATCCAGGCACAACAGAGTCCAAGTGCCGTAGATGGTATGGCTTGTGAAGACCCTTATCTTTATGGGTATGTGGTTAATGATTCATTGGGTACGCCATTAAATACAAAACCTTATTTACAAGAAAGTTTGGGATTTCTTGAAGAAGATTCAATCTCTGGCTTGCCGGGAACGATTCTAGAAAATGGGGAGTATTTGGTACCTGAATACTCTATTATAAATAAAGTCGGCCAGTGGAGTAATCAGTTTAAAGGCATCAGGTTTAATATAGAAAATGCGCTTGAACTAAATCCATCTTCAGCGCCAGATGTAGTAATGGATACTTTGATTTGGTCTTGGGATTCTGATACTTTAACAATGGACAGTGCGACAGTTATTAGTCTATTGAGTACGGTGTTCCCTATATTATCCTATACTAATCTTGATGGTTATAAGAGACGTACAAACTGCAATTATATGATTGAATTTTTTGATTCACCTACTGGGGATTCAATTTATTTTGGTGAAGGAGAAAACGGGCTTGATATTTACATGTACACACCCTTTCGAATAACCAATTTGCTTACCAATAAAAAAGTAGGACTAGATTGTTTAGATTTTGGATCGTTAGATGCTCCAGGTGATGTAATTAATGGTGCTGGAGATTATGTTTGGACTCGAGGTGAAGATATACTTATGAGAGAAGACACTTTTCAAATTGCTGGTATCTGGGAAAGTCAATACATTTACAATTTTGATTTAAATTATAATTTTATTTCTGATCTTTTCGGTGCGGATACTGGGACAAATTTTAGAGAATATGATGATACAAAATCCTATAACCCCGAAGATATTGTATCCTATAAGCAAATGTTATGGGAAGCAACAGCACCTGTAGATGCTGGTGTTGAGCCTATTTCAAAATACAATGATATGAAAGATGATGGGATTCTTAACAGTCCATGGCGCATATCTTATCCCTGGCGTGGAGGAGAAAAATTAATTCTAAGTCCCAAGAAATTTTTTGTTGATGGAGATTCATGGTATTCAGATATGACTGCCTTGGGTAAAGAAGTTGGTATAGCTGATACCCTGAAATTAGATACTATTAGAGTGGTCCCAAATCCTTATAAGGCTAGCTCAAGGTTTAACGAAACACAGCATGAAAGGAAAATTAGGTTTACGCATCTTCCAAAAAAATGCCAAATTTCTATATATACACTTACTGGTGAGCATGTGACTACATTTGATCATGAGAAAGAATTTGATGGTAATGCTTGGTGGAATTTGCGAACAGGCAATAACCAGGATGGCCCTGAAATTGCTCCGGGCTTGTATTTTTATATTATTCAATTTAATGATGGTAAAACCAAAGACCATATTGGCAAATTTGCGGTAATTCGATGAAGAGCAGATACCTAGCACTGTTATTATTGCCCTATTTTGTATTTGCTCAATATCGGGATATACCTGATGTTGTTACAAAGGTTGCTACAGCTGCAGGCAGTTTTTTAAAGCTTGAGACTTCAGCCAGGGCTATTGGTATGGGTGGCTCCAACGTTGCTTCGGGTCGGGGTGTTTCTGGTATCCCTTATAATCCATCCAGTATTGGTTTTATTGAGAAGCAGGAAGCCTATTTTTCTCAAGTAAATTACCTAGCAGGGATTAAACATGGTGTATTAACCTATGGCACGAGGATTGGTCCTTCTGATTTTATTGGGTTTCACTTGTTTTATTTAGATAGTGGTCCCATGGCAGTAACTACAGAGCTATTCCCCGATGGGACAGGTGAAGATTTTAAAGTAGAGTCTATGGCCATTCGAGCTACATACGCCAGGTCATTAACAGATAGACTAAAGATTGGCACTTCTATTAATTATATCCGGGATAAGATATGGGAGACAGGCATGCAAGCTGTATCCTATGATATAGGTTCCAATTTTGATACAGGTATCTATGGTACAATCCTGGGTATGAGTATTACCAATTTTGGCCCTGAAGTTGAGTATGCTGGAGAAGGGCTCTCTGTACAGGTACCGGACACCATTGATGTGGATGAGAGTTTAGAGCGCATTACGGATAAGTTTCCTCTACCACTCATATTCCGTTTAGGTATAGAGAATGAATTAATGGGGCCCAGTAGTGCATTTATGAAAAATGAGAGTCACCGGTTGATCATCAGCATGGATGGGATCAAGCCCAGTGACTATGTCGTTTATGGTAGTATGGGCCTAGAATATGGCTGGGAGAATATAGCATTTGTGAGGATTGGCACTCATTTAAACCATGATACGGCCAAGTGGAGTATTGGTGCGGGAGTGAATTTGCGTTTGGGTAAAATGGCTTTGCGGGTAGATTATGCTCATGTGAATTATGATGTGTTGAAACAGACCAATCAATTTGCTATTGGACTCGAATTTTAAACGTAGAATTTTATAATAGATGGTACTTATATTCCTAATCCACTCTACATCCGATAAGTACTATAACAATTAAAAATCAAAAAGAGAGAGGACCTAATTATGCTAGAAAAAGCTAAATCATTACTAACGGTAATTTTATTATTTTCTTTATCCAATCTAGTCTATGCACAGAAAAAAGATATTTCAAGACTTGCTTTAGAACGAATTAAACTTGTTGATGGGCAAAGTTCATTTAATACACATGGTATTTCCTACAATCATGGAAAAGCTCCAAAGGCTAACAGTCGGGACGGTGAATTTAATTCAGTGCTCATAGATTCAGGTAGGAATGGATATGGCGGTTTTGGTAAAACAACTAACCCGCTTGCATATGGTGTTGATGAAGGATATTTTGCTGTTTATCGCCAATGGATCTCATCTCAATCCACTCACGGGATTATTGGTGCTGCACAATCCGAAGATGGGGAAGAATGGTTCCAGTCTCAGGAATTAAATTTGAAATATCCAAATGGTGATGAAGCACCTAATCTTCCTACTGCAACTGGTGGTGGCCCACCGCAAGGGCGGTATCCCAGTGCAGGTTTTTGGGAAGGTGCAAAACCCACTGCAATTTGGAATGAATATACATTGCCTACATTCGGTGGTGGCCAATATGGTGGTTATCCTTTATACACCTTTAATACATTAGGTATGGGCGAAGATGCTTATTGGATTGATCCCATGGCAACAAATAACGGATGTAATACTTTTCCTTGCGATCCTCCCGATCTTTGGTATGGTAACGCAATGATAATTCCAGCAGGGAATTCTTATAAATTCTTGGGCGCTTATAATACCTGGGCATTAAATGAATATAAAACTTATATGATTACAAGTTTTTACCAGACTACTAGTGGAAGTTTTCTTATGAATAACGCATATGTTCTTTCTGATGATTTGGAAATGACAGAAGATGGTGACACATTATTTTACGGTGGTAATTATGTTAGCGGTCCTGATTATCATATAAATGCTGATGGTGTTGGATATATGGTGCAGGTTGGTTGGCCGAATTTAGATGACTATGATGGTGATGATACCGATGTTGACAATGCTAGTTACTATGCTCACTCAATATTTATAAAAAAGACAGAAGACTTTGGTGAGACCTGGACAGATGAAGGCGGATTCAAAAATTCTGGTTATCATATAGTTGGTGAAGCTGTCGCCCACCGGTTGACCGATTCACTTTATTCAGCATGGGCTGCAGAAGGAAATGAATATTATTATCATTATGGTGACACACTTTTTTATGATGATGAATTTGATGAAGACGGAGTAAGTCTTGTTCCCTGGCTAATGGCTTCGGGTTGGGATCCGTTCTATACCGCTGAAATTCGGACTGATGTAAATGGCGGTCTACACATTGTATTTCCAACAACGAGATATGTATGTAGAGACTACGCTGGCATTGGCTGCCAAGATCTAGATGGTGATGGCTATGCCGATTCCTTGTATTCATTTTACGGTTTAGGTGGAACAGGTATCTTGCATATTTATAGCCCTGATCCTATGGCTGATGAAGACAATTGGACTGGATCTTTGATCTATGATATGTCTATGGAATATGAAGCAGATTGGTTTAATTCAAATATTAAAACACAATATCATAGCGGCGAAGATGATTTTCTTGGAACCATGCAGTACTTTTTTCCAAATATTACTATGAGCGCAGAATCTGAAGACGTGATGTGGTTCTCCATTTCGGGAATGTCTGAATATGAATATGGTGGAGGAGAAGATAGTACAATCATTCCTACTGATATTGACGTTTGGATGGCAAAGTCAACTGATAATGGACGCAATTGGTCAGAGCCGGAGAATGTGACCAATACATCATCTACGGGGGCTATAACAGCTTTAGGATATCCGGAAGAAGCTGCTTTAGAATATGGTGTTCATCTTGCTAACCAAGGTATGGATGAATCCGTGGGCGTTTTTTATCAAATGATGGATCCTAACGTAAACACGATAAGTGATAATGATGGCTATGAAGATTATAAGAATTGGTACTTTGTAGGTATTTATGAGAATGATTGGGAATATACAGATCTGGCAACCGGTGAAGAAGTCATACCTTCATCTTTCACGCTTAAACAAAATTTTCCAAATCCATTCAACCCAGTTACCCAGATACAGTATGAAATAAATTCTGCTGGACAGGTATCATTAGAATTATTTGATGTAAGAGGTGTAAAAGTCAAAACACTTATTAATGAGCACAAACCAGTTGGTACTTATGATTTTACTTTTGATGGTTCACAATTATCTAGTGGGGTCTATTTCTATACTATGACAGCAAACGATATCGTACAAACTCGTAAACTGGTATTAATGAAATAAGTATAATAAGGAAAATGATAGATTGATAAAGTGGGGCATTGTTCATGAGGGCAATGTCCCACTTTATCGTTTTAGATATAAAGAAAGGGGAATTCTGGATGCGTTTTACCTTAACAATAATCACAATTTTTAGTATTTTATACTCGAAGGAACTTTATCTTCCATACCAGCCAAATAGAACCGAATCAGTCCTTTTTTATAATGATGGCATACAACAAAGCAGGAATACATTAACTTCCCGAGACGATACCATTACCATTTTTTTTGAAGATTTCGAAGGTGATGTAACTAATTGGACTGCTGACCCAGAGTGGGGCCTAACTGAAGAAGATTCCTATAGCCCTTTCTATAGCTATAATATCGATGACAATAATAATGGTGCAACATCTTCACTTCTCTCTCCCATAATTACTATTCCGGAAATTGAGATTGATGAAAATTCAGGCATTACTTTTTCATTTATGTTGAATTGTGACCTACCTGATTATAATGGAGATAACGATGATTATCTTGATGATTATTATTTTATGGACATTGCCGATTTGGGTGCTACACCTTGGCATATTTCAGATTATAATGCTTATTCAGAAAATTCCTGGTGGTG
This sequence comes from uncultured Fidelibacterota bacterium, assembly GCA_913040915.1. Taxonomy (GTDB): domain Bacteria; phylum Fidelibacterota; class Marinisomatia; order Marinisomatales; family UBA1611; genus CAXFCD01. The sequence continues at coordinate 5,071 of CAJWHW010000026.1, read as the reverse complement.
TGGAAGTGAAGAAGTAGGAGGATATCTAGATGGCTGGCTTCAGTTTTTGGATACACCTGAAATTCCCCTTCCTGTAGATGGGGAAAATATTTTAACATTCAAGTTATTTTATGCAATTGAGTTACCAGGAGATTATCCACCATATAATGGTTGGGATGCGGCAAATGTCAGAATTTCCAATGATAATTTTGAAACATGGGAAGTATTGAATGGTTCTCCTGCCTATGATTTTTCAAGTGGATATGGCTGGGGCTATAATGGAGAAGGTGCCAATATTCCTGGTTGGGGTGGATATAGTGGCGGTTCTGCCCCTGCGCAATGGGTTGATGGAACATTTGATTTAAACGCTTATGCGGGCCAGACTGTCAAGATTAGATTTGCATTTGGTTCTGATCCTGCGTACTCCACAGTCGACGATGCAACGATTACTGGATTTTTTGTTGATAATGTAGCAGTATCAAATTCAAATGAAGGTATCGTATTTACTGATAATGCTGATGAACAGGTTTCCATGACAGCACAAGGGGTTGCATGGGAAGAAATTTTTTATGATTATGGTGGTGCCTTATCACCTGGTGGATCAGGTTGGGACAGTTATGATGCTGGAGATCCTTGGAATGGAAACGTAAACTTAGATCTTTCTAATTTTGCTGGATCAGATGTTATGTTCCGTTGGAGAGTTCGTTTAGATGATAATGATGATGGTGGAAATGGCGCTGGTTTATTTATAGATGATTTTCATGTTTGGAAAGTGGAGTATAATGTTGTACCAACAGTTCAAAACCTTAGTATTTCTTCTGGCAATCAACAAGTTACACTTAATTGGGATATGCCTCCATCAGAATCTTACGAAAATGATGAAGTAGTCCATGATGACGGAACCCCAGAGAATAGCTGGGCTTGGAGTGTGGATACAGTTCGATTTGGATCTATTTTTGATATGCCTTACGGTACAGAATCTGTTGTAGTTCATTCAGCTAGTTTTGCTCCCAATTCTTTAAATGATATTCCAATCTCAGCTGGAATTGAAGCTTATAATGTTTCACCCATAGGAATCCCTGAAATCACACCGATTTATACCACCACTGCGATATTAGAAGATGAGACATGGACAACTGTTGAGTTTTCTGATTGGACTTTTGAAGGTGACTTTTTAATCGCTCTTGTTGTTGATTCTACGGTCTATATGAGCATAGATGAAAATGCAACTACTGGTTATTCTTACATTAGCAGTCCAAGTTTTAGTACTAACGATTGGAGGGGAATTAATGACATATTAGATGTTGGTGGTGAGTGGCTGATTCGTTCTACTGTAACAACTACAGGAACAGCTGTAGAGCCAAGTTTCAATGTGTATCGTGATCCAGGTATAGACGGCAGTCAATGGCAGTTGATGTTTAATGGGTCTAACATAAGTCAGAATTATTATGTTGATAATATAACCAATAATGGTGTTGAATATTGTTATAAAGTTTCTGCTGTATATGGAGATGAAGAAAGTGACTTATCGGGTCCGTTATGTGCCATACCGGAAGCTGAAACAATTTATGAAATAGCGTATGATGATGGTACATTTGAAACTAGTATTAATGCGGGAACATTAAATTTTCTTGCAGTAAAATTTACGCCTACCGGTTACCCAGCAGATTTATATCGTGCTAGTTTTTATACTGTGGGAAATACCAATGGTATGGGGCTTGTCCATGTTTGGGATGATGATGGAGATAATGGGATGCCTGGTACAATTTTATTAGAAGAACTTCCGATAACGTTTGTTGGTAATTCTTGGAAATCAATACCATTATACGATTTTGGTATTACAATCACTGAAGGTAGTTTTTATGTGGGTTGGCAAGAAACAAACCAGACACCACCTATAGGAATAGATACTGATAGTCCATCACCAAATAGTATGATTGATTTAGGTTTTGGTAATGGATGGGAGCCTTTTGGGAATTGGGCAGAAGGTGCTATGATGATTCGCGCCGAATTGGATTCTGCAAATGTTTTGCGTGTAGAAGATGGATCAACAGTAAGCATTCCAAAATCTTTTGGACTCAACAAAAACTACCCAAACCCATTTAATCCAACAACAACTATCGAATTTGATCTGGCATCTGCTGCATCTATTGAACTTATTCTTTTTGATGTAACCGGACGTATAGTAAAAACACTTGTAAAACGAAACTTCAACGCAGGGCACTATGTATATAGTTTGAATGCAAGTGATTTGTCATCTGGTATTTATTTTTATCAGTTAAATGCAAGTAATCCGTCTGGAGTTTTTATTTTCTCTTCAACAAAGAAACTAGTATTGATGAAGTAGTAAATGAGTCATATATTTCTAATCATATTAAGGAGATCCAGATGAGGATATTATCAAAATATTTTTCAATTTTTATTTTTTCTTGTAATATTATTCTTTTGCAGCAGTATCAAGAAGTTTGTGGCACACCGGAGCCAACTGAAGATGAGATTGTTGAAACTAGGAGACTAGTGGATGAATACTGGGATTTAAATGATAGAGATGTTCGTGATAATGATGCTGTACATGTATTAGTTGCATGGCATGTAATATATTCTTCTTCAGGCCAAGGAAATATCAGTGATTTTACAATTGAGCAAGCAGTTGAAGGCTTGAACAATGCATATAATGAAACTTTCAATTATTATTTTACACTTGATACTGTAACGAGAACGATGAGCGATGAATGGTTTGAAGTGAATTCTGATGATGCGGCTACATATTCTTCTCAAGAACAAGCTATGAGAGATTCACTAAGTATAGATCCTGTCCATTATTATAATGTCTATTCTGTTAAGACCATTGCTTCTGGAGGATATATAACTCTGGGTTGGAATTATTTTCCTTTTTGGAATCCAGAAGGCAGTATCTGGCAAGGGACTACAATCCATTATAATTATATAAGTCCTAACAATGGAACCTTACCCCATGAAGCTGGTCATTATTTTGGACTATTTCATACTTTTCAAGGAGGTTGCGGTCTTTCTAATGATGCCGTGGATGATACACCTGCTATGTCGGAAGATGCGATCTATTCCTGTAACCAAAACCAAGACAGTTGCCCAGATGATCCAGGTAATGATCCAGTTACAAATTATATGAATTATTCAGATTGCCAGTCTGTTTTTACTGATGGACAGGCTTCACGTGCATATACAATGATAGAAAATTACCACCCAGGTCTTTTAGAAAATGAGTTTTATTATCCTAGTCTGTCTGTTAGTGGGTTGAATTATACCAATGATAATGATGGAGATGGGAATTTTAATCCTGGAGAGACGATAAAAATTAAACCAAACATAACCAACCATTGGGGCGCAACTGCTTCTGATGTGACTCTAGTTCTTTCAACGGAAGATGAAAGATTGGCAATTACAGATGGTATTATTCATATTCAAGATCCTATTGATCCTGGAGAAGTAACCTTTGAACTATTAGATTGGTTCGAAGTCTATGCTTATTCAGACGCCCAATTAGGTAATATTACCTGCAATGTAAATATTACAAGTGGCAGTGAAGAATATCCTTATGAAATTGATAATGAAATTCAAATTTCCCTTTCTTTGAACCAATATGGATTTCCTGTCACCGGAATGTCCATCAAATCATCTCCTCTAATTGCAGATCTAGACAATAATACCTTTGGGGAAATTTATTTTGGTAGTGAAGATGATAATCTATATAGTTATATGATTGCAGGAATCGCTATTCCGGGTTTCCCCTTTGAGTCTGAAGATTTTATTCGATCCAGTCCAGCCGCGGGAGATGTGGATCAGGATGGTGAGAATGAAGTTATTTTTGGATCCTATGATGGTAATCTTTATATATTAAGTCTCAATGGAAATCAGGAGCTAGCATACCCCCAAGCTGGTTGGATAATTGGGGCACCTGCTTTAGCAGATTTAGATGGTGATGGAGATTTAGAAATAATATTTACAACTCAAAATGGGACTTCTGGTTCCTTATATGCAATACATCATACCGGCGAAAATGTGGATGGATTTCCTTTTGATGTGGATGAAAAAATGGTAGTAGGTGCTTCTGTTGGTGATTTAGAAGGGGATGGCTTGTTGGACATTGTTATAGCTACCTATGAAGATAATGTGTATGCTGTAAATATTGATGGAACGGTAAAGAATGGTTTCCCATTTGTCGCTTCCCATCGTTTTAGATCACCTGCAACTTTAGTTGATTTAGATGGGGATAACGATTTAGAGATCGTTGTTGGGAATGATGATGGGATATTATATGTACTGCACCATGATGGTACTGAATTGGCAACCTATGATGTGGGAGATGATATCCGTGGTGGTATTTCTGTTGCTGATGTTGACGATGATGGTTCTCATGAATTATTGTTTGTGGGCTATGATGACCATATCCATGTATGGAATCCATCTACTCAAAATGAATTAGATGGTTGGCCATATGATTTGGGTAGTAACGCTGTTTCTTGTCCAGTGACAGCAGATTTAGATAATGATGGAGATTTGGAAATTGTCACATCTAATAAATCAGGTACAATATATATTTTTCATCATGATGGAACAATTTTTAACAATTTTCCTTACACAGTTCCAGGCGATATTGAAGGTACTCCAGCTATAGGACGACTTGATAGTGATGATGATTATGAAATTGTTTTCGGTACAACAAGTGGCCTACAAGTTATTGACATTAAGTCACCAATGGGTGAGAGATCTTCATGGAAGATGCACCGTGGTAATAAAGAGCGAACAGGTTTTTATGAGATGACTTTGACAGCAATCAACTCAAAAGATAAGATAGTCCCAACTTCATTCTCCGTAAGTCAAAACTATCCGAACCCATTTAACCCTTCTACAACTGTTGATATTAATCTACCTGAATTAAATAATTTAATTGTAAGTGTATATGATATATCAGGGCGTTTAATAACTGTATTGATTAATGAAAATCAGGATGCAGGACAATATTCAGTCCAATGGCATGGTAAAGATCGTACGGGTCGAAAAGTACCAACCGGAGTTTATTTTTTAAATGTAAACTCTGGGAAATATAATGCAT
>CAJWHW010000025.1:0-31955 GCA_913040915.1 uncultured Fidelibacterota bacterium | reverse complement strand
TATTGACCGATACCACTTATCTTGCAGGTGAAACAGAAAAAAATGGTAAAGAAACGGGTTGGCGATTATTTCGTGTCCCACTATCGGATTTTAAACAGGTAAAAAATATCGAATGGAATGAGATTCGTTATGTTCGCCTGGCGGTTACAGGATTAGATTCAACCCTAAGACAACTTGAAATCGCTAAAATAGAAATAGTGGGCAATGAATGGCAGGAAATGGGTATAACCGCATTAGATACAACTGGAATTGACACGATTAATAGTCGTTTTCAAAGAAATAATTTTGGAATTACCAATACTGAAGAGGATCCTACTTTTCAAGTAGCGGTTGTGAATACTGAAGATAATGCTGATTATACACCACCGAAAGGGGTGAAAGGAGAATATGACAGACTGAATGAAATCCGTTCAAAGGAACAATCGCTTGTTTTGAAGTTTGATAATCTACCATCGAAGGCAACTGGAATTGCTCAGAAAACTCTTTACACTTTAAATGATAATCAAAAGCGAAGTTTTATGACTTATGATTTTATGAAAATGTATGTTTATGGAAATAGTCCATGGATCACTTCTTTGGAAACAGATGTAGAAGTATTTTTGAAATATGGTTTAGGCGATGCATTTTATGAAATCACGAAACCTGTTTATAATGGATGGGATGAGGATGAAAATCGTAACAGTTTCAAAATAGATTTGGATTGGCTTACAGCCTTAAAACAAGCTGACACTTCAAAAATTAAGAAATTCAGAGAAACAGATATTTTGATTGATTCTTCCGATATTAGAAAATATTATTTTACTAACTCCAATGGAGAATTGACTGGAAAGCGTGTAAAAATTGTTGGAAAACCTGCTTTAAATCGTCTCCAATATTTTTCTGTAGGAGTGAAAAATACAGGGGAAGAACCTATATCTGGTGAAGTATGGTTAGATGAATTGCGTTTAAGTGGAGTGAAAAAAGAAAAAGGTATGGCCATGCGTATTCAATCGAAGATGAGTTTATCTGATTTGGGCTCTGCAACAATAGTTTACAGTAGGCAGGATGCGGAATACCATCGGCTCCAAGAAAGGCTTTCCCGTTCAACAAATACATCTGAAAATTTGAATGTTTCAGGGAAAATTGATTTACATCGTTTACTTCCTAAATCCTGGGGTATTTCTGTTCCATTAAATGGTTCTTTAACGCGAAACCAAAGTAGGCCAAAATATTTTTCTGGAGAAGATATCCTAGTAGATCCCAATAATACACCTGATTCTATCATGACTATCACTGAATCAGTTTCATTGAGTACATCTCTTAAAAAATCAGGAAAATCAGATAATCGATTCATGAAATACACTGTGGATAATGTTTCTGTCAGCTTAAGTGCCTCTCAGTCCCGGTCATCCGATGTGACCTATGCTGAAAAATGGACAGAATCCTATAGCGGCAAATTTTCATACTATATTCCTTTTGGACGGAATAATTATATAAAACCTTTTAACTGGGCAAAAAATTTACCCATTTTAGGGAAAACATTAGGAGATTTTCAATTTTTTTATACACCTTCATCATTTAAAACAGGGTTAAACCTAAATGAAAAATTAAACTGGAATCAACCCCGAGTTGGAGATCGAAGTCCAGAGACGTATAACTTTGGTTTAAATCGAAGTATTAATTTAGACTATAAATTCACAAATGGTTTATCCACAAAATATGCTTGGAGCGGACAAAGTAAACTCAATGATTTTCGTGGTTATGCATGGACTGCATTGAGAGATTTTGATCCTGGTACAGTAACCCAAACTACAGAAAGTTTTAATACAACTTTCAATCCCGGGATCATGAAATGGCTTAAGCCTTCATTTAACTATACAGCAAATTTTCGCTGGTCAGATGATTTAGCAAGGGAAGGTCAAAATATTAGTACTCAATTACGATTTGGCTCAAATTTTTCGATCACACCGGTTCAAATAATTGAATTGATTTTTAAACCAAAGTCTTCATCCCGATCCTATGCGAGTCGTGAACGGGGCTCAAGACCACGCTCACGTTCATCAAAAAGCACAAATGAATCTGAAAAGAAGGAAAAGAAAAAAAAGAATTTAAACCCTCTAAATCTTGCCCATGGATTTGTGAAGAAAATAAATCCAATTTCAATTAGTTATACAGAAGATCTCAAAAGATCAGGAAATCAAATTATAGGTAATGTACCAACAGGATACAAATTTGGTTGGGAACCAAACCATGGTTTAGAACACTCTGATGAAGTTGGAAGTAATACAGGAAGTTGGGATCATAAAAGAGATGGCTCTATTCGAACCGGAATTAAACTTACACGAGCCTTGAATATCTCTACCAATTTTTCTCAAAATTTTACTACTACACGTTCAAGCACTGGACTAGAACAACTTTCAATGACACGAGACTTTTTTGCCTACGGTGATTTACTGCAGGAAGGATTGCCTATTCCCGGTTGGAGTTTTAGAATGAGTGGATTAGAAAAGTGGCCAATTATTAAATGGTTTGCTAAATCTGCATCGTTGGAACACAGCTATTCCGGAAAAGAAACCCGCTCATGGCAGTTTGAGGATATCTCTCCAGGACAAATGAACTTTTTCAATTTTGGTACTTTTGCGGATGATAATAAAGATTATGAACGGTCTTCCAGGATAAATCGAAATTTCTCACCGTTAGTTGGTCTGAATATGTCCTTAAAGAAAAATATTTCAGTTACTTTCAGGCATAATCGCAATAAATCACTTGATGAATCTCCTACTGGTTTGACTATACACAATGATAATAGTTATACATCTACTGGAACGTACACCCACCGAGGTGGAATGAAAATTCCAGTACCATTTTATGGAGATCTCAATTTGACTAATTCCATGAGTTTTACCCTAAATTTCGACCTGAATGAAAGCAGGGAAGAACGATCAGGTGATAAATTGAATTTAGAAGAGGGCCCTTTTTCTGAAAGTTGGAAAACTGGACTTCGTATATCTTATCAGTTTTCCACAAAAGTCAGTGGCGGCTTAAGATACGAATATCGGGAAAGTGATACGCGAACAACTGGCCGTAAAATTGATCGTGATTTTGGATTTGATGTAAACTTAGCAATCTCAGGATAAAATGAAAAATATATATCTTACTATACTTTATATAACTCTTATCTCAATCTTTTTCAGCTGTCAATCCGATGTGCCAAAGTTTGATGAACAACGGGCATTTGATTATTTAGTTGCTCAGTGTGATTTCGGGCCAAGAAATCCAGGATCAGAAGGTTATTACGCCTGTCTCGATTTTATGATTAAAGAGTTTGAAAAATCTGCTGATGAAATAATTCTGCAGAATTTTTCCTACAGGGAACAAAAAGATAAAAATCGTTATGAATTGGAGAATGTCATTGCTAGGTATAATCCTGATGCAGAATTTCAAACAATGATTTCCTGTCACTGGGATACTCGACCTTGGGCGGATGAGGAAGAAAATAGACGGGATAGAGATATACCTATTATTGGGGCAAATGATGGTGCTTCTGGTGTAGCTGTGATATTGGAATTAGCAAAAATTTTGGGTGAAAATCCCCCCCCTATAGGTGTAAACCTTGTATTATTTGATGGAGAGGATATGGGTATAAGAGGTGAAAATGAGACATTTTGTCAAGGATCAAGGTATTTTGCAAAAAATCTGCCAATACCCAAACCAAACGAAGCTATTAATTTAGATATGGTTGGAGACAAACAATTGGTTTTACCCATCGAGCGATATTCTTTAGAATTCCATCCTGAGCTTGTGAGGTATCTATGGGACCGGGCCAGAGATTTAGGTTTAGATGCATTTGAGGGTCGGGTAGATTATGCAATTTATGACGACCATGTCCCCCTTTATGAAATTGCGGGAATCCCTGCTATCGATCTAATCGATTTTAAATATCCAAATTCCTATGCCAATTTTTGGCATACATTAGATGATGTCCCTGAAAATTGTAGTGCTGAAAGTCTTGGACAGGTAGGAAGGCTCATGGTGGATTATATATACAACCGGGAAAACCAAAACTGGAGTAATAATTGAGAAACTTCAATCCTAAATTTCAGTCTATGCGTTTCCATATACTTCTTCCTTTTAGTATTGTATTTTGGAGTTGCTCTGAGCCAGCGGATATTGAAGATAGTATCAAGATTGAAAATCGTCAATTCAATTACCACCAAGATGTAAATCAACTATATTTTGCAATGGAAGTTGAAAGTAAGTACAATGATCAATCTTTATCTGATGCAAAAATTGTTTGGTATGCGCTTTCAAGAAATAATACACCTGATACTTTAAATCTCTATGATAACGGCTTAAATGGAGACATCATTATGGGTGATGGGTTGTATGGATTAAAAATCAATAATGATTCGACCATCATTCAAAATATTATGGGGGAAGACTCAGGGAGTGTATATGTTGATTTCAGCGCAATTTATGGGTCAGAAATCATAACCGTTCCTGATTCATTTAGCATTGGAAATATAATACCAAGAATTATTCAAATATCTGCACCGACCAATATCGTAAGGCCAACAGGCCAGACCGTAAGTTTCCCATCTATTAAAGCAGAAGTCTTTGATGCTGATGGGCTAGAAACAATTAAATGGGTTGGGTTTACTTCCTATCATGTGGAAGGAGACTCGATGATGAATAAAGGGAATTATATCTACCTTTATGATGATGGTAGTCAAGTTATTTTATATGAGCCGAACTTTACAAGTGGAGACTCTATAAAAGGAGATGGAGTCTATACATTCAAAATTCCAATCTATGGAGATGGATTTGCGGATCCGGCTCAACAGACTAAAACGGGAAACTTCATTTGGCGTTTTTTTACACAGGATTTTGAAAACGAATACAGCAAAATGAGAGAACATGAAATTCTTATTCAATAAAGTAACCCTATTCATTGTTCTTTCAGGTCTGCTTTTATCGCAATCATTTACCCCTTCCCGGTTTGCGTTAAAATCAACTCTTGCGGATTCATTCATTACGGAAGGACTTACTAGTAATGTTGTAGCTGAGATTAGAATTATGGGAGATTCCTTAACATGGTTTGGAACGGGAATGGGTCTCGCACTTCATGATGGAAACCGTATTTATGCATACCAAACTACTGTTGATCCTCTTGATGATGGGCAATTCTCCAATGTGGTACCACAGGGAGGAATTCCAGCCATTGCGGTTATGGGGGATACGATGGCTGTGGCTTATTCAGGAGATAATGGTGATATTCAAGTTGGTTACGGTTTAACATTGACATATGCTGCCGAAGATACCAATGGCATTACTTGGACATATCTTGCTCAGCCGGTAGATAATGAACTGGATACATTGAAACCTTTCGGTGAAGGTTATTACCGCCAGCTTCCTGTGACTGTATCAGAAGCAAATGTTACCTATGATGCCAGTTTATCAGGAGAATTTTTATGGATATCAAGCTGGGCTGGGGGATTAAGACGTTATCATTTAACAAAAAAAGCATGGGAGAATGTGCCTATGCCAATGGACAGTCAGGACTCTCTATCCTTGTGTGAAGGGTTTGATGAGATTACAGCAGGAGGAAAATCGGTCTTACCAGGCTATTATTTGAACCCAAGGGATCCTGGTGATGGAGGGAATCATAATCATAAAGCTTTTTCCGTTTTGGCATTTGCAGACACAGTTTGGGTAGGGACTGCCAATGGTATTAATAAAGGAATCATAATTAAGGAATTGATAGAAATAGAACCTGGAGTTTTTGAATACTTTAATTGTATAGAATGGGAACATTTCTCCTATCCAAAAGACGGTTTATCTGGAAATTTTGTTGTAGGTCTTGCGAAACAAAACTGGAATGGGCAAATAACTGTTTGGGCAGCATCTCTGGTTGCGGACACTCCGGGAGAAATTAGAGGATTGAGTTTTACTAGAGATGGTGGTTCATCTTGGGAGACGGCCCTTTTAGGAGAAAGAGTATATAATGTTTTTACTCAAGATTCTCTCGTGCTTGCCGCCACATCAACAGGACTTTGGAAAAGTTTGGATGGTGAGAATTGGGCCAAATATAATGCTCCAATAGATACAACATTTTTAACACAAAAACAGCTCCTTACAGATATTGTTTATACTACAACTGTAGACTCGCGTGATTCCATCCCCAAATTATGGATTGGTTCGCCGGACGGAATTGCGAGGTCATTGGATATCCATGGTTCTAGCTGGTCTATTTACCAAACTGAATATGATACTACTGAAGTATATGCTTATCCGAACCCTTTTTCCCCGCTTAGTCATAATCAATTAGGTAATGATGGTTATGTCCGATTTCATACAGGAGAAATTTTTAACACTATTGTGGAATTGGATATTTTCAATTTTGGAATGGAAAAAGTATATACTGAAGTTTTTGATTTAAACACTTTTCGAGGAGCGATCAAATGGAATGGTCGCGGTCAAACAGGTCAACATGTTTCAAATGGAGTCTATTTTGCCAGGCTTAATTTTGCTTATTCATTAAATAATCCTCCGAACAATTTCTGGACAAAAATTATTGTGGTGAAATAATGAAACGATTTCTACCTGTATTCTTGCTGATTTGTTTTGTCCGCTCACAAGATTGGGCAGGGCTTCCGGGAGGTCATCTTCGTATGGGGCTAACCGCTCGTTCCATGGCGATGGGCGGTGGATTTACAGCAGAACTAGATCAGAGTTTTGCTGCTTTTCATAATCCTGCCTGGACAGCTTTTTTAGTACACAGACAAATTGGGAGTTCCTATTCTAACCTTTCTATGGATCGGAGGTTAGCCGCCACCAGCTTTGCTACTTTTTTACCACCAACGGCTGGTGTTGGCGTCGCGTGGATTAACGCAGGTGTATCTGATATTCAGGGGCGATACAGTACCGGAATGAAATCGACTATGATGCAAACCGGAGAAAATGCTATTATATTTACATTTGCTCAGAGAATTCTTCCATGGATTTCTTTTGGGGCAAATGTAAAAATTCTTCGATATGATTTGCCGATAACTGAAGCCGATCAGCTCACAGGAACTGGTATTGGTTTTGATATTGGAGTGCTCCTTAAAGCAGGGAAATTTAATACCTTGGGATTTACTATTCAGGATTTGAGTTCTAATTACCAATGGGATACTGGTGATATTTATGCAGAAGGAAGGATCTACAAAGAAGAATTCCCCGTTATATACCGTATTGGATCTCGTTACAATCATCGTGGGTTGATTATTGCAGGAGATATAGGTTTAATCACTGATCATAAAACATTCAATGGGTTATTACCTAGGTTGGGTGTTGAATATGGATTTTTTGAACAGTATTATTTTCGAGGTGGTTATGGTAATGGTAGAAAAGCTTTTGGAGTAGGTTATGAATATGGCTTATTCAAGCCCCATGACTCTCATATTGATTATGCATTTTCTATGGACTGGGCTACCCAAACTGCCCATACTATTTCTTATGCTTTCCGTTTTTAGATTATTTTTATTACTTCTATTCCCACTCTTTGGCATGGGTACACAATTTTTAACTTTGCCAACATCTGCCGAAGAATTATGTATTGGTAGCCATCCTACACTATCTGGAAACTATACAATAAACCCTGCGGTAGGCTACGCTAATGGTCAAAATCCCGGATTGGTTATGAGCCGTGGAGTGTGGCTAGGTGATGTTTCATTAAGCCGATTATCATATATACAAACTTATCGGGGAAAAACATTCCATTTGGGTGGAAAATATTCCGGATTATCTGATCTCGAATTCAGAAGTGATGTACCACAAGATGAAGCTTTTACTTCTTTTTCTACTTATGGTTTTGCTTTGGATGGAGGACTCTCATTTAAAAGAGAAAACCAAAATTTTGGTTTTTCCTTAAATTATATTTTCATGGGCTTATACACTGAAACTTCTTCTGGTTTGGGAATAAATATTGGCTATACCAGATTTTTTAAAAATAAATTAAAATTTGGTTTATCGCTCCAAAACATAGGTATTATGACTAAATTGGAAACATCAAGTCCTAATTTACCTCTTCGGCTACTAGGAGGTATTTCTAAAGTGATCAATTTTAATGAATATCAGAATACTTTATTTGGTTCAATTGAGTTAAACAAGTTATCTCCAAGCGCAAAATTTTATTTTGGTAACCATTTTCGTTGGAACCGACTAGAAATTATGGGAGGTTTTGCTACATCAGAAAAAGTGATTGAGAGTTCGGCTGGTTTAGGGCTGATATTAGGAATCTACCAAATAAAATATGCAGTGCAATTTGGATCTCAATACTTAGGTACACCTCAAATTTTTACCATTCAAATTCGGTTACCATGAAAAAGAAAAACTTTAAAATATCATTAGATTTTTTTCTTGTAGCCACTATTGTCATATTACTGTTATTCATCAAAAGAATGGATGATAGAATTTCAGCTCTGGAAGAACAGCAAACCACTGCCGAAAAAATTTCTAATAAGGTAAAAAAGAAAGCACACAAGTTATCTCCTGAAGTTCCTCTTCCAAATTTGAAGGGTACTATTGGTATTATCATTGATGATTTTGGGTATAGGAATGATGAAGTGTCTGATGGCTTCTTGGAATTAGATGCTCGCTTGACTTACGCTGTAATTCCAGGTCATGAATACAGTACAAAATTTGGAGAAATAGCAGTCAGAAAAGGTTATGAAGTGATTGTTCATATGCCAATGGAAAATTTATCCAATAAGGGAGGAGAAGAAGATTTTGTTTTATCTACTGACATGAATAATGAGAAAATTCAACAAAGAATTCGAACTGCTTTAGATGAAATTCCTACTGCAATTGGGATGAATAATCATCAAGGTTCTAAAGCATCTGCAGACCAGCGAGTCATGTCCAATGTCGCTCGTGTTATAAAGGAGCGTAATCTGTTCTTCGTGGATAGTCGTACAACCGCAGAAACTGTGGCTGAATCCACAATGGAAGTATTTGGTGTTCCCACAGCCAGACGTAATGTATTTTTGGATAATGATGATGATGAAATGAAAATTCTAGATCAACTTAATGAGTTAGTGAAACAAGCTGAAAAGTCAGGTGCAGCAATTGGCATCGGGCATGTTAAGCCAAAAACATTAAAAATCTTAAAAAAACATATTCCTGATATTCAGAAAAAAGGATTTAAATTTGAGTTTGTTTCTAAAATGCTTCACTGATTTTAATGTCAATCATTTGCAAAGTAACCCGTGGTGCCTTAACTGAAAGTTTTCACGTTGTTTTTGCCGTCGCTGTTGATGAAACTGGACAGACTGTTTATTCAACAGGCGACCCTAATTATTTAACCTGTATCCGTTCCGCATTAAAGCCGTTTCAAGCCGCTGCCGCAGTTAAGACTGGTGCTGTTGATGAAGCTAATTTCTCTGATAAAGAAATTGCTTTGATGTGTGCATCTCACACCGGAGAAGAAATTCATGTAAATACGGCTCAGTCTATGCTAGGGAAAATTGGCCTAACATTAGATGATTTTGAATGTGGAATACATCCTCCATCAGACACAGCAAGTCATCATAAATTGATTAAAGATGGTAAAAAAGCAAATGCTAGTCATAATAATTGCAGTGGGAAACACGCCGGCATGTTAGCATTGGCAAAATATTTAGGACATGGGATCAAGGGCTACATACAAAAAAATCATCCGGTACAACAAACTATTTTTAAATTAATTGAATCATTGACCGGACTACAAAATATTCCAACTGAGATTGATGGTTGTTCAGCGCCAACACCTTTTATGACTTTGGAAAATATTGCAAAACTTTTTCAAAATTTAGCTGCAGAGACAACTCCAGAGTTGAGTCGTGTTTACCAAGCAATGTGTACGAACCCAATTTTAGTTAGTGGTACAAATTGTTTTGATACTCTGTTTATTGATGCTCTTGCTGGCCGTGGTATTACAAAAATTGGCGGTGAATCTATAAGAGGAATTGCCTTAAAAAAATCAGATGGAGGTAGTATTGGTTTAGCTATAAAAGTCCTTGATGGAAATTTTAGAGCCTTATCAGTTGCTACAATGAAATTATTAGAACATCTGAATTTATTAACTGATTTAGAATTCAAAAAATTAGATAAATTCAGTTCGAAGATTTTAAAGAATCATAAAGAATTGGAAATCGGTCGAATAGAAGCTATTATAGAAAATTAAATGAGAATTTTTATCTATTTTCTTTTTATGTTAAATCTCCATGCTTCAACTGCGCGAATTATGACTTATAACTTATGGAACTTTACTGGAGATAATGATGCTCGCGAAGATGATATCAAGATGGTTATTGAAGAAATTGATCCAGATATCATTATTGCCCAAGAACTGGATGGGGCAGATGGTTTTAATGCGTTGGTAACAGACGTATTGGATCAAATTGAAGTAGGTTTATTTTCTGGCGCACCTTTCACAGATCAATCCAATACCAATTTGGACATTGGCCTTTATTATAAGAGTGAAATATTTGATTTCATCAGTACAACTACAGTCAACACTACTAGTAATTGGGGAAACAGGGATGTAATTGAGTTTGTTATGCGTCATATTTCATCGGGGGTTGAGATTCATCTTTACGGTGCTCATTTTAAAGCAGGAACCGGAAGTAGTGATGAAGCAGAAAGAGCAGAAGAAGCAGAAGCACTCAGAAATCATTTAAATGAGTTAGATGATTTAGATTTTGTTTTTGTTTTAGGCGATTTTAATATTTATAACTCAGGTGAAGATGCCTGGGATAATTTAACTGATTCTCAAACAATTAATAACGGCCGTTTATTTGACCCTATAGATGAAGTTGGAAATTGGCATAATAATCCTGCATTTGAAGATGTGCACACCCAGGCCACCCGAGCATACTACAATGGCCAGAATTATGGTGGTATGGATGATCGGTTTGATTTCATTTTAACGAATGCAGCAGTTTTAGATACAAATAGTTCAGATTGCTATTATGTTGAAGGTTCATATACAGCTTTTGGAAATGATGGGAATCATTTTAATGAAGCAATAAATGATGGGAATAATACTGCAGTCAATGATGATATTGCTGATGCATTGGTAATTAGCTCTGACCATTTACCGGTATATATGGATGTCTGGTTTGATGATTTGGTTTATAATGATGCCGGAATTGTGATCACAGAAATTATGCCGAACCCTGCTGCTGTTTCAGATTCTTATGGAGAATGGTTCGAAATCCATAATACAACAGATTCCACTATTGATTTAAATGGATGGATGTTGAAAGATCAGGGAAACGACAGTCATATAATTACAAATAATGTTATGTCTGTACTGGTGGAAACTGGCGATTATTACATTTTGGCTAGGAATGCAGATTCAACTTTAAATGGCGGTATATTGGTGGACTATGAATTAAGTGGATTCGTTTTATCAAATAGTGAAGATGAAATTATTTTAATGGATGAAACAGGTGCCATTGTTGATGAAGTTCATTATACCAATAGCTGGAACTTTGGAAGTGGAATTTCTATGGAAATCCATGACCGCACTGTTGATAATAATATAGGTGAGAATTGGTTTGAAGCCACTCTGATGTATGGCGATGGTGACTATGGGACACCCGGAACAAATTATGATGCCAGTCTGATTCTAAATAAAAATATTTCAATTCCAAATCAATTTCAATTACTTCCTCCTTATCCTAATCCTTTTAATCCGGTGACAAACATAACAACTCATCTAGGCTCCTTGCATTTTTTAGTAATAAATATATTTGATGTGAATGGGAAGATTGTGAAGACAGTTACAAATAGCAATATTACACCAGGAACACACCAATTTCAGTGGAATGCTCAAAATCAATCGAGCGGTGTTTATTTTATTCAAGTGACAGACGGTTTTATTTCACAAGTTCAAAAAGTAATCTTGATCAAATAAATGCGTTACTTGCTTTCACTTTCTCTGATTTTAAACTTGTCATTTGGTCAAGAGAGACATCTCTATAAAATCCAAACTGCAGATGATGAATATGACAAATATACTTCTGTTGGTAATTTAGGAATGACAATTACCAATTATGGGATATTGGGTAATGGATGGAACCGGATGGAAGATGGGAGTATAAATCCTTCCTGTGAATATAAACAATACACTGAAATTCCCAGAGAACAAATTGAGCATTTTTCCTATTCAGCTCTATGGGTAGGTGGAATCGTAAATGGTCAGCGCCGTGTGTCAACAGCTATTGTAGACGGTGTTTTTGAATCCGGTGAAGCAGGGTTTGAGCTTTTTGCAAATTCACCAATAACAATTCAATCTTCTATTTCTTCAACAACTCAGGATTCAATGGCCCAATATTATTCACCGAATGCTATTTCTCATCAGGATATGATTTGTGATTTTAAGGATTATGGGATAACAACTTCAGATAATTTGGGGATTCAGGGGCATACTCCGCTTGGTCTGGACATACATTTGGAGTCTTATGCATGGAATTATTCTTACGCAGATGCTTTTGTGATTTTGAATTATACATTTACGAATGCTTCCCCGGATACGGTTCATGATATTTATGCAGGAATCTGGGTAGATGCTTCTGTTGCCAATTTTAATTATACCGATAAATACACACCCGGTGGTGGATTTACATGGTATGATAATTTAAATGGCTTTGATGAATCGGTAGATGAAAAAGAATTTAAACGCAATATCGGTTATCAGTATGATGCCAATGGTGATGATGGCTGGGCAGAATCATATGTTGGAATATCCGCCTTGGGAGGAAGCATTCCATATGACTATTTAAATACAAATTATTTTCAATGGGTTTGGACGAATTCAAATAACAGTGATTATCCTGCCTATAGCATGCCAATTACAGATGAAGAGCGGTATGATAAAATGTCATCTTCTGTTCCAAAAGGGTCAGGATCTGAATATACATCTGATGGTTATCCTGCTTCTGAAAACAGTTGGATGCTATTGCTTTCTGCTGGGCCAGTAGGGAATGAGCATAATGCTGATACTACTTCATGGAAATTAGCCCCTGGCGCATCCTGCAATATTGCATTTACTGTAGTTTGCGGATTATGGGCTTCGGGAGCTGACGGTAATTCAAATGCAAGACGCCGAAATCTGCACGTAAATTATGACTGGGCTCAGCAAGCTTATGATGGTGAAGATAAAAATCGGAATAATCAATTGGACCCAGGGGAAGATATAAATGAGAATGGGATTATAGACCGATATATTCTACCTGCACCACCACCATCTCCCAATATGGAAGTTGTCGTGGAATCAGAAAAAGTAACCTTATACTGGCAAAAGAATGCAGAGTCTTTTCTAGACCCTATCAGTCAGGATGCAGATTTTGAAGGTTATCGGATCTATGGAGCAAGGAAAACTGCTAATGATGAGTTAGGTGAATTTTCCTTACTTTCAGAAATTGATTTAAAAAATGAAATAGGTTATAACACAGGATTTTCAACAGTACGCATTAAAAATGAATTTGGAGAGCCAGATAGTATTCTTGTTAATGGTACATTTTATCATTACAAATTTGTTAATACTAATATTAAGGATGGATGGTTAAATTATTATGCCATTACAGCCTATGATCAAGGTGATCCTGATGCGAATCTAGCAAGTTTAGAAAGTTCGATTTATTCGAATCGGGTTTATGTTTATCCCGGAGCATCAACTTCTCATGTCGGCGAGTGGGTAGGAGAGCCCACGGTATATCCTAATCCTTATAAGGGTCAGGCACTTTGGGATAGTTATGGCAGCCGCAGTAAGATGTTATGGTTTCGAAACCTGCCAATGGAAGCAGAAATACGAATTTTTTCTTTAGCAGGTGATTTAGTTGATATTATCCAGCATGACCAAACCTATGTAGGGTCAGATATTGCAAATATTGATGCACAGAAAAGCCCTCTCATGTCTGGTGGTGAACATGCCTGGGACTTAATTACCATGCATGATCAGGCGACAGCATCTGGACTATACCTATTTACTGTTGAAGATAAAAACTCTGGGGAGATCAGGGAAGGGAAATTCCTGATAATTAAATAGGACCTTTACATTTCAAAAGGTTTAACAAGAATAAGGAGTAGTAAATGAAAATAAAGATAACAATGTTCATTGCAATTGGTATGCTATTTGGACAAGTTGATTATGAGTCACAGGTACAGACAATACTAAATAACAGTTGTGCCACAAGTTGCCATGTAAATGGTGGCGGTTACCATGGTAATCTAGACCTTTCTTCATATGATAACCTCATGGCTGGAGACAGTAATAATGGCCCAGTAGTAGTAGCGGGAGATCATGCAAACAGTCTGCTCTGGCAGAAAGTTAACAGTGGAGCCATGCCTCCTTCAGGATCTGATTTATCTTCGGATGAAATAAATATAATTGCTGATTGGATTGATGAAGGTGCTTTGCCGCAGCCATCCACAACAACGGCAATTTATGATATTCAATACGTGGCAGACCCTGACAATGATGATGCCAGTCCGCTGGATGGTCAGGAAGTTACTATTAGTGCTATTGTAACGGCTGAATTCTGGGGTTCCTATCAATTCCGGTACATGTATGTTCAAGATGCTGAAGGTCCTTGGAATGGCATAGTCTGCTTTGAATACGATGGATGGGCGGAATTTGATTGGACTGATGACGATGGCAATACTGTGCAAGGACCGGCAGAAGGGGACAGTGTGACACTTACCGGCACAGTGGGTGAATATTACGGATTTACTCAATTAGGTGATGTAACTGAAGCCATTGCTCATGGTCCCGCAACTAATATTATTGAACCATCAGAAATCAGTGTTGGTGAGATAGGAGAAGCATACGAAGGCTGTCTCTTAGCAGTCAATAATGTGACTGTTTCGGACCCAGATTTAGGATACGGAGAATGGGAATTTACTGATGGAACAAATTCATCTCGCTGTGATGATAGGTGGGACTATTTCTATTATCCGGTAACTGGCCAGGAGCTTGGGGAAATTGTAGGTGTATTAGATTATTCTTACAGTAACTATAAAGTCCAGCCAAGATTAGCACGTGATGTAGTAGAAGCCGAAGGCGATCCTGTACGGATTCAACGGGTACAACAAGTACTTCATAGTGACCTAATGAAAGCCTTTGAAGATGAAGAATCTGATATGTCCTACATGTTAGGGGATACCGTAACATTGGAAGGAGTTGTTACCATGCCAACAGGATTAAGCTATGCCGGGTCTGGTGTCAAATTTATTTTTGCAGATCCAAATGGCGGACCCTGGAGTGCTGTATTATCCTATGATCCCGATAGTTCTGCTTTTCCCACTCTGTTTGAAGGGGATTTAATTCAGGCTACAGGATATGTTTTCGAATATTCAACCGGCCCTGCAAACATGACTGAATTATTTATTACAGAACCAATTGATCTTATTGATACAGATCAAACATTACCTACTCCGGACTCAGTTGGGACTGGTGATTTACGCTTGCCCACAGAAGCTGAACAATGGGGCAATGTGATGGTACGTATTGGAAATGGATATGTGACTAGTAACGATTATCCTTATGAGGTTTTTGAAGTGGATGATGGCTCTGGCGGTGTTATAGTGGATGATGATTCTTACATTATACAAGACTACTTCACAGAGGTTGGTGATCCGCCTATAGGTGCGTTGGTCCAGTCTATTGAAGGCTGGGTTTACCACCACTTTGGTAGCAATGCTGATTCTAGTGCATACAAAATATCTCCTTTATATGTGGATGACATTGAATTTGGTGCTGGTCCACCAGCTATAACTAAACCAAGTCGTGAGCCATGTGCACCGACGTCAGATGATACTGAAGTCACAGTTTCCTGTGTTATAATGGATAATTCATCTATAGCGGAAGCTATGATCTATTATTCTATCAATGGTGGAGAATATATAACAGCTACTATGACTTCTGATGATGATTCAACCTTCTCAAGTGTTATACCAGTTTCTGAAGGCGACGATGTTCATTATTATATGTCAGCTACAGACGATGGTACTGATCAAGCAGAGCCTAAAACCAGTTACTTTCCCTATGATATTGATCATGATCAATTGGGATTTATTGTGACAGATGACCTGACTATTTCACATGTGCAGGGAACACCATGGGCTTCAGGAAACACCCGTTATGAAGGATGTAATGTAAGCTTAACCGGAATTGTTACAGCTGATACAGCACAATACAATTCTAGCTACAGTTCCTATGCTTTCCAGGATGGAACTGGACAGTGGAATGGCCTTGTTTTTGATACAGAAGACTTGGTTGATGTTACTATGGGTGATGAAGTAACTGTAAGTGGTTTGATTACAGACTATGATCCAGATTGGGATTTTAAGTTTGGTGGTAATACACGACTCATTGATGCCACAGTAACTGTAAATTCATCCGGTAATGATATGCCTGCATCTGCTAATGTTTCTTGTAGCGATTTGGCTCAGACTGGAGAAGAAGTGGAATCTTATGAAGGAGTATTAGTAAAGATGGAAAATGTAACAATTTCACAGGTCGATCAATATGATATAAAAATAACAGATGAGACTGGCTCTGAAGTCATTATTGACGATGATATGTTGTATACATATGCCGAAATTGATGAGGGTGGAGCTTTTCTTGGTGAACTTGTAGTAGGCCAAGAGCTGGACTATGTTATGGGTATCTTTAATTACAGCTTTGGTACCTATAAAGTTCAGATCCGAAATCTAGGTGATTTAGGAGCCACAGTTGCTATTCATGATGATGTGCAGGTGAATCCTTATACTTATGCGCTCCATGATAATTTTCCTAATCCATTCAACCCGGAAACGCAAATTCGTTTTTCTATGGGCGGACAGGAAAATGTCACCCTAACTATTTATGATATTATGGGCCGCCGTGTACGGAGTCTCATTAACGGAGAATCCTATTCATCCGGTTTTCATGTGATTAACTGGGATGGAAAAGATAATGTCGGTCAAAAAGTAGCTTCAGGGATGTATATTTATCGGATTTCAGCCGGTGATTTCATCGCAGACAAAAAGATGCTTTTGGTGAAATAAGAATAAAGAAGACGGGCGGGGTTTTCCCCGCCCGCTTTAATTTCACATGCGCTTTTATTTTTTTTATCTTCCCATTTTTTTATTTATAAGTTTGTCCTGTCAGCGCTGGGACTATAAAGATCCATCAAATCCAGTAGAAACTTTCGCGCCTGAGACCCATTTAAGCCTCATTGCTTTAGACACCATTTGGGTTGCGCCGCAAGTTGGGGAAACTGGTGATACAACATTATTTTATCTTGTTGATTATCGTGATTCTGCTTATGTGATTATTGATTCCATGGAGGTGACAGATACTACCAATGGCGATACAACTTTCTGGACATATGATACGTCTAATTATCTTTGGTGGGGAACAGATTTATCAGGTGATGAGCAAGGTTTTGAAACAATTTCATTGTTTGATACACTGGCTTTCCATACAATTACAACCAGTAAACAGGAATTAAGTTGGTGGGGTGATGATCCAGATGGTGATGTAGTTGGTTATTATTACCGTTGGAGTACTGATTCAGATTGGAATTACACAGAAGAAGAGGGAGGAATATTTTATGTTCCGATTCGAACAGAATTAGATATATTTTCATTTGAAATAAAAGCTGTTGATGACGATGGAAATGAGGATGCCAGTCCTGCTAAATTAGTTTTACCTATAAAAAACTCACCACCTCAAATTTCTTTTCGCTATCTATCTAATCCACAAATTGCCGATATAAGCAGCGATACAAGTTATACATTTCCTACTCGTACTTTTATATGGGATTTATATGATCAGGATGGCAACGAAACCATCACAGATATTTTTTATACTTTGAATGATACCTGTGATACTTGTTGGCAACGTTTAGATAGCGATGCTTCCAGTATTACACTCACGAACCTGGATGAAGGATTATATACAATCTATTTTAAATGTAAAGACATTGCCGGGGCGGAAAGTAAAATGATTCAATTTCCTGATTCTACAAATGAAAATGAAGCTCAGGTTTGGAAAGTAAAACCAATAATCGGAGATGTATTGATAGTGGATGATTATCCGTTGGATGGTGATAATAATACCCTGAACTGGTTCTCAAGCAAAATGGATACGGTTTTGGGCGAAAGTAATTATTCGTTCTGGGAGATAGGCGATGAGTTACCGTTTTCTGCAACAGATGTTTCTGCTAATCTAAATTATTTTAAACACATTATTTGGTTTACAGCCTACAATAATACCGCTGCTTCCAATGATACTTATAATAGTGCTGAAGCGAGTTTAGTGAATTTTATCATGGGTGGCGGAAATCTATTCATAAACCCTATTGATTTTGAAGACACTACCTTCACCTGGTTCCCTATGGATTCCATGACCACTTTAAATCCAAATGGCCGTCTCAGGTCTCAGCGGGTTGTTGAAAGTGCCATTGATTCAACTTTAGATCTGGAAGTATCCAGTTTAATTGCAGTAAAAGTAAAAGGATTTTGGCCTGATGAATCCGAGTTTGAAACGATTACGGAATTATATTATATGGCAGATCCTCAAAATGGTGATGGCTGGACAGGAAATCCAACCGTATGTAGTATGGGACAATATAAAGTTTCACCGACAGAATTATCCGGTAAAGTAGTTATTTTGACATTACCACTTTATGATGGAAATCGATCCAAATTAGATGGAAATGGTACGCCACTAAAGTTTTTTCAGTACTTATTTGATGAGGAATTCATCGAATGAGGAATCTACAATTATTTTTAATGGCAACGATGCTCTTTGCACAAAATTCAGGAACAATTTCTGGTAAAATCACGGATGAAAAAAGTGGAGTAGGGCTGCCTGGAGTCAACATCATGATCAAAGGTACCTACTATGGTACTGCATCAGATGTTGATGGAAATTATCGGATTACTAATATTAATCCAGGCAGTTATGATATAGAAATTTCAATGATTGGTTATAAAGTAATCTTAAAAACTGGAGTTGAAATTGTAAGCGGGGATAAAATCAAATTAAGTTTTGAAATGGAAGAAACGGTCCTGAGTTTTGGAGAAGATGTTGTGGTGATGGGGAAAAAGCCACTTTTTGATGTTGATGAAACTGCTTCTTTGGCCAGAGTTCGTAAAGAGGATATCGAAAACAAAGTTGTCTCAAGTGTTGAAGATATTTTATCGGAACAAATCGGTGTAACAACTCAAGATAATGAAATCCATATACGTGGCGGTCGTATTGATGAAAGCATATTTGTAGTGGACGGTTTTTCTGTGAAAGATCCTTTGTCCGGATATTCCGGAAATTTATTTGTAAATGCTGATGCCATTGAGGAATTAGAAATTGTTACCGGCGGTTATAATGCGGAATACGGCCAGGCCATGTCTGGCGTAGTCAATATAAAACTAAAAGAAGGGAGTGACCATTATGAAGGTGCAGTGAAATATGCCAGTGACAGGTTTTTGGCTGATAATTTTAACTCAGATCGTATAGAATTTAACTTTGGTGGTCCAGATCTATTTTTACAAACAATCCCCAGATTAGTAAATGTGGATCTACCTGGGCGATTCTCATTCTTTTTAAATGGCTATGGTAAAATGTATGATGGGAATCTTCCTATCGCTTCTAAGCTGTACCCTCATCGTTATTGGAAGCCTAAATTTATTTCGGAAAAAAGTGCAGATAATTTTATGGCCAGTTTAGCATCACGTGAAAATAACGACTGGCACCTTCTATATAAAATGACCTGGGAGTGGACAGCGAAGAAAAAATTATCTTTGTCCTATGATGCATCTATGAATATCAATCAGGGGTACTACATGCCAAGGGCCTTTGCTTCCACGTATTTTCCTTACCGCTACATGAATATTCTGGATAATTATAATACCATTACCAGAGACACACGCTTGATCAATTTAAATTGGACCCACACCTTATCTACAAAATCATTTTACGAATTTACCATAGGAAAATTTTCAACCATGGAACACAGTGCAGTGCAAGATTTGCATTGGACAGATTATCAGGAAAGATTAGATCTAGAACCAATTAATTATAATATCGATAATACAAGCAATGATGGGAATATCCATATTACCTATGGAGATGAATTTTATGATACTGGTTTTGCCCCGGAGTGGTATGACCTTTCCAGTGAAAATACTCGCATGGATTTTGATTGGACTTACCATACGAAAACAAGACATAAGCTCAAAACCGGTTTTGAGCATACGATTACTGACATTCAGGTTTTAGATATTGATGAACCCTGGAGTGGTTCATCTGGATTTGGCGCCAATTACGATCGTTATAATGCAAAAACATATTTTGGTGCATTCTATTTCCAGGACAGAATTATTTTCGAAGGCATGACATTGAATATTGGTTTTCGTACTGATTATTGGATACCTGGCAGGTATGTGGAAGAAGCTATTAGTGATACTGCCAATATCATTATCACCGATGAAGCAAGGAAAATTTTTGAAGAAGAGACATTTGATTTCCCATGGGCTGGCGACCCGTTTAAAATGAAAGCCCGCTTGAGTCCTAGATTTGGTATATCACATCCGGTGACAGACAATGATGTACTTTATTTTTATTACGGACATTTTTCCCAACTACCAACGTTTCAGTATGTTTATGCTAAAATCAATTCTAAATCTCAATCTACTTATCAGGTATTTGGGAATCCCAATCTGAATCCAAAAACAACTGTTCAATATGAGCTAGGCCTGAAACATCGATTCAGCGAAGACCAAGTCTTGGAGTTAAAAGCTTACTGGAAGGATATGTTTGATTACGAAACGTCTCAAACTATCCAACCATCCAATCCAAAATATGCCCATCTTTCCTTTAATATGTATTTCAATGCTGACTATGCCAGAGCAAGAGGGATTGAAGCCATTCTAAAGAGTCGTTTATTACAAAATTGGTTTGTAGACTTGAATTTTAACTACAGTATTGTAACAGGAAAGAGTTCTTCACCATTAGATAATTTATTGGTACAGGCTGGGCAATTATCTGAAAAACCCTTAGGTGAAAATTATATGAGTTGGGATCGCCCATTTCATTTTTTTACGAACTTATCCTACAATCATCCAAAAAATTGGGGTGCATCAGCTAGGGTCGAATTTGAATCTGGACGTCGCTATACCCGTTCAATTCAGGATACTATTATATATATAGATGAGCGGGCATATTATGATGGCCCTCGGGAGGACGACCGCCCCTATGCTTACATTAGCGACCTTATAAAAAAGAACATTGATCTGAAGTTTTTTAAAACATTTAAAATGGATCGCGTCAGGCTAAAAACTTATGTTGAGATTGAAAATCTGATGAATCAATTAACCCCCCGTCGAGTCAATCCTTATACAGGAAGCGGTTATGAGCCGGGAGAGATATTTGGTTACAATCTAGCAAACAGCCCCAATCCCAACTATGATCCTTCCCGTTATAACAGGCCTCGGACGATGGAAATTGGACTTCAGGTGATATTCTGATGGTCTATTTTTTAAAGAGGACTATTTTATTTGGACTGATTCTTGCTTCAATATCAGGACAGGATCTATTTCCTATTTTGGGTGGACAACGTTCTGGAACATCCGTATTTACATTTTTGAATATAGGTATCAGTGCAAGGGCCGTAGGAATGGGGGAGTCTGTGGTAGCATTGAATCAGGATGCTGCTAGTATATATTATAATCCTGCTATTATAGCCCAGTTGGATAAAACGGAAATAGTCGTATCTCAAATCCAATGGCCCGCTGAAATCAATTATGATTATTTCAGTATTACACGGCGTGTCACAGATCGTCATTATTTAGGTTTTAGTGGAGGAATTCTTCACATGGAGCCCATGATGGAAACAACAGAATATCACCCTAATGGAACCGGTAATTATTTTACCTTCCAGGATCGATTTATTGGCCTTACATACGGTGCAAGAATGACGGATCGTTTCAGTTTTGGTATCACATTAAAACACGTGGCTGAAGATTTAGCTGATTATGGTATGAGTGCATTACTAATGGATATGGGAACGTTTTACTGGACAGGGTTTAAATCTCTCCGTTTTTGTGCTTCCTTAACTCATTTTGGGCAGCAGGCAGCACCAATTGGTAGCTATGAAAAAAGAATTTTAGATAAAAGCTCCGGTATGGAAATAGTAGAAAAAACTGATTTCGAAAAATTTTCACCTCCTACTCAGTTTCGAGTAGGGGGCGCTTTTGACCCTTTAGTTCAAGATAATCAGCACTTAACGGTTTCTATTCAGTTAAACCATCCGGTGGACAATGCGGAGTATATTGTCACAGGCGCAGAATATTCATTTATGAATATGCTTTTTATCCGATGGGGGTATAAGTTTAATAAAATGGAAGAAAATTTAACCTATGGCGCAGGATTGATTATACCTATTGGTTCTATGAAAATCAGAGCTGATTATGGTTATGCTAATTTTGAACATTTATCAGATCCTAAACGATTCAGTATTGGATTCTCTTTTTAATGAAAAACATTTATCTATATCTTATCCTTTTATTATTGCTTGCTGTTTCCTGTATGGATCGGTATGTAATTCCTGGAGATATTAACCAGAGTAACCCAGGTAATTTTGGTGCGGGAGATACAACTTTTCTACAATTAAATCCTATTTGGGACGATGCTTATGGTTTAAGTGAACCCACTGAAATTTCTATTGCCCAGGATGGTAGGATTTTTGTAGCTGATTTAAATGCAATTCTGGTTTTTGATCAAGACGGGACAACGCCTTCAGGTTTTGATGGCTTAAAGAATTTGGCCAATAATTCAGGCGCAGCTATTTTACCGATTGATGTAGATATTGATCAAAAAATGAATGTTTTCTTTATTGATGGTTCTCATCAAATCTTTATCTGGAATCACTATTGGAATGAAGTTGGTATTAAAAGTGTATCTATCAGTGGAACTTTCTTACATACGGAAACCGGTGTAGAACAGTCAGAAAATGCTGGAACAGATACATGGGTTTCCTACCTGAATAATTCGGAATATCAATTGATAAATCCCATTTTTACTGATAGCCCGAACTTGATTGATTCATTGCTGCAGCCTCATTTGTTTTATGATGGCACTGATGAGAAGAATATATATAAAGATATTCACTACAGATCAGACTCCAGTAAATTCAATGGATTAACGGCACCTGCCGGAAATGAAAATATGATTTTTGTTACAGATCATTATGGTGGGGTAAATAATCAGCATCGGATAATACAAATTGATTTTCAAAGATCATTGTTATTAGAATTAACAACTGGTGATTTGGTATGGGCATTCACCGGTGAATATGGTGCAACTGTTCTTGGCTATGGTAATGGAGCTGAATTTGTGAATCAGCCTTTGAGTCTTGATATAGATTACCAGGGTAATTTATATTATACACAAACCGGTGAATATTTTGCAGTCCATATGATAATACCAGATCTTTCAGGAGATTATGCAACCTATTCATCAGGGTTTAATGCGGTTACTGATGATATTATGAATCCCAATCTTTTTACAAACCCAATGGATGTGGCTGTTGATAAGAATAGAAATATCTATGTGGCGGACTCAGAGCGAGATCACATTTCTGTTTTTACAGCAAATGGTCAATTTTTTAAAGAAGCAGGATATGTAAACGATGATTCATTACGAATTATGTCAGAACCTGTAGCAGTGACTGTAGATCAGAGAGGTATTATTTATGTATGTGATAAAAATGATGGTTCCATCTATCGCTATAAGCTATCTAATTCGTTGGAAGAAGATTTAAATCTGGACGAGTAGTGACAAGAAGGCTTCAACTGATTCTTTTTTTCTATCTGCCTTTTTCACTTTTGGGGCAATCAAGAGATGTGGCCTATTTACGTTATTTCAAAGATGATCATAATTTTTTATCCAATCTTTCTATGATGGCAACTGAAAGGCGTGGTATCCCCCATTTGGCTGTGAGTTATAATGAAAATGATTTACCTATAAAAATTGAACGTATTTCTGGAAAAGGGAGTGTGGACAAGCGGGAAATGTTAAAATATGATGAATCAGGTAAATTAATTGAGCGAGGGGAATATACGGACCGCTGGAAATACTTAAGCCTGTTAGTTATTGGGGATAATGAACCCTGGAGTCAAGAATTTCGAACTTGGCGTTATAAAAAGAATGAACCTTTAACTTTTACAGATCAGCGTTCTCATTTCACAATTTTTGATGGAGCCCACGTTTCTAAAATTATTTTTGAGACTATTGATGGGCAAAAATATGGACAGATAGAATTAGACTATGATTATCTTGGGAACCTCCAAGAAGAGCGTTGGCGCGACTTACCATCTGCTCGGGTTATAAGACGATTTAAATATAAAATCGATATCATGGCAGATGTAACCCAGGTATGGGAATTTGGCTACGATGGTCAATTACTTTCCCATGTTGCCATTGATAAAGCTCCAGCTGATCAATTGTATAAAACACCACCACCGAGAACACATAACACCCTGGATGAGGTAGACATCATCGCGAGGGAGATTAGAGGAAGTCGTATTATTGTACCCCATGGTGGGATCATTCCAAGGACCATTATGGATGAACTAGTTATGTCTGGCGGAGAATTACTGATGGTTGATTTTGTTGATATTACTGAAAGTGGTATCAAATTCAAAATGGAAGGAGAAGCCGATATTTTGACAGTCCCATTACACCGTGTCCGCTCTTTGACCTCCCGCTTGGGTGATGTAATTTATCCTAAACCAATCCATCCAAAGATGCCATGAAAAAAATCAAATCAATTTTATTCATTCTATTTTTGAGTCTGACTACAGGCCAAGACTATCCACCACCAACTGATCTAATAACAATCCCTACAGCAGGGACTTTAGCTCGAGGAAGTTTCTCGATGGACATGCGTATTCAGGATGAAGGAGGTATGATTCTGGGATTGAGTGCCGGGATTACTGATCGTTTCCAATTTGGATTATCGTATGGTTCACCTAATCTTATCGGTGATGACAGTTTAAGATGGTACCCAAGGCCGGAGGCCAAGGTAAAATATATGGTTATTGACGAGGGAATAACTATTCCAGGTGTTGCATTTGGTATTAATACACAAGGATTTGGTAATTTTCATAATCAGGATAGTCTGAAAAGATATGATATGAAAGCATATGGTGCTTATCTAGCGGCGTCAAAAAACTGGCGTTCACCTTTTGGAAATGCAGGAATCCATGGTGGCATCAATTATAACTTTACTGAAACTGCTGACGGTGATGATGATCCTAATCTTTTCTTCGGCCTAGATATTGAACTAAACCCAGAATTTTCCATTTTGTTGGAATATAACAGTGCTATGAATGAAAATGATATGACTGCAAAAGATATGTCCATCAGTAGAGGAGGTTACCTAAATGGTGCTTTGCGATGGTCTTTTGTAGAATCACTCTACTTAGAACTGGATTTTAATAACTTATTATTTGATGATGAAAAAGTAGATTATTTTAAACGTGAGATCAAAATAACCTATATAGAATATTTTTAGTCATGAAAAATCCATTCCCATCATGTATTCTTTTTTTCTCGCTTTTACTTGGGAATGATTCAACCCTACAAGAAGGGATCATGGCATATGAAGCCCGAGCGGAAAATGCTCAGGGAATAATTGCTCAGCAGAACCAGATTGATAAAGCAATCGCTTCATTTAAAAAAGCGTACCAAGATCCTATTCATGAACTAGATGCAGGCATCTATTTATTGAAAAGTTATTATTACAAGGGGAAATTTGCTGTTCAGGATGATGAATCAAAAAAGAGTGTTTTCAATTTAGGGAAAAATCTGGGTGAAGAATTAATAAAAAAAAATCCAAATTCTGTAGGTGTACATTATTGGTTTCTAGTGAATTTAGGAAGTTGGGCAGAAGTGTATGGAATCATTGCGGCTGCAAAAGAGGGTGTTGCTGATTTGATGCGAGAACATTCAGAAAAAATTATTAACCTAGATTCTCAGTATGCTGATGGAGGAGGTTTTTTTATGCTAGGAGCAGTTCATTTTAAATCACCATATATTCCTTTTATCCTGTCCTGGCCAAGCAATGATAAGGCAATTGAATTTCTAACCAAAGCATTGGAAACAGGGAATCAAACGCCATCCCAGACTGTCTACCTTGCTCGGGCTCTTAATAAGAATGGGCAAAAGAATAAAGCAAAGAAGCTACTATTAGACTTTATTGAAATGCCTCTTTCCAAAACAGAACCTTTAGAGGATGCTGAGCAACAGAATCAGGCCAAAGAATTATTAGCTGATTGGCAATAATTTACCGGCAGATGTAATTTTTCTGTCATCTGATGGGATAGTCTTTTGCATTACCATTATAAAATCAAAAATTTGAGTAGAATTTATTCAATGAAACCCTATTGTACATACTTTTGGATCCTTATTTTTTCCGTTCTAACAGCTCAGGAGGAGACAGTATCTAAAATATATTGGAATAGTCTCTCAACTGCGGTTAATGTAGGTGTCCCCCTAGCTGATGATGAATCTCTGAGAGGCGGTCGCATCCAGATTCGGGTCAGCTTTGATGATGGTGAAAATTTTTTAGATATTGCAGACCCTTTTGAAATCGAAAAGCGTGATATTGATGATTTAAAAGAAGTCTCCATCTCAGCGGAAATCTTTGAATCCATGCCTGGATTTCAGGAAAATGGCGAAGCTCAATTTATTGCGGAAATCTGGGATAAAGCAGGCAACAGTATTGTTGGCTCTGTAAGCGATAGTATCTTAACCATTGATGAAACTGTCCCAACTTTAGTTTCATTAAAAGTGATTTCGAGTAATGCTTTTGATTCTAGTCTAGCGATGCCTAATGACTCAATTACTTTTGATTTAATTACAAGTGAGCCAATAAAGCAGCCTGTATTTGAAATAAATAATGATGATTTTAAACCAGTAGGATTTGAAAAATCATGGAAGACTATTTATTATGCTGATGATGCAGATGATGGAATCATATCATTTATTATTCAATATTTCGATTTAGCTGGAAATCCCAGCCAGCCAATTACAATGGCTAGTAATAATAAATCTATAACTAAAGATGGTACTCTTCCGGAACTAGATGAAGTAAAACTATTTACATCTAATGTTTATGACTCCACTCTGGCTGTAGAGAGTGATTCAGTTTTTTTACAATTCACTGCAACTGAACCTATTCAAAATATTGATGTCAAATTAGATTCTGTGGAAAGTAACCAGTTAAAACTGGATAGCCTAACTTATACTTTTTTTCATGTATTTACATCTTCAGATTCTGAAGGTATTATTCCTATTTCTGTTGATTTTATGGATATGGCTGGTAATGCAGGTGAACATATTGATGAAACAACTGATGACAGCGAAGTACTTTATGATAGAACACCTCCCGCTACATTTAAGGTTGAAACTGTTGGGTCACTACAGGGAGAAATAGAAATTATAAATACCAGTGAATCTGATTCAACAGCTATCAATGCAGATACACAATCTGCTATGGGTAGTATTCAAGAATTGTACATAATTATATTTGCGGGGGTATTTGGTGTTTTATTGATATTGATCTGGGCTGCGTGGTTTAAGATTTTTTCTAAAGCAGGCCAGAGAGGATGGAAAGCACTGGTTCCATTTTTTAATCTATTTATCCTGTCAAAAATTTTAAACAAACCTATTTGGTGGTTGTTGATTTACCTTATGTTACCTATCAGCTGGTTTTTAGTTGCCCTTCAAACTGCTAAATTGTTTGGCAAGAAAACACTGTATGCCATAGGCCTTATGTTTTTACCGTTTGTGTTTTATCCTATGCTAGCATTTGGTAAATCTCGTATTGAAGATAATCAACCTGATCAAAAACCTAAAAAAGTTAAAAAATCCGAAAAGAAAAAGACAAAATAAATTATAGCACTTTTAGAAATCATTAAGATAATCTTATAGGTGAGATAAATTTTATGATACTAGTCAATACTTAAAAACCAATATTTAAAGTAGCAAAAATATTTTTTGATCTTTAATAAGTAAGCTATTTCTTTGAATATTGCTGTAAAATCATAATGAATTAATTAAGCCTTACTTAACCATCAATTATCTTGAAATCGGTGGATACAGAGCAAATTAATCACTATTATTTTTCTATAATGTATATTGAATTCAAGTTAGCAAAATAATTGCTAAATTGTCTAACAACATTACTAGGGAAAAAATATTCTTTCAATTATCTATTATTATAGATTATAAGTAGTGTTTAATTTTTTATTAATTCTATATAACTACCAAATTTATAGAGAAGAAAGAAGTTAATTTATTTAATTTTTACAAAATATAATTTATAATAATTCAATGGTAGTTATAATGGTAGTTGTAACTATAAAATCACTTATTAAGTTAATATTTACAAATTGGATTAAATATTATGAGTGATCTGAATATAAATTACATTACAATTATTTATGTAAAATAGAAGACTGTAATTAGACTTATTAATCATATATTCGTAGCTTTAATATTATTAAATAACGAAAAAATAATTTTGTACAATTATTATTAAGAAATGCAATTTATTGATTTAAGAAAACAACAGAAACATATAGAAAAATCTTTAAATAAAAGAATAAAAGCAGTACTTAGCCATGGAAAATACATCATGGGCCCTGAAATTTTTAAGTTGGAAGAAAAATTATCTGAATTTATAGGTATAAAACATTGTATTACTTGTTCATCTGGGACGGATGCTTTATTGATACCATTACTGGCTAGGGGGATAGCAAAAGGTGACGCAGTCATTACGTCCCCATTTACGTATGTTGCAACAGCTGAGGTTATTTCTTTACTCGGTGCTACACCAGTATTTTGTGATATATATGAATCAACATATAATTTAGATCCATCTAAAATTGATCAAGCGGTTAATCATGCCCTTTCATTAGATTTAAAGCCAAAAGCTATAATTCCTGTAGATTTATTTGGTCTTCCTGCAAGGTATAGAATAATTGAAGAAAAAGCGAAAGAGCATAATCTTTTCATCATTGAAGATGCCGCACAAGGTTTTGGTGGAAATATCAGAGGGAAAAGATCCGGATCTTTTGGAGATGTAGCTGCAACATCATTTTTTCCGGCAAAACCGCTGGGGTGTTATGGTGACGGTGGTGCAATATTTACCGATGATGATGATTTAGCCGAAAAAATGCGTTCTATTAGAATTCACGGTCAAGGGAAAGATAAATACGATAATATTAGAATAGGTATTAATGGTAGGCTTGATACGATTCAAGCAGCAGTCTTACTAGAAAAACTAAATATTTTTGAAAACGAATTAAAACTGAGAGATGATATAGCGAAGTATTATAAAAATAATATCTCCAATAACTTTTTAAAACCTCATATTCCAGATGGCTATTTTTCATCTTGGGCTCAATTTTCACTTGTTCCAAAAATACGTATAAATCGTAAAACTATTATTCAGGAACTATCTAAAAAAGAAATTCCGATTATGACTTATTATTCTAAGAGTTTACATCTACAGGAAGCATTTAAGCCTTGTGGTTATAAAGCAGGTGATTTCTTAACATCAGAAACAATTTCAAATACCATTTTTTCAATACCAATGCACCCATATTTAGATATAGATGACCAAAATTTTATCATAGAGGCATTGAATGAGTTATCGGATAATATAGATCAATTTTCAACGAAAAAAAATAATGATGATTAATAATATTAAATCAAAGAAAACACTTTTTACAGGCATTGTTCGACAAGATAGCTTCTATTTAGCTAAGTAACGAATTATGAAGAGTGATTCAAAAATATTAATTACTGGTACTGCAGGTTTTATCGGATTTCACCTTGCAAAAAAATTACTTGAAATTGGCCATGTGGTCCACGGAGTAGATAATCTAAATGATTATTATGATACTAATCTTAAACTTGCGAGACTCGATCAATTAAAGCCATATGATAATTTTGAATTCGAAAAAATTGATATAGTAGATTATGATTCAATCAATAAGAAATTCAATAATTTTGAACCTGATAAGGTTGTAAATCTTGCAGCGCAAGCTGGCGTCCGTTACAGCATGCAAAATCCTCAGGCTTATATTGATGCGAATATAAATGGTTTTATGAGTATTCTGGAATGCTGTAGACACCATAAAACAAGAGGACTTATTTATGCAAGTAGTTCATCTGTGTATGGCAAAAATGAAAAAATACCATTTTCAGTAGATGACCGCGTAGATCATCCAATCTCAATTTATGCAGTATCGAAAAAAGCAAATGAATTAATGGCTCACACATATAGCCATTTATATAATCTACGGACCACAGGACTTCGATTTTTTACAGTATATGGCCCTTGGGATAGACCAGATATGGCTATGAATATATTTGCACATAGAATACAAAAAGGTGATACCATTTCTGTATTCAATCATGGACAAATGAAACGTGATTTTACATATATTGATGATATAATTAACGGTATAATTTCTGCTATTGAACGAAATGAAAAATGTGAAATTTTCAATCTGGGGAATAGTAATTGGGAAGGTTTAATTGATATGATTGAAATGATTGAAAGTGAATTAGGTAAAAAGGCAAAAATACGATATCTAGGCATGCAACCTGGTGATATTGAACAAACCTATGCAGATATTGATTATTCTATAGAAAAACTTGGTTATGAACCTACCACATCAATATATGAAGGAATTCCAAAATTCATTAGGTGGTTTAAATCATATTATTATAGCTAATAGTCATTTGTTAATTTCTTCTAGTCTAATTTTATATAAGTTAATTATCTTACTGACATATTTAGAACTTCAGTTTAATATCAAATTAAGGACTGAATAATTAAAGGAGTTTTACAAAAGTTTGGAAGTATTAAATAAAAAACCTAAAATTGCAATCATCGGTTTGGGCTATGTAGGTCTGCCATTAGCCATAGAATTTGGAAAAATTTACCATACGATTGGTTATGATTTAGATAGAAATCGTATCAATGAATTAAAGGTCGGTATTGATAAAACACTGGAACAAACTAAAGAGCAAATTATAGCTTCACCGCAATTATTATTTTCTCATGATTTATCAGACATTACCGATTGTAATTTTTATATTGTGGCGGTTCCTACTCCTGTTGACAAGCATAAAAATCCTAATTTAAATCCTTTAATTAAAGCCAGTAAAACTGTTGGTGCCAATATCTCAAAAGGAGACATCATTATTTATGAATCGACTGTTTACCCAGGTGCAACAGAGGAAGTATGCGTTCCGGTGCTCGAGTCTAAATCTGGATTAGTTTACAATAAAGATTTTTATTGCGGCTATTCACCCGAAAGGATAAACCCTGGAGATAAAGAGCATACCCTAAAAAGGGTTGTAAAAGTAACTTCAGGATCTACATCTGAGTCAGCAAAAATTGTGAATGAGTTATATCAAAGTATCGTGCCGGCTGGCACACATCTAGCGCCCAATATGGCAACTGCAGAAGCAGCAAAGGTGATTGAAAATATTCAGAGAGATGTAAACATTGCTCTCATAAATGAACTTTTTATGATATTTGATAAACTAGGTATTAATACTAGTGATGTATTAGAAGCTGCAGGAACAAAATGGAATTTCCAGAAATTTCGGCCCGGTCTGGTTGGTGGACATTGTATTGGCGTAGATCCATATTATCTTACTTATAAAGCACAATCAATAGGTTTTCATCCTGAAATGATTTTATCGGGGAGAAGGACTAATGATAGTATGGGTATATATATTGCACAAAAAGTTATCCATGAAATGACAAAAAGCGGTATAAACCCAGTGGGAGCAAAAGTTGGAATATTTGGTATAACGTTTAAACCAAATTGTCCAGATATTCGGAATACAAAAGTGATTGATATTATTAATGAGA
>CAJWHW010000024.1:0-34122 GCA_913040915.1 uncultured Fidelibacterota bacterium | reverse complement strand
TGACTCTTCGGGTCATCCCAGGCCGCTTCTGTTGGGGTCCTTATAATTTCTGCACCTAATGCTTCCAAAGAAATCTGTTTTTCCTTGCTCATTTTTTCAGGCATGGTGATGATACAACGATATCCCTTTACAGCTGATGCTAAAGCCATTCCTTGTCCAGTATTACCGGAAGTTGGCTCAATGAGTGTATCACCAGGCTTAATCCGACCACTTTTTTCTGCATCTTCAACCATTCTCCATCCAATCCGATCTTTCACCGACCCACCAGGATTGAAATATTCACATTTAACAAATAGATCGCAGTCCAGTTCGCTCCCGATTTTATTCAGGCGAATAACTGGTGTGGTGCCAATAGTGTCTAATATTGAATTAAATATCATTTTTTTTAGTTCCTCATAAAAAGTTCTCTTTTTAAGTAAAACGTCTTCAATAAATTACAGGACTCAATTCAATCTGTACACGTAAAACATCTTTGATAAATACATCTAAAAAGTTAGTGGGTCCGTTTCTTGTAGATCTCCGCAATAAATTTCAAGAAATTGCGGGTGATGACCAACTTATTGACAGAAACGAATTTCGCAAAGGATTAGAAATTTCCAATGAAGGTATTTCTAATCGTTTATTCGATATTTTTGACAGGGATAATAATGGTTCGATAGACTTTGAAGAATTCATGGCAACTATTGAGACGATCATCAGTGGAACAAATCAGGATAAGATAAAATTTGCATTTAATCTTCATGATTTGGATGACAGTGGTTTTATAGATCGTCCTGAGCTAAAAATACTAATAGAACAAAGTTTTTTAGAAAATAATCTTGATTATGATGAATTTCAACTTGACCTGTTAGTGGATGAGTTTTTTAAACGAGCTGACAAGGATAAAAGTGGAACCATTGATTTCAATGAATTCTTAGATGTTGCCGATGCTTTTCCTGATTTTTTGAATGGTTTTGCAGTTAATCCCGTAAGTTGGCTCGTATCTGACCGTTATGATAAAGCCAAACAAGATATACGTGATGATAGTAAACCCTTAATTCAGAATCAAATTCAAGTACAAGATATCGGTATTTTACAATGGCTATTAATTCCAAGGCTGATTTTTCTTTATAATGTCCTTATCAATAGAAAAAAGAATAGAGAGTTTGTTGATTTGAAGGCAATTCATCTTCTACCATCAAAAATTTTAGAACTTACAATTTCTAGACCGGATGGGTTTATTTTTAACCCCGGAGATTATTTATATGTTAATTGTCAGGAGATTTCCAGAATGGAATGGTATCCTTTCAATATTATTCATTATACAAATTCAGGAGATCTTACTCTTCATATAAAATCAAATAATAAATGGACAAGGAAATTGTATCGTGAAATACTAGAAGGTCTTCAAAATAGAGAAGATATAAATTGGTCCATAAGAATTGATGGCCCTTACGGCTCGTCAAGTAATAATATTATGAATACGGAGCATGCAATTTTGGTAGGTGCGGGTCATGGCATCTCCAGAATAGCTCCAATACTACAAGACATTGCTTTAAAATCAAAAGAAGATAAAGATCAATTATCCTTGAAACGAATAGATCTTTACTGGCTTAATAATGATGAGCATTATTTTGAATGGTTTACGAAATTATTGGATGAGATAAATTTTAAAAATGATGATTCTTTTTTTCGGTATCACATTTTTTTTGTAGATAAAAACCCCGAAGAAATGAAAGAAAGAATGATCTATATTTCCACTGATATATTGAAAAAGGAAACAGATGTAAAGTTAGTTGATAATCTTTGGGTAAATTCGAGTTTTGGAATTCCAAATTGGAAAGATGAATTGAAAAATATTTGCTCCGTAGGTGAAAATGT
Organism: uncultured Fidelibacterota bacterium; assembly: GCA_913040915.1. Taxonomy (GTDB): domain Bacteria; phylum Fidelibacterota; class Marinisomatia; order Marinisomatales; family UBA1611; genus CAXFCD01. Next base: position 32,262 of record CAJWHW010000024.1, on the reverse strand, counting down.
AGATTCAAAATTATTTTTTAGCGGACCCAGAAAGTTGAGGGGCAACTTGATTGAAGAATGTAAAAAATTAAATATAGTCTATAACGAAGGAGATTTTTAATAAATTGAAACTTCTAGAAAATAAAATTGCAATTATTACTGGAGGTGGACGTGGTATTGGGAAAGCCACTGCTCACCAATTTTCTGAAGAAGGTGCAACGGTTATCATTGCAGAATTTGATAAAAAAACAGGAGAAGAGACAGCTAAAGCAGTTAATGGACATTTTGTAAAAACTGACATTAGTAATGAAAAGAGCGTCTCTTATTTATTTGAATATATAAAAAAAGAATTCAGAAGATTGGATATTTTGGTAAATAATGCAGGTGTACTTCTGGACAATACACTGAGAAAAATGAATACTGAACAATTTGATACTGTAATTAATGTTAACCTCCGCGGGGTATATTTTTGTGGAAAAGCAGCTGCCGAGATGATGAAAGATCAGGGTAGTGGTGTAATTCTTAATGCATCTTCCGTTGTAGCACATAATGGTAATTTTGGTCAAACAAACTATATTGCCAGCAAAACTGGTGTTGTAGGCATGACAAAAGTCTGGGCCAGGGAGTTGGGAAAAGATGGAATTCGGGTAAATGCTATAGCACCTGGTTTTATACAAACAGATATGATAGTGGGAATACCGGAAAAAATAATTAATATGATGGAAGAAAAGGTACCTCTCAAACGATGGGGAAAACCGGAAGATGTGGCGAATGCTTACACATTTTTAGCTAGTGATGAAGCCAGTTATATTTCTGGAGCTGTTTTAAATGTCGATGGAGGAGTAGTGGTTTAATGAAAATTTTAATTGTGTCATCTTCTAAAGGGAATAATTATAGCCTTGGGCAAAAAATAAGCATAATGCTGAATGTTGACCATGAGCTGATATCCTTAGAAGATTATACACTGCCTTTGTTTATTCCTGATGGAGAAGTGGCCGATAAAAAGTTATTAGATGAGTTAGTGCAAAAATTTGAATCTGCTGATGGATTTATTTTTTGTGCACCGGAGTATAATGCTGGAATTCCACCTATCCTTACAAATACCATTACATGGATAACAGTTTCTACTAAGCAATGGCGACAAGCTTTCTTAGATAAAAAAGCTTTGATTGCCACTCACAGTGGAAGCTCAGCCTATGCCTTTCTTTCTGCTTTTCGACACCAGTTAGAATATATGGGCTGTACCGTATATCATCGAAATATTTCCATTCATAAAAATGCACAATTTAATCATGATTCCGTTGTTAGTATATTAATCGGATTTAAAAAACTATTTTAGATAATTTATAAAATAGGCCAACTTATGCTGACCTATTTTATAAATTAATCAGTTATTAGCTAATTTTGATTTCTCTTTCTTTTGGAAGAGCCACTTCATTTTTTGGAAATTCGATAGTCAAAATTCCATTTTTAAAATTTGCTGTAATATCTTCTTCTTTTACCGTTTCTGGTAAATTAAACGATCGTTTAAACGTCCCAAAATGTCTTTCTCTGTAATGATAGCTCACTGATTTTTTATTGTCAACTGCTCGATTACCGGAAATTGTCAGGATATTATCTGTGATTTTCACTTTTACATCCTTTTTTGTTAGGCCCGGTATATCGGCAGTTAAAGTAAATGAATCATTTGATTCTTTTACATCAATAGATGGTGACCAATTCATGTTTGATGTGACTGGGAAATTCCAGTCATTATCAAATACATTACTAATCATTTTATCCATACCATCAAAGATTGAAGCTGGTCTAGGTGTCCATTTAATTAATGTCATTTTTGACTCCTTATTTGTTTATTTAAAATTCAATATTTTTTATACAATTCTAATGCCAATTGTAAATGCACTTCCAAAACAACAGATATACTGTAAATATGTCTTAATACTTGCTCATTATAAAATTATATACTGCCAATATGACATATTTAATTGCCATAAAAATTTAGTGTAGTCAATTTATGTTATATTAAAAATAAACCTTTTAATTATATATTTATCTTATCAGGGATTAATTTTAGAATAAGAAAATCACTAAATATTTAAATCAATGTTTAAAATTATATTCTTCCGAATTATAAATCATTTTTGATTAGTTCAGAGTTAATTTCCCTTTTTTAGAACAAATGATCTACCAATAAAAACATTATGGTATTTGATTTGGAAATAATAAAAAAATGAACTAAAGAATTTTCAATTAAACAGGATTAACAATGAAGTTAGATATTAATTTAAACCACCTAATGAGTGCAGTGGATGTTCCTGCTCAATGGGTTGGCCTTCGTGAAGTGTATGAAGCCCACACGCCTAGAATGATTAGGGATGGTGTGCCTGTGGCAAATGGTCGATCTGCAACCCACGGTATAATGGTGGAAGTATTGGTTGATGGTCAATTTGGGTATTTTGGTACACCTAACATGACACCTGAAGGTATAGCAAATGCCGCCAAAAAAGCATTCCAACAGGCAAAAATTGCTTCTCAGCATGCTACCTATCAATTTGATGAATCTGCGCGGCCATCACATAAAGGAACCTATTCATCGCCTTTTACAAAAAATCGAGAAAGTTTATCTGCAGGAAAGCTGAATGAGATTCTGCTAGAAGCGTACAATCATTTAAAAGTTTCTGATAAAATTGTGAGTGCTTCATCATTATGTCAGGTCATCGAAACATCTTTCAAATTTCTTAGCTCAAACGGTAGTGACATTCATCAAGATTTTTTGATGCTGGAATTCGATTTGAGTGCCACCGCAGCTGATGGTACAAACCAGCAAACAAGAACTTTTGGTGGTATGCGCGGTACGTGTCGTCAAATGGGTATGGAATATTTTGATAAATTTGAAATATTCGCTAATGCAAATCGAATTGGAGAACAGGCAATTGAATTATTAAAAGCGGAAGATTGCCCCACTGGTGAAATGGACCTTGTAATTGCTCCTGATCAGATGATGCTGCAGATTCATGAAAGTATTGGCCATGCACTGGAAGTAGATAGAATACTAGGAGATGAAAGAAATTATGCAGGTTGGAGTTTTGTGAAATTAGAAGATTTTGGTTCGCTTCAATATGGATCAAAACTCATGAATATTACATTTGACCCAACGCTAGAATCTGAATTTGCTTCCTATGCATATGATGATGGTGGACTCAAAGCAACTAAAGAGTACCTTATTAAAGAAGGTTTACTCCTTCGTGGTTTGGGAGGAAAAGAAAGTCAAATCCGTTCAGGACTCGACGGTGTTGCAAATTTTCGATCTAGTGGATGGAATCGTGCACCGATTGACCGAATGGCAAATATAAATCTGGAACCGGGTGATTCAACTTTTGAAGATTTGATTGGTCAGGTTGAATCAGGCGTTTATATGGAATCAAATAAATCATGGTCCATTGATGATTATCGCAATAAATTTCAATTTGGATGTGAATATGGGCGACTAATCAAAAATGGGGAATTGACTAAGGTTGTTAAAAATTCAAATTATCGTGGAATTTCGACACCATTTTGGAATAGTCTCAAAGGTGTTGGAAGCGAAGAAACATTTGGTATTTATGGCACGCCAAATTGCGGGAAAGGTGAGCCGAATCAGGTGATTCGTGTGGGGCATGCTTCTCCAACATGCTTATTTGAAAACATTCAGGTTTTTGGAGGTGTATAGTGGAAAATATTTTTAATACACTAAGCGAGTCATTGTTCATAGAACTAAAAAATGAAGAAAGCCTGATTTTATCATTCTCAGGTGAAAATAGTCAATTTATCCGTTTTAATAATGCAACCGTTCGACAAACTGGTTTAATAGATGATGCAGATATGGAACTAAAATTCATTGTGAATAACCGGACGGTTCATGGTGGATTTACTGTTTCTGGGAATTTTGATACAGATATAGAACGGGGGAAAGTAGAAATTTCACGGATGCGTATGGAAGCGAAGGAAATTCCAGAAGACCCATTTGTCGTTTTGCCAGAAAATGCTGGTTCAAGTCATGAAGTTAAGTCAGCTAATGGATTGCCTTTTGAAAATGCTGTTGATGCTATTTTACCTGCTGTGGATGGCGTTGATTTTGTTGGCATTCTTGCCAACGGAAGAATGTTTCGTGGAAATGCGAATAACTTAGGGCAGAAACATTGGTTTGAGACTGAATCTTACAGCTTGGATTATTCATTGGTCACGCCTGAACATCAAATGGTTAAAGGATCTTTTGCAGGTTCAGACTGGAATCAGCATGACTATGAATCCTATGTTAGGAGATCGAGGGAAAAATTGTCTCTTATGGAAAGGAAGCCCGTAAAGATTGAGACTGGGGAATATCGTACCTGGTTTGAATCAGCTGCAGTAGCAGATTTTCTTGGGATGTTCAGTTGGAACGGTATATCTGAAGCATCTTTAAGACAAGGATGTAGTGGATTTGGTCGTATGCGCCATGATGATGTACGCTTATCGCCTAAATTTTCTGTGGCAGAAGATTTTACACCAGGTTTTTGTCCAAAATTCAATTCCAATGGAGAAATTTCTTCTGAACAGCTGATATTAATTAAGGATGGTGAATTAAGAAATACGTTGGTAAGCAGCAGGTCTGCCAAAGAATACGATGTAGAATCAAACTTTGCAGAAAGTGGTGAGTTTATGAGATCTCCAAAAATGTCTCCAGGTTTGTTAAATCAAAAGGATGTTACCAGCGCAATTGATAAGGGATTATACTTATCCAATATCCATTATTTGAATTGGAGTGACAATGCCGGTGGGCGCATTACCGGTCTAACACGTTATGCGTGTTTCTGGGTTGAAGGTGGAGAAATAGTAGCCCCAATTGAAACCATGCGCTTTGATGATTCTTTTTACAATTTTTTTGGTGAGAATCTCATTGATGTGGAAGATAAGGCAAGCATCAATCCGGAAACAGGAACCTATGGTGGTAGATCTCTTGGTGCAACCACTTGCCCTGGAATTTTAGTGGATGACTTTGCACTAACACTTTAATAAATGGATTCTACTGTTATTATATTATTTATTCTAGGCTTTGTACTGGGTGGTGGTTTAGTATGGTTTGTTCGTCAAAAGGAAATAGATTCAATTCAGCACAGTCAGGATGAATTAAAATCATCTTTTGGTGATTTATCTAATGAAGCACTCCTCCAAAATCAAAAACAATTCCTAGATCTAGCTTCTACAGAGTTTTCAAAATTAATTGAAAACTCAGGTTCACAACTTGACTCCAAAAAGGAATTGATAGATTCTGCATTAAAAGAGATGAAGGATAATCTTAAGGACCTGTCAAAAAATACTGTTGCCCTTAAAAGTCAAATGGAAGAATCCAAAACAAGTGTGGGCGAATTAACAAATACTACCAACAAGTTGCGACAGATATTATCCAGTTCTCAGGCTCGTGGCCAATGGGGTGAAAAGATGGTAAAAGATATTTTAGACTTTATTGGACTGGTAGAAGGGTTGAATTATACTCAACAGGAACAGATTTCTGGTGGAAGTAACAGGCCGGACTTCACTTTTTACCTACCTGATGATAAATCGATTAATATGGATGTGAAATTTCCTTTAGCACATTATGAAAAATATGTAACTGCTGAAACAGATTCTGAACGGGATGCTGAAAAAAAACAATTTTTATCTGATGTAAGAGACCGTATCAAGGAAGTATCAAAACGTGGTTATATTGATCCTAAAGGAGGTACCGTTGATTATGTCCTGCTATTCATCCCTAATGAAAGTATATACTCATTTTTAAACCAAGAAGATCATGAATTAATTGATTTTTCACTGAAGCAGAAAATTTTGTTATGTTCACCTATTACATTATATGCAATCCTTTCTTTGATTCGCCAGGCTGTATCCAATTTTGCTATGGAGAAGAAAGCAGGTGAAATGCAGGAGTTGGTAGGCATATTTCGGAAACAATGGGATAACTTTATTGTTAAAATTGATGCAATGGGAAAAACATTAAATTCTCTTGGAAATCATTATGAAGAATTAAGCGGGACAAGGCGTAGGGCTCTTGAAAAACCAATGGAAAAAATTGAAGAATTAGAATTAGGGACTAAAGAAGTAAAAAGTATCGAGCCATGAAAAAACTCACACTTTATTTGCTTTTGTTTACTGGATGTGTTACACCACCAGATTATAAAGATGGATTATTAGAGAATATTCCGGCTGTGGTAAACAATATAGATTATTTTTCATTGTCTGTGAATGGAGATGATTTTTCAGAAGAACATGAATGGCAGTTATCCTTAGCAACAGACACAACGGACTCTATTTTAACAACGCTTATCCTTTCTGATGTGAAAATCAGTAATTCTGATTCTACATTATTGTTAATGATGAATGATTCCGGTGATACAATATTTCAGCCCTATCTTTTGAGTAATATCGTATGGACAAGCACAAACTCTATTTCAGGTATAGGCTCTCCTAGAAAAATTTCTCTTTTAGGTGATAATTTTACAGGCAGGTTAGAATATCAGATTATCAAAACACCTTAGGTAAAACAACAAAAGAATGCAGATTTATTCTTCCCATGCAGGGCAGAGAAATTCTTTATAATCACAATATTGACAGTTATAGTCATCCTTATTAGTTTCAAATGATCCTGATCGAATACCTGATGCAACACCCTTGATCGTATCTCGGTATTCTTCCAATTCTTCATCTGTAAACCTGTGAGATGCGATGGGATCATCTCCAAAACGTAAAAAGTGTAGACTGGCATCACCGGGTTTTCCACTAATACCTTCAACTGCACCATGGAGCAGCGCTTCAGTGTACAATGCCATCTGGATATTCTTAATTACTTTTTGCTTTTTTCGACTAGTTTTATAATCTACAATTCCTAAAGAATCTCCATGATCATCAATACGGTCGATTTTTCCGGATATTTTCACATTTATATCTTCCATCATATATGTAAAACTCTTCTCTCGACCAATTACATTGGTTGGATTATTCTGAAAAAAAAGAAAATAATCTGATAATAATTCTTCACCTTGTTTACGGAATTCATCGCCTCGTTGACGATATTCAAATGAATCTTCACGCCAATATTTTTCTAAAAGATCTAATAATGTTTTCTCGGTTTGCTTATTTGCTTCTAAACCGTGGAATTCTTCTAAAATACTATGCATAATTGATCCGAATTCACCAGTAGCTCGAGTTTTCCGTTCTGGAACTTTATCTATATATTTTAATCTATATTTTAATGGACATGAATTGTAGGTTTCAATTTTGGTCGATGATAAGGTGAGAGTTGAATTTGTTAAAGGAGTGGGGTCACCTTCACATAAATCATCATCCTTATCCTGCATCATTTGATCTAAAATTTCCCGGGCATTTCCTAATTGATTTGAAGCGATTTCTCTGTTGAGTTTTACCAATAAATTTTGGCGTTCTTTACTCATTTTGATTGTGGGAATTTTGGTTGTATTCATGGTAATTATCTCCATGGGTTTAGGGTCAATGTTTTCTAATTCTTTTATAAAAAGGGATTGCCTTGAAGTTGGTCCAAATAAATATAGTTGTTTTTTTGCGCGGGTAACCCCTACGTAGAAGACACGGCGTTCTTCTCGATTGTGCAATTCACGAAAATCAGTGTCAGCACCTTGCTCCCATGCCATCCACGATATAGGTAATCGGTCAATGATAGCATGTTTTTTAAGACTAGATGGGAAACTGCCACTATATAAAAATGGCATAATGACCACAGGGAACTGAAGTCCTTTACTCTGGTGAATTGTCATTACTTGAACTGCAAGATTTCCATTTTCAATTTCTGGCTGCGCTGCAATTTGATTAGTTGACATTGACATTACTTGCATGAATTCAAGCCAATTCTTAAAATTTGCTTCAGGGGACTTATTTACGAATTGTTCTGCCAGATTCATTATTTCACCTGCATTCGCAAGATTCAGTCGATGATTATAGCGGTAATCGTTGCGAATTGATTTAATTAAAAACGAATCTTTTATTATTGTAAGTATTTGCCAGACCATTTCATCAGCCTTTAGTTTTTTAACCATAGCTTCATGAAGAGCAGTAATAGAATTCATCAATATATCTATTTCGTTAGTATCATTCCTCATCTTGTTTAATTCATCAAGTTTTTCTTGAATAGACTTATTCTCCATTTTTTGGAAATAATCGCCTGCCCAGGATTCTCCAACTCGCTCGCGCAAAATTCGATAGAGTGCAATATCCGCAAACTCATTCTGAGAGATCAAATGACCCCAGGCCAATACATCTTTCACAATAGGAACATCGAAAAGTTTTTCAATATGAATGTCCACCGGTATAGCAGCTTTCTCCATTGTATTGGCTGCTTCATTTACATTACCCCAGCCGCGGCATAATACAACAATATCGCCATAGAGTGCTTGTCCTTCTTTGACCAAGGACTGAATCAATGTTGGTAATGCATCCAACGTCTCTGTCTTATTTGCTTGGATCCATCTGGGTTTTGGACCCGTTTCCGCATTTTCTGGCAGGCATGTTAAGACTTTAGGTGTTCGATCCGGATTTAGTTTGATGGATGCATTGGCTAGGTCAAGAATTTCCTGAGTAGAGCGACGATTTTCAACTAGTGGTATTTCTACATAATTTGGATGAGATTCATACCGTTTTCTGAAATCAGAAATGTTATAATAATTTGCTCCGCGGAATGAATAAATACATTGATCTTCATCTCCTACAACTGTAATACTGGGTTTTTTTTCTATAATGAAATTCACAATCTTATTCAGAGCATAGTTATTGTCCTGGTATTCATCAATAAAGATGTGCCTGTATTCTCTTCTGATCTGCTTTAAGGCAGATTGATTATTTTTAAGAATATTGTAACAGCCCAGGATCATATCCCCGAAATCTATTACATTGTTATTTGCTTTTGCATTTTGGAAAAATACATAGGCCTGGACAAGATCTCGAAGCTGAAATTCGACATCTTCAAAATCTGTATTCTTGTCATGAATACCGGGAAAATTTTTTAAAAACCAATTTTGTGAATTATCAATTTTCTTGATTTTGATAATCAATTCTTCCGGGGTAAGAAGTTCATCGCTAACCCTATTGAAAAAAGGTATAAACGATTCCCGGATTGCTCTAATAGGATTATCTGCAAATACTCTAGACTGAATAAAATCCATTTCGCCAAAATGATTTATCAAAAAATATAAAATATCACTTTCCTGCCATAAGACATCACTCAATTTGTCTTCTGGCCCAAAACGACGCATGATAGAATGACAAAAGCTGTGGAAAGTACCTGTGAAAATATCGTTCGCATTTTCGCCTAGCATTTTACTTATTGACTCTTTTGCTTCAGCAGTAGCCTTTTCTGTAAAGGTTAGTAACAATACGTGTTCAGGCTTCACTTGATCAGACATAATGAGATGTTTAATTCTATGTAATAAGGTAAATGTCTTTCCAGTTCCTGCACCGGCTAGGATCATTAAAGGTGCAGGAGGGTGGTTTATGGCTGATGCTTGTTCAGGATTAGGTGTTGGTATTTGCAAGATTTTCTTCATAAAGAAAATGGTAATAATTATTAAACAGAAAGAAAATAATATGCTTTTACTTCAAGAAAAATGACAATGGTTAAAAATAAAAAAGTTTTTTAACCTTTAGCGACGTTCAGCGTCTTATGGGGTACAATGATATGCAAAGTGACCATGAACTCATTAAAGAATATCAAAAAGGGATACTATCAGCCTTTGACAAGATTGTTCGTAGGCATCTATCCAATACAGTGGGTTTTTTCTATAATATTACCCATGACCAAATGGCTGCAGAAGATTTGGCGCAAGACGTATTTTTTAAATTACATAGGCATCTTAAAAATTTTCAGTTTAAAGCAGCCTTTACAACCTACCTTTATAAAATCAATGTTAATACAGCCAATTCATGGCTTACACGAAATAGATGGAAACATTTTCTCCATATCGACCAGGTTCCGGATCGAGGTGCAGAAGATACAGAATTGGAAGACGCATGGATTCGTAAAGAGCTATGGGATGCAATTGGTATATTGCCAAAAAAACAACGGACAGTGGTGATAATGCGCATTGCTCAAAATTTACCTTACAAGGATATTGCAGAGATTACTGGGATGTCTGAGAATACAGCTAAAGTGAATTATCATCACGCACTAAATACATTAAAAGAAATGTTGCAATTATGAATAAATTTGAAAAACAATTAATTAGTCTAAATTCGAATAAAAAATCGATTGTTGATGAAAACATATTTTTAAATAAACTTCATGAACGTGTTGAAAAGGCCGAGCGTAATAAAGAAACATTTGTTACTGCTTTGGCTTTGGTATTTATATTATTCTTTTCTACCTATACACAGTTAGGTGTAGCTATAGTTGAGAACACCTTTTACGTAGAAGAAATTGAATCAAATTACTTTGAATTAGATTTTTGGAATATCTCAGATACTACCATGATGGATAATTCTAGTTATATAGATGAATTAGCTTATTTTTTGTTAGAAGAAGATAATCTTTGGGAAACTATGGATTTACTTCATGAAATTGAATATAATAAGGAGATTGCATTGTGAAATACATGTTAATATTATTCATCTTAACGGAGCTCTTTGGACAGAAACAGCCTAATGATTTTGATGAGTTTGAAATAGATCATGGAAAAAGAGAAAAAAGAATGGAAATGATGATGGTATGGCGTCTTACGGAAGAATTAGACTTAACCCCGGAACAGGCAGAAAAATTTTTCCCCAGATTCAGAAAGCATAGGGAAGAACTGGATGAACTTAAAAAGATGGAAAAAGCGCTTGGCAAAGATATGAGAATAAAATTAAAAGCAGAACAAGATATAGCCAAATCTGATGTGAAAGCCACCATAAATAGAATAACAGAATTAAGGAAGAAGCATATAGAGTTTGAATCAGAGTTCCTATTGGGCATGGATGATATTCTTTCGCCCAGGCAGTTGGCTAATCTGGGCGTGTTTAAGCAAAAAATGATGCGTGATATTCGAGGTGAATTAAAGGAAAGGGCAAATAAAAGGAATCACGGTAAAAAGAAAAAATGGGGTGGCAAGCGCCGCCGTGGATTTTAATGAATAATACGTAATAAAGTAGGATAAAGAATTATGAAAAAAATATCTTTAATCACAATGTTAACTTTGATCTTATTCAATGGGTGCACAGATCAAAATCAAATAAATATAGAAACTACGCTATTAGCCCTTTTGGATTCAGATGATGTATTGGGAATGGATGGATTTGATACCAATGGTGATGTGGAACTTGATTTTGAAACTGGTTTGGAGATAAGTGGGATAGCCAAGACATTCAGTGATACATTAGCATATGGAGAAGGATACAGAATTCGTTTTGGAAGACGTATTACTGATCGTAATAGGACTGTTGATTTTGATGTAGATGGAGATACAGCCGTAGGTCTTGTCACCTACAGTCTAAATGGAACTTTGTATGTAAAAGCATTTGATACGACTGTTAATACTCAAATTGATTCCATCAGTTTTACTAAAGAATTCTCAACAAGTTTCATTCGAAAAGTTCGTTTCAACCAAGTTGATAATCCCAATAGCTCGGAGGGGTATGATTGGAAAGTGAATGCGCTTACACCATTAGTTGGCGGTTCCGGAGATAAAGTATCAATCAGTAGTATATCTATCTATGAATTCACGAATTTAATGGAACAAGGTGAATTACTCTACCAGTTCAACACCGATGGGATAGGAGATTTATTTATTGATCGTGAAGCCTTACCAAATTTTACTGCTTTTATGCCCTATTTAATCGAAGTATCTGTTACTAATAGTGGACCAGAATTGAATTCTGATAGTACTGGCGTTGGTGAATGGGTTCTTAAGAATTATGGTAGGAGTTTTGAAATGCGTGGAAGAAAACATTTAAATGATAAGGGTATGTTTTTGGATTCAGTTATAAATGACAATATACACACCGGTGGCTGGAGAGCTCATGGTCCTGGATTTGGATTCCAACAGCGTGGGTTTAGATCATTTTTTGAAACAGTAGATTTAGCCACTATATTTGTAGATGATGGTGGCTACAATACATCAGTTTGGTCCATCCCTTATAGAATTCAACGACCTTAAAAATCTAAATCGTTTTAATAAAACCCTGTCAAGTTTCTTAACTTTAATTTGGCGGGGTATTTTTTAAAACCAAAGATAATTTGACTAGGAATTTCTTTATATTGCATTAGAAATCCCGGTAATTTTATCTATCATTTAATTACTGAATACAAGCCCAATGAAAACATTCAACTTCTCAGCTGGTCCGGCATGTTTACCAGACCCGGTTATAGTAGCATCCAGAAAAGCAGTATTAGAATATAAAAATTCTGGAATGAGCATTTTAGAAATTAGTCACCGGTCTGCATTAATTATTTCATTATTTGAAGAAACGACCCAAAATCTACGTTCGTTATTGAATATACCAGAGAATTACCATGTCCTTTGGTTGCAGGGCGGTGCATCCACTCAATTTTCAATGTTACCGCTCAATTTATTACCAGAAAATGGTCAAGCAGATTATATAGAAACGGGTTCATGGTCAACAAAGGCTATTGCTGAATGTAATAAGATTGGAAAAGCAAATGTGGTTGGCAGTTCACAGAGTTCAACTTTTTCTTTTATTCCTAAAATTTATGAACAAAATATCGATGCAACATATCTCCATATAACAAGCAATAATACTATATATGGAACTCAATATAAAGTATTACCACAAGTACTGAACCCTGATGGATTTTTAGCGGCTGATATGTCTTCAGATATTTTATCCAAACCAATGAATGTTTCAGATTTTGGTCTGATATATGCAGGTGCGCAAAAAAATATGGGACCTGCAGGTGTTACATTGGTAATTATTCGGGATAATTTAGTGGGGAAAAATTATCGCGAATTACCTACCATGCTAAATTATGAGACCCATATTAAAACGGATTCCATGTTCAATACTCCACCGGTTTTTTCTGTCTTTGTTGTGAATGAAACATTGAAATGGTTGGAAAACATTGGGGGTTTAAAAACCATTGAATTAATAAATCGAAATAAAGCTGAAAAACTTTATCATGAGATTGATCGTAACACGCTATTTAAGTCTCCAGTTGTAAAAGAAGACAGGTCTATGATGAATATTCCATTTATTTTTACAGATACAGAAAAAAATGATAGAGATTTTATAGAATTTTGTGTAAAACGTGGACTACATACTCTAAAAGGTCATCGCTCTCTTGGAGGGTTCCGTGCTTCAATTTATAATGCGATGCCGGAAGAAGGAATAGACGCCTTAATTAAAGCTATGGCTGAATATGAACAGATTAATCAATAATTCCGTTTTTTTCTAATTTGTCTAATTTAGGTTTGATAACAAATAAACAATAAGGTTGGTTTGGATTGTTGTCATAATAATTATTATGATAATCCTCAGCATCATAATAATTATTAATTTCAGTGATTTCTGTAACAATAGGGCCAGGCCAATAATTAGACCGATCAGCTTCTTTTTTTGATTCAAGGGCGATCTTTTTCTGGTTTTCTGAATGATAAAAAATTACAGAACGGTACTGAGTGCCTACGTCATTGCCTTGCCTATTCAGTGTAGTGGGATCATGGGCCTGCCAAAAAATATTTAAGATTTGAGTAAAGGAAATTATTCTAGGATCGAATTCAATTTGTGCAACCTCAGCATGTCCAGTTTTACCGGTGCATATTTCTTTATAGGTAGGGTTTTTTGTATGCCCTCCAGCATAACCCGGCTTTACATCGCTTACGCCGTTAATGCGTTGATAAACCGCTTCTACGCACCAGAAGCATCCACCTCCTAAAGTTGTAATTTCGTTTTGATTCATGTCTTGTTGAGAAAAAAGTAAAGAAGAATAAAATAATAAAAATTGATAAAATAATTTCAACGGCTTACAAAATGGTTTGATAAATACCAGCCTCCACGGCTGGATTTTACCATAATCTGTGAAATGCCGGATTCATTCTTGGTATATCCAAGAGGTGGGTTGACCATAATTCTATATGTCCCGGCTTCATTAACCTGAAAAGCAAATTTACCCTTCTGATCAGTTATTCTTCTCTTTGAAGAACCTGCAAGTCTTACTTCAACACCAGGGACAGCTTTTCCAGTAATTGCATCCTTAACTGCTCCATAGATTGTAGATGGTTCCAATAGATCTTTTGGTAAATGGAGGGGAAGACCAGAACGTGCAAAAATAGGTGATGGGAAATAATCATCAATAATATGGGCCAAATTTTCATATTTACCAATTTGTGGGACATAGCACCGTGCAGGATCGTATGTTATACCATTTACTACAATATCAATAAAACCATCCCCTTTATCATGGACCTGTTTTGAACGAATAATTATTCGTTCTGCAAAATAACGATTATTCACAATAGATAAATAATAAAAGACATTGCCACGAATAAAAAATGTTTCTGCCCTTAATTCAATTGCATTCTGAGTCAAGGAAGGAATTTTTTTATTATTGGGTATAGGGGATACAAGTTGGCGTATGGCGATATTATTATTTTTGTCTAATTGTTTCGGATTTAATTTGTGGGTTATGCTTTCAAAATCACGAGAAAAAAAACGTATTTTTGGTTTCCATACATATCCTACTTCTTCAATCATAAAATTTCCATCATCATCTGTGAAGGTAGAATCTTTCAATAGATTATTACCACTTAAAATTTCAACTTTTAAATCTGGAATTGGGGTCTGATCTTTTTTATTTAATACAATACCTGATATAGTATTCAGCTGAAATTCAATTGTTTCTTTTGGCTGGGCAATTACTAGAGCAGCCATCATTGAAGTGATGTAAAAAACTCGTTTCATTGATCCAAATCTACAACAATTATTATAGATGGGTCATGCTTTGTAATAGGTAGTTTTTTTAAAGCATAGAGACACATAATTGTTACGGATTTAATTCATATAGTACATCAGGTAAACCAGAATGTGGTTTATTTTTTGCCCAAAACTCTTTTTTAAGCGCCATCCAATTTCAATGAAATTTTTAATTTCATAGTCCGGTTCAAATTGAAAGGAACCGATATATTGATTATCATTAATTAAAAATGCTGGAAAAATCCCAAAATCAGGACCATGTGTATAGGCCTTCATTATTTTTGGGATTGACTTATTTTTCACTTCTTCAATCGTCATTGGTCTACCGAGGGTAATATATTTCATGACATCTGAATCACCATTTAATTCAAAAAGGTATTCTAAATCATATTCAGAATATCTGCCAAAGGTTAATCTTTTTGTGTTTGTTAAGATCACGTCTTTTTAAGTTTGATCATGGACATGAAGAATTTACAGCGAAAAGATTTTGATTTTTGGACTTCTATTAATACGCGTTGGCGAGATATGGATGCGCTGGGGCATCTGAATCATGCTACCTATTTAAGCTATATGGAATCTGCCAGAGTAGATGTATATATCCAGCTTGGATTTTCAGCAATTCGAAAAGAAATGGATAAAAGTACAATATTGGGTTCTATGAGTGTTCATTATTTAGCTCAAGTTACGCATCCTTCAAGATTAGATATTGGTCATAGAATTTGCCGAGTTGGAACAAAAAGTTTTGATTTTCTTGCAGCAGTTTTTCAGGGTGATAAACCTGTATGTAATGCATTATTCAAATTGATTGCCTTTAATTATAAATTGAATAAAACTGTTCCTGTCCCTGATGAGATCCGTGAAAACCTACGTCCGTTTGAATGAAATCTCTTGCAAGCTATCTACCGCAATCAATTATTCATGATGATTTAGTTACTCGGTTGGTTTATGCCCGGGATGCAAGTATGTATCGTCTCGTTCCGAAAGCTGTTACCAAACCCAAAAATGTAACAGATGTCAAAAGCCTTCTAAAATTTGGAAATGAAACAAATACACCTGTTACTTTTCGCACTGCCGGGTCTTCATTATCTGGGCAATCCATTACCACTGGCATCATAGCTGAAGTACTTTACGATTGGCAGAAATTCAAAATAGTTGATAACGGAAACTCTATTTGGTGCCAGCCAGGTGTCAATGGAGCTGTTGCTAATCAGATGTTGAGCCCATATCATAGAAAAATAGGACCGGATCCGGCTTCAATCAATACGGCACGAATTGGAGGAATTGTATCAAATAATTCATCCGGAATGGCTTGTGGGACAGAGTACAATTCCTACCATACGCTTAAGGATATAACTTTTATTCTTGTTAATGGGAACCATTATGATACAAGTCAGAATACAGCTAGAGAACAATTTAGATATTTAGAGCCAGATCTTGCAGAAGGATTAATTGAGATCAAAAAAGAGATTGAATCCAAACCAAAATGGGTGGAAAAAATCCGTAATAAGTATCGAATAAAAAACACAATAGGATATTCTCTTAATTCATTTTTGGATTATACTGACCCCTTAGATATTTTTTCACATTTATTAGTTGGCGCTGAAGGAACATTGGCATTTATTTCATCTGTTATACTGAATACAATTCCTGATCCGCCACAAAAAGGTACAGGATTAATTCTTTTTAACTCACCTGAACGAGGTGGTGAGTCTGTCCCATTTTTCAGGGATTTAGGATCAGTAGCCATTGAGTTACTGGATGATCAATCACTTCGTACTGCGAAGCATTTTAAAAATCCACCTTACGATCCAAACCAAATACCAGATGATTTGACTGGGCTCTTAGTTGAATTTCAAGATAATTCTTTAGATGAGGTTGAACGTTTGATTCAAGAATCGAAGCTATATACAGAAAAAGATTCATCTGTGGTATCGATGAAACTTGTTACAGATCAAAAAGAAAGAGAAACGATTTGGAAAATTCGTAAAGGTTTGTATCCTACAGTTGGGTCATTGAGACAATCTGGCACCAGTATTATTACAGAAGATATTGCAGTAGATCCAGAAAATCTAGCGGAAGCAATTCGGGATTTGAAATCAATTTTTAAAAAACGAAACTTTATGGATGGGGTGATATTTGGTCACGCAAAAGATGGGAATCTCCATTTTATTGCTTCTGTAGACCTTGATGATGCGACTGGTGTGAAAAATTACGAAGGATTAATGGATGATCTTGCTGAAATGACACTTGGCAAATTCAATGGGTCTTTAAAAGCAGAGCATGGCACTGGTCGAAATATGGCAGGTTTTGTTGAAGCTGAGTGGGGAGGTCCATTATACGAAATTATGTGGCGTGTAAAAAATCTAGTTGATCCGAACCATATTTTGAATCCGGATGTGTTATTAAATCGGGATGAAAAAATTCATATGAAAGATCTTAAACCAATGCCCCAGGTTCATGATGAAGTGGATAAATGTATTGAATGTGGTTTTTGTGAACGAATTTGTCCAAGTCGCGGTTTTACTTTTACCCCTAGACAACGTATTGCAATAATGCGAGAAAATAATATAAATCCAATTCAAAAAAATGATTTGAAAAAATTTAATTACTATGTTTCTGATACATGTGCTACGGATGGTTTATGTGAGATAGATTGTCCCGTAAATATAAATACAGGTAAAATGGTGAAGGATATTCGTGGAAATAGTAATAAAGAAAGTCACTGGGTGAAATTTTTTGCTTCAAATTTCTGGTTAGCCGTTCGTTTATTTCATTTTGGAATTAGAATTTTAAACTTAAAAATTCTAATATTTAATCCGTATTATCTGAATGCGGTTACAAAATGGTTAAATCATAACGTAAGTACTTTATTTCCAATTTGGCCAAAAGTAGGTGTTATTCCTGCTAAAAATGATATTTTAAACTCTGGTAAAAATAAGAAAAGTCAAATCAATTCCAATCCAGACTATATTTTATTCCCTACCTGTGTCGGACGTGTTATTGCATCTGATGATTCGGGTATGAGTTCAAGTGACTATTTATTGCAAATTACACAAAAAGTTGGTATCAATATTCAAATCCTGGAATCATTTAATAATCATTGTTGTGGTATGGCCTTTGAATCCAGAGGCTATAAGAATGTTGGCAAAGAGATGGCAAACAAATTACGAGAAGAATTGAGACTTTTATCAAATGATGGTAAAATTCCTATCATATTTGATATGTCACCCTGCACGCAATTTTTAAATGACCTTCACTCACATCTTACAATTCTTGATTCAATACAATTTCTAA
Source organism: uncultured Fidelibacterota bacterium (assembly GCA_913040915.1). Taxonomy (GTDB): domain Bacteria; phylum Fidelibacterota; class Marinisomatia; order Marinisomatales; family UBA1611; genus CAXFCD01. Next base: position 14,052 of record CAJWHW010000024.1, on the reverse strand, counting down.
AGGATATCAGTGATAAGCTAATAATAGAAAAATCTGAAGAACCTGTTTTTGTCCATTCTGTATGTTCTTCTCAGAAAATGGATTCTGAAAATGCATTATTTGATTTAGTCCAAAAATGTTCTTCATCTATTGAAACTCCCACCGAACATTTTTGCTGTGGAACTGGTGGTGATAGAATTTTTCGAGTGCCGGATCTTCCAAAAAATGCCATTAGTAAAAGTATCTCAAATGCATCGGTTTCAAAAGGTGTATCATCAAGCAGAACATGTGAACTGGGATTATCTGAGCAAACAGGAATTAAATTTTCATCGATTGAATCATTGGTCTACAATGCCTTAAAAAAGTAATTTTCATTGAATAAAACTTGAGTCCATCAATATGTCAAAAGCATTTTCATTATTTTTTATATTATTTTCCCTTTTATTGGAACTACAGGCCGATGTAATTGCCCGTGTTATTAAAGTGGAAGGTGACGTTACCTTGCAAAGATTCGGTAAAAATTCCTTTTCGGAAAAAGCGAAATTAGGTTCACCAATTCTTAATGGAGATAAAATAAAAGTTGGAGAAGAAGGTTTCGGTGCAATCATGTACCTTGATGATAGAACTATCCTGAAATTACGTGAGAATACCAAATTTGGATTTATGGATACACGAAACACTAGAACGGTTGATCTAGCACATGGAACATTATTGAATGATGTAAAAACGGAAGGAAGGACAAAGTCTTTTCGAATCCAAACCCCTGTATCAGTGGCAAGTGTAAAAGGAACACAATTTGCAGCTATCGTAAGTCAGGCTGGAGTGGATCAATTTGTTGGCAAGGAGGGCCTATTTGAAGTATTGAATATGATCAGTGGGCAAACAGTTTCTGTCGGCCCAGGAGAGAAGGCAATCAGTAATGCGACCGGAAATTTGATTCAAGCACCCGCATCACCCAGTGAATATCCTACAGATCCAGAAGTAGAACCATATGAAGAGCCTGAACCACAAGAAATTGAAACCAAACAGCCGGAGCAACAAAAGGTTCCTGAAACAACTGAAGTGCCGGATCAACCCGAAGCGCAAGAAACGCCACAGCAATCAGAGACTTCGAAAGAAGCGGATGAACGGGAAACACCTGAAACTGAAAGTATTGAAGAAACACCTGATGTTCCCGAAGAAAGCGGTGCTTCTTCACCAGCGAAACCTTTCTCTATGGGAATGGGCGTTGGTTCAGTCACCTTGGATGGTGTTTTATATAACCAGCTTTCGCTACGTCCTGAGGTAAATATAGGAAAATTTGGTATTGGTTTGGATTTGGTTTTATATATGGATTTTGAAGGGAATATTCGCACGGAAGATTGGGATGTCGCCAACGATCCTTCAAGAATACTAGATAAAATCCTTTTTATAAAATATGGGCAGAAATCTGATCCATTGTGGGCTAAATATGGTAGTATTGAAGGTATGACTTTGGGTTATGGAGGGTTATTAAATAATTATTCTAATATGATGGAATTTCCATCTGTTAGGCGGATTGGATTAAATACTGGTTTTAATATTGGTCCTGTTGGTGGTGAACTTTTCTTTGCTAATATGAAGGACTTTTCGCGAGGTGGTACATTAACTGGTGTTAGGGCCTCCTATATTGTATCAGAAGGTTTTCCATTAACCATTGGTGTAAATTTTGTGACAGACGCAAATATGTTTTCAGGATTAAATGATGCTGATGATGATAGCTATCCAGATATATTCGATGATTTTCCAGATAGTACTAATTTATGGAATGATACGGATGGGGATGGTATTCCGGATCCACATATTGGGTTGGACTCTTCTAGATGGGATATTGATTCAGATGGTGATAATCTATATGATTTTGGAGATTATCCTGATACATCAATTATTCTAAAAGCTACTCCATTTAGTTTAGAAGATAATAAGGCAGTCGCCACAGGTTTTTCATTTGATATTGGGTATCCAATATTAAAGAGCAAAACACTGAGCATGGATTTATATTCTGAATTTAATCGCTTGAGTTTTCCCGAAGCAGTAACCAAGGATTCTACATTTAATCGTATAGATCGTAGCGGGACAGGTATTACTATTCCAGGTCTAAAATTGAGCCTTTTTAATATTCTGAATATTTCGTTTGAATACAGGATAGTAAATGGTTCTTTCGTACCAAATTTCTTTGATCAATCATATGACTTAACTCGAGTTGTTACAAATACAATTGGTGACTCAACTTTAATTTTGACAAAAGATATGTTTACTTTTGATGAAAATAGTAATGATTTTAAATCCTCCGGTATCTTTGGTTCTGCATCATTGAACTTATTTGATCTGGCTTCTTTTACTGCGTCTTTCGCAAATATGGTTGCTGATTCAGATACGATACAAAGTTTTAATGCATTTGTAAATTTAAACGCTGATAATATTCCCAAGGTCAGCTCCGCAATGGCTTACTATCAACGGAATAATGACGCCAACCCATTTGATTTTGAAAACCCGAGTGAAAATACCATCATGGGGTACAGGGTCGGATATGAGATGAGTAAGGGTGTTAGTTTAATTTGGGATTTTCGTCAATTTTATCGTGATGATGGTACTGGTAAATTGGAACCTGTAAAGCAGACTACTGTCGAGACATCATTTAATTTTTGACGCTTCGTTCAATGTTCAAATCAAACACATTAATTCTATTGTTCATATTTTGTAGCATCCCAAGAGCAATTTCAGGCATACCAGAGACTGAGGTTATGATTTTGAGTGGTAAGGTAGGTACGGAAATAGATGAACATGAAAATCGTTTTTACAGAATCTTCCCGAAAGAAAAAGGATTTGTAAATGCTCAAATTCTTCGTATCAACGAAGAAAATTACCGTGTGGTGATAGTTAAGGAAATAAGAGCCAAACAGAAAACTGTAAAAAGATTTATCAGCCAGGAAGGTTTTGATAAATTGAAAGCACATGTTGATTCTCAGCCTGAATTCACAGAAGAAGCAAAAATTGCCATGTACGAAGGACTCGATTTCTTAAGAGTTGAAAAAATTATAAATGAAATTCCAAAGCCACAATTTGTAATCCTAAAGCATTCGGGTCAAAAAGTATTGAAGGGATCTTTATTTCTTGTAAATGAGAATATTCTGCATATTCAGACACCGACTACAATTGAGAAAGTTCATTTAAGTGATCTAGATCACTTATCCTATCGTTCTGAGATTAAAGATTACGAGTATTTAAGACCATACTTATATGGATTGACTGGTACCACCGGATTTGCATTGGCTCAACTATATAATTCACAACGGTCAACTATTTATAATGAATACGGTGTACCACGTAATGATTTGAATCGTTATACCCAATTATTTGGAATTGTAATGGGTTTGATTTTTAGTAGCGAATTGTTTGATGCTGTGAGTACATTGTTGACACCTTCAGAGACAATTATTTTGTCAGAAGCTGAATATGAAAGAACAAATTTTAAATAATCCATGGAGGAATAATGGCACAACAACCTGATGCAACTGGAGACCAAACTACTCCGGAAGTAGATCCACAAAAGCAATATTTAATGGACCAATTTGGTGGTCTAATGGAACAAGTGGGAGAAGGCTTCGGGGGACCGCTCCAGGAAGAATTGATCCATCGATTGGAGCAAACTATAGCTGATTTTCATGATGAAGTAAATGAAATGTTAACAAGTCTGAAAGAAAATTCAGAAAAACGCCATGCAAAATTGAAAGAAATTTGGGATAATCCTGATGCTGCTTCGGACGATGGTGGAGATGATAGAGGTGATGAGACAGAACCAGCCTCTTCTGTAGAAATGAGTGAATATGAAAAAAGGATTGAAGGCATATCAGAGGATGGTGGACAAGATGAGTCGAAAGATGAAGATGAAAAGCCAAAGAAGAAAAAAGGATTCTTTGGGCGAAAGAAAAAGTAAACGCAAATTTGGGGGTGAGAAATCGCCCCCTTTTTTTTATCACGATTTATATTTTTCTGGCCGCATACCATATTAAAGGACAGGAACATTTAAAAAACTTACAGGAATTTTCGCCTTTAAAAAAAAGGGTATATAGTTTTACCAAATTAGATTTTATTACTTCTGAAGGGGAATTTAATGAAGCAATATGTACGTTATTAATTCCTGACTTGAGAGAAGATAGTCCACCATATGTTGCGATTTATTATAAGCGAGACAACTCTGAATGGTTCACAGAATCGCTTTACAGGAAAAGATTGCGTTTCAATTTTAAAGATGGTGTTTTAAAATTGGATCAATCGAATTTTTGGGATTGGTTTGAAATTGCGGAAATTAAAATTGTAATCATTTACTGATTGATGATTTGAGTATTAATCTTTCAACGTAAATTTAGATACAACAATGTTTTGAAAAATTAACTTCTGGCCGTGCTAGATGGGGAATTAGCGGTGCCCTGTAACCTGCAATCCGCTATAGCAGGATTGATGCCGACGCAAGGCTGTTGCTGACTTATTTGAATGAATTAAGTAATGTTGAAGTTTCGATCTGTTGCAATGAATCACTGATGAACTCCGTCAGGCCCGGAAGGGAGCAGCGGTAACTTAGAAGATTTATGTGCCCACAGTATTCCGAAATGGAGTTGGCTGATTGATATTGAATAGGAGACAGAATAGTCAAACGACGGTGCACGGCCGAATAGTCTTATGGCATACAAAGTATTATCACTTAAATGGCGCCCCCAATCCTTTAAGGATGTTGTGGGGCAAGATCACATAACTCAAACCTTAATTAATGCGTTTGAACAGGATCGTATTGCCCAAGGCTATATTTTCACTGGTCCTCGAGGTGTTGGTAAGACCACTACTGCACGTATTCTTGCAATGGCTTTGAATGCAGATGGCAAACCGTCAACCAAGTTTAATCCTAATTCTACTGCTTCCAAAGAAATCGCTGATGGCCGATCTCTGGATGTATTAGAAATTGATGGTGCATCAAATCGAGGTATTGATGATATCCGTCAATTACGCGAACAAATAAAATTCGCTCCAATTTCTGCTTCGTATAAGGTTGTCATCATTGATGAAGTTCACATGCTTACTAAGGAAGCATTTAATGCGCTTTTGCGAACTCTGGAAGAACCGCCATCTCATGTAAAATTTGTTTTTGCAACTACAGATATTCACAAAGTGCCTGCTACTGTCATATCCAGATGCCAAAGATTTGATTTTAACCGGATATCTCTTCAGGTAATTTTTGATAGGCTGCAACTCATTTTAAATGAAGAAGGATTTGAATATGACTCGGAATCTATTAGCGTTATTGCACGAAAAGCTGATGGGAGTATGCGAGATGCATTAAGTCTATTAGATCAAGCTATTTCTTATTGTGGAGATAAGATTTATTATGATGGAGTTGTTAAGGCACTTGGACTAATTACTGATGATTTGTATTTTGAATTTACTAGGAGTGTCTTTGAAAAAGATGCCGAAGGAATGGTGCATCTATTATCTAAATTTTCCAGATTTGGCGTACCTGCTGTGGAAGTCATTACAGGAATAGTTGAACATATAAGAAATATCTTATATGCCGGTGTAGAATCTGGAAAATCACTACTGGAAATGAATGAAGAGAATAAAGAGAAATATTTGAGTGAGAGTAAAGTTTGGGATCGTCGGGATTTACTAAGAGTCAATCAAATATTAATTGATGCATCTATAATAATTCGGAGAGCTGAAGACCCCTATTTACTACTAGAAATGACTGCATTAAAATTACTCGAAATGGATCAATCTGTTCAAATCGAACAAATATTATCTGGTAATTTACCAACTGTAGTAAATAATAAAAAATCACAAAATAATAGAAAAACATTAGTTGAACAAAAAAAATCTGTTCTGACAAAACCATCAGTAAAATCTATAATAAAAGAAGAAAGAGTAATCCAAGAACCTGAAGAATCAGTTAAAAAAGAGAAAACAGATGAAAAAGCAACAAAATCAGATGAACAATTAAAGGATGAAATTATTAAACTAAAAGAAATGGAAGAAAAGTGGCCTAATATCGTAGAGAAAATCCATATTGAACGTCCATCTATTGGAGCAATTATTGAAGAATGTAAACCGACTGATATCATTGGAAATATATTAACAATTAAATCTTTTGGAAAAAGCGGATTCAATATCAAATTGGTGGAGCGCGGTGTCCAGGTAATTGAGAAAATTATTAAAGCTGAAACTGGTACAGACCTTAAGTTAAAGATTAAAAATGGGGAAGAAGCTGGGGTATCACAAAATAAGAAACCTGAAAAAGCTGAACACAATCCCGATGAAAAAAAATTATTTAATAAAGTTGTCGAAGTATTCGATGGCGAAATTTTACGATAGGAGATACCATGTTTAAAGGAAACATGTCAAAAATGCTGAAACAGGCACAGGAAATGCAGAAACAAATAGAAGAAGTACAAAGTCAACTATCAGATATGATTATTGAATCGGAATCTGGTGGTGGATTGGTATCTGTGAAGGTAAATGGTAAACAGGAAGTACTGGAACTTAATATCGACCCGGAAGCAATGGATGAAGATAAAGAAATGTTGGAAGACCTAATCATTTCCGCACTGAACAAAGCTCTATCTAAAGCCCAAACAGATTCACAGGAAAAGATGAATTCTGTTGCCGGTGGTATGTTAGGTGGATTGAAAATACCGGGAATGTAATTGCAAGCCTTTCCAGATAGTGCAAACCGCTTAATTGAAGAATTTTCTCAACTTCCAGGAATAGGTAAAAAAACTGCACAGCGATTAGCATTTCATCTGCTTAAATCTGAAAGTAAAAAAGCCTATCGTTTAGCGGATGCATTAAAAGAAATCAAAATTAAAGTTCGTTCCTGTACTATTTGTGATGGTATCACAGAAGAAAACCCTTGTAAAATTTGTTCTGATATTCGAAGAGATAATAGTATCCTTTGTATCGTAGAGGATGCACCTGATATATATGCCTTTGAAAAGACAAACAGTTTTCGAGGAAAATACCATGTCTTAGGCGGAGCTCTTTCGCCTTTGGATGGTATCGGACCAGATGAGCTAAATATAAATAAGTTATTGGAGCGTATTGAACCAGGAATGGAAATCGTGATCGCTACAAATCCAAGTGTAGAAGGTGAAACAACTGCCTTGTATTTAGCAAAGATATTATCTGATGAAAATGTGAAAGTTACCAGATTAGCTCGTGGTATTCCTGTTGGAGGTGATTTAGAATATACAGATGAAGCTACACTGATACGAGCGATGGAGGGAAGAACATTAATTTAACACTGCCAAATATTCTTACACTCTTCAGAATATTACTAACACCAGTTTTCATACTATGCCTCTTTTGGGAACATCCTTGGGGACACCCTACTGCACTAATAATATTCATTATCGCAAGTATAACAGATGCATATGATGGTTATTATGCTCGGAAGTATGATATGGTAACACCTGAAGGGAAATTCTTGGATCCTCTTGCAGATAAGATTCTTGTTTCATCAGCATTTATTTCATTCGCTATGCTAAATATAATTGAGTTTTGGATGGTCGGACTTATCATTTTCAGAGATCTTTTTGTAACAGGATTGCGTATGGCTATGGAGAAAAAAGGTTTATCGATGGTTACTTCTACTATTGCAAAGGCAAAAACTGCAGCTCAGATGGGTATAATTTCCTTTATATTATTGATTCTCGGAATTAAAGGTTTAAGTGTTGCCTGGGCTATACCAATGTTGGAGATTGTGAAGGATTACCACATAATCTATAATCTAACTTTGATTGTAACGGTTTTTACGGTTTTTACGGGCATTACATATCTTTATACTAATCGACATACAATTCAGAATTTCTTAGAAAGAGAATGAATTACCGCTTTAAAGTCGCTGAATTTGTTGGGACTGTTGCTTATATAGGTCGTATTCCAATAGCACCTGGGACATGGGGAAGTTTAGCAGCGTTAGGTGCATGGTATTTTCTAAAGCCAATCATTGATGACCCGTTTTTTCTTTTAATTACTATTATCATTTATTTTATTGGTATCATAGTATCGGAAATTTTAGTTGAAGTTTGGAAAAATACAGATCCTAAGGCTATAGTAGTGGATGAATGGGTTGGTATGTGGATAGCGCTCTATTTATTACCATTAGATATTATCTGGGGATTTATTGCTTTTTTCTTTTTTCGATTATTTGATATTCTTAAGCCCGGCCCGGTACAAATGATGGATGATATACATTCTGCTCATGGTATAATGTTGGATGATGTAGTTGCCGGTTTACTAGCTTTATTTGTAACTCAAGGCTTATTAGGAATTTTAGGTTGAAAATTTGCATCGTTTCAATTGGGAATGAACTTCTTTCAGGTGAAACAATCAATACCAATGCCACATGGATGGGAAAAAAGTTAACCGCATTAGGCTGTAGTATTTTAGAGCAAATAACCATACCAGATCAAAAGGAATCAATTACAAACACATTATCTCATAATGTCCGAATAAATCCAGATTTTGTTCTTTGTACCGGTGGTTTAGGACCAACAACCGATGATATTACAAGACAAACTCTATTTGATTTTGTGGGAACAAAATCAAAATTTGATGAGAATTATTGGCAATATTTAACAGAAAAATTTCAACGCTCTGGCATCGAAATTCCGGAATCAAATCGAAGCCAGGCATTGATACCGATAGAAGGTGATGTTATCCAAAATCCTATCGGCTCAGCCAGAGGGTATAAATTTAAGATCAGTGGTGTAAATATAATTTCACTTCCGGGTGTTCCTGATGAAATGAAATCTATGATGCAAGAAACAGTGATCCCTTATATTCAATCGAAGGGAGTCAGGTCTAGAAAATTATATAATCTTATGACCACTGGTATACCAGAATCTGCATTAATTGAACAAATTGCATCTGTAACGGAAAAAGATCATGGATGTGATATTGGGTATTATCCTGCTCTTACTGGTGTGAATATCCGCATTGCACATAAAAATAAAGAATCTGTTAAAAGATTAGGAGATGAGATAAAAAATATTCTAGGTGTTAAAGTCTACAGTGAAAATGGTGATAGTATTGAGAGTGTCATTGTTCGTCTAGCTAAAGAAAAAAATAAAACAATTGCTATTGCTGAATCATGTACTGGCGGTTTGATTGGTCATCGTTTAACAGATGTATCAGGCAGCTCAGATATATTCAGAGGAAGTTTGGTGGTGTACAGTAATCAATCAAAAATAGATTTATTAGATGTTGATAAAGCTTTATTGGAGAGATATGGCTCAGTTAGCACACAAACTGCAGAATCTATGGCAGAGAATGTTATGAAAAAATTTAGCACAAATATCGGAATCTCCGTTACTGGAATTGCAGGCCCAACCGGTGGAACTGAAGATAAGCCAGTTGGGCTCATTTACATTGGTTTAGCTCATGAAAGTGGTGTAAAGGTCAAAGAAATAAGATATGGAAATGATAGAAAAAGGAATAAACTACGCACTAGCCAAGCAGCACTTAACTTGCTCAGGCTGTTTCTTTTGAAAATAAGATAAATAACTTTTTAATAAATAATAATGACTTTTAAACTAGATAGCCGATTTATATACTTAATCATTGCTATTTGCATTATGGTATTGTATTTATTTTAAATATGAAAGATAAACTAATACGAACATTTCTGGCTATTCCTGTTCCAAGTGATGTGAAATCAAAAAAAAATATGCTTTATTCCACTTTAGATTCATCAAATGGTGTTATTCATTGGGTAAAAAATACCCAACTTCACTTAACACTAAAATTTATAGGGCATACACCTGAATCATCTTTAAATAATATAATTAAACATGTTGAGAAAATTACATTAGATTTAAATCCGTTTGATTTGAAGATCAAAGATACAGGGTGTTTTCCTATCCCCGCAAGGCCTAGAGTGCTCTGGCTTGGGGTTCATGGTAAATTAGATCTACTTTTTAATCTTGTTGAAAAAATTGAATCCACCTTGGAACCAATAGGCTTTCCAAAAGCCGATCGGGAATTTTCACCTCACATAACTGTTGCAAGAATCAAGTATCCACAAAAGCATACTCCTAAAATTGATCCATTTTTAAAATCATCCTATGATCCAATTGATTTACCCGTAGATCGTGTGCAATTTTTCAGTAGCGAAATGCTGCAAAGCGAATCTGTTTATACCATATTAAAAACTTTTCCTCTAGGGGAAAACTTATAAGGAGTTATTATGTCTGCCGAAACGAAAAAGTCTAAAGCATTAGAATTAGCTATCACACAGATTGACCGTCAATTTGGGAAAGGCTCTATTATGCGGCTTGGAGATGATCACTCACCAAATATGGAAAATGTGATCTCAACAGGATGTTTATCTTTAGATGTTGCTTTAGGGGTCGGAGGTGTTCCCAAAGGTAGGATTATTGAAATATATGGACCTGAATCATCAGGAAAAACAACTTTGGCCCTTCATATTGTGGCGGAAGCACAAAGGTCTGGAGGTTTTGCTGCTTTTATCGATGCGGAACACGCGGTTGATCCCGAATATTCCAAGAAATTAGGTGTCGATACAAAAGAATTATTGATTTCTCAACCGGATACCGGTGAGCAGGCTCTGGAAATTTGTGAAACACTGGTTAGAAGTGGTGCTTTGGATGTTATAGTGATTGATTCTGTAGCTGCATTAGTTCCCAGAGCTGAATTAGAAGGAGATATGGGTGATTCACATGTCGGACTTCAAGCCAGATTAATGTCGCAGGCATTAAGAAAATTAACCGGAACAGTGAGTCGCTCAAATACGACTGTTATATTTATCAACCAGATTAGAGAAAAGATCGGAGTTATGTTTGGGAATCCTGAAACAACGCCGGGAGGGAGAGCACTCAAATTTTACTCATCAATTCGTATGGAAATACGGAGAATTACAACTATCAAAGATGGTACTGAAATGGTGGGTAGCAGGGTTCGTGTCAGAGTTGTTAAAAATAAAGTAGCACCTCCATTTAAAAAATCTGAATTTGATATTATGTATGGTCAGGGTATTTCTTCTGTCGGCGATATAATCGACTTAGCTGTAGAAGGAAATATTATAGAAAAAACAGGTGCCTGGTACTCTTATGATGATATGAAGATTGGACAGGGGCGAGAAAATGCCAAAACATATTTGACTGATAATCCAGATATAATGGATCAAGTGATTTCTAAGGTGAAATCATTTATGGGTTTGGAAAATGAGGCTGTTACCGCTGAAGCTTAAAATTAAATCAATTAAACCGCAGAAGAAGCGGAAAAAAAGATTCAATGTCATATTAGAATCAGGAGACGTCTTCGGAATATCTGAAGACGTTTTTCTTTTTAAACCATTAGAAGTAGGGCAAATTTTAAAGAGAGAAGAAATTAGTGAAATAGAATCCTTAGAAATAAAAAATCAAATAAAAAATATAGTTTTAACTTTAATAAGTTATCGTCAGCGTAGTCGTGCAGAATTGTTTAATAGGTTGAAAAAGAAAGGATATAATCCTTTTGATATAGAACCAATTCTTGATGAATTTGAATCTAAAGGCTATATCAATGATTTAGAATTCGCTAAGACATATGCAGTTCATTTAATAGAAAAAAAGTTACTGGGTAGAATGGCAGTAAAAAGTGAATTTTATTCACATCAAATTCCGGATGCGGTTTTAGAACCTATCTTGAACAAATTATATGAAATAAATAGACCGGAAGACCAATTAATGAAGCTTATGAAAAAAAGACTCAGAATTGGAAATAAATCCCAAAAAGATAGGAACCGTCTAGTAAGTCTTTTCAAAAGAAAAGGTTATACTTGGGATGAAATCCAATCAGTTATGATCAATATTGATTGGGAAGAATAAATGCAGTTTTTCTCTAAACTTGACCTTGAATTCATTCAGCGCTCTCTTAGTCGGGTTCCCAGTAAAAAAGAATTAAAAATTATTCATGATGTTGTTGAGCCTATTCTACTACAAAGGGAAAAGCTTTCTCCAAGATTTGTAAAACAACTTCCATCTAAACAAAACCTTGTTATAACTGAAATTAGAGATGTAACACAAGAAAAAGTATGGCGATCACCAAATTTCTTATTACGTGATTGTGCTCTTCGAAGAGTGTGGCCTTCGCAATTGGCTTTAATCTGGTTATTTAAGCCTCCAAAAACAACACTAAGATCTATACATCAGTACGAATCAAATTTGACCGACTTTTTTAAACCATCAATTAATCATCATATATCTCTTGATGCACCCAGAAAAAAATCAGGAAAAGTAATTGTAATGGGTTTATTGCCTGAAAATACTTATGAAAATCTGGGTGCAAAAGATCAAATATTAGGATATGTAAAGATTCCTAAACCGGGAAAAACTTTAATGAATGAAAAAAGGATCATGGATGTACTTAGTTTATCTAAAGAGTTTGTGACTGGATTTTCATTAAACGGCACTCAAGGGATTGATTTAAGAAATCTTTTTAAGTTTATTCCTGCACAGGCTTCAATAGAATTGTCTATTCCTCTAAAATGTAAGAAGGGAGACGGATTAGTCATCTTGAATGGAGTTAGTGATAACTCCTTAAAAGATTTGATGAAAAAATACGGATATGAATATTATAAAATAGGTCGAATAAAATCTGATAATTATCATATCCTTAAATTTGATGATGAGAAGATAAAGAAATGGCCCTTAGATTTAATGAGTATATCCATACACAGTAAAGAAAAGCAAAATGATAAAGAAAACTCAAAATTTTTCACAAATAGAAAGACAAAAGGGAAAAAACTAAGTATTACAAAAGTTGTCAATGAAATAATAGTTGCCGGTTATCCAAAAAATGAATCAGGAGAACTAACTAAAGTTCAATTAGGGAGAATTATAAAAGTTGCAACTAAGCAACAAATTCTGTCTTCGGAGAACACGTTTTTTGACGGTGCTCGTTCTATTGCAAATGTGGTTCGTAAAATTTCTGCAGTTGGATCAGATATTCAGTCCATACAAATATTATCAAATGTAAATCAAATGGAATATTTGGATGGCCAACAATCAGCAATACATGCTTTTGATATAAAAGATAAAACAGAAATACATTTCATTAATGAACTTGAATTTAATCAACATCAAGTTATTGGTATTGGCAAAACATGTTCAGAAAGTAACCTGGATATTCAAGAATCTGATTTTATTTCTATTCTAGGAAGCTTGAATGGTGAATTAAAAAATTCACTTTACCAGGATATAACTGGTCAAACATTTGATGATAATGAATCTGTGTTTGATAGTACAATGGAATTCAATATCAATCAAACTTTAATTCAAGCTATTAATGAAAATATTATCAAAAAAGTCAGTACTTTTTCTAGAGGTGGACTAATTACTGCACTTTTTGATTTGTATATACAAATGAACCGAGATTATGGAATAAGGGTACATGTTTCTAGAAAACTATTGGATCAAGAATTATTATTTGGAGAATCTTTTGGTGCTGCATTGGTCCTAGTAGGGGAAAAAGAATTAATGGAATTTCAAAGAATTTGTATGATCTATGGTGTCCCTTGCAGTACAATTGGAAGGTTACATATTAAGCAGAAAATAAAAGTAAATGATATTTTAACTGTTCAGGAGAAAGCATTAAAATCTATCTCATGTTGATTATTGGATTAATAACTGATTTATGTTTGTAACAAACTATATAATTGGAAAATTATAATTATATAATTTATAAATCAAATCATGCCTTAACTAGTAATTTAATATACTTTATATATAATAATATATGAATATATACGGATTAAATAATAATTAATATTAAGTGTATTTTATATAAAAAATGGGGCAGACTTCACAATGACCTCGGACAGAGTGAACGTCTACCCCTTCCACATACCAAAGGCACCAAACCAGCACCTTCAATGGTTAAAGTATTGGTTTATTTAATACAAGTCAAGAAAAAATTAGATTTATAAAATCGGGCTAAAAATCTTATTAAAATGTACCGGTGGAGGGGCTCGAACCCCCACTCCCTTGCGAGAAATGGATTTTGAAT
>CAJWHW010000023.1:0-35519 GCA_913040915.1 uncultured Fidelibacterota bacterium | reverse complement strand
TGTTGTTTGAAAGAAAGCGCTCATGGCCTGTCCCATTCCTGTTAAGAACATATGATGTGCCCAAACAATAAATGACATAAATCCTAAAAAGATTGTTGCATAGACTAAGGATTTGTATCCCCAAAGTGGTTTCCGGGTATTGTTAGCAAGAACTTCTCCTACGATCCCCATGGCAGGAAGAATTAATACGTAAACTTCAGGATGCGCAAGAAACCAGAATAAATGCTGCCAGAGAAGGGGTGATCCTGAGCCATATACATCCACAGTAGCCCCGCTATAGACTAATCCACTTGGCAGAAAAAAGCTTGTACTTGCAATACGATCCATTAGTTGCAGAACAGCAGCTGCTTCTAAAGGTGGAAATGCTAAAACTAGAAGGAATGAAGTAACAAATTGAGCCCAGACAAAGAATGGTAGTTTACCCCATGAAAGGCCAGGTGCCCTTAACTGAACAATTGTGACAATAATATTCATTGACCCTAGTAGGGATGAAGTAATTAGAAAAATCATTCCGACAAGCCACATGGTTTGACCTGCTTCAAAAATTGATAGAGGCGGATAGGATGTCCAACCGGATCTTGCAGCACCTTCCGGCATAATGAAACTAGTCATCATGACAACGCCGCCAACAAAGTAAGACCAATAACTTGCAGCATTTAATTTAGGGAATGCCATGTCAGGTGCACCAATTTGTAAGGGAACTATATAGTTACCAAACGCACCAACGGCAAGAGGTACAACACCCAAGAAAATCATAATTGTACCGTGCATAGCACCGAGCATGTTGTATTGCTCCGGCATAAGAATTCCAGATTCTCCAAAAAGATGTCCAATGAAGGGAATAACTGTTTCAGGGTAAGCTAGTTGCCATCTCATTATCATCATTAAGCAAAAACCAAAAAACAAAAACAGTAGTGATGTTATACCGTATTGAAGTCCAATAATTTTATGATCTACAGAAAAAATATATTTCTGTAGAAAATTTTCTTCGTGGTGAGAATCATTACTCACTTAATTTCTCCAATATTAATTAAAATTTGATATAAAACGTTTAGTCTATTTTAAGATCGTAGTTTTCTTCAAAAGTTTCTGTCCCAAGCATCCGAATGGCATCCCATGTCATTTTAGTACATACACGTGCACATACCTGACAACCGGTACATTCGTTAAAACGAACCTGAACTGGAGGGATCGGGATATCGTATTTATCTTTGGCGACAGGTTCTATACAATCTACTGGGCAGAATGGTACACAGGCCTGACACCCAGTGCAGTTGTCTTCATCGACAACAGCAATTAATTTTGGACGTTTGGTTTTCTCTCTGGCATAGTCAGGGAGCTCCGGAATTCCTTTAAAATAATTGAATTTAACTGCCATATTTCTATGTAAAAGTTAGATAACAAATTTACGCATAGGAAGCCAATAAAGAGGATATAAATTTATTCAAGAATATACTTTTCTATAGCCCATCCCGATATAAAACAGATAACCCCAGCTAGTAAAAGTTTAGGATCCATAAGGTTTGGAAATTTTATGTAAAAACCAATCCCAATAAGTGTGATTCCCAGTAGTTCTAATCCTTTTGCAGCATAATACATCAGGTTAAATCCTCATCAGATTCAAGCTCATTGATTATGGATAATTGTTCTTTAAAAGCATTATTCTTTATTTTTAATAGCCAGGTGTGATGGACGAAGGCTATTATGAATAAGGTTGCATGAATCCAATTTGGTGAAAGCTTATTTTCCACTGCTCCAATATGAATGAACCAGCCACCGACCAATAATATTGTTAACATTAATTGGGGGAAAAGAACCATTTTTAATTTTCGCTCTCTTTTCCACAATGATTTGTCTCCAAATCCAGAATCTAATGCACTTTTTATGGCTTTTCCTGTGGTGATGAAAAAATACATTACCACAGTTTCTGTAATTGAAAAGATTAGAATTGTAAATAATGCAAACCTGAAGTGGTTTGCACCCATAATTTCGAAATGGAAATAACCACTCAAACCTGTTAACGATAAATTGATAAAATTAATCAACATGAGTAGATAACAGGTGATCATAAAAATCCACATATTAAACTAATAATTTTTTCATAAAACTCAGGGTAGAAAATACAAAGGGCAAGAGTACTTTTCTAATAACAAGCGTCTAATTTTCTATTCATCTTTAACCAAAAATACTGGTAAATTTGAAATCCCTATTTATTATATGAAAAAAGGAATTATAACATGAATCTAAAAAAAGTAATCACAAGTGGAATTCTAGCAGTATTCGCTATTGTAGTTGTTAATGCTGGGACATTGAATGGCCATGTTAAGTATGATGGTAAACCTCCAAAAGCAAAACGTTTGAAAATGGATGCTGATCCAGTTTGTGGCACATCACACTCTGGTCCAGTATACAGTGAAAGTTTTAAAATGGCAGATGATGGCTCCATGGCAGAAGCACTCGTATATTTACTAAATGTTCCTTATTCTGGTGGTGTCCCAAAAGATCCTGCAGTTTTGGATCAGGTAGGTTGCGTATATGAGCCTCATGTTTTTGGCATGGTTGCGGGACAGGAATTACTTATAAAAAATAGCGATGCAACACTTCACAATATTCACTCAATGCCTAAGATTAATAAGGAATTCAATTTTGCCATGCCCAGAGTTGTAAAAAAGAAAAAAGCTTCATTCCCCAAATCTGAGCCAGATCCTTTTTACATCAAATGTGATGTTCATCCCTGGATGAAAACGTGGGTTTTAGTAAGTGATCATCCTTATTTCGCAGTCACAGATTCTAATGGAAATTTCTCTATTGATGGTATTCCTGCAGGAACATATAAAGTTGTATGCTGGCAGGAAAAATTTAAGAAAAGCCCATTAACTGCAACTGTCACGATTGGTACTGGTGATACAACACAGGATTTCACTTTTACCCGCCCTAAGAAAAAATAATTTTTTAAAAAACTTGAATAAAAAAAGGTGGAGGTTTCTTCACCTTTTTTTATTCAAAAATTTAATATGAAAAATATTATTACATTTATTGCTCTGAGTCTGACTGTTTTTAATTGCAGCGAAAATGAGAAAACCTATCCTGTAAAAGGTACCATCTATGAGATTCATCCAGATTCCATGACAATAATTATTGCTCATGATACGATTCCTGATCTTATGTATCCCATGATCATGGAATTTGATTTAATTGATCTGAGTGAGATTGAAGGATTATTATCAGGAGACAGCGTCCATTTTGAATTTGTTTGGGGTGATAGATCTACATGGGCTCGCCAGTTCAAAGTTGTGGGTAAAGGTGTAATCCCAGTAGAAGATAATGATGATTTTTTTGATGATGAAGAATATCGTGAAAAAATAATAGGAGAAATATTAGACGACGTAACCTTGTTGAAATTAGATAGTTCAAAAGTGTTATTATCCGATTTAGATGGAAAATACAAGTTTATCTCCTTTATTTTTACCCGGTGTCCCATGCCTACTATGTGTCCAGCAGTAGTAATAAAAAACGAATATTTAGCTAGGACCTTTAAAAATAATAATGACATTAAATTTATTATGATTAGTTTTGATTATAAATATGATACTCCATCAATATTGAATGAGTTTTACGGACCAACAATTGCAAAATTTGAAAATTGGCAGGTATGGTCTAGTAGCGGTCATGTAAAAGATATATATCAATTTGCAAAACAAAGTGGATGTGATTTTTGGGGAATAGAAGAAGGGAAGATTGGTCATACGTTACGTTCAATATTACTAGGTCCAAATCGAGAATTATTAGGCTTTTGGCCAGGTGATAACTGGAAAATGGGTAATGTAAAAAATGCAATAGATTTACTCATGAATGATTAAGATTCGCTAAATGGATAATAAAAAAGCCCCTACAAATTTATTGAAGGGGCTTTTAATTATTTAATGTTGGTTTTATTTACCAATCATCATCATCGCTCCAGTCATCATCATCATCATAGTTATCTTCATCTTGATTATTAAAATTATAGCCGTTTTCATAGAAATAATTTTTTATAAGTTTATCAATATTAGTTTTACCTTTAATATCCCATACATAATCTCTTAATCCATCAAGCATAGCTGTAGTATCACCATTTAACTTTACTAGAGCATCTCCCATTGTCTCATTCGCTCCATCAGTAGTCAAAGTTTCTTGATCGGGAAGATAAGGTGCTGGCATCTTGGTCCCTGGCATAATAACCTGAGGATTTTTGAGCCACTCACTGACCCAATCAGGATTCAAGCGCTCTTTAGTTAACGAGAGGTTTGGTGCCCATGTAGCTGGTTCACCACTGGGAAATTCTTCTCCATAAAAATGGCATTTATTACATTCACCAAACTCGTGAAGTTTCTCACCTGCAGCAAATTCTGTGCTTGATTTATCATATTTGTGTTCAGCTCTATAGTTGATCTGCTCACCATCCACATGTTGAAAATAAGCTATAATAGCATCCCAATCTTCATCTGATATCTGATGGAAACTGGGCATTTTTACTTGCAGGTTTGGTCTGATAATTGATGGATTCTTAAAAAAGTTTAACAACCAATCCGGATTCGCTTTTCGACCTTGAGAGTTAAGGTTAGGTGGCCCGTATTCTGGCGGTCCAATATGCTCGACCAATTGCCCTCCACGATTTTCAATAAGGTGACAGCCTTGACAGTTGTATTGTTTAACGAGGCGATGTCCTTTTTTGTAAATTTCAGGAGCCATCTTATAGGCTTTAAGGCTTTCTCCAACCTTATTTGCATTAAAAGATAGTACCGCTGTAGTTACGGCTTCTATTTCCTCTTCAGAGAAATAAAAATTAGGCATTTTCAAAAGGTCAAGGTGCTTACTTTCTTTTCCTCTATCATAGATTCGAGGTGTCCTGAGTTTATTTTCAATCCATGCATGAACAGAATGTTCAATATCATGAAATAGGCCAAAATCAAACTTTCCTACAGGTTTGGAGCCTTCTTCTGTTATTTCAACACCAATAGGCTTAGCATCATCAAATCCATTAATATTATGGCAGCCAAAACAACCGTAATGTCGTATGCTTTTTTCGCCGATAAAATTCAATTTTTGCTCTTCATCCAATTTTTCAGCTTTTTCTCGAGCAAACTTTTCCGGATTCGATTTTTTGAGCCAATTTACAGTTAATTCATCAAGAACTTCTTTATTAAAATCATGTTCTGGAAGTTCATCAAAGGTAATGTTTTTATTTTGTAATAGATAAGCTGAAATATCTTTTGCCTGTTGTGGTTCAAGTCTAAGATTTGGCATTCTAGTATCAGGCATATAAGCTTGCGGATCCATCAACCACTCGTAAAGCCATTCTGCAGAAACCTTTGATCCAAGCCCAACAAGATTGGGTCCTTGAACTTTTGTAAGATTTTGATAATTATTTATATGAGGCGCATTTTCAGGATTATCTTCAAAAATATGGCATCCCATACAACCAACAGCATTAAATAATTTTTCGCCGTTTACAGCGTCTCCAAGGAATCGGTTGCTATTACTTTCTTTTGGCCTTTCTTTACCACTAAAAAGGTATTCAGTGATACCAGCAATTTCGACATTATTGTACGCTGTTATTTCTGGGCTTTCTTGGTTAGGTTGTTCAAAAATGGCTGGCATCCTTGTGTTATACCTAAAATGACGAGGGTTTTTAACCCACTTGGAAACCCAGTCTTTGGTCAACTTTTCATTAATCTTCTTTAAATTTGGGCCTGATTTAGCTTGGCTGGGCCAGTCTGCATTGTAATGGCATCCATTGCAACCAGCTCTATCGACAAGTGATAATCCTAGATTAAGTTTTTCTGCGCCTGCCAGATCACTTGAATTTGAGTGGCATTTAAAACAACTTGCTTCCGTGTATTTAGTAGGGAGCATGGGTGTCAGCCAGTGGTGATTTACTTTCCAATCATGTTCTTCAATCCATCGTTGCTTTTCATCTGGTGTATTTGGTGTATGGGATGATGATAAAAACGATGTCCCACGACTACGACCGGCATGACAACTGGTACATCCAAAATTATTCATTGGATGTGGTGATTTAGATGTGATGTAGAGGTCAAGATTAGGATGTGTTGTATATGGTTGAGGAGCATCAGCGAAATCTGGATTATCTATACCCAAATGGCAACTTGTACATCTGTCAACAACTGGAACAGAAGCAAAATTCACATCGTACTTGACATCAGCAACAACTATTTGATTGACTTTGTAGTAAGGATCAAGAAAATCTAGAATAGGAAGATCCCGTACAATATCACCAAGTTTATTCGCCATTGTCATTTGGCCACGGTCTAACATGGATAGTTTGTTTTCAGTGAGGGTATATTCTCTCAAATATTTATCAAGCTCATCTTGCCTTTTCTTTACTATTAATTCAATACTCTTTATTTTTTTTCTCAGCGATGACATTTCAATTTCTGTCGATTCTTTATTAAGCCGTAGTAGATCAAGTTTATCTAAAGCAGCAGCGTACTCATCTTTGTGGGAATGCCCATGACTCTCATGTGTATTTTCAGCTTCAACTAGGTACTTCAGCGCATCGACATTTGCTTTATGGCTTTGGTATTCCATATTCTGATTATAGTGCATATTTTCTTGTAAGGTCAGTTCTCTCTCAAGATCTTCCAATTCAATACTTCGAGAATCAAATTCTCTTTGTGCAGAAGCTAATGCATCTTCGTATACGGACTTGTCTT
Source organism: uncultured Fidelibacterota bacterium (assembly GCA_913040915.1). Classification (GTDB taxonomy): domain Bacteria; phylum Fidelibacterota; class Marinisomatia; order Marinisomatales; family UBA1611; genus CAXFCD01. Next base: position 28,803 of record CAJWHW010000023.1, on the reverse strand, counting down.
TTTGAACTTCAGCTGCTTCCTGTTTAAGCTTTTGTTGAGAGACTTCAATTTGCATTTTACGAAACTCACGCTGATAGTCTTTAAACTCATCATCATTATCATCAACAAAAATCCATATGGTACAGGCAAGGAAAATAATTGATGATATGGCAAACCACTTATTTAAGAGGTTAATGTCCCAGTATCTTTCATCGTTTTTAAACATATAATTTTAAATGTTGAAAAAGTATTCAGGAATAGAAATAAAATACTTCAAGTTAAAAATCCATCTGAAATACATTTTAAGAGGTAGTGAAAGCATAACCAGTCCAAAGAGCATCAGAGAAACGAATCTAACAGGTCCATAAGATTGTAACATATCCTTTAACCAGGTTTTTGCTAGAACAATCGGAAGAATAAATAAATATATGCCAACAGCAATGAAGCCTATTATTTCTCTAAGAAGTATGTTCTCTGGTAGTCCTTTACCCAAGAGTTTTACCCAAAAATATTCTGATAGATTGACATTGTTCAAAGCAACAACTTTATGAGAATCCCAATATTCAAATGGTCCATAAAAATTCCAATTAGGACCCCTAAAAAATGTACCAAGGACAATTAAGAAAAGCCAAAGAACTATCCAACCATACATAAAAATAAATATTCCTACTCGTCTTTCTTTAAAAGAGTAATAGCCATCTCCTTTTTTATTTATATCCATATAGGGTATGGCCATAAGCCCAATAATACAGAATAGTGGAAGGAGAATTCCCGCAATCCATGGATCATAATAAACAAGCATTTCCTGCAAGCCTAAAAAGTACCAGGGAGCTTTTGATGGATTAGGTGTTGCTGCAGGATTCGCAGGCTCTTCAAGAGGCGCAGCAACTAATATTGACCAAACCACCAGGAAAACAGTAAATAGAATGAGTGCAATAAACTCAATATAGACAAGGTCTGGCCATACAAGAACTTTATCATCCGGGTCATTATATTCAGAAGGTTTCAACCCATTTTCTATTCTATCATCATTTATATACGCTTTGTGCATAGCTAACCATGTAAAAAAGAATATAGAATAAACCATCAGGACAATAGGAAAATTGTCACCCTTCATCAATATTACACTGAAATTTTCATCCATATATCCTATCGCAAAGAATACCGTAATGATAGACATTGCTATGGCGCACCCTGTTTTTGTCCATATAAGGTAAAAACCCAGTTTGCGATTTAGTTTATCAAACCAGTCAGTAGGTGGGAAAAGTATTGGAGTAACAACAGTCAAAATAGAAAAACTGATTGTAGGTGATGATAAGTAATCTACAGTATTTTTAAAAGTTTCTAGCATCTGAAATGACCTAAAATTAAAGTGGACCTGAAATTCCGCCGTCTTTCCTTATTCGCCAAAAGTGTATGGCCATAAAAATCATCATAATAAAAGGAACGGCAATGCAATGAATAACGTAAAACCTTAACAGAGTAGCTTCACCTACAAATCGACCTCCAATAAGTGCGAAACGCACATCAGATCCAATATGAACCAAATTAATATCTCCAATCGCTAAAAGACTGGCACCTGGTCCTTCATGCCCAATAAATGGGTGTGCTCTGGCCATGTTGGATCCTACTGTCACTGCCCAAATTGCTAATTGATCCCACGGAAGTAGATAACCAGTAAATGACAAAAACATAGTCATGGTCATGAGTAATACACCAACACCCCAGTTAAATTCTCTTGGTGGCTTGTACGAACCAGTCATAAATACACGGAGCATATGTAGCCATACAACAAGAACCATAGCATGAGCAGCCCAACGGTGAAGCTCTCTCATAATTCCCAAAGGAACTTGTTCTGTTAAATCGATAATATCTGTATATGCGTATTCAACCGTAGGCCGGTAATAGAACATTAACAGGATACCGGTAATCGTTAAATTCACAAAAAGAAAAAAGGAAAGACCACCCATACACCATGTATAGCCTACTTTAACAGCATGTTTTGGTAAACGAGCTGGATGGAGGTGGAGGAAAACACTACCAAGAATTGCATGCATTCTTTGCCTACGAGTATGAGGAATACCTGATCTAATAATTGATTTCCAAACTTGAGACTCACCAAGACTCTGTAGTAGTGATTTTTTATTTTGTTTTTCAGCCATTTTTATTAAATAATTTTATTGAATATTAGATTAAACTTTTAAGAAAGACTCAGGATTTTCCCACTCGCCTTTTTCCCACTTGAAGCTTTTGGTTTTATCAACAAGAATTTGCCCATCATTGGCAAGCCCGATTTTAAACCTTTCAAGTGGTCTTGGAGCAGGCCCTTCAAAATGAATTCCTGTCATTCTGAAACCACTTCCATGGCATGGACATTTAAATTTTGATTCTACAGGTAACCAGTTTGGAGTACAGCCCAGATGAGTGCAAACGGTAGATAATGCAAATATGGTTTCCTCATCTCTAACAATCCATGCGTTATTAGATTTTTTAAATTTTATATCCACAGAATTTTTTGCAAAATCATCTGGAAAACCAATCTTAAATGTCTGGGGTGGCTCAAAAAGTACATTGGGGAAAAGGAAACGAATGATGACCGTAAAAAATCCACCTGTAACCCCTAAATAAGCTAACCATCCTACTGACAGCCAGTTAAGAAAACCTCTCCGGTCAGTCTCAGAGATTTTGAATGCATTCTCAGGGCCTGAGCCAACAGCAGCATTTGGTACGATCTTCTCTTTAGACATATCCTAAATAATCCTATTATATGATTTTTTCAATGTTTTTATTGCTGCATCCCTTACTTTTAAACTCTCATCAAATTTAGCGAGCATAACCAATTTAGGTTCAAAACGAACATTTTCAATTAATGTTGAAGTTTCAATAGCAGTCAGAATCACTTTATTAATTTCATTTGGATCCAGCTCTGGAAATGTATTTAAGTATTCACGATCCATTAAATTTTCAATTATCGTTGCTGAATTTATTTGTCCCATTTTTGCAAGAGCAATAGCTGCATCCCACCTTATGTTTGGTTCATCATCTTCTAGTAATTTATTTAGAATTGGAATAGATCGGGCATTGCCAATAAAACCTAATGACATAGTAGCGGCAAGTCTTTCATCTTGATAGTCAGATTTTTCTATAATCTGGATAAGACCTGAAACAGCATTTTCTGATTTTACTAAACCAACTGCTTGGATTGCAGCTAGGCGAGATTCGCGAGCTTCATCTTTCATCCCATTGACAAGTTCATCTGAGTAGAATTCATCACCTGTTGCACCCATTGCAATTGCTAGATATGCACGAACTAAAGGGTCATCATTAATAGCATGTTTATATGATGTTATCATCTGGTTTTTAAATCCAAGATCCTGGGGAATAGTTTCAGGATTATTTAATACTTTTGAAAGCTCATATGCTGATTGCCATCTTTTGGTTTTGGAACCGATTTTTACCTGGTTTAATAATTCAGAAGCGTCAGTAGTCTCGTAAGTAATAAATCTGAAAAGAAGGAAAAAAACAGCTCCAAAAACTGCAATCATAAAAGGAATTAAAAAAAATGAATAGTAGAGCGTATAAATCCGGCTCGATTCGTTTTTTTTGTTCTCTGTATCTGTAGGAATTGTTTTCTCCATAATAAAAAGTTAGCAGGAAATTTATTTAATAAACCTTTATAAGGTCAAAGCTAATAGTTGAATTATTTATCATTTAAATCCGATTTTAGTAGATCTATATCTTTCCTCAAGTTCCTAGTTAGTCTGGATAATTTTCTAACATCTCTTTTAAGCCTCATCATTTCAGTAATTAATATCATCGCAAATACTATTACCAAGATTGATATAAGTGGTAAAGCGTCCAAGAATTAAACCTCATCATTTGTCTTAGCATCATTTTTTAATTGCCATCCCAATAGAATTGGGAAGAAAAATAAAATTATTATACCAACAATAAGGATTCCTACAGCCCATTCTAGGTTGCTCATGAGCCAATCTAATGTGAGCCATTCCATCATTTTTTAGAATACCCATGTTACCATTGTTACATATATCAATAATAAAAGTGTACATACAATCATTGAAATAACCTGTGTTTTGGTCAGGGTTGCTTTTGGTGTTCCCGACACTATTTTGCTGCCCGCTTTGCTTTAACAATTGCTGCCTTTATTCTCCCACGCAATACTTTGTTTTCAAGTGCATTGATTTCATCCATATCACCTTCTGATCCTTTGGCAACCAATCGTTTTATCATTTGTTCTTCTGTTTCATCTTTATCTTCTAAAATTGCGGTGTCTTCAGGGATCTCAGGCATTGGTGGCCGATCGATTGCTCCACGCTTTATTTTTACAATCATGGCTTTTGCTTTGCCGCGCTGGATCTTATTATCATGGGCATTGACAGCGTCCATGTCACCGTCCAAACCTTTATTAACCAAAAATGCAATTAAATCATCTCCAGATAAAACAGCTAGGCCATTACCACTGGGAGTAGGAGATGCGCCATCTTCAGACTTTTCAGGTTTTGCAGGAAGTTTACCTGTACGTTTAGCCTTAACGATCCCTGCTTTTGCCATACCGCGGATAGGTTTTTCTGGGATACTATCCACAAAATCCAAGTTTCCTTCCATCCCCATATTTATGGCATAATCGATATAATCTTGTCTAGATAAAAAACCACCAAATTGATTAGCATCAGCAACACCCGAATCTTCATCTTTCTCGTCTTTTCCAAAATCAACTTTGGGAGTAATTGAATCCAACTTTTGAAGAATTATTGATTTATTTTGCCAGTTAAATTGGGTTAGAAGAGAAAAAAGTCCTTCAGAAGTACGCCTGCATGTAACCCAAACACCTTGCTCTGTTTCATCAATAGTAAATTGAATATATTCAGAAGTAATAGGTGTCGTTTTAAAAGTAAAACCGAATTTTTTTTCTTTTTCTAAAGACATGATTCGACAATTGAAATATGGTGCGATTGTTTTTGGTCTAATTTTAAAAAAAGCACCTGGTTCAAGCCTGAAATGTGTAAATGAATAACGATGTACATACCGTTCAATATCGACTATTGGTAGCGCCCTCTGTATGCCGTGGAACCAAACATTGTACATATCGATAGATGTAAGCATTTTCCACATGATTTCTTTTGTTGTAGAAAAATGATGCTTTACAATACTTTCTCCAGAAAAGGGAGACCAGGTTGTCCATTGCTCTCCAATCCCATTATATGGGATGGCAGGATTTTGAAGTATTGCCTCCGGTTGTTGGATTCCTTCAAAATCCAAATCCTTTGACGAAAAATGCTTAATATTCCCATCCGTAAATTCAATCTCATATTTTGTAGGATAGAAATAAATCTTTTTTAAGGATCCGGTTTCACCAGTCTCCCGAACCGTACAAGAAGTTCCCAACTCAATCCGGTTTAATATCATGTAAAATTAGCCTTGATAATAATATATTAGCTGAAAGAATAAAATTTGCTCAATATTCAATCCAAAACTTAATCATATGTATGTTCATTTTAAGAGGAAAAGTTTCATCAGTATATGAAAAATTGTTCTAATTTTTCCGGCTTTTTATGAATACTTTTAGACGTTTTTCTATTATTACCACTTTGATGACTTATTTACTAATCTTTATTGGTGGTTTAGTTCGTGTTGCAGGAGCGGGGATGGGATGCCCGGATTGGCCTAAATGTTTTGATAGTTGGATTCCTCCAACAAGTTTGGATCAAGTTCCTTTAGAATTTCAAGATCAGTTTAATGTTGTATTGGCCTGGATTGAATATAGCAATCGACTTTTTGGCGGATTAGTTGGCATAGCGATCACCATAACTGTTTTTCTAGCTTTTAAGCATTATTATTATGTTAAGCGGATAAAGTTTAGTGTTTTAGCGGCATTTTTACTTACACTCGTTGAAGGATGGTTAGGTGCAATATTGGTTGATACAATTCTAAATCCAGTTACAATTACCCTCCATTTGCTTTTAGCCCTAATCATTGTAATGCTTTTACTTTATGCATCCCAGGAAGCTTACTATTTGGATTATTATGAATCAGAGAGATCAGGTAATTATCCTAAAAATCTTGAATGGCTTTTTAGAATCTTAATAGTGTCATTATTAATTGAGGTAATGCTTGGAACTGAGATTAGGGGAGGATTAGAAATGATGCGTAAAGAGAATCCAATGATTGATTCAAAGTTTCTTTTACAGATGTTGGGGCCATTTAAATACATTCATTCCATACTAGGATTTATCATTACAGGAATTGCTGGTTATTTTTGGGTTATCTTTGTAAAAAAATCTGAAAATCCATCAAAAATAATATTATTTGCAACACATGGAATCATGATTTTGATGTTGGCCCAAATCATCTCGGGTGAACTTCTGGTGTTTTTGGAAGTTATTCCATTGATTCAACTATTTCACTTATGGATTGCATCATGGATCTTAGGACTAGTGATGATTCAATATATGGCCTGGAAAAAAACACAGGTAATAATATGAATAAAAATATAATATATATAATAGTTAGCTTCGCCCTACTTGCTTTTAGTGCAAATTGGGTCATCCAAAAAGCGAAAAATTCTTATGATTTACCTGTAATAAAAAAGGTGCCATCCTTTTCTTTTTTGACACAAAATGGCGAAAAGTTTTCTGAACAAAATTTAATAAAAAAAGCTACTGTTCTGGATTTTATTTTCACCAGTTGTGCTGGACCGTGTCCAATGATGACAAGTAACATGAAAGATATGTATGAAGACTATAAAAATGTATCTGAAGTACAATTTGTTTCCATTACAGTTGATCCGTTAATTGACAATCAGGAAATTCTGAGACAATATGCGATTGCTCATGGTGTCCGTGATGATCGTTGGAAGTTTCTTACTTCTGATTTAGAGGCGATCAAAGATCTTAAAAAAAATGGATTTATGCTTTATGCTGATCAATTACCCCAAGGTCATGCTATTAAATTTGTTTTAATAGATGCAGATGGTCAAATTCGAAAATATTATGACGGGACGGAAAAAGCCAGTATGGCCGTATTAAGAAATGATTTAAATCACCTTGTTAAACAAATTCGACTATAAATGAGACGGCAACCTCCAAAAGCCCAATCGTTGCTTGGTGCTTACATTGAACTGACAAAGCCTAACATTACATTTTTAATTCTTGTTTCTACTGCATTAGGTTTTTATTTAGGTGCAGGTAATTTAGACAAACTAAGGGAATTTCTATTGACCCTAATCGGTTCAGGATTAGTTTCATCTGGAGCAGGTGCATTGAATCATTATGCTGAAAAGGAGACTGATCAATTAATGAATCGTACCAAATCTAGGCCTATACCAACGGGGATGGTAGATGAAGAAATGGCTTTAGTCTTTGGAATTTCTCTTATCCTCTCCGGAACACTTATTTTATATAGTTTTATAAATCAATTCACCGCGATTCTGGGTTTAATTACAGCATTGCTTTATCTATTTATCTATACACCATTGAAAAAGCTGACCTGGCTTAATACATCTATTGGAGCAATACCGGGGGCTATACCACCCCTAGGTGGCTGGGTTGCAGCTACTGGTTCTCTTGCGCCCGAAGCTTGGATTTTATTTGCAATTCTTTTTTTATGGCAGCATCCTCATTTTTATGCAATTGCATTCATGTGTAAAGAAGATTATGCCAAGGCTAATTTGGAAATGCTACCAGTTTTAGAAAGTGATGGTAAAAGAACAAACCGCCAGATCATATGGCATTCACTATTATTGATTCCCGTTTCGGTTGTACCATCCTATATTGGAATTCTGGGCATTAGTTACTTTTGGGGAGCATTAATTCTAAGTGTTGCTTATTTTATTTCAGGGTTTCCTTTAGTTAAAAATTATTCATTAGAAAATGCAAAATTGTTATTAAAAACTTCAGTGATATATCTTCCTGCGCTTTTTGCTATGATTATCCTAGACAAAATAATTTAATATGAACAAAGATTCATTCTGGTCGAGAATTATTTATATTGTTTCGGTCGTAATCAGTTTGGCTGTGGCTTTTCTTATTCTGGGACCAAGGCCAGATGGTATTGAGGGGTCTATTGATGTTTCTATGCTACCATTCGTGAATGCAACAATAAATGCTATAACGACACTTCTATTGATTTATGGGTTTATACTAATCAAAAAGAAAAAGAGAGAATTACACCGAAATATCATGCTTACATCCTTCGGCACATCGACTTTATTTTTAGTGACTTATATTATATATCATTGGTTCAAGAGTGGGCCTAAGCTTTATTCAGGCAATTTTTCAATAATGTACTATTTTATTTTAATTTCCCATATTATTCTTGCTGCAATTATTATACCATTGGCTTTATTTACGTTGTACAGGGGATGGACAAATCAGATAACTCGTCATCGCAAAATTGCTAGAATAACTTTTCCAATCTGGATCTATGTTTCTTTTTCAGGTGTAGTAATCTATATGATGCTTTACCTCTAGTATCATAAAATAATTTCCCCATTCAGTCTCAAAATGTTCCAGATAATGGGACTACTATAATCAGAGTATTTTAACTAATCCACCGTATTGCTTATTTATTTTAAATCCATGTTTGAAAAAGAATTTCTCTACATAGAAGCCAACCGTAATTATCTGGATACCTCTATACTCCATCCGTTTATAAAAATCATCCATCAGGCGTTTGCTTAGAGAAATTTTTCGGTACTTTTCTCTCACTATAACCCATTCTAAGTGAATTCGGTCTTGTTCTAAATTTTTCCAAAATAAGCCGCCAACTAATCTGTTTCGAGCATTAAAGATAAATAAAAACTCGTGTTTAGCAGTAAATATGCCCGATAAGGAAGATTCTGAAAGTAAAGTATGGAATTGTGCAATCTCTTTTGGTAAAAATGGTGGACGAATTCTATAGATCTGTCCATCTTTACCCTCTGTCTGAAACAAAAGGTTTAATCGATCATCCTCTCCATGGGTTGTCGTTACCAATTCAACATAATCTGCCGAATCCACATGTGGAAATAACATCCGTGCCAGAAAGAATTTTTCTTCTTCAGTCATTTGAATATTGGATTGAATTTTTGCAATTCTGTCTTGAAGATTCCAAGGATTCAATTCATTTTTTCTCATAGCCTCAATCATGTCTTGAAATGCTCCCATTAGTTTAGGGTTCTCTCCTTTAAAACAGGTCATCATAAAGAACCTTACTCTTGTCTCAGGATATTCATCTAATAGTGTGTCAAGATTATAATCTTTATATAATTCCTGTAATATAGAAGCACGGGCAGACAGGGTTGCTTCCGGATTCAATTCAAGCCAGCGATCATATCGCAAAGAAGCGAAAACAACAGGTTTTGTGAGTACACCAAATTTTTGGATATCTTTTAAAAAACGGTCAATTCGATCTGTAGTACAGCCAACTGCATTTAATTTCTTCCGCGCAGTTCTTTGGCCTAATTCAGATTTTAATTGGAATAGAAGTTTTTTACCTTTTGAAACTTTTACCGCTTGAAGCGTAGCAGTGAAAATCACCTCCCAGTTTGACATGTGTTTTAGTCCTTCAAATTTTTCTTCGGTTTTTACGATATAATCTGTAAATAATGAAAGAAAATGTTCACTAATAGATTCAATCTGTTTACGACTGGATATGGAAATCAATCTTGTACCTGTAGTATAATCATGTTTTGGAATAATCAAATTTTCCGTTGATGGAGGTTGAATGGATAATTTAAACTCTGTTCGTCCCCAAAATTCCTGATAGGCTTGGATACCATTCCAAATAAAATGTAGCCATCGCATTTGCCAGCGATCTATTTTTGTATCATCGCTAATATCATTACGGTTACGTCCAAGATATTCAGCAACTGTTTCTCCATGGATATACTCTTCAGTATAAAGTTCAAATTCTGGCCAGTAACCTCCAAAATTTTCCACCAAAGGTTCATCTTTAAATCCTGAACCCATGATAATGAGCCATTTAATTTCTTCTTCAAGAAATTGACGGTCTAAGCCTTCATTAAGATTAACCACCAGGTTATGATTTCCCATAGATCTTGTTTTTACTAAAATACGAAATACACTCTTATTATTTCGTGTACCTAAATGTGTTATCCAAATACCATCAGGTGGTATATCATTTAATCCAATAATAAAGTTTGATGAAAATAGAAAAATTGATTCACGGATCAGTGAGGTTTCTCGCAAGGCTGTTATTAATTGTTTTTGATGAGATATTTTTACATTTTCATCAAATGTAATAACATCTTCCCAAGTGTACTCTTTTCCAGTTTCCCGGTCAATGGTTAGCGACGCAGATTTTCCGATCCAACTCCGGAATCCTTTGGTCAATGTGTAATATGCTTTTTGAGCAGTTGAGAATAATGGTTTTGGTACTTGAGAAATTTGCCACCAAACAAGTTCAGAGCGAGCCCAGACAAACCTAGTTGGGTGAAGGGTTCCGAAATCTGCAACCAGCAGTAGAATGGTTTGAACGAATTCTAATTCATTCGAATTTAATTCGAGAATATTTTGATGAACATCCTGAAGATATTTAATAAAGGATTGGTAATGCTCATCTACCGCACGATTTATATTAAATGTAAATCTTTTTTTTGGATCATGGGCTCTCTGATAATAATAGGCAGATTTTATCATGGAAACTAGAAAATCGCCGGAAAGTAGAGGCATTAGAGCTTCGATTAATCGTATTTGAAATGAGGAATCAGGATGAAGTTTATAAATTAAAAATGTTTCCAGGATTACATCTTGCCAATTTCTTGAATGACCATCCACAATTTTTGTGAGCATTTTTAAGGATGATGGATCACCAGCAAGATAATTTCGAACCGTATGGTGGATTTGAAGTAACACTGTAGTCTCAGGATTTGTACCAGTTACAGGCTCTAACCCTGAATTCATTATGGATAAATCAATCTGAATAATGCTATATAATTCAGTTTCTTTTAATCTAAAAATTGAAGGACCTACAAAATTAGTAAAACTAAAATTTCCAAGCCAATGCGATGGTGATTTGATAAATGATTCAAAATCAAAAATATCAGATTGAATTGAATAAATAAAATCTCCAAGCTGTATTTTTTTACCTGCCCAAGAAAGTAAAAGTTTTTCAGGCTGTCCATGGATAATTACCTTTTGTCCGTCCCAATTTAAATTGGATCTTACAGTTCCAATTTCTCTTAATAGCCAATTAGGAATTCTTACTTCTTTCGCTCCAGAATATAGAGCAACATAATTTTTTTCATAAAGGGGTTCAATAATTTTAGAAAAATTTTTAAGAATATTTCTTCTGTTGTATGTCCCTTTTTGGGTCAATTCATTTTTTTCTTTGGAAAAATCTCTTGGTATAATGACAAAATTGACAATCCGCTCAAATGGAGATAGAAAACTATTTACAGACAAAATCATTGAGCTAAATAAATCCCGTATTTTTTGGTTCTCTGCAGATTTTAAATCAATAGGTGAATTTTCATGATCTGGATAAATTAAAACTGTGTTGAATTCTTTTCCATCTCCAACAAGAAATACGGATTTAACAGAATCAAAATCCTGAAATAGATTTTCTATTTTTTGTGGTGCAATAGTTTGTCCACGGCTATTCTTGTAAATGTCTTTTTTACGATCAATAATAAAATAATGACCGTTTTTTTCTTTAAAAATGTCTCCAGTATTGAACCAGTTATTTGCAAAAGCATCAGATTCTATTTCTTTGTAATAACCTGGTGATATATATTTACCACGAATGAGCATTTCGCCATCTCCTGCCAATTTTATATCTAACCCTGGGAGAGCTTTACCTACAGAATCCTTTACATAATCATCTGGAGGTGTCATAGTAATTCCGCCTGTAGCCTCTGTCATTCCATAACCACTCAATATGTTAATTCCATGTGATTGATAAAATAAAAAAATATCCGGATCCAAATAACCAGCAGCAGATAAACCCCATGTTAATTTTCCGCCAGTAACTTTTTTTAATTGTTCGTTAATTTTCTCATCTTTGGCTGAGTCTAAATCTAGTTCTTCTTCCAACATTTCATAAAGTTGTACCCATCTTTTTGGAATGCTTATAAAGGTAGATGGTTTGATTAATTGAAAATCTTTTAGCAATGAATTGAATGCAGGTGATTCTGCAAATGAATATGTGGCACCCCAATAAATACTGCCCATTAATTCAAAATACCGTCCAAATGTATGAAAGAGTGGGAGGTAGCATAAAAAACAATCATTAGCATTAATTTCAGGTAGGGCTAATCCTCTTGCAAACCGTTTACTAATTAAATTCATTTGAGTAAAAGTTATTCCTTTAGGATTTGCTGTGGTTCCAGATGTGTACATTATAGTCTGAGTTTCATTCATTGGTACATAGGACATACGTTGGACTGCATTAAAATTTTTTGCATCATATCGGCTTTCAAAGAATGTTTCCCAACTTATCACATCACCATTCAGTGATTCTGAATCGCTAAATGAAATCACAGAAATTTTATGAATTGGTTGTACTTTATTCCATAATTGGATACCCGTTTTCCCTCCAACAAATAAATGGGATATTTCTGACTGATTTAAAATAAAAGATAGGTGTTCCGAAGTAGAGTTCAATGGTATAGGGATCACTCGCCAGCCAAAAGAAAGACAGGCTAAATCAATTAGAACACTATTTAATTGATTATGAGTGAGTAAACCAATGGTTGGAAATTCATCAGCTTTTTCTAGAGTGGATAAAGCTTTACCTGTCTCAATTATTTTCTTCCATAGATCTGCATAGGAGACCGTATGTATAGTTTCATCCCTGATAATGTTAAATACAGTTTTTTTATTATATCTCTTAGCTCGCTGTTCTAAGAGATAACCTGTATGGAATTGAGAAATGTCAATCAGGTTTACCAATTTTTCTAACCATTCGGTGACTAAATCTGCATTATAAATAGTCTGAACAACTGTTTGTGAGTGGGCTAAATCCAAAAAGCTGTGAATAGTCTCTTTATCTAGAGTAATCTGGATGCAGTTATTAATAAGATCAATCAAAGTTTCAGCTCTGATTTTCCGACTTTCTATATCACTATAAACTTTCTTTATTTGGTTTTGTAGCGTAGAGTCCATGGCAGAAATTAAATCATGTATATGAATTGATTCCTATTCTAATTGTTATCTAACTAAAGCAGATGTAAAATCAAAATCTTAAATATCCTTTTTAATGAAATTGAATACCATATGGATGCACTCAACAGAATCAAATTTTTAGAAGACCGACTTCACAATCTCAGTGAAATTGGAATGGCACTTTCAACAGAAAAGAATACAGATCGTCTATTTGAAATGATCCTGAAAGAAGCAAAAAAGATTACAAGAGCAGATGGTCGTACTCTTTATTCGATGGATAAAGATGGTAATCTAAAATTTGAAATCATGCGTAATGATACAATGGATATACTTATGGGAGGTACTTCCGGGGTAGAAATCCCATATTACCCTGTAAAGTTATGGTTGGATAAGCAAACACCTAATCAGAAAAATGTTTCAGCTTATGTAGCTTTAGCTCAAAAGACTGTTAACATAAAAGACGCTTATGAAGAAGATGGTTTTGATTTTGAAGGAACCAAAAAATTTGATAAAAAATCAGGGTACAGGTCAAAATCATTTTTGACAGTTCCTCTAAAAAATCATGAGAATGAGATTATAGGTGTCATGCAACTTATAAATGCCAGGAACGAGCATGGAGACGTGATTCCTTTTAATGAAGAAATGCAAGAACAGGTTGAATCATTGGCATCTCAAGGAGCCGTAGCCCTTACAAATAAACGTTTAGTTGAAGAATTAAAAATACTGTTTGAAGCATTTATCAAATTAATTGCAACTGCAATTGATAAAAAATCAGAATACACGGGAGGGCACTGTGAACGTGTGCCAGTTATTACCATGATGTTAGCTGATGCAGTTGCCGAAATGAAGGAAGGGAAATACAAAGATTTTTCCATGACGGCAGAAGAAAGGTACGAACTTTATATTGCTGCATGGCTACATGATTGTGGAAAAGTAGCCACTCCACCTCATGTGGTAGATAAAGGTACTAAGCTTGAAACAATCTTTGACAGAATTGAATTGGTGAAAACAAGGATGGAACTTTTGAAAAGAGATGCAGAGATTGCATTTTTAAAACGGAAGTTGAATGGTCAGAATCCAAATGATTTCGATGATGAGTATAAGGAAACTATTGAGCAAATAGAAGATAATATGGCATTCCTAGAGTCTTGTAATGTAGGTGGCGAATTTATGAAACCTGAGCTGCAGGACCGAGTGAAAGAAATAGGAAAACAACAAATAAACATTTTTGGAAAAACAAAGAATTTTCTTTCAAAAAATGAGATTGAAAATTTAAATATTCCTAAAGGGACACTTCTTCCGGATGAAAGAGAGATCATTAATGATCACATTGTTATCACAATTGACATGCTAGAACAATTGCCTTATCCAAAAAATTTAAAAAATGTTCCTGAGTTTGCAGGAGGGCACCATGAAAAAATGGATGGCACAGGTTATCCGAAAGGATTAGATGAAAATCAAATGTCCACACAGGCAAAAATCATGGCGATTGCAGATATTTATGAAGCCTTAACAGCTGCAGATCGTCCATATAAAGACGGAAAAAAATTATCAATGGCTATGCGAATTATGGGCTTTATGAAAAATGATTATCATATTGATGAGGATTTATTTGAGATTTTTGTAAAAACCGGTGTTTATAAAAAATATGCAGAAGATTATGTAGCAAAAACTCAAATTGATGATGTAGATGAGAATTTGATTTTAGAAAAATAATGAAATTGTTAAATCTCAGTAACGAGCAATTGCAACTGGAGCTTTTATCCTTAATGGATGAGGTATTTGAGCTACTTAAACACAATAGCGATATTGATAAATTTTTAGATGAAACAAAATTATTTGATCCATGGGAAGAAGTTTTACCGGAAGCTGAATTTCCAATATTTATTATGGCCGTATTAAATAATACTAGGCGGAAACCTGTAATTGATTCCATTATAAACGCAGTTCGAAACCAAATAGAATTCACAGATAATTTAAATCATTCCAAAATGGAAACTGTAAGTTCAAAACCGAAACTTGGCGATCATCCTTTCAGTTAAAAATTACTGGATTGTGATCACTTATCTACTGAATTAAAGTTGCTCTTATGACACCTGATATTGCATTTATCCTGTTATTACTCGCTTTAGGATTTATTTTATTTGTAACGGAATTATTTTCTATTGATGTTACGGCTCTAATTCTGCTCTCTATTCTATTTTTATTGGGGTACTTAACTCCAGAGGAGGCTGTTTCAGGTTTTGCAAACCCTGCAGTTCTTACTATTGCATTTCTATTCATTTTGAGCCGTGCTTTGCAAAAAACCGGTTTATTGGAATATTTAGTAGTACGCATTAACCGCATTGCAAACAGATCAAAAATTTTAGGTCGTGCAGTTTATTTATTTACAATCAGTCTTGCATCCGCTGTTGTTAACAATACTGCTATTGTTGCTATTTTTATGCCGGTTACCATTCGATTGGCTCATAAATACAAATTAAGTCCATCTAAGATGTTAATACCATTGAGTTATGCAGCTATCCTAGGCGGGACTTTGACTTTAGTTGGCACATCGACAAATCTATTGGTCAATTCAGTTTATGAAGTTAGTGGTGATGTAGAACCTATGGGGATGTTCGAATTTGCACGCTATGGGAGTATATTGCTGGTAGTTGGTCTATTATATATTTTATTTATAGCACCAAAATTATTACCATCTAGAACAGTTACATCTAGTTTGACAAAAAGCTACCATTTAGGTGGATATTTAACTGAAATGAAGGTTACAGAAGATTCACCACTAGTTGGAAAAACATGTTTCGAAAGAGGGATTAATGCAAACTATGATGTAATGGTCTTGGATATTTTGCGTGATAAAAAAATGATTACAACCAATATTCGAAGGACACCATTAAAGGCGGGTGATATTTTATTTGTGAGAGGCACTTTGGACAATTTTCTAAGAATGAAAGAAGTTGAAAAAATAAAATTATTAACTGATGAAAAATTGACTCAAGAAGAATTAGAACAAGAAGAAAATGTATTAATGGAATGCTTACTTACAGAACAATCTGATTTGGTAGGACGTAGTTTAATGGCAGCTAATTTCAGACAGCGTTTTGGCACATTTATTCTAGCTGTTAGACGAGAGGGTGCTATTCTTCGAAAAAAAATTGCCCATGTCATTTTAAATTCTTATGATACATTATTAGTTTATGGACCTGCAAATAAAATAGAAAATCTATCTAAAAATGGTGACTTCATCGTTTTAGGTGAAGTAGAAGCAGAATTACGAAAACAGCGGTTTTGGTGGATGACTATCATAGTAATCCTTGGAGCAATTGGATTAGCAGCAACGGGTACGATGCCAATTATGAAAGGTGGAATGTTAGGTGTAGTAATTTTGTTAGCATTAAGAATTTTGACTCCTCAAGAAGGATATCAATCTATTCATTGGCAAGTGATTGTTCTTATCGCATCATTAATCCCAGTTGGTCTTGTTATACAAACTACAGGTACCGCTGAATGGATCGGTACATTTATTTCTAACGTCGCAAAATCTTTTCCAGAAAAATGGCAACCTTATGCACTTTTAGGTCTTATCTATTTGATTACGATGATTCTAACGGAAGTTTCTTCCAATGCAGCAACAGCAATTATTATGACTCCTATTGCTTTGGCTGTCTCAAACCAGATGGGGCTGGAACCGCGTGCATTTATTTTTGCTGTAGCATTTGCGGCTTCAGCTTCCTTTATAACACCTGTAGGGTATCAAACTAATCTAATGGTTTATGGACCCGGGGGGTACAAATTTAGTGATTATATTAGAGTTGGTTTTCCACTGGCATTTATTTTTCTGATTTTAGCTGTTTTCTTTTTACCTCGCTTGTGGCCATTTTAAAAAAAGTAAAATACACATTATAGATTGATTAACTTATCTCGGTAAATTAAAGGCGTATGGAAAATAATTCTAGGTCAGAATCACGCCTCCAAACTTTCATAGATAATCCATCCAAAGCTCTTTGGTCTTTAGCGATTCCAATCATGTTTGGTATGGGAATCCAAACGTTCTACAATTTAGTAGATATGATGTTTATTGGTCGATTAGGTGGGAATGCCATTGCCGGTGTGGCATTTAATATGCCCATTTTCTTTTTAATGCTTGGACTAACTATGGGACTGGGCTCTGGCGTAACCGCATCAATCGCAAGATTTATAGGTGAGAATAACAAACAGAATGCTGATAATGCTGCAGAACATGCATTAGCCATGGCAGCAACAATTGCTATCATATTTACTTCTTTGGGCTTCTTATTCGGTAAACAAATTTTAATTGGATTCGGTGCAGATGGGGATATCCTTATTCTAGCGTGGGACTACTTATATATTATAATTACTGGATTACCCTTCATGGTGTTCTCTGGTTTTTTTCGTTCAATTTTAGCTGGTGAAGGCGATATGAAACTCCCAATGATGGTAGCGGGTTTTGGAACAATACTGAATATTATTTTAGACCCTATCTTTATTTTTAAACTAGAAAAATTTGGAGGGTTTGGTCTTGGTATGGGTGTGGAAGGTGCAGCCATTGCAACAGTGGTATGTCAATTAATCGTGTTTTTCATTTTTATATACATGTTATTTGTTAAAAAGCATGCTTATATCACATTTCGATTAAAAGATTTTGAACCTTCCAAAACAATTTTATGGGATATTATAAAAGTAGGACTACCTGCTTCCATGTCTATGATTATCATGGCAGTCGGGCAGGGAGTTTTTAATAAAATCCTTATACATTATTCATCTCAAACTGTGGCGGCTTACCAAGTAGCCGGACGTTTAGATATGCTCATTTTTCTACCTATTTTTTCCATCGCTGGTGGTTTAACAACTCTGGTTGGTATGTTTTATGGAGCCAAAAAATTGAAAGAATTAAATTTTATTGTAAAGTACGGTATTTCACGAGCCTTTTTCATCACACTTATTTCATCAGCATTGGTATATTATTTTGCCGAATTATTTTCATCCTGGTTCACTGATGATAGAGAAATAATCGATGTATCTGTTGGATTTTTGCGTTTGGTTTGCCTGATTTATCCACTGGTTGCTATTGCAATTACTTCAGGAAGAGTCATGCAGGGATTGGGTAAAGGGATTCCTGTATTGGTAATTACAACCATTCGTGTTATTGGTATTAGTGCACCCCTAGCACTTTATTTTAGTTTTATACTTAATAAACCGGTTGAGTGGAATTGGTATGCCATCATGATTTCAGCTACATTCGCATTTGTCATTGCAATTAACTGGGTTCGTTTTGAATTAAATAAAGTAAATCAATTGAAGGAGGTAACACCATAAGCACATTATCTACGAAAGAAATTTCTGATGCATTAAAAGTACTGAATAGTTGGGAATTCAAGGATAATGCTTTTCGAAAAACTTATATTTTCAATTCTTATATGGAAAGTATTGAATTCATTTATCGATTGGCTAAAAAGGCAGAGGAAGCAAACCATCATCCAGACATGGTTGTGGGTTGGTGTAAGATAGATTTAGGGTTTACATCCCATGATAAAGGTGGTGTAACGCAAACCTGTGTTGAAATGGCAAAACAGGCTGATGCAGTAATATAATGAGTTAAATTTTTCTCAGGCCTGAAATCAGAATGGCACAAATAGTAGATTTCACAACATCACCAACAAGAAATGGATAAAATCCCATAACCAAGGCTTTACTAAATCCAAGTTTAAATGCTGCCAGATATAGTGTCCCGGCAATTAAAATCAATGTTGTAGCGACAAAACAAGATAAAAAACTTGTGATCGGTTTCATTGCCCATCCTTTTTCAGTAAGATAGCCAATCAAGAAAGCAGCAAAAACAAACCCCCAAAGATAACCAGCTGTCGGACCAACCAACACATGAACGCCTGCTTTCATTTGGGCGAATACAGGAAACCCAAGTGCGCCTTCCATCAAATAAGCCAAAACAGCTAATGTACCTCGTTTTGACCCTAAAATTCCACCTACAAGTATAACGCCAATTGTTTGCCCTGTAATAGGAATTGGACTGAATGGTATAGAAATCGAGATTTGGGCCAAAACAGCAATTAATAAGGAGCCTAGTATAATTGCAAAAATATTCAAGCTTTTGTCATCAATAGATAGAATACCTGTTTGATCGAAGGAAATTATTTTTGTTTTCATATAACTAATTTATTCATTTTTTAGTTTATAGGCTTAGAGAAGATTTTTTTTATGAGCCAATTATAAAATCGTTCCGGGGTTAATCGTATAATCAAAATGAGTATTTTATATGGCCAGGGATACACGTAGGTGGAATGTCTACGATCAATCACATCCACAAATTGAGTTGCAGCTTCATATGCTGATTTCATTGGAAATCGTCTTGCAGATCCTTTTACTATTGGAGTGTCAATAAACCCCGGGCAGATAGAGACAGATTTTATGTTGTATTTGTCCAGCCTAGGACGCCAAGAATCAAAAAGCATACGGATAGCGATTTTTGATCCGGTATAGCCGCCATGGTAAGGCAAAGGAGTAAAACTTGCAACAGAGCTTATACACACGATGACACCTGATTTTTGGTTTTTCATGGTAGGTAGAAAAGGAAAAAGTATATTGGTGACTCCTAAAAGATTAGTGTTTAGTATTGTGTTTATTTTCTTACTATTTCCAGAAAATAGGTCATCATCTCCGCCAATACCTGCGTTGGCTATAGCAATATCAATTCCACCTGAATCTATCATGTACTGCTCTGCAACAGACTTACATTTTTTAGCATCCTGAACATCTAATTGATAAATAAATGGTGTTCCACCTATTGAAGAACATTCTTCAGCTATTTCGCGGAGTATATCTAATCTTCTGGCTGCTAGGCCAAGGGTTCCTCCTTTTTTCGCGTAAGCTAAAGCCAGTGCTCTTCCTATTCCTGAAGATGCACCTGTAATAAATACTCTTTTCATCTTTTTATTAAATCGCTATAATATATAAAAAAGACCCAAAATAAATTAATAATTAGATTAGTATCCTTTACACATTTATCATCTATAAATCGAAAATAATTCCTTCCCGCGCTACATTAAACCGATTTGATCTAATTTGATTTACGGCAGCACCATCCCGGATTGCAGGATTAGAATGATTAAAATGTGTAAAATAAATTTTATTGCGATTCGAGGTATTTAAGTTGAAAAGATGTTTCATCGTTTCAGTAATAAAAGGATGAGGAATTTCATTCATATCACGATGGGGAATTTCATCCTGTGAAAAAAAGGTACCATCAATTAAAGCGACATCTACATGTTGAATCACTTCAAAAATTTCTTGATCCCATTTGTCCCATTTATCAATATCAGGGATATATAATAGCGAAGCATTTGGTCCCATAATTTTGTATCCAACCGTCTCAGAATATTCATCTCTGTGCGGCACTAAAAATGGTTCTATAAATAAATCATCTGCCAATTTTCTAAACCTATTATTTCTTAATGTAATTAATTCGATATTTTCCAGGGATACTAATTGATTCCAAGGTCCATTGGATTCTAAAAATGATTTCATCTTTGGCATAATGAATACAGGTACCATTTTAGCATCCATGACTTCCTTGCCTAAATAAATTAAACCTGTATAGTGACCGATGTGAGCATGGGTAAGAAAAATGCCTGCCAATTGAGTTTGATAGTTATGGGTAATAATTTTATGTTGTGCCGGAAAATCCGGTGTAGCATCTATGATCCAAGATTCTCCAGTTTTAGGGTTAATGACCCCAATAGAAGAAACTTTTTCAGAATTAATTCCATCCCATAGATTTTTACAACAGAATTTTTGGCAATTTGCGTGGGGTGCACCACCGTCTTGAGCAATGCCCAAGACAACGACAAATGGTCCGTTATTCGAAATAGAAATTGATGTAATTAACAAAATGCTTAAAATAAATTTCATTTTATAGCTTAATCTTTATGTTTTTACGATACATCCAATATAGTACCAGCCAAAATCCTATAACATGAGAAATGGCAAACAGAAGAGATCCATTTAAATCGCCAGCCATAGGAACAAATACGGTTTTGTACAAGTAATTATATGCATTAACAGTTTCACCATTTAATTCCATTTTCTTTGCTAAAATAGTTTTTACCCAAAGACCAGAAACAACAAAAACAAATATGGAATTGGTACCAAAAACTTCAAAAACCCAGAATGGTTTTTTCCAATTTTTAATATCTATAAGCCAAGTGAGCACTGACAAAACCAAAGCAGCAATACCGCCAGTAAATAAAACATAAGAGCTGGTCCAAAGGGCTTTGTTGATAGGAAAAATAAATCCCCAAAGCCATCCAATAAGTATAATACTTATGCCGAATATTGACATTCGTTTAGCACAATCCGTGTAATTTTTAGTAGTGTGCAACATTCCACCCATCAAATACCCGATTAACACTGTACCGACACTAGGGATCGTACTGAATATACCCTCCGGATCAAAAGGTATTCCAAAACCTTTATAAAGATGATTTTCGCCCATAAACCAGATATCTACCTTACGAACAAAATTATTTTCTAAGCTATAGGGGCCATTAGATCCTCCAAGCCAAAGGATGCCCCAATAAAAAAATAAAATACCAATTAAAATCGGCAGTAGTTTTTTGAAATCATATCGGATTATAAGAATCCCTGAAATAAAATAAGCAATGCCGATACGTTGAAGAACACCCATATATCTAAAGTTGGACCAATCCCAATCTTGTCGTATAAAAGGAAAAGCATGGATAAACCATCCAACCATAAAAATAGAGAATGCCCGCCAAAATAGATGTTTGTGAAATTCTTTTGATGGGTAATAGTGCCAGCGAACAAATGCAAACCGCATAGAAGCACCAACAATAAATAAAAAAAATGGAAATACGAGATCTGTTAAAGTACATCCATGCCATTTGGCATGAAGTAAGGGAGAATAGACGTGCCCCCAACTTCCGGGATTATTTACGAGAATCATTAGGGAAATGGTAATGCCACGAAATATATCAATAGAATATATCCTTCTAGGTTCTGACATAATAATTTTTATATAAAGAGTTTAGATAAGAATATCAATTCAAATTTGAAAGTGATCGATTCCAGACTAAATAGGATCCAATCAAGGCAGAACCAAAGCATAAAACTGAATAGCTCCACTGATGAAAGATAAAATTACCTATTCCAAATGTAAAACCATATATCATAAATATCCCTGCAATCCATTGTATGAAAAAACCATGACTTACGGGCTGAAGTGTGTGGTTAAATCCAGATGCAACTGGATCCCACCAACCACCTGGTTGAACTCGCTCATAGAATAATTTTAATCTATCCATGGGCTCTGGTTTTGTTGCAAATGTAGCAGTTATCCATGATATGATTGCGAAGGGAACAATTATCATTAGTTTATGATGGACCTGCAGAGAGATCCCAAATAAAACAGGAGACGTACTAAATAAAGAATAAGAATTCCCGGTAGCAACTGTCTGATTCCATGCAATCAGTTCTAAAATAATTGTTATGGTGATTGATGTGGCCAAGGCAGTTATTTCACTCCAGGCATTCACTCGCCACCAAAACCATCTTAATATAAGGACCAATCCTATACCTGCTCCCATAGAAAAAATGAATTCCCATGCTTTTGAAATACTTTGCATTTTCAATGCAGTAAAAGCTGCCAATATCATCAGAATGACTGTGAAAATTTTTCCTATAACTACGTAGTGCTGTTCTGATCTATTTGGTTGAAAAAATCTTTTATATATATCATTGATCAAATAGGAAGCGCCCCAATTTAAGTGTGTATCGATAGTAGACATAAATGCTGCTAAAAATGATACAATTAAAATCCCTTTTAGGCCAGGTCCCAACAAGGTATTCATCACCAAAGGATAACCGGCTTTTACACCTAAGTCTGAATAAGATTCAGGTATTATCGGAAACATGACAATGGAAACCACCGCAACAATGATCCATGGCCAAACCCGCAGGGAATAATGGGCTAAATTGTACCAAAGTGTAGCAAGTAATGCATGACGTTCATTTTTTGCAGATGACATCCTTTGTATAATATAACCACCACCGTCTGTACCATGATGGCTCCACCACATTACACTAATAAAAATTAAAAATTTGGAAAAAGGAGATTCCCAAAATGCAGATGATGATAATGCTGCTTTCGGAACAGGTGGAATAAACTTCAATGTGTTCTCATGAACTGTATCTGAATCAAGTAATGCTGAAAGTTTCAATAATAAATTTTCCATCCCGCCAACATGACTTAATGCAATAACAGCCAGTGTAATTGAACCAAACATGGCAATACAGAATTGGACTAAATCTGTAACTACTACGCCCCAGAACCCTGATAGGATGGCATAAACCAAGGAAATAAAAACACAAAGCCAAACGGCTGTCCATTTATCAATATTCAGCATAATTGCCACCACTGATGCCATGGCGTTAATAACCCAACCCATAACAATAAAATTATATAAAATAGAAAAGTATCCTGCTTTAAATGCTCTTAAAAAAGCTGCCGGTTTTCCGCTATATCGAATTTCTAAAAGTTCATTATCTGTAAGGACTTCTGCGCGACGCCATAATCTTGAGAATAGGAAAACACCCAATAAGGATCCCATCAATAAATTCCACCAAAACCAGTTTTGCCATATACCTGGTCCACGAACAAACTCTGTGATTGCCAAAGGTGTATCCGCTGCGAATGTTGTAGCTACCATGGATGTACCCACAATCCACCATGGAAGAGATCTTCCGGATAAAAAATATTCTTCAGTACTGGATGCTGCGCGCTTAGAAAAATAAATACCTACTCCCAGTGAAAATAAAATATAGAGTAAAATAATTACCCAATCTAGCCAATGAAGTGAAATTGATTCAGTCATAAATTTTTCTTAATTCAGTTGATTTAAAATAATGTGATAATATTTCTTGAGTTGATTTTCCATTTAAAGACATCCCCAATGCACCGATTTGGCATAATCCAACACCGTGTCCCCAACCAGCTCCATGTAATGTCAATTGAGCTAGATGAGTATTTAGGGTGGAATTTATTTCTATGATGAAAGCGGAACTGTATAAAAACTCTGGATGAAGAACGCGGCGGATTTCATATTCACTATTTAATTGAATAGACACTGGGTTATCTTTTTTTTCTCCTTTAATTCTAAGGTTTGTAATTCGTCCGGAAATACCACGATTAATTGGCTGAAGGGCTGTGATTGAATCAAACGACTGTCCAGTCTTTTTGGAAATAAGTTGAGCGAGTTCATTTTGTGAATAAGTAATATGCCATCGGAAGTAATTTTTTAATTCATCTACCTGTCCTAGATAATCTTTCAGCTGATCAATGGGAACAAAATGAGAGTCGCAAAAGCACCTTGAAGGTTTATGAATCCAATTGCTCAATCCCATTTCGGAACTAAGATCTGGATTCAATGATTCGGGGCTGTCAAAAACACCACGCAGATATGGTTTCGGGTTGCCCTGCCATACATTTTCATTATGTTCGGACATTCCTCCACAGGATTTAGAATAACGTGTATCACAAATTTCATCATCAAATAATACCACTTTACCTCGAGAATTCTTTGCTGCTCTTAAAGCTTCATCAGTAATGTTTTCTTTGCCTTGATAGCGCTGACAACAATCATCATTACAAGCATCCAAGCCAATATTAGCATGTTTTTGTTCAGCAGCTGCCAAAAGCCAGGATCTGGCAGCGATAGTTTGAGCTTTTAAAAGTGCTGATGGGCAGTCCCCACTCATTTCTGAAGTGGCTACACAGACTAAATATTTTTCTAGCGGAATGTAGTTGGTCACAAATAAATACCCATTAATGACTTTGATATCCAATTCTCCTTCTATGGTAATTCTAATTTCTTTCTCCCAGTGAAACCCGCGTCCGGCACGTATTGAGGAAAGCTGGTACTCTGAAGCAGATAATCGTTTACCATCAAAAGAGATATCTATTGTATATTGATCATTTGTATTCAAGTCAACCACCTCAATTGATTTTTTCTGATCATCCGGTAGAACCAACCCAATTTTTACAATAGGTTCTTTTGATGGTATGGCACCTTTTACTAGCATCCTTTTTTCCAAGCAGCGCCTAAAGCTGCTGTCCGCCTGTCTGTAGAATAATGAATAGGGATTGTAGTTTTACGTTCGAATAATTTTTTTAAAAGGGAATCATCACTTGCTAAATTTTCTCCAAGACGCTGACCAATCACAATTTTTTCTATTCCTATATCATATTGCTGAAAAAAGGAAATTCGATCCTGGATTAAAAATGAAAATGCATCAGCAGATTTTTTAAAAATATTTTGAGCATATTTTTTCTTATTTAGTTCTGATAAAGTATAAACCTTTTCAGAGTGGGAGTCATTCCATTGATTTATCATTCCTTTTGGAGAAAGCAGAGATTCAACCGATTGACCATTTTCCATAATTAAATCCCATGAACGCTTTATATCATTTCTTATATTAAAGTTAATTAATTCTCCCTTCAAGATTATGCCATCAGCAATACCTGTTCCACCACCAATATAAATTGCATTTTCACAATTTAATAATTTACCTATAGCTGATTTCCACTCACCCAAAACACAACAATCTGAATCATTATAAATTTTTTTAATTCCGGGGATTTTATTATTTAAATCAGGGATCCTAGGACCGTTTGCCATAATGTTGATCCCATCTTCATTTTTTATACCTGGAAAACAAATTGCAAGATCCCATTCATTTTTAATATTCTCAGATATGCTGATAAATGTAGAGCCAATATTGGAAATTACTTTACGGATCGAGTTTATAATAACGGTACCCTGTTTTTTTTCACTTTCAGTTAAATTAATTGTCTTTTCAGAAAATTCCTTACGCTGAATATCCAAATCAACTGGAATAAAATCTGGATCCCAATCTGGGTGGATCTCATAATTCATCTCTACCAGATTATCAACTGGAGATACATTTTTACTGATGGGATCAATAGAAACAGGTTGTGCCAAAATTTTGGTAGCTCCACAGTCTATTCCTAGAATAATTCTGGAGTTAAATGATTCCATATTTCTTTTTTAAAGAATCAATCCGGGCAATTGATTCATGAATTCGATTTTCCTTAATCTTTCCAGATTTAATAAGAGATGCCATTACTTTAACACATTGTGGAAAATAATCAGCATCATAATACAAATTATTACCAAAGCAAAACAAATCAACTCCAGCATTTAGCATGAGTTCAAAGGTAGTTTCCAAATCATAATTATCAGAAATAGCTTTCATACTGGGATCATCGCAAATAACCACGCCGGAAAATCCAAGATCATTCCGTAGAACATTTGTAATAATCTTTTTTGAAAGTGATGCCGGATATTTTGGATCTAATTTTTCATCAAATGTATGAGCAACCATGATCATATCTAGATCACCGGATTGGATTAATTTATCAAAAGGTAATAGATCTTTCACCGTCCAAGTTTCTGAAATATCAGTAAATCCTTCATGTGTATCACTTGATGCAGAACCTTGCCCTGGGAAATGTTTTCCACAAGAAATGATATTACGTTCTTTTAATTCTTGAATGAGAATTTTTGAATGAGTTATAGCTATTTCAGGTATTGTTGAAATTGAACGTTTTAATTTACCAATGACGGAATCATTACCGTAATCCAAATCTAAGACGGGAGCAAAATTTACATTTATGCCAGATGATAACAGTGTTTCTCCTAAAATTTCAGAATATTGCTGAGTCATAAGTGTATTATTTAACAATCCAAAATGTTGCCAATCAGGACATTCGGGAAATCCGTAATCAGATTTCAAGCGATTAACTTCCCCGCCTTCTTGATCAATTGTAATTAATAGAGGGAAAGATGATAAGGATTGTAGATCTTGGGTTAATTGACTTAGTTGTTGCGGACTATTGATATTCCTAGAGCCCAGCTGTTTATACTCTAAATCTTCATCATATAATATGACACCACCTATATTGTAATCTTGAATAAAGCCTGCAACTGACGAATCGGGATTTGCATCTTTACCGCGGAATCCGGCGATGGTGAGTTGACCAACAAGTTGTTCAATGGTTTGTGACATCAGGAAAAACTAAATTAAAAAAATTAAATTCTTCATAGAAAGTATACAAATTTTAGGTTCAAAAATAAACGGTATGTAATATCGCATCCATTTATTTGAATAATTATTTATTTTATGAAAAAGCTTACTTTATTCATATTGATAATTTTCTTTGCAGGATGTACAATTGCACCGAGAAGCCCGAAAAACTGGGCCGAAAGTACATTGAGTCAATTATCATTGCGTGAAAAAATCGCTCAGATGATGATTTTTCGTATGAATATGCGTTTTAAAGATATCTCAGAAAAAAAATGGGATGAGATTATTCAGTTAATTAAAACAGATGGAATCGGTGGAATCCATTTATGGTCTGGTGATGCAAGTAGTTCTTTGATCTACATCAATGAAATTCAGAATAAATCAAGAATCCCAATAATTTTAGATGCAGATATTGAGTATGGTTTAAATCAACGATTTCCTTCCGGAACTGATTTTCCTCCAATGATGGCTATCGCAGCAACAGGTAATCCGGAGAACGCATATCTAGTAGGTAAAATAGTTGCCGAAGAGTCTCGTGCTGTAGGGATCCAATGGAATTTATCTCCAGTAGTGGATGTTAATAATAATCCGGCGAATCCAATCATTAATACCCGTTCTTTTGGAGAAAATGCAGAGATAGTTGAAAGATATGCAGTGCCATATATGAAAGGACTGCAGGATAACGGTATGCTGGCAACAGCAAAGCATTTTCCAGGACATGGTGATACAGAAACAGACTCACATTCTTCTCTTGCTATGATCCCCAGTGATTCATCACGACTATGGACGGTAGAAATTGCACCTTTTCAAGCTATGTCTGATGCAGGCGTTGATGCAATAATGGTAGCACATATTCACGCACCTGAATTTCAAAAAGAATCGGATTCTCCTGCATCACTTGATTCTTTTTGGATTCAGACAATATTGAGGGAAAAAATTGGATTTAAGGGAGTTGTCATAACTGATGGAATGGGTATGGGAGGCATAGTAAAAAATTATTCAGATGCATTTGCTCTGGTTGAAACTATTAAAGCTGGAAGCGACGTTGTGATTCAAAATTATGACTTAAAAGGTTCTATTGATATTATTGAGCAGGCTGTATTAAGAAACGAGATACCAATCACTAGAATTAATTCTGCCGCATTAAAAATGTTAAAACTGAAACAAAAGGTTGGTTTACATCATACAGCGATATTATCTAGTGCTCATGCGAGAAAAATTTTAAATAAAGAGGAAAACAAATCCATAGCAAGTCAAATTGCATCAGAAGCAATTACATGTGTAAAGAATAACTTAGATCTAATTCCTTTAGCTTCAGATAGTAATTCGCACCTTTTTGTAATGGACATCTATGACTCAAAAAATAATCATTCTCTTTCTAATGTTACCAAGGGATTAAAAAAGTCAGGTTTAAACTTTAAATCAATTCAAATTGATGAGTCGGATACCGATGAATATTTAAAAACCGTGATAGATAATATTCCCTCTAATAGTCGTATTCTATTGAATGTCTTTGTTAATCAAAAAGCATGGAAGAATGAAA
>CAJWHW010000022.1:0-36370 GCA_913040915.1 uncultured Fidelibacterota bacterium | reverse complement strand
TCTAACCCATTTAACTTTATCTGATAATAATCTTACAGGACAGATCCCATTCACAATAGGTTTTCGTTCGGACGTAGCATTAGAGACTGGTATGTATAAACTGACTCATTTAGATTTATCACATAACCAACTTTCTGGAGAAATTGATGTTCTGATGTGGCGCTTAGCGAGTTTAATTCATTTAGATTTATCGCACAATCAAATCACTGGTGAGATTCCAAAAGGTGATGAAGATGGAGGAGCCGAACCTGGACCTGGGTTAGGTGATATAAGCAATTTAATCAATATTTACCTGGACCATAACCAGTTCACAGGAGATATACCACCAGAGATAGGAAACCTCAATTATTTAACTAAACTACATTTAAATGATAATCAATTCACAGGCGTACCTGAAGCTTATAATACAGTTACAGGAGAAATAGAATCTTCCCTGTGCGATCTGAATTTTGATTGGGGCGATTCATTGATTTTCAACTTATCTAACAATAAGCTCTGTTCCCCATATCCAACCTGCATTGAAGAATACTTAGGGGTTCAAGACACTGATAATTGTGAATAAACGCTTTTTACTTTAAACCAATATTAAATAACTAAAGATTATTTCAATCATTTTAGTATAGTTTTAAAAATCAAGCATTAAAAGAATTTTATCTCGATGTTACTTACTAGTAGTTTCAGCAATAGCAAAATAAATTGCCTTATTAAAATTTTATTATTTTCATCGATTGTCTTGATAAGCTGTAGTGGCGATAAAAAGCAACCGAATATTATCCTTTTTTTGGTAGATGACTTAGGTTGGAGTGATGTAGCAATCTATGGCAGTAGTTATTATGAGACACCAAATATAGATCAATTAGCCAAAGATGGGGTAAGGTTTACCCAAGCTTATGCGGCTTCCCATGTTTGTTCTCCTACAAGAGCAAGCATTTTAACAGGTAAATATCCAGCTCGGTTACAACTCACAGATTGGTTGCCGGGTAGGAGTTGGCTTCTACCTCGGACAGAATATGATTATGAAAAGTTAAAAAGTGCAAAATTTTATCAGCATCTACCTTTTGAAGAGATAACTATAGCGGAAGAATTAAAATCAAATGGTTACAAAACCGCTATATTTGGGAAATGGCATTTAGGAGAGGATCAATGGACCAAGAATAATTGGTCCATGGATTATTTAGGAGAAGATCCATCAGGTCCCCTTTCACATGGTTTTGATTTACATATTCCAAAAGGGTGGGGTAAGGGTTGGCCTAAAGCAGGATATTATGCGCCTTTTAAATTAGATGGGATTAATGATAATGATGGGAAGGATGGGTATTTAACCGATCGTTTGACCGATGAAGCATTAAAGTTTATTGACCAAAATACAAAAGAACCTTTTTTCCTTTATCTCTCTCTTTTTTCGGTTCATGATCCTATTCAGGGAAGAAAAGATTTAGTTGAAAAATATCAGAAAAAATTAGATAAACAATCTACACCAAATAATCCTGATTTCATTCTTGAAGGTAATCCCGATGATCCAAATCCATTGTCCAAAAGTGAATTAGATAATTTAATCAAGCAACCATCCCATAAAGATTTTAAGGTTTTACCGCAGCGAACAGTAAAAATAAAACAAAGGCAGGACAATGTTCATTTTGCAGCCATGGTAGAAGCAGTGGATGAAAATCTTGGACGTGTAATAAAAAAATTAGAAGCATTAGATCTAGATGAAAATACAATCATAATATTTTTTTCTGATAATGGAGGAATGTCAGCAGCAAATTTTGGCAGACCAACACGACAGATTTCTCCGACTCAATTAGATAAAGCTTTTTCTACTTCAAATTTGCCGCTGCGAGGTGCAAAAGGCTGGCTTTATGAGGGAGGTATCAGGGTACCATTAATTGTAAAATGGCCTGGAAGAGTAAAAAGAGGCCATATCAGTGAAAAACAAGTGATTAGCACAGATTTTTATCCTACTATTTTAGAAATGCTCGGTTTAGAATCTAATTCTTTAGAAAATATTGATGGCAAGAGTTTTGTAAATGCTTTAGATAATAAACAATATAATCGTGGTGCAATTTATTGGCATTTTCCGCACTACAGTAATCATGGCATGCAAAGTCCCGGTGGAGCAATCAGGCTTGGAGATTATAAATTAATCGAATATTTTGAAAATAATAGTATTCAACTATTTAATCTTAAAGATGATATTGGCGAACAAAATGATTTATCCAAATCAGAGCCTGAAAAAGCTGCTGAATTGCTTTCTTTACTAAAAGAATGGCGGAGAGAGACTTCTGCACAAATGATGAGTGTAAAGTAAATGGTTTTTATCTAAGAGCTTTACCCTATTTAGAACATTAAACTCCAGACCATTTCCGCTTTAAGCAGATTCGTGGAGTTTTTTATTTGTTGGATGATGGCTAAATTTAAGTATGGTTATTTTTTCACCTTTCCTTGGGTTTGTGATAAGAAGTCTATAATTCTAAATATATAGAAAGATTAATAGAGTATTTATATCATTTTTTAAATTATAAAATGGAAATCAACATTTATTTAATAATAGTTAGATGTCTTATGTTAATTAACTTATTCTTAATAAGTTGTTCATCTGCTCCAGAATTAACCTATGATGGTGAAAAAAATCAAGAAGGCAATTATGACGGAAAAGGACTAATTTCTATCTCAAATGGTCAAAAATGGGAAGGGCAATTCAAAGATGGATTACCTTATGGACAAGCTAAAATTACTTTTCCAGATGGAACAAAATATACTGGTGAGTACAAAAATGGGATACCAGAAGGCGAGATCAGAATTATTTTTCCGGATGGAACAAAATATACTGGTGAGTACAAAAATGGGATGGCAACTTATTGGTATAAAGATGGACAAAAAATGTATGAAGGAAGATTTAAAGATGGGAAACAGGATGGGAAGTGGACTGGTTGGTATAGAAATGGACAAAAAATGTATGAAAAGGTTTTCAGGGATGGTAAAATTGTTCAATGGGAGTATTTTTAGATTGAATTAAAAGTAATGGTTAAAAAAATTCAATAATTATTTTTAAACTGTTGGCACTAAGAAACTCAGTATGGCTATATTCTTTTCTAACCTAATGTAAGGATTTAATAAAATGAATAAAATCACTTTCATATTTGTTGCATTATTATCTTTTGTAATCGCAAAAGATGATAAAGTAAATCTAAAAATTGCAGGTATGCAGTGCGCATATTCTTGTGCTGATAAAGTAACAAAAGTAGTCGAAAATATAAAAGGTGTTAAAGATTGTGAAGTTGATTTTGCAAATAACACCGCTACTATCGTTTTTGATGATAAGAAATTAAACTCCAAAGAAATTGTCGCTGTTTTGAAGAAGAAAACTTCTTATAAAGTTGAAATTCAAACAGAAAAAAAAGTTGAATCGATCTAACTTTATAATCAATATAATAAATCTTAAAACCCTACATTTGTGGGGTTTTTTGTTTGTATGATAATTTTATATACATATATAAATATGGAGTCAAAGAATGGATACTAGTTTAGCATTAACAATTATTGGATCTGTATTATCCTTAATCGGGGTGATTTTTATAGTAATACCAAAAGTTGTTAATGAGAAAACTATGAATGACCTACCAACAGAAGCAGTTAATATTTCAGCTTTATTCCGTTCAGCCAATGGTGGTCTAGGGTTAGCCTTAGGTATGGTAGCAATTTACTGCAGAAACTTGCCACCGGAATATTCCAGTACAGTTTTGTTGTCTCTGGGTACAGGATTCATCATAGTAAATCTATCTTTAATATCTGGAAAACTGAGAGGGTTTAGCAATGAACTACCAATCCCGCCCATGGTTATCTTTTTATTTCTTACTATTATAGCTTATTATTCTGCATTGGGTTAAATAATGCGAACAATCAATAAAATATTAACTGGTTGAATTGATTACATTTAAAGGTCAAAAATTATTTGGAGATAATCAAAACAATGAATTTTAGAACCATTTTATTAAATACATTATTTTATACAATTTTAGTTTTTTCGCAATTATTTGCAGAACCTCTTTACCAGGATTACTGGTCTTCAAAAGGGGTAAATGAAGATGGTGCAATCTACAGGCTGGAACTTGAGAACCTTTTAGAAGTTTTGAATTTTGCACCGCAAACGTCTGAAAGGGTAACTTCAAAAAGTATTTTGGTTATGCCAACTTTTTCAGGGGAAAAAACCAAATTTACATTTTATAAGAATAGTATAATGCATCCTAATCTGGCTAAACGCTACCCCAATATAGGTACTTTTGTGGGCGTAGGTGTTGAAAACCCTGCTTATAGAGCTACAATTGTAATAAATGATGATATAATTATAGGTTCAGTAGAATCTGATGATGGAACATCACATTTCAAATCATTTAATCTATTTTCTGAAAACAATGAATTGCTTGTGTACAGCGAAACAAAAAACTCTCAGGATCTTCTTTGTAAGCCATTTAATAATCAATTAAATCAATCTAGGGAGTTTCCAGAATGTCTTGGTACCGAAGATCCGTGTTATCCTGCCGGGGTAGAACTAGTAACTTACAGATTTGCAGCCATGATAACTGAATCTGTTAATAATTCAGACGCTGATGGCACCGTAGAAGGTGGATTAACATGGCTGGTTGGTTCTGTAGCCTATGTAAATGCAATGTATATACGTGATGTGACTTTTCAATTACAAATAGTTGAGAATAACGATGAATTGATTTTCACTGATAATAACCCTGCACCTGACGTTTTTAATCAAGATTGTGGTGGCCCATGGGAAACACTTGGCTGTGAACTTAATGTGGTCGATTCAGTACTGGATGCAAGGATTGGCCCTGGTGGTTGGAATGCAGAAGATGAAGTGAGAGTGTGGGATTATGGCGCATTATTTGATAATGGACACCCTGGTGGCCTTGCATATTGTCCTGGCCCAACTTCTGCACAGGTACCGGACATGTGGGTTTTCTCTCATGAGGTCATGCACAATTTTGGTTCCCCTCACAATTATTGTGGTGAAGGTGGAATTCGAACATCAATTGGCGGTACAATTATGGCTCACAGGGTCAATGAAACTTTTAATATGTTCTCCACTCATAGCACAGAATATGCCTTGAATTATCAGGAGACCACTGGGCCTTACGGTAATTGGTGGTACCATAATGGCTACAGCGAAGAATTAACAAACAATATCATTCCAGAACTTTTGTTACCTGCGAGCGGTTTTACTATACCCATTGAAACCCCTTATATATTAGAGGGTAGCAGTGAGCCCATCGATGATAGCTATACATATAACTGGGAATCCAATGACAGCGCTGATGAACCTTATTCGGCAGATCCAAACAGTACTGATGTTCCATTCCTCTTACCAGACCAAGGTGCATTATCCACACCAATTACCCCTCACTCTAATGGATATAAAAGAGTTTTCCCAGATATGGAAGTATTATTAGATAATGAATATGAAAAATATGGTATTGATATATACACGGGTATAAATCAGATTGTAGAAAAACTACCTTTTGCAACAAGAGAAATGAATATGCGACTTGTTGTGAGAACAAATGATCCTTTTGCAGGCACTCTAAATCATAAAAATCTTAAATTTTTCGTTGATGGCACAGCAGGACCATTTAGAATAACATCACAATCAGACTCTACTGTATGGGAAGTTGGCTCGGATGAGACTATAACATGGGATGTTGCTAATACAGATAATCCTAATGGCGTAAACTGCCAAGCTGTTGATATTTTACTTTCTTTAAATGGGGATGGAAATTTTAATTTTATTATCGCTGAATCTATCCCAAATACCGGATCATACACTTTTACGATTCCACCAACTATACCTACAGATTCTACCAGATTAATGATTCGTGCATCAGATAATATATTTTTTGATATCAATAATGGAAAAATAAATATTCAAAATGCAAATGTACCTTCTATCTTACTATCAGATGAAATGATTGAAATGAATTTGCCTAATGATAGTTTGTCAACGATTTCTATCGGTATAACCAATAACGGTGAAGAAGGTTCTGTACTTAGTTACCAGTCGTATATGGGAACTGATTTTCAATTCGATATTGGTTTTGATGATGGTTTTCTTCCTGTTGGTTGGAGTACTGTTACAAACGCCGATTGTGAAAACCCGGGCTGGTTCATTTCTGATAATGCATCAACTACCTATTTCAATATTCCTGCTGGTGATGGTTACTACATTGCTACGAATGATGATGCCTGCAATAGTGATGGTTCAAATGATATGCTTTTTACTGGTCCTATCCAATTACCAGATGCGCATATAAGTTTATCATTTTTGAGGTACTTCACAGCGGGTTTCAGCCAAAGTTTTCATGTACTAATTACAACAGATAATTGGGAGACTTCAACTGAACTCTTAAATCTAGGCTATTGGGAGGGCAATGATGAAGAATGGATAGAAGAGACAATAAACTTAAATGCATATGCTGGTGATATTGTTGATTTAGCATTTCATTCCAATGATAATGGTAATTGGGCTTCGGGCGTAGCTCTGGACGATATACGATTAGGAGTAATACCAACATGGATCAGCTCGGAAGGTTCCGGGTATATTAATTATATGGAAACATCAGAGTTCGATATTTCAATTAATGCCATTGATTTGGAACCCGCAGTTTATGAATCAAAAGTTGTAGTACAGAGTATGAATACAGATGAAAAAGATACAGTGAGTTTATATTTAACAGTAGATGAAGCTCTTTCTATAAAAGATAACTTAGCACTGCCATTGGTATTCAGTTTAAGTCAAAACTATCCCAACCCATTTAATCCATCAACTTATCTGGAATACAGTATTCCCATCGCTGGGAGGGTTCATTTAGCTATATATGATATTCTAGGCCATGAAATAGCAACTCTTGTGGATACATACCAGGATCCCGGTTATAAATCCATTATCTGGAATGGGACAGATAAATTTGGTAATGATGTGAGTACAGGAATGTATTTTTACAAACTCCGTGCAGGTAATTTTGAGAAAGTTAGAAAAATGGTTTTATTAAAATAGGTTTAATTTATTATTTATAATAAAACCCCACATTTGTGGGGTTTTTCTTTGTGGACTGATGGGTATTGAATAAAGAGATTAACTCAATGTATTTAGAAATAAGCTGTTCCTTTTAGCTAAGATGTCCCTTTTAATTTTCTTTTTCATCATTTCAGTTGTTCCGGGACAAACAATAATTATACGAGATGCGCAAACAAGTAAACCACTTGAAAATGTTAATGTTTATTCTAATCAGAAAGGGGCAACAACAGATAATAACGGCATTTGTAATTTGAATATATTTGAAAAGAATGATCGAATTACTTTTTCATTAATTGGTTACAGAGTTATCACTTTACCATATAGCGAAGTAACGAAAATAGTATATTTAGAAAATGAATCAATTCCAATGGAACTTGTTCGTGTTATAGGAAAAAATAATAAATCAAGAAAAAGGTATATAAGATTAGAAAAAAATGTTAGAAAAGTTTATCCCTATGCCAAGAAAATATCAAATTTACTTATTGAATATGATAATATAATAGATAGCCTCGATCAGTATTCAGGTTTAATCAGATATCAGAAAAAGAGAAAAATATTCTCAAAAATTGAAAAAGAATTAATATCAAAATATGGTCTTTCCATGAGAAAACTAACAAAGAGCCAGGGAAGGATATTAATTAGATTAGTTGACAGGGAAACTAGTAGAACATCTTATACCATAATAAAAGATTTTAGAAATATTTTAAGTGCTGGATTTTGGCAGTTAGCCGCTAGGCTTTTTGGCCATAACCTTCGATCAGAATACAATTCAGAAAAAGGGGAAGACCGTATGATTGAGTTCATTATAAATAGAATTGATAATGAAAAAAATAAATAGCTATTCATTACTAAATATCTTGATGGGACTGGTTAACAGAAGCATTCGAGGTTATATACTATATATCCTAGGTGTAATGTAAGTTGTATTTTTTGTTTGAAGTAATTTCGTTAGATTAATTACGACAATCTTATAAAAGATTAAACAGATATTTTATCATCAGTTAAAAAAAGAAGAATATTTATATGAGTGATAAGAAGGAATTCAACAAACGATATGGAACTCAACTGCAGGAACTTCAGATCGAATTGGTAAAACTACAAGATTGGGTTATAGAAACCGGTAAAAAAATTGCTATTATTTTTGAGGGACGCGATGCTGCCGGTAAAGGAGGTACCATAAAACGAATTACCGAACATTTAAACCCTAGGCATTGTAAGATTGTAGCTCTTGCTGCACCTACAGAACGTGAAAAAACACAATGGTATTACCAAAGGTATATTACCCATCTTCCTGCCGCAGGGGAGATAGTTATATTTGACCGAAGCTGGTATAATCGGGGAGGAGTTGAAAGGGTTATGGGCTTCTGTACAGAAAAACAGTACGTAAACTTTTTACAAACCTGTCCAGAATTCGAACGAATGGTTATTAGCTCAGGCACTCAGTTGATCAAGTATTGGTTCTCAGTTAGTGCAGAAGAACAAATGAAAAGATTCAAAGCCCGTGCCGCAGATCCTACAAAAGGCTGGAAATTAAGCCCCATGGATCTAGAATCAGTGAATCGCTGGGATGAATACTCAAAAGCAAAGGATAATATGTTCGAACATACGGATACCCATTTCTGCCCATGGTATGTAGTTGAATCTGATAATAAAAAGAAAGCAAGGGTAAACTGCATTAGCCATTTTCTAAGTATAGTAAATTATGAAGAAATAGAATGTCCTGAAGTTGTGCTGCCTGATCGAATTCAGCAAAAGAATTATGAGCGTCCGCCCCGATCGAATTACAAATATGTACCTGAAATATTATAAGATCTCAGGCTGGTTCGTTTTTCATTTATTTTTTACAAAATCATTAGTCTGAAAATTGATTCAATTGCCACAAGTCCTGTTCTTCAATATAGGGAATAAAATTAGATTGCTCATAATCCTTCTTTTAAAAATTGATAGACTATAGTATAGGCAACCGCTTCAAAACAAAACCAATCAATGCGGAATTTATATTTATTGAGACACGCTAAATCAAGTTGGGATGAATTCTTATTACAGGATTTTGACCGACCTCTGGCAGTCAGAGGTATTCGAGATGCCAGTTTGATGGGAGAATTATTTCAATCCAAAAATATTAAACTCGATGTAGTTATCTCAAGTCCATCTAAAAGAACCACTGAAACTATCGAACATTTTTTCGGATCAGATAAACCGGATGTTATTTTTGAGAAGAGCTTATATATTGCAAGTGTGGAGGATATCCTACAGCAGATTTACGATCTTGATGTTGGCCTAAAATCTGTCATGTTTGTGGGACATAATCCTTCCATGCATTCACTAACAGAATATCTAATATCAAAACACCTGACAAAATTTCCTACCTGCGCCCTGGCAAATATTACTGTTAAAGATTCCTGGGCGACAGTCAAAAGCGGCTGCGGGAGACTAAACTTTTTTAAAAAGCCAAAAGAACTTCGGTAAATTTTCACCAACAAAGCTATTTATGACTATTGAACCATATAACGGAAATTACTTTGATACTTATATAAAAATAATAAAAGCAAATAAACATTCTGAAATAATCTGATCAATGAAGATATATGGAAATTATGGGCATCAACTACTTTATCAAATGTTTTAAAAATTATACAAATTTCAAAGGTCGTGCCAGCAGAGCAGAACTCTGGTTCTTTTTGCTTTACTGGATAGTAGTTTACCTTGTCATCATTCTTATTGACAGGAAGATTGGATATAATTTTATCAGTCTTCATGATCTGCCCTATAGTGAATATTTACCAATTGGAAAATATTATTCTGAAGTGGGCGTTTTAGTCTTTTTTTATCGTCCCTTAACCATTATACCCAGCCTTGCCGTAATTGTTAGGAGATTGCACGATATGAATATGACCGGGAAATGGGCTTTGACTTTTTTAATACCTCCCATTGGATTATTGCTTTTATTATACCTTACGAAATCAGGGGATATAAATGATAATCAATACGGTGCTGTACCTGAATCATAAAGAATAAGGTTTCTAATTATATTTATGTATAAAAATCTAAAAATATTTAAAAACATTCTGGTTGCAGGATATTTACTGGCTGTGACTTTGTTTGCACAGGATCTGGAAGATTTATCTTTTGGTGCTGATAATTCTCTCGACATAGCAACTTGGAACATCGAGTGGTTTCCCAAAAATAATCAAGTCACAGTTGATTTTGTCATAGAAATAATTCAACTATTGGATCTGGATATTCTTGCGATACAGGAATTAGATGATATCAATATGTTTGACCAGATGCTGGCTTTATTACCGGCATATACTGGTTATTATGAATCAAACTGGTTTGCTGGTCTAGCCTATATTTATAAAACTGAAGCTGTAGAAATAAATGATATCTATGAGATTTATATCACTTCAGAATATTGGAATGCATTTCCTCGCTCACCTATGGTGATAGATTTTAATTTCATGGATGAAAATTATTTTATGATCAATAATCATTTTAAATGTTGCGGGGACAACATACTTGATTACAATGATTCATCTGATGAAGAAAATAGAAGGTATATTGCCATGAACTTGCTGAAAGAATATATTGATACCAATCTTCCGAGCAGCAATGTAATTGTACTTGGTGATTTAAATGATGATCTTGCTGAAGAATCACCAAATAATGTATTTCAGGAAATTCTGGATGATTCCGCTCACTTCCGCTTTGTAGATCTGGAAATTGCAGAGGGTAGCAGTTCGGAATGGTCATACCCCAACTGGCCTTCCCATCTTGATCATATTTTGATTACTGATGAATTATTTGATGATTTAAATAATTCGCAGGTGCAAACAATTAAAATTGATGAATATTTGGATGGCGGTTGGTATGAATATGATCAAAATATTTCAGATCACAGACCTGTTGCAGTAAAGTTTATTTTTAGTTTTGAGCAGAATTATGATCTCAATGGTGATGGCAATATCAATGAAAATGATTTATTGAACTTATTATCCTTTATAATGCATGATGATGAAGCAATTGATACACCAGATTTTAATTTTGATTCAGTTGTGGATATTTCTGATTTGCTTCTTTTTTCAGACTATTTACAGGATATGTAAAACTTTAAGAATTATTTACAAGAAATTAAACAAAGAAATATATTCAAATTCTCTCTTCAATTATCTTTCGAATTTCATTGGATGAAGGCCTTGGTGCATCTACAGAAACTAGTCTTCCAGTTTGATCAATCAGCATAAATCGGGGAATTCCAAAAATGGCATATGATTTTGTGATCTCACTCCAGCCGTCTGCCCATAGTTGAACTCCGCTTAAATCATCATCAGATAACATTTTCACCCAGGCATCTTTATCTGTATCAACTGATACGCTCAGAAAAACAATTTCCTGATCTTCATAATCCTTTTGGAGCTTCTTTAAAGATGGAATTTCAGCGATGCAGGGGCCGCACCATGTAGCCCAGACATCTATATATACAAGGTTGCCTTTGAAGGAAGATAATGAAATCATTTCTTCCTGTAGATTAGGATAAGAAAAATCTATGGACATATCTCCATCTTTTGGCATGTTGTCATAATCTACTTTCCGCTCTTTCCATTTACTAATTATCCTCGAAATCTTTTCTTTTTCTTCTTCAAACCTTTCTAAACTCTTTATTCTGTCCAGTGCAGTTAACATTTTTTGTTCATATTCGCTTAAGCTGTTTTCAAATTCACTTTTGACAGAAGATGCAAGCAGCCCGTAAAAATTATATTCCAGAGATAGCTTTCTTGCATCCCACATATATAATAACTCTTCTTTAGAACGATCTGCAAAATTTTGTTTCTGCTTTAAGTACCTCTCTATGGAGTTATTCAGATTTTTCAATTCAGTCTTCCTAAAATACGTATTATCAATCTTTGCTAATTCTTGGAGTATCCTAGCTTTATATTCTTCAATATAAGATTCATATTCATCTTCACTTTTAAGGTACAAAGACTCTCCATAAAAATCCTTTTTTTCGGTGGCCATGTATTTATAAGCAAGGAAGGATGATTCAGGGCTGTTTTTATAACTCATAGTTTCATCGAATTCATTTGTATCAAAGGTGATATTAATTTTGTCCCTAGGTTTAAGAAACATTCTTGTTCTTTCTCCATGAATGAAAGACACATATTGTGCAGAATCAGCACTGAAGGTTATTTCAAAATTACCCTTACTATCCACTTCGGTCTGATAACTGCTATCCGGGAAATTAAATAGGACAATATTGCTGACCGGATTTGTTATGGTACCCTTCACTGTTATTGAATTTGAATCTTTGCTGCATGAAGATAATAAGATAAGGGATATGTTTAGCAGATAGTTTAAATTATTTTTCATTCAATAAATTTAAGTCCTTTCATGGTACTCACATCAAGATTTATACCTGAAGTTTTTTTTACCAGCTTCCGGAAAGATCAGTCAGGATAATTTTTTAATCTTTACAAGTTCCGATATAGACATCATCAATGTATATAAACAGATTCCGATAAAGAGCATAATCAAGAAGTAATAAGGCCAGTCCGGCATGAGAAGAGTAAAATTTGTACCGCTTGGTTTTTCAAATGTGAACATATAATTACTTCCAAGAATGATGTTTACGACTATTACAGAAATGACAAGATATGTTGTCCACTTGATGGCTTGAAAATAATCTTTCCATTCAGGCAGATACCCATCTGCAACAATAATAAACATTACATAAATAACAATTCCATGTGCAAAAAAGTAATGGATAAAAGCACAAATATGTTCTACATCAGATAAATTTGTATTAATAAATGCAACCAATGAGCCTCCAAACCCAGCAAAAAAGAACCAGGTTTTTAATAACCTGCTACTCTGGTTTTTTGCATAAAAAGGAATAACTAATGCTGTTAAATAACACATTTCTAGGGGTAGGGAAGATTGTAAAGACCAAATACCATAGTAAAGCATATAAATTTGAAACATAAGTTCATTGAGAATTACAATATATCCAATTAAATGAATTATTAGTGATTTAATCCTGCCAGTACTTTTATTATAAAACCAAGTTCCTGCAATACAAAGTATACTGCTTATTATTCCAGAATAAATATGCTGGCTTGGGAGCGAGACAATTACATTAAATATATCCTTGATCATATAAAAAATTTAGTTGATTAAGCGTTAGGAATTACCCTTATACACAAATCTGTAAATTGAGTTTTTATTATCCTTAAATTTACAATTTATATGAACCGCTAATATATATAAGTCAACTGTTGAAATCAGGACAAAGAA
This sequence comes from uncultured Fidelibacterota bacterium, assembly GCA_913040915.1. Taxonomy (GTDB): domain Bacteria; phylum Fidelibacterota; class Marinisomatia; order Marinisomatales; family UBA1611; genus CAXFCD01. The sequence goes on along the minus strand of CAJWHW010000022.1, from coordinate 22,998 downwards.
AAAATGATTTTTCAAAGGATATTGTGGGGTTTTTAGTTTATAGGTAGATGTGTAGATTCATGTATAAAGAAGGGAAAAATATATTAATGTGAACCTTACAGAATTGACAAGCAATCATTGGGACTAAAAGAAAATGAAAAAATGGAAAAGTTATAAAACGGAGATTTCCAACCAGAAATTTGATGCCATTATTATTGGGTCTGGAATTGGTGGTTTGTGTACAGCAGCTTTACTCAGCCTGAAGGGCAAAAGCGTATTAGTCCTAGAAAAACATTTTAAGATTGGCGGCTGGACACATACCTTTCGCAGAGATAAATATGAATGGGATGTGGGAATTCATTATATAGGTCAGGTTCATAAACCTAATTCTCCCGTACGTAGACTATTTGATCTTATCACAGATGAAAAATTACAATGGTCGCCAATGGATAAGAATTATGACAGGATTATTTTTCCGGATAAATCATATAATTTTGTTGCCCCGCGAGAACAGTTTATTGATGATATGATTTCTTATTTTCCGAAGGAAGAATCAGGAATTATGGCTTATATGAACATCTTGGATGAAGTTGCCTACAGTTCTAGGTCATATTTTAGTAACAAAGCACTGCCCGAATTAATAGGTTACCTGACTTATCCATTTATGACAAGAAAATTCTTATCCTATTCGGATCGTACAACACTTGAAGTTCTTTCCGGTCTGACTGATGATCAGAAATTAATTGGTGTGCTTACAGGTCAGTGGGGAGATCATGGTCTGCCTCCTGCGCAGAGCAGTTTTGCTATGCATGCAATGGTTAATCGTCATTATCTTGATGGGGGTAATTACCCGACGGGTTCATCAAGGAGTATTGGAGAAAGGATTTCTGATATGATTGAAAAAAAGGATGGTATTCTTGCAGTAAATGCAGATGTAGATCAAATTAAAATTTATAATGGTAGAGCAGTGGGTGTGATCATGAAAAATGGAGATGAAATTGAAGCAGATACTGTTGTTAGTAACGCTGGTGTGGTAAATACAATTCAAAAACTATTGGATCATAAACAAGTTGGTAGAAATTTAGTAAATAAACTGCAAAAAGTTGAAAAAACAAAAAGCTATGTTTGTCTACATATAGGGCTTAATCAATCCGCACAAAATTTAGGAATAAGTAATACCAATCTATGGATCTATCCTAACTATGATCATGATAAGAATGTTCAGACCTATCTTGAGAATCCTAATACAGATTTTCCGGTCTTATATGTTTCTTTTCCATCTGCAAAGGATCTTGATTGGGATAAAACTCATGCTGGGTTTGCAACGATGGAAGCCATTACCCTAAGTACATGGGAACAGTACACTAAATGGCAAAAACTTCCATGGAAAAATCGTGGAGATGATTATGAAGATCAAAAAGAGAGTTTATCTAACAGGATACTTGATATTGTTTTTAAACATGTGCCTGGCATTGATCAAGCTCTAGATTACAAAGAACTTTCAACACCTTTGACCGTACGTGATTTAGCCAATTATCAAATAGGGGAAATGTATGGGATTAATCATGACCCCCAGCGTTTTCGTCAGCGTTGGTTACGCCCTAAGTCCGATGTCAAGAATCTATTTTTTACAGGACAAGATATCACAACAGTTGGTGTAACTAGTGCACTCTTCTCGGGCCTCTTGACTGCTTCTGCCATTTTAAAAGAAAATTTGACCTATTTAATAAAGGACTAGAATGATTATTTGTAGAGCAATAGGTTTATCTATATATTTTTTTATGGAGAGAAATTGATCATAATGTTAGAATAGGTAATAATATTAATTTAATTTTTGATAAGAATTTTTAATGAATAAACAAAAAGTTATAAGATGAAAAAACATATCTTAACGGCAATTATAGTAATTCTGGTTTTTAGTTGCCAGAAAGGGCCCACAGAATCGGTAGAAATGTCTGATGCAGAATTGATTCAGTTAATAATAGATGCAGTAAAAATTGATATAGCATTGAGTGAAATACCTGTACAATCTCAAACTATTTTACAAAGCAATTATGAATATGATGCTCTAGGTGCTAAAAAAGCATCCGGCTTGGGCTATGAAGTGGATCTTACTGGTTGTGGGCGCAGCTTAGGTGACAGAAAAGAATTTTATTTTAATCTGGAAGGCCGCAAGCTTGATCCTTATGATTATGGTAAAGATAGAGACAAAGATAATTGGGAGAGAGAAGGTGAAGAAGACTGGAAATGTTTTGATCTGATTCTTCCTGTCACCTTTATAATGCCGGACAGCTCTATTGTAACAGTTGCTAGTGATGATGAAGCTGGCTGGGAAGAAGTTAAGGCCTGGTATGAAGCTAACTCCGATGTAGATGAAAGACCCGCACTGCAGTTCCCGGTAGATATTTCATTTGGTGAAGACAGAACAATCACAGTTAATAATGAAGAAGAAATGAAAGGTGCATATAGATACTGCCGTAAGGATGGTTTTGATGCCAATTGCGGGGCAGTTGTGTTTCCTGTAACATATAATATGTCAGATGGTTCAACAATTACCATTGAAAGTGAAGATGATTACGGTTTACTAAGAGAATGGCAGATAAACAATCCTGATAATGAAGGTGAGCCAACAATTCAATATCCAATTGATGTAATTTTTCGAGTCGATGATGGTGAAATCACTGTGACAATTAACAGTGATGGAGAATACATTGATGCAAAAGATCAATACTGTTCTTCAGGTAGAGATTAAATTACTTTTTGATTTATTTTAAAAAGTAAATAAAAAACCCCACATTCGTGGGGTTTTTTGTTTTTAGGATAATCAGTAAATTAAGCTTAAACAATTTTTATAATTTAAATCTTGATAAAACTAAACATATTACGAATTCTATTCTGCTTCGGATTGCTTATAACAAGTTGTGCCCACAACTATGAACCTACTATCAGCTCCATCACCGCAGACCCGAATCCTGTATCCCCTAGTGAGGTTGTTACTCTGATTTGCAATGCTAGCGATGACGATGAATCAAATATTTTCAGAGATGAAAGCTTAACCTATAACTGGTTTGCTGCTTTTGGAAAAATCGAAATAGGAAATGAACAGCATACCGTTACCTGGATTGCTCCTGAAATCCCGGGAATATTTTCAATTACATGTACAGTTACAGATCAAAATAATGGTTTGGATATTGCAACAGTTGACATTGCTGTAGAATGAAATATTTTAAAATTCATCTTTATATTTCATTTATTCTAATTATTATTCTGGGATGTGAGATGCCTAATGAATCAGTTGAACTCCTATCTTTAGTGGCGAGTGATTCTGTAGCACTTTCTGGTGATACTGTGGTATTAGCATGTAAAGCCCAGGATGGAGATGGAGATAATATATCCTATAGTTGGGTAGCGGGTGATGGTGAATTATCTGTTGATAAAGATACTGCTAGGTGGATTGCACCAGGTAGGAGTGGGTATTATCATATTACGTGCAAAGTAAGTGATGGCTTAGGTTCATCTGACGGAGCAAGTATAACTATTCGTGTTGAAGGCGGAGTAATTCAAGGAAAAGTTACCAATGCAGTAAACGGAGAAAATGTGCCAAATTCTACAATAACGATCCTTGATAACACTGCCACGACAAATGAAGATGGTGAATATAAAATATATATTGGACTGCAAAGTGGAGAATATCAGGTAAATGCGGCACATGATTCATTTTGTCCATTTAACAGTTCTTTTCAAATCCCGGATGGAAATTCATTAACTCTATATGAATATAATTTTTCAATGAGCCCATTTCCTGAACCAGGTGAAATTAGAATAGTATTAAACTGGGGTGCGACTCCACCAGATTTAGATTCCCATCTCAAAATTCCCGAAATAGATGGACAAGCCTATCATATAAATTATAGTAACCGTGGTAACGCCAATGCAGCTCCCTTCACAACTCTGGACATAGATGATACCGATGGGTTTGGTCCTGAAACAATTACAATAAAGCAGTCTTTTACTGGTAATTATATCTATTATGTTCACCAATATTCATCATCCGGAAGTCTTCAAGAATCTGGTGGTGTTGTACAGATTTACAATAGTCCAGAATGTGATGGACTTTCAATGCAAGTCCCTGAAGAAGGAGAAGGTCGATATTGGTATGTTTGTAAGATTGATGGAGAAAATGGAGAAATATCTGTTATCAACCAGATACAGGATTCGGAACCATCTAATTAAGTTTTGATAAATCCACAGGGAGAAAAAATATGGTTAAACAGATTTTTCAATTACTAATAATTTCTATATTCATAATTCCAAAATCCTTTGCCAGAGATCATATCCAAGTTGGCGGTAAAGTCCCTTTGCAACCATCTCACCTGCCTAATTGCCTTACCGAAAATGAAAGACAACATATTATGGAGAATTCTATTGATGTTGAATTTACTTCTCGTGATACTGTTATGTTCCATCAACCAGTGGGAAATGGAGGTATGATGAATGGTGATAAAAATTATATCACAAATTATGTGGATCAGAATCCTTCAAATGGTTGGATAGAAGACTATAACTGTTATTTTGTGACTTATGATGGGCATTGGGGAACTGATATTGCTGTAAGTGGATTTTATTATATGGACGAAATGACTACACCAATCCTTGCCGCTGCTCGTGGTGTTGTCATCTATACCCATGATGGCGAATTTGATCGCTGGACTTATTGGAGTAATAACGCTATCAGTAATACTGTTGGGTTACAACATACAGATGGGACTCGAACTTATTATTTACATATGAAAAAGAACTCTGTTGCGGTGTCATTAGGAGATACTGTTCAGATTGGTGACACATTGGGTTTTATTGGTAGTTCTGGATTTTCTGATGGTCCGCATCTACATTTTGAAGTAAATACCGAAAATTGGAATTTAATTGATCCTTGGGAAGGCGAATGTGGCATGGGAGAAACTCGATGGGTGGAGCAGCTTCCATTTATTGGTGATTCTTCAGCTTATCCCCAACGGGTATTTCGACATTTGAATACAGCATACCCAGCCCAGAATGATGATGAATATTCATATATTGTTTCAGAAAATATTCCGTCTCTAACTCGTATTAATCCAGGTGAAAGTTATATGTCCTTAGTCGCTGTTAGAAACCTTTACGCTGAAGATACTTTAACTTGGAAATGGTATAAAGATGGTACATTTGTTGACCAGTTTTCATTTGTTCCTGGGCAGACACAATGGTGGTACCAAGGTGCGCCTTATTATGCCACATCATATTGGTGGATTAATGATATTTGGTCTCCTTTAAATGAAAATGTAGGTGAATGGGAAGAAAGAATTTTTATTAATGGTACCTTATCTGGGCAAAAGTCATTCATTTGCGATACACAACCTAACCAAATACCTATGGTAGTTTCTCATGAGTACGATGTCGAATTAGGACATACAATCACAGGTGAATTTGAGATAGAAGACGATGGAGATGCATTTTGGTTTAATCTTGAATCAGATCCTATTAGTGGAGGAACTGTGGAAGTCTATGGTGGTAGAAGAAGAAAATTCAGTTATACTGCACCTTCAGATTATGTTGGGACAGATGTTATTGGTGTTTCCGCAGTGGACGATCGAGGAGTTTCAGGGCCAATGTCGTTTATATTATTTAATATAACAGGGATTGGGTTAACAAATTTGAATATTGAATCATCCTATGTACCTGTTCATTCAGATAGCGTTAGCATATCAGCGGTAATGGTTGGAAATAGCGAAGATATTGTAATAAAAGCTATGATATATGATGAATTAAGTAATGTAACCTATGAACAAGAATTAACTGAAAGGGAAGAGGATTGGCGTACTTATTTTACCCCGGAGGATGAATCATTTTTTTCCGTTGACATATTACTATTAAATAATGATGAAGGCGATACAATCATTTATGAAGATGTAGGAAATTTTACATCAGTTGGCCCATTAACAATATCATTCAATGAAATATTATCAGGAGAGCCAGGTAGTACCTTGGCTTCAGAGTATTCTGTCAAAAATCAAAGTGATTCTATCGACGTTTCTGATGTTTTTTTATTGTTTTTTACTGACAGTAGTTCTTGTATAGAAAATTACTCACAGAACTTTGTTTATTTAGGGGATATTGGAGCAGGAGATTCGGTGGTATCAATTCAAGGAATTTTTGTTGCAGTCTTAGGTGATGATTGTAATGGTCAAACACTTATTCCATTCCAAGCAGTCATTGGATCAAACCAAAAAAATTATTGGATAGAAAATTTTGAAATTGATATAATAGAATTATATACAAAAGATAAACTATTAATTCCCGACAATTATCAATTAAAAGATGCGTATCCAAATCCTTTTAATCCGGTTACAACAATTGAATATGGCATACCTGAGGCCGCATATGTAAAAATTTTAGTCTATGATCTATTAGGCCAAAAAGTGAAAATCTTGGAATTTTCGCAAAAGGAAGCGGGATACTTTACTACTCAATGGGATGGTACAAATCAACATGGCGAGTCAGTATCAGCCGGAATGTATTTTTATAGGATTCGGACTGGAAATTTTTCAGATACGAAAAAAATAATTCTGTTAAAATAAAACAGCCTTCCGTCTTCTCTGTATAAGGGAAAACAAAAGGCTTGTTCCATCCTAGCCTAGCAAAGGGCGGGGCATAACTCACGGAGGTAAGTTATAAATAATGAATTATGCCCCTTTCTTTACATACCAAACAACACCCAAACAGGTGCGTCTTAAGTTATATACGCATCAAAATTAATCTTTCCCTATGGCCATTTTAAGATCAGTGATCTCCATCACATTTTTCTTTTCAACAATAATTTTATGGAATAAAAAAAAATATATTTTTCCATGATCAAGGTGGTTTTTTTCTATAAACAATTTTTAACTTCCCCGCCGTTCGTATTCCCTTTTTATTAAAATTGTAAACACTTAGGAAAATCAATGCCTCAACAAACTTTCAAGACAGAGGTTGGACAACTTCTCCACCTCATTACCCATTCACTATATGCTAATAAAGAAATTTTCTTAAGAGAATTGATTTCAAATGCTTCTGACGCCTTAGACAAATTACGTTACCTGAATCTCACAGATGAAACCTATAAGGTAATTCCCTTTGATCCGGGAATTAAAATTGAATTTATTGAAGGTGATAATCCAATATTAACCATTTCGGATACAGGCATAGGAATGAATAAACAAGATTTGATTGAAAATATTGGAACTATAGCCCGTTCCGGCACAAAAAACTTCCTAAATAATCTTTCCGGCGATGATAAAAAAGATTCACAATTAATAGGACAATTTGGTGTAGGCTTTTATTCCTGTTTTATGGTAGCGGATAAAGTGGATGTTTCTACTAAAAAAGCTGGGGAAGAAGAAGCGTATCTTTGGACTAGTGATGGTCAATCAGGATTTCAGATTAAAAAAGAAGTTCGGAAAAGCCACGGAACAACGATAAAGCTCCATTTAAATGAAGAGGGGAAAGAATTTGCAAGTCGCTGGCGATTAGATAGTTTAATTAAAAAATACTCTGATCACATTGATTTTCCAATCTTACTCACTTACGATGAGATTGATTATGATAAGGATGGTGAAGAAAAATCTCGTACGTCCAAAACCGAACAAATCAATGATGCCAAAGCATTTTGGACACGTTCAAAATCTGAATTAAAAAAGAAAGAATATATCGAATTTTATAAATCCTTTTCTAATGATCAGGATGAACCACTGGATTGGATTCATTATAAGGCAGAAGGAAATTTAGAATTCAACATTTTATTCTATATTCCAAAAACCGCTTCTCCAGATTTGTATAGGACAGATTACCAGACAGGTGTAAAACTATATGTAAACCGCGTTTTTATTACCGACGATGATAAGGAATTACTTCCTCTTTGGTTACGATTTGTCAAGGGTATCATTGATTCATCGGATTTACCTCTTAATGTGAGCCGAGAAATTCTGCAGCAAAATCGTATAATGGCAAAAATCCGATCTAATTCTGTAAAAAAGATTTTAGACAAATTGAATGTTATTGCTAAAAAGAAAGACAAATATGAACAATTTTATGACCAGTTTGGACGATTAATCAAAGAAGGTGTATATCAAGATTTTGAGCATAAGGATGCTTTGATAGAATTACTGCGATTTAAGTCAACAAAAGAAGAAGGTCTCGTTTCTCTTAAAGAATATGTAGATCGAATGGATAGCGAGCAGAAATCGATCTATTATATCACAGGACAAAATGAATCTTCATTACGTAGTTCACCATTATTGGAAATGTATGCCAAGAAAAATTTGGAAGTCCTCATTTTGGACGATGAGATTGATGAGATAATCATTACATCGGTACCAAAATATGATGATAAGGAATTGAAATCAGTTAATCGCTCCGGAGCAGCTGACGATTTTTCAGAAGAATCAGATAAAGATTCTGAAAAATCTACAAAACCTGTTTTGAAAAAAATGAAAAAAGTTCTGGGTGAAAGAGTAAAAGAAGTTAAGGTGTCCAACAGATTAAGTGATTCTCCTTCTTGTATTGTAGCAGATGAAAATGATCCAACAGCACAAATGCAGGAAATATTACGGTCAATGGGACAGACAGATTTCCCTGAAATAAAACCCATACTAGAGATCAACCCCAAACATGAGATAGTACAAAAATTGAAATCAATAACCAGGAAAAAAGCTTTTGATGATATTGCTTTCCTTCTTTACGAGCAGGCCCTTATTCAAGAAGGAGTTAAACTCAATGATCCATCAGGATTTGTAAAACGGCTAAATAAAGTGATTTCGGAAAATTTATAATTTATATAATTACTGTATAGAATCCGGTCAATTACTAAAATGTAATCGGGGCACAACTCATTATTTGCATTAAGCCTCTAATGAATTATGCCCCTTTCTCTACATACCAAACGTACCCAACCAGGTACATCTTGATTAATATACGTTATAAATTGTATTTCTTCTTATCCCATTTTTTTTCACGTGATCACCATCACATTACCAATATCTATAAAGTATTCATGATTGGGATAACCCTTGTAAATTTCTGTAATATTTTTTTATTTAATTTCAAATTTCATCTATGTTTAAACATCCAAAAATAAAATGTTTAGCCAACCGAGGATTATTGGTAATAACTCCAAGAATAGTAGTTGCTGCATTTATTATTCTTCAAATTTTGGGGATGGTGTTTTATCCGGGTGGTACCATTCATAATACTAATACTATCGGGTATTCTTTTACAGAAAATTTCTTTTCAGATCTAGGTACCTATACAGCCTATAATGGTGAACCAAATTTTTTATCGATGGGAATTTTCATCATTTCACTAACACTTTGCGGATTGACATTTACAGTCTATTATTTTGCACTTCCTCAGTTTTTCAAAAGTAATGCTCTTAACTACAGATTGGCGGTGGTTGGGACAATTTTTTCCATGGGAGGTAGTATCGGTCTCATTGGAACAGGCCTTACTCCGGCCGATCTGGTATTAGATCCACACATTTTTTTTTCTAATAATATATTTTATTGTTTTTTAGTTACTGCATTATGCTATACTATAGTGATTTACAGAACTGATGTAATAGAAAAAAAATACGCTTTGGGATACGGTGCTTTTTTTATTATGATAGGGCTCTATGTTGCAGTATTAGAATTTGGGCCACCGCCGAGATCAAGCCAAGTGGCCTTAGTTTTCCAAGTTATTACTCAAAAATTAATCGTAGTGGTATTTTGTTCATCTATTTTTTTCCAAACATTTGGTTTTTCCAAAATTTTGATAGAAAACAATTATTTAAAAAAGTGATTTAAGTCACTTCTTTTTATAATTATTATTTAATTCCTAACTAAGCGGCTTTTTATTTTTAACTTCACGTTCCAAAATACAAGGAGATAGAATATGAAGAAAACTGTTATTGGACTTCTTACCCTTTCAATTTGTTATGGCATTGATAATTTGCCAGCTAATCTCAAAAATTTAAAAAATACTCTCCAAAAGAATTATCAAGTGTATTCTTTGGATGATTTATATAAACTGAAAAAGTTTTCCGAACCATCCCATCGTATAGCTTCCAGAGATATGGAAGATTTGGTTGGCGAATGGAAATTGGAAGAAGAATGGATGGAATTATTCGTGACTGTTGCAAGTGATCAGACTATTGTAAACCCGTATACTATGATGGCAATTCTTGAAGCTGAAGGTGGCGTTACTGCAACTGACGATGATTTTCAAACAGAACTAACTTATCTCCTAGATACATCATATATGGATGAAGATGGTGGTGGAGATTCGGATTGTGATATGAATTGTATGGGTGAGTATAATGATTATATGGATGATGGTATTGATGTCTCAGATGAATATTGTGATTGCTGTCATGAAGATTACCCTATCGATGAAATCTGTGAAGAAGGTGTTGGTGCCAATGGAGTTGAATTTGAATATGAATCAGTTGCCGACCTTTATGGAAATTATGGTAGCATATTAGAAACTGTAGGTGCTGATTGCGATGGCTGTATGGGAAATTTTGATGGGATGGATGCAGTTACATCTTTTGATATCGCTAGTTCGGCAGAATTTGAAAATTGGGCAAATAATTATGAATTCTCAGAATATTATTTTCAGTTCATTGATGAAAATGATGATGAAGTTTACGATAGTGGCGAAATCTATGCTATCTCCTGTGAAGGGGATGATATTGCCATGACTGTTGCTTATGATGGTTCTGTTTATGAATTATCATATGAAAATTTTTGGATGGAGGCTTACAACTTTTATTGGGGAGATGGAGATGATGATGATCCGAGAGAAGACACATCTCGAAATTATGATGCTTTAACTTTTGCCCAGGATTATGTTAATGATAACTCAAGTGATTGGGGTGAAGATGCTTTTGACCTTGAATCCGAATTTGATCTTGTGGTAGATGGTGAATATGTCTCCGGCGGACTTGGAGGGAATGACCCAGCGATGTGCGAAATAAATTGGCCTGAAGATCCATTTAAAATGGCTGTTTATTCATTTGTTTCTGAATACGTGTTAATAGAAGGCGGAAGTATTGGATGTTTTCTTGATAACAGTGATTTAGATCAAACTTATGCCAGTTTTGTAATGGAAATGGAAAATGAATGGAATGGTGGCGGAGATGACGATGACGAAGTACCAACTCCAGAAGATTTCTTAGATTGGTGCGATGCTAATGGTGACAGTGTACTTACTCTTGAAGAAATTATTAATGGTATTAATGACATCAACTCTGAATCTGGTGATCCACCCTTGTCAGAAGAAGAAGAAGATTACTTAGAGTATGCTTTCAATGAGTCCGATGAAAATGATGATGGTGTTCTGGATCTTGATGAACTTGAGAACTTTATTTATATACTTTATAACGATGATGAAGATGAAGAAGATGAAAGAGATGAACTTTTTATTATGAACATTTCTTTTATGGAATTTTTTATGCTCATGTTTGGTCTTGATCCCGATAGTCTAGGTTTAGAAAATCCTGTAATAGTCGCTGTATTTACAAATCAAACTGAAAGTGGTGATATCGTTATAGATGAAGTTCAAGGGCTATACTTTGCTGATGGCGAAATGTTGGAAATAGTAGCAGATTCAGCTGAAATTGGGACTCTCACGAATGTAGATACTACTCAATACACTCTTACATTTAACAACTTAAATTTATATGAAGAAAATGGATCTGCTGTAGTTCTCTCATTATCTGGAACAATTGGTCCTGGATGGATTGATTTTCTCGCTAATGAAGAAACAGCTTACCCATTTTTAGAAGACATGTTTGGCGAAGATGATGCTCCGGATGCTTTTATGTCATTTTATGATGATTCAACAGGGATGGAAATTTATGTTGAAGAAGATGATTATTATTATTACAGCACCTACGCAGACACATCCTACTTTACGTGGTATGCTACATCAGATTCTCTTTTTCTATATCACGAATATGATGATTATTACTATGAAGAAGAAGCGGATACGACTGAATTGGCCTATTATTTCATGAATGATGGAACAGATACACTTGCAATGGAAGCTTCCTTTGATCCTTGTGAAGATGAAGGTTCGATTGAAGAATGTATAGAAGATGCTAGTGATGAAATAGCTGGTTTAAATGAATTAGAAGATATTGAATCATTACGCATAAGTTTTGGAAGAACACTTACACCTGGTTCATATACGGCAATAGATTCAGAAAATGGTACCTTGCCTAAGGAATTCAATCTTTATGCTAATTATCCTAATCCATTTAACCCTGTTACTACCATCAGGTTTGATGTTGGACAAAATACTGCGAATAATACGATTCTACGGATTTATGATATTACAGGACGGAGTATAGCAACGCTCATTGATGGACAACTTCAAACTGGAACTTATGAAGTCCAATGGGATGCTAAAGGCTTTGCCAGTGGAATTTATTTTTCTGAACTTGTTTCTGGCTCCAGCCGGAAGACTCAGAAAATGGTTCTCTTGAAGTAAGTTTATCTGAAAAGAAGCAATCTAAAAACCCTCCGATTTACTAATGTGAGTTTAGTTTCGGAGGGTTTTTATTTTTTAACTACCACCAACCAATCATTTTCCACCAAACAGAACCTATACCAAGCCAGATGGCTAAATGGTAAAATGATACTAAAAATCCAATTTTAAACCATGATAGAGATCGTACATAGCCGTTTCCAAAATAGATAATCACTGGACCTGTAGAGTAATTAGTTAGGCAGCCGCAGAGATTAGAAAAATAGGCGATTACACCTATCACAAGAAATGGATTTAAATCCAGACCGGAAGTAAGAAGGAAAATAGTCCCAGCCAATGCAGCTATATGCGCGGTAAGCATGGAGAACAAATACATTGAATAAAAGTAGATTAATGCTAAACATAGAAGCAGGATTATTGGAGAATAGTCAATTAGACTTTCTTTAATCATGTCTCCAAACCAACCAATGAAACCCACATCTTTCAGCCCATTAGCTAAAGCTAATAATCCCCCTAACCAGATCAGTGTATCCCAGGCTTTATGATTTCTAACCAACTGGTCCCAAGTCATGGTTTTGGAAAGAAGGAGACCAACCAATCCTAAAAGCGCTACAGTTGTTGTTCCCCAACCATGAATTGGTTTTGTAGACCAAAGGAGAAGCATCATCCCTAATATAGATGCAGTTGCAATTTCTCGAAAAGACCAAGGGCCTAAAGAAAGAATTTCCTGCTCTATTTTTTCTCGAACTGATTCGATAGATACTGTGGAAGGAGGAGAAAGGAATCGAATAAAAATTGGTAATCCCATGAGCCCAACTAATCCTGGAATTATACTACCTTTTGCCCAGGAGAACCAGTCAAACTGGATTTCATAGATACCCATGGCAGCTTTTGCAACCAAAGGGTTGGCTGCCATGCCTGTAAGGAACATCGCGGCAGTGATTAGATTTGAGTGAGCCCCAACCAGATGTAAATATTGCCCAGCTTTTTCGGGCTTCTCGTTGGGTAATGATCCAAGAGCTCTGGATATGGAATCTACGATAGGCGCCAGGATTCCTCCGCCTCTCGCTGTATTGGAAGGGACAACCGGTCCTAAAATTAATTCAGCTAAACAAATCGCATAGCCTAAACCGGTAATTGATTTTCCAAGAGCAGTTATACAAATTAAAGAAATTCGCCTTCCCAACCCTGTATCAATGACGGCTCCGGAAATGAGGAAAGCAATAACCACCAGCCAGGTGGTACTGTCACCGTAACCTGACAAGGCACTTTTTAAAGGGAAAATTCGTACTAAAACCGCAAAGGCTAATCCGGTTAAAACGCTGATAGCCAAGGGTACAACTCGAATCATAAGGGAAACAATCACAGCGAGAAATACGATAAAAAGATGATATGCATTTTCATCCAAACCATCTGGGGTACCTATAGCCCAAAGTAGGCCTGTTAGTGCAATGGGTATAATTCCTTTTGATTTCATATAAAGATTAATATAAAATATGAACAATAATTTAACATTTACCTAAATTGTATGGTGAAAAAACCAATTATTTTCCACCAACACCAAATATATGAATTTTACCCTGATTATTCGAATATATTCAGAAATCAAATTATACAAAAATTAAAGGATCACTCATCTCAAATGGAGCGTTCTCACTATATCCTAGGCCGTTGGGAAAATCTTTATCTGGATCCAAATTATATTCCTGAATTAAAAGATATTTTTAAAGTTGCAGTAATATCTGCAACAAGAATCTGTTCAAAACCTCTAGTTGTTCCTCATAAAGGTTTAGGATTTCCGGTGAATGAATTTTGGTTCAATGTTGCAAAACCAGGCGAAAAAACTGGCTGGCATGATCATAAAGATAAAGCTGTTATTTCTGCTGTATATTATTTGAAAGTCCCAAAGTTATCTGGGGATATCAAATTCCGTTTCAAAGAAAATGGCGATTGGCAATATTTCAAAGCTGCCTCTACATCGGGAAAAATGATTTTATTCAATTCATCGTTGGAACATTCGGTAATGAAAAATAAGAGTAATGATGAGAGAATTTCATTAGCATTTAATCTTTATTCATTACCGCTGGAGATTCAAAATAATTCCGATGAATATTCATCCTTAAAATTCTTTTCATAAATATGGAGAAATAATGGGTAAAAATAAAAGATCACTGACATTTATTTATACTACCCTTTTGTTAATTGCCGGATGTATTGAATATGAAGAAAATCTTATAATTAAACAAGACGGGTCCGGAATAATTACAATGACCTACGGAATGCCTCTGGAAATGGTTGAAAGAGATACGTCTTTTACAGCGGAAAAAGTAAGGTATGACCTATCTCAAATAGAGGGTATTTCAGTTGTTTCTGTAAATGATTTTGCTAAAGATGAATCAAAATGGGTTAAATCAACGATTCGTTTCAATTCTTTAGAAAGCTTAGGGAATATAAAAAATGATCAGCTCCCAGGATTTACGGGTTCAATGACTTATACGGATAATAATGATGGTACATTGACCTTTACAAAAATATTGGGCAATAAGCCAAAAACCCCCAAGCCTAATAATGATCAGGATATAATAATGATGAAAAATATGATTGGAGACATTATCTGGCATTATAAAATAAAACTTCCAATGAATGTTCATGATATTGAAGCAGGAATCGGTGAAACCAGTATCTCTGGTGCAACAGTTACATGGGATGTGCCCTTGGCTTCTTTTATTGGTGGTCAGGTAACATTAATAGTGCATATGGGCAAAAGGAGCTCTTCTGTTTCACCCCAAACAACGGTATTATTAAAAAATGGAAGTAGGATCGTAGGTGAAGTGCTTAGCATGACTAAAAACATATGTGTCATTCGAGTAGGAGATAAAAGAGAGCGAATTCAGCGAAAAGATATCCAATCCATAGAATTTTGATATTTTGAACTTAATTCTGAGTTTTATGGTCATTGAAAGAATAAAATTCCCTGCTTACATTTTAGATTATATTTTAGCTTAAAGGAGATTATAATGAGTCGATTAACAATTGGAATCTTGGCATCTTTTATTGTTTTAATGTCAGTCACTTCTGTAAAATATACACCGCAGTCAATTTCAGCTGAACAATGTCAGCTGGTATCTAGTTGCCAAAAAGGGAAAAGCGGTTGTGGAAATAAAACTACCTGCAATAGTAATACAGGTTGTTCGGGATGCGGGCAAAAATCAAGCTGTAAAAGCGAAACAAGTTCATGTGCAAAACCTGATTGTTGTAAAAAGGTGCAGACTGCCTGCGAATCAAGCTATAACAAAACTTGTTGTACATCAAAGGCCAAAGTCTGAGACCATTTTTGTAAAAACTCTATTGTAAATGTAGTTTAATATAGTAAAAGTTTTTCCCTGTATCTAACCACCTGCATAATTTCTGAGGTGAAAAAAATTGCAATTAAGATATTTATTACCCTTATGCTAGGTTATCTACTTTTTTATTATTTATTGATATGGTCGACACATCTTTAATGGTTTCACCAATTAAAAAATTTACGATGGTTTTTATTTGGATGGGAATCGTTGCATTTCTTGTAATTATATCGGCATCATTCTTCAATTTGCCGGATGAGGTTTCCGGAGTACTTTATTTTATTTCAATTGGAGTAGCAGTGTCAGGTGTTTTGAATTATTACCGTTAAGTACACTTTGTTGATTGGATTACTAATTTTGCTATAAAAATTGGGTAATAATTAAGCAATACAAGTGCAAATTTTATGATACATGCAACAGATATATTTAATAAATGGGCATTGGTAGGTAAAGATGAAGGAATGGGGAAACATCATGCATCTGCAGTTAAAGAAATGCTATCTTACTTAATAAAAGGTCAATTAAGTCCATTTACATTTATTGATGCAGGCTGTGGAAATGGATGGGCAGTTCGCGAGATGAGAGCCCACAGGTTGTGCCAAAAGGCCCTTGGTGTAGATGGTGCTGAACATATGATCCGTAATGCCAAATCAATAGATCCTGAAGGCGATTATGTCCGTGCTGATTTATTTAATTGGACGCCTACTGAAAAAGTAGATTATATCCATAGTATGGAAGTTTTATATTATTTTGAAAATCCAGCAGACATAATCCACCACATGAAATCAAACTGGTTAAAACCAGGAGGAAAAATGATTATGGGTGTAGATTTTTATAAAGAAAATGAAACAAGCCATTCGTGGCCTACAGATTTAAATACACATATGACGCTTTTAAGCGAATTAGAATGGGAATCAATCTTTATGAATAATGGCTTCAGCAATATTGAAAAATTTCGTGCTAATGTAAAAGGCAGCAAGCCGGGAACTTTAGTTATTTCCGGAGTGTTTGATAATGATGAGCAATGTTAAATTAATTGTTGGTTTATTTAGCTTTTTCCTGTTTACAATTTTATTTACATCACAAATTGTTTCTCAAGATCAAACTCTTCAAAAAATTAATGTAAATTCAAAACAACAGTTATATAAAGATCCAATGAAAAGAACAGAATCAGAATGGAAACGCATCCTTACAAAAGAGGAATACCGCGTTTTAAGAGAAAAAGGAACTGAACGAGCATTTACCGGAAAATATGATGGCTTTTTTGAAGATGGGAAATATTTTTGTGCTGGTTGCGATAATGATCTTTTCACTTCTGATACCAAATATAGATCCGGGTGTGGTTGGCCGGCATTTTATGAAGTGATCCCTGAATCAGTTGTTGAAGTAGAAGACAATAGTTATGGTATGAATAGAGTTGAAATAATATGTAGTAAGTGTGAATCACATTTGGGGCATGTTTTCAAGGATGGCCCAGAACCCACAGGTTTAAGGTATTGTATTAATTCCATTTCTATGGATTTTAAACCTAATGAAGAATAGGTATGAAAAAGGGTATTGTTAAAGAATATGATTCTTCCAAAGGTTTTGGATTTATAACTGGGGAAGATAAGGAAGATTATTTTGTCCATGTGAGTGGCCTAAGAGAGCATTTAAAATCGCAAGGTCTAAAAGTAGGGCAAAACGTATCTTTTGATGTGGATTTTGGAATGAGGGGAGATAAAGCTATTAATGTAAAGTTGGGTTAAGTGGCCGTTATCTATCCTCATTGAAGGCACTTAAATATTCGATTTTTGGTTTTATTATTCAACAATCGATTATAATTGTATTAAACAATTTTTAATAAGGTAATTTTCTAGTATAGAAATAATTGAATTACTTTAACTTAGGAAATATCTAAAAAAAATTAAATTATAATATAATTTTTACTAGTCTCTTAATTTAATTTAAGAGTCTTTATACATAAATATATTTTATTAAAATAAAAGAAAATCAAAATTATTATGCCTAGTAATGGTCCAAAAAATATAGCTTTAATTTTTGTGATTATTGTTTTTGAATCGATATACGCACAAGAGATTGATCCCGACCAGTTACGTTTAAAAGAAATTTACGCTACAAGAATTCAGACTCCTCCAGTACTTGATGGAGTATTAGATGATGAGGTCTGGGAGAATGTAGTACCTGAATCAGAATTTCTTCAGTTTAAACCTTACAATTTAGAATTGCCAGCTGAGAAAACAGAGGTACGAATTGTATATGATGATGATTATATTTATGTAGCAGTTAATTGTCTCACGAGCCATCCTGAAAAAATAGTTGGTAGATTAGGAAGGCGCGATAACTGGTTTGAAGTTCTTGGACCAAAATCAGATTGGGCCGTGGTCGCATTTGACTCAAATAATGATGACAGAACAGGAAACCATTTTTTTGTAAATCCAGCAGGGTCTCGCATGGATGTTGCACTTACCGGACCAGGTATGGCTGGTTTTGATCGAAGCTGGGACGCTGTATGGGACTTTAAAACAGCGCTAAATGAGGATGGTTGGTCTGTCGAATATAGAATTCCTTTTAGTATTTTCTCCTTTGAAGCAAACTCTGATCAAGACTGGGGTTTTTTTGCTGCACGACATATTCAATATAAACAAGAAGAGACACAATGGCCATGCGTACCTTTTGGAGTAGAGGGGTTTGTACCTTATTACGGAGTCCTTAAAGGAATATCTGATGTCCCACCACCAAAACAATTAGAAGTTGTTCCTTATTTATTGAGTGGAAAAACGGACGACCTAAATAGCAACTCTACCGGCCTAGATTTAAAATATGGTTTTAATGCTCGATCGGCACTACACCTTACATTTAATCCTGATTTTGGGCAGGTAGAGGCAGATCCATCAGTATTAAACCTTAGCGCCTTTGAAACTCAATTTCAAGAGAAGAGGCGATTTTTCATAGAAGGTAATAATTTTTTTAAAAATCGTACTGAATTATTTTATTCCAGAAGGATTGGTAAAGCACCTGGACTCTTAACCCCTGATGATGGAGAAATAATAGATAAACCGAATGTGACAACAATTTTAGCTGCTGGAAAATTATTAGGAGAAACAAGAGAGGGAACAAAATTTGGGATAATCGAAGCCGTTACAGATGAAGAATATGGGATTTGGGAACATGAAGTTGGCGATAGTCTAGTTCAAGAAGAAATATTACTAGAGCCAAGAACAAATCATTTTATTGGGAGAGTTGAACAGCCGGTATTGAATTCACTTTCGACAGTTGGTCTCATGGTTACTGATCAGCGTAGAAATAATGTAGGCTATTCAAATGTTTTGGGCCTTGATTGGAATCTTAAATTCTTGAATAATGCTCTTGCAATTAGAGGGCAGATGGTAAATTCTTTAAAAGATGGCACTGCGGGTGATGGTGTACGTCTTTTTATTGGATATCTTGATCCAGAATGGTGGGAATTAAAATTTTTTACCGGTTATAAAGATAAAAATTTTGAAATTAATGATCTCGGATTTAATAAACGTAATGATGATTGGTTTTTTGGTGCAATGGGAAAAGTTCGTAAGCAGAAACCATGGGGGACCTTTTTAAAAAATGATTTAGAAATTAAGTATAAAGTTGGAGGCCGCGGAGATGGGTTAATCACTAATAAAGAATTGGAGATAGAACAAAAGAATGATTTAAAGAATTATTGGAGCGTTGGTTCAAAAATAGATATAAAATTTGCTGCATTTGATGATAATGACACATTTCGTGATGAAGATGCTTGGGTTTATAAATCAGAGACAAAGGGTTATTTTAATATTTGGATAAAGACGGACCAAAGAAAAATATTAACCGCAAATACGAGTCTTTCAATTGGGAGAGGCGAGTATAGCCCATGGGGGAATCAATTTGGTTTAAAACTTAATTACAAACCACTAAACAATATTAGTATCGCACTGGACTACACCCAAGATTTAGATAGGAATGCCATGGAGTGGGTGGGAATTGAAGAAGACTCCCTTGTTAAGAATATCATTTATGCACAGTCTTCAACTACTATGAGAGATTTAAAACTGAGATTTAATTGGACATTTACTCCTGAATTAACACTAGAAGTATTTATGCAACCTTTTATGGTTGATATGGACTATATATCTTTTAACAGACTTTTGAGAGAAGAATCTAGAGATCTTGAACCATTCATTTATTCTGATAATCCTGATTTTAAATTAGATAATAATATAGGGACATTTGTCCTTCGGTGGGAATATAAGCCAGGGAGTACCGCATATATTGTTTATAATTATAATGAAAGAAAATACTTTTCTTATCAAGACCAAACATGGAGCACAAATAGTTCAAACTCCATATTTTTGAAACTAAACTATTGGTTCCAAGTATAATCTAAATCAAATCTATTTTGTCAGATAAAATAAAGGTTTTTATCAGCGGGATAGCCTTCGTTGGGATTTTATGTTTTGCTGGTAAAAAATGGTATTGAGAGTTGTATCCGGCTTCTTCAAAAAGTTTGTGGGCTTTTGTGCTGCCCTCCGGAAAAATGACATCATCTTTATCCCCATGTAAAAGTAAAACACGTGTCTGTTTACTTTCTGGGGTTATGTCCTTCCTGAATCGTCCCTGATCTTTTATAAATCCAGCGATTGGAATAATCCCTCCAATAGAAAAAGACTGACGAATAATATATTCCATAATAAAACATGCGCCCTGTGAAAACCCGATCATAAAAAGTTGCTGATGGGTAAAACCTTTTTCCAATAAATCTGAAATTATTTTAGATAATAACGAAAATGAGTTCTCATATTTCCAACCAATTTTATCGTTTCCTTGAAACCATGTATATCCTTTTTTATCTGAGATATACGGCGCTTGTGGAATGACCCATTTTGTATCAGGAAGACCTATAGATTTTGCAATCGGTTCCATAGAAGATATATCTCCAGTCCAGCCATGAATAGCGATTACTGCTCTTTTCGGACTGGTTGCAGTAGAGAAAGAATTAATCATTTACTGGTATTCAATACAGCAGCAATCATCTACAATTTCGGCTTCAGAAAAATCACTGCCATCAAGTTTAAAACGAATACATTTCCCTATATCTGTTATTATATCAATTTCGGCCAAACCAATCATATCTTCTATAATGACCTCCTTATATAGAAATCCATCAACTAATCCACCACCGCATTCCGTACAACTGTTATTTTTATTGATACCAGTACAGCTGATGGCCAACATTAATAATAAGAGGAAATTGAATATCTGCTTCATAAGTACTTCTGCTTAAACACTATGTGCCCGGTTTTCGGTTTTGCTCATAATTTTCCATTTTTTGTTGAAAATCGCTTAAGTCGCTGGCTTGTAATAAGGGACTGATTTTAATATTATCTTTTATAGTGATAGTAGGTGAGTCACCATAGTCATGCCCAGGATATATTCTTGTATTTTCGGGAAGTGTTAAAAGCTTATTGTAAATTGAATCATAAAGATCAGAAATATCACTTCCAGCAGATTTCACCCTTCCAGTCCGACCGACAAAGAGAGTGTCACCTGTGAAAATGACTGAATCTAATTTATAGCATATAGAGTCATAATAGTGTCCAGGCGTATGCAGAGCAAGAAAATGTAATTCACCGATTTTAAAATTATGGTTATGGGATATGGATTTAAATTGATTCTCTTTTCGTATTTTTGTTTCTGGGTGTCCTAGAACAACTATTTCAGGAAATTCTTCCAGGTATTGGTCCAAATATGCAATGTGGTCTCCATGAGTATGTGTAATCAAGAGTGCCAGAGGTTTATCGCGAAAAAATGGAGTTAAATTTTTGAATTCAACCGCTGCATCCACAATCACTTGTGCCCCCGTTCTGCTACAGGTTATTAGGTAGGTAAAATTATTGTCATATCCACCCAGCAGAGAGCGAACAGAAAAATCGGTTGTTGGTATCATGAAATTTTCCCGATGACAGCACTAAAATTCTGTAATTTTGATGTAGTAAACATAACACTAATAAAACATTAATCAATCGATCGGGATATAAAAAGGACAATTATTCATGCAAAGAAGACAATTAGCATGGTATCTTATTTTTGGCGGTCTAGCAATTATTTTGTTGTCATTTGTTACCATAATTCTTTCATTTATCGGCAATCACCCACTTCTTGGGCTGGCAATTATAGCCATTGTAGCT
Source organism: uncultured Fidelibacterota bacterium (assembly GCA_913040915.1). Classification (GTDB taxonomy): domain Bacteria; phylum Fidelibacterota; class Marinisomatia; order Marinisomatales; family UBA1611; genus CAXFCD01. The sequence continues at coordinate 935 of CAJWHW010000022.1, read as the reverse complement.
GGTGGCTTTATGTTGGTTATTGAATCTCGAGATTCAGATTAAGCCATACGAATTATTTTTTTAATCATTTAAGCAATACGGATAAAAACATGATAAACCGATTATTTTTACTAATAATGCTTTTAACATTTGGATGTGGTACAGATACTAGTCATCCGACTGTAACAAATCTAACAGATTTCAAAGACTCAACCAGTTATGCGCTTGGTGCAGATCTAGGTGCCAACCTGAAACAACAACATGTTGAGTTGGATTATGATATCTTTATGGCTGGATTGTTAGATGGGCATAAGACAGATGAGATCTTATTAGATCCAAAACAAAGAAGGCAAATGATTGTTGCTTTACAGCAACATATCCGTAGTAAGGCAAAAGAAGCAGAAAATGTCAATTTAAAAGCTGCTGAAGAATTTTTAGCTAATAATAAGGAAAAGCCTGATATAAAAGAAACACCTACTGGTCTCCAATATAGAGTTATCAAAGAAGGAAATGGTGAATCACCTGGGCAAACAGATAGGGTGAAGGTTCATTATGTAGGAACTCTTATGGATGGATCTAAATTTGACAGTTCTGTTGATAGAGGAGAGCCATCCGAGTTTGGACTTAATCAGGTAATAAAAGGTTGGACGGAAGGACTCCAGCTCATGAAGGTGGGTTCTAAATTTAAATTCTTTATTCATCCAAAAATTGCCTATGGAAACAGGCCTAAACCCAATATCCCTGCTCAGAGCCTTCTAATCTTTGAAGTTGAATTGTTGGATATTGTGGGGAAAAAATAATAACTAGATTGTGAAATTATATTGAGTAAATCTATTGAAAATTATGTATGTACCCTGACTTGAACCTATTTATTAATGAAAGAAGGAAAACTATAAAGTACCCCGGACAGGATTCGAACCTGTGACCCTCTGCTTAGAAGGCAGATGCTCTATCCA
>CAJWHW010000021.1:0-39140 GCA_913040915.1 uncultured Fidelibacterota bacterium | reverse complement strand
CAATTGCTTCATATTTTCTTTTTAAGGCCCATTGGAACCCATATACGTAAGCTGTACCCAAACCTGCTTTGCCAGGACGCTCTTCAAGAAACAAATTATTATAATTTTTTTGTAATTCTTTTACTAATTGTGCTGTGCCATCAGGAGAATTATCATCAATAATAAGTAAGTGAAAATCAGGATTAGGGTCAAGCACTTGCTCTACCAAGGCCTGAATATTTTTACTTTCGTTATATGTAGGCGATATAACTAATGTTTTCATGTATCAGTGGTTTTTATTATTGCTTTTAAACAATCATCAACTGTAGGTGGGACTACATTGATTAACTCATTCAACTTATCGGTTTTGAGACCAGAATTCAAGGGTCTTGGTGCTGCCTGTTTTAAGTCAGTTGTTTTAATGGGTTCTATTAATTTTTCATCTAATTCATATTTCTTTGCTATTTTTAAGGAAAATTCGTAACGATTCAAATAATCTGCACCTCCCCAGTGCACTATACCTGACATATTATTTTCAATACAAAGTTTAAGTATTTCAGCCATGGATTGCGCCCATATTGGGTTATTAATCTGATCATCAACAACTTTTATCTGCTTATTATTTTCTAAAGAGTGCACCACCCAATTTAAAAAACTTGATTGTGTGTTTGGAGTGTTATCATAAATTACATTTCCTCGAACAATAAGATGATTTGGATCTTTATCCATTAAAATCTTTTCAGAAGCTAATTTAGTTTTACCATAGATAGATATTGGATTCACATTGTCACATTCAGAATAAGGACCATTTTCACCGTCAAAGACATAATCAGTAGATAGTTGAATTATTTTTCCATCAAATGAATCACAAAGATGCTGTACGCCAGCAATATTAATCTCTTTTGCAATATTAGGGTTTAATTCACAACTATCTACATCAGTCATTGCAGCAAGATTTAATATTATTTCAGGTGAAACGGCGTTAATACATTCTTTTAGGTAAATCTTATCCCTTATATCCAAAACAATCCCAGTTTCTGATTTAGGCACAACCCGACCTGTACGAATTATTTCCATATCTTCGGTAAAATTATTATAAATAGCAGTACCCAACTGACCGAAAGCACCAGTAATCAAAATTTTCATGAATTCAAGGGGGTAAATGTTTTAACAATTAAATCAAGTTGTCTCATAAATATAGATTTGTCATTACCAGGATGATGAATTAAATAATTTAAATGATAAGATCGGTTTTGCTTCTCATCATATAATATATAAGAACGGAATGGACCGCCTTTAGCTTCTTTCACATCAATAGTTTCCCAGATCCCTTGGGCACGCCATGCCTTTTTATTATTATGAGCTGCAACTTGTATTTCAAATTTATAATCGTTTAACCGAATAAATCCGTAATGACTCATCGGCCAATTCCAAATATATTCACCTACTTTCAGTTCATCCTCTACCAGGTTACCATCTTCCCACCCGATTCCAATCCACTGAAAAGGTCTTTCTTTTCCAATCCAAACAAATTGAGACTCTTTATCACTTTTGATCAATTCCCAACCCCATGGAATTTTCATTTGCCATCCAAATGCATTCGCCAGAGAATCTTCTAACTTTTTGTTTCGGTCTGAACCGAAAATAAATCTGCTTTGTCGATCAACAAATTGATCAAAATATTGTTTCCGTATAAAATTTCTTTTTGAATCAATAGTCGACATTAATTGATCTTCTGAACTTCCATTAATTATCATAAATAATTGCTTTCGTGCATTCACATCTTTAGCCAAAATCAGAGGATCTCCTAATTCAGTTTTTTGAAACTGCTCTTCAGGCAACAATCTCTTAATTAATTGATATCCAGGATTTCCCTTATTACGGTCTAAGGCTGCAACAATAACATGGGATTGTTCCTTTAAATCATTATATGTATCAGGATCGGAAAACTTTAAATAGTAATAAGGTTCAGGCTCTGGTGTGAAAATAGTATCAGTGAAAATCGATTTTAAATATTTTCGAACAATATCTTTATCAATATCAGAACAAATAACTCGAATTTCATTATCGGCACCTAATGCTTCTCTTTTCCCACTACAATTCAGGTTATTGATTCCAAGAATCAATATTGGTAAATAATATATTTTCTTATATACTGATATTTTAAAAATTGATTTCATTTTCTTATATACGAGAAATCCAATTAATATGTAGCTTTCCATCACTGAAATTTTGGCCTTTTGCCATTGCATATTGAATTTTAATTATGGTTTTATTTGATACTTGTGTAAAGCCTAAACCATAACCAACATTATTATTATTAAATAAGTTCAATTTATCTGTACCACAATCTATAAAAATGCCTGTTTGTATCATATTAACCGGTTTATAATTTAGTTCAATTGTGCCCACTTGAAATTGTGGTGCGGAAAAGTTTTGTTCTTTGAACCCTCGTAAAGTACCACTACCTCCATAGATCATATACCTTGATTTAGGAATTATTACTTTAAAATCATGTAGCCCCTTCCCCTGCAACCGCAACATTACATTAAATTTTTTCCAAATTTCAAAATACTGCTGAATATCAAATTCTGTTTCAATGTATTCAGTCTTTTTCTGAAGACCTGCATCAATGCTAATATTGATTTTTTTCCCTTTAGTTGGTAGATAACGTTGGTTTCTTGTATCTGTATTCTTTGAAATTGAGAGAGCTTTAAACCATACCTTTTCAAAACCGCTGATTTGGCCAATTTTTGTGGGATGTGTCCTTCCAGATATGAAACCCAAATTTAAATGCCCTACCCATGGGGAATATAGCCGTAACATTGATTCTGTTTTAATAATTGTATACAAACCACTCATAATTTCATGGTGATATCGAATGTGAGTACCTAATTCCCATCCGAACGGATGTGGCTCAAGTATTTCAAATTGAATACTCTGAGATAATGAATCAGTTCGCTTCCAATATAAATCTAAAATACCGGCCGTTTGAATCAAATTTTCAAAATGAAGATCAATTTCTCCATTCAGATACCAATTCTTTCCTTGTTGACTTAGTCCAAATATTCCAGAAAAATAACTTTCAAATTCTGGTGAAAATTGAAGAATAGCCCCTAAATGGCTTTCATTAATTAGACCAAGTTCAATTAAAGGTTCTTGCCTAAAAAAGTAATAACGTTGAACCCAGTTTTTCTTAATATTCTCAAATCCATTATTTATAGGGTTAGATTTTAATGGAGCTATAATTCGATCCATAATCGGATTTTGGATATTTATAACACCATCTATCACTAATGAATCTATGTATTTTCTATTTTCAACAATAGAATAGATTGAATAGTCAGGGTTTAGTTGAAATCTTTTTAGGTTATAAACCAATGCTATGTTTGAATCATATTCTTTTTTATTATAGAGAGAGTCTAAAATAACACTTGATTCAATAGATGGAATTTTGATCATGGGATCTTGCCCAATAAGGATCCCAAAAGCTAAATAAATTAAATTACTAAAAATGCGCACGAATCTCTCCCTGAAATGTGATAAAATTTTTGTAACGAATATCATTTATTGTATCTAAGGTGAAAATCATTGAGATTGATCGGTTAATGAAATACTGTAGGCGTGTATTGGAACGAAAACTTTTACCAAGAGGATATCCATTCAGTGCTTCAGGTGGTAACTTATATCCATAATTCTTTTCAAATGCATTTATCCAACTCATACTTGTCTGCAACCGTCCAGTTTTTTTGAAAAAAAACCGACCATTTACTAAATAGCCAAGAGCATGACCAGTAAAAGAATTTTCTTGCTGTTCACCTGAATCAAAACCTGTCAAGAAACCAATATCAAAATCAAATGACGAATTTATCGATACATGGAATCGGGTTTCATTCCACCAGCCAGCCATCTTTCGATTTCTCAAATCAGAAACCGTTGATTTAATTATTTTTGTACGATGCTTTGTATTTAGTTTAACCTGCAAAATATTTGAGATAGATTGTTCAATATCAAGACCAAATGAACTTGTTTTATGTAAATCATTTCCTCGAGGATCAAGACCATTTAGTTCATGTTGATTTTCTATCCAACTGAGTAATCTTCTTTTCCCAGAATATATAATCTCTAGTCTCGATTCTAATCTTGAACGAGAAATTGTCGAATCTGTTATTTCAGGCCTTAATATTTTATTGATATCTGATTTAAGTGCACTATAATCTAGACGACTATGACTTCGAATTAAAAGTTTTGGTAAACCAGGGATTTTTCCAAAATCAAACATAAAACGCTGTGACCCTTCAAAGTTCGATGTTGGATCACGTTTTCCGGTTGAAATGGAATGTGCAATAAAGGCACCATTGGGGTCTGATACATATGTATTAAAAACTGGATCATATCTATACTGTCCTAAACCTGTACCTACAGAATCATAAACAACAGCTCTTTCTTCAGAAAGGGATTCCTCTTTGTTAATTTGGAGTTCCCATTGAAGTGGATGGAGTCCACGATTATAACTAAAAGCTAGTGTTGCCAAAGAATAATCAAGGGATGGTAAACTAGATTCAAAAGATTTAATCCGTTTTTTATATATTATATTCTGTGACCACCCTGATGGAAACTGTGCTTTCATATCAATAAATCCAATAAAATCTTCAGAAATAGATTCCCAAGTCGTTGAATCATTAAATGTCTCATCTTTTCGCAAATCAACTCCAGTTTCGATATGTGTCTTCAAATTTTGGAATTGAATTCCACTGCCCACATTACGAAAACGAGCTACATTTGATTCTGTTTCTGATAATACCTTTATAAATGGTGAAAATTCCTTGAAATGTATTTGAAATCTTCCATCAGATCGATTAAATATTCCTTTTGGTTTTCGAATTGATCTATGATTTATGTATGTATTGGTAAATTTTAAATGAGTGATATCCTGATTAAAAAAGAACCTGGAATGAGTGAAATTTTGATGGTTCAATTGGGCAATTTCAATATTAGTGGTGCCATATTCATGAATGATCAATGTAGAATTCACCTTTGATTCTTTAATATTATTATTCAATGAAGAATCTAAGTTCCAAAATCTTCTTTGCTGTACATCATTTTCCTGACCAAGCGCATAATAATTCAAACCTCTTGTCCAATCGGAAATTGAAAGATAAAATAAACCTCTACTGAATTCTAATGAATCTAGAATAATCTCAACCATAGATGCGGAGCCATTTGAAGTATTCCCTGATAAGTTGTAACTGTTTCTATTAACCATAGAAGTGGTCAAATTAGAAGAAATTTTCAAATTGTTTCCTATTTTATACTCTCCACCAAAATATCCGAGACTATGTGTTTGTGGAGCATAAATTAGTCGAAATGGACTGTATCTATCCTGATCACTTTCTTGACTTATGTCACCGGTAATATATTTATAATAGATTCGCCCTTTATTTGAAATTTTCCGAGCATATTTTCCATTCTCATTATACTCAAAGGTTACTGTATATCTCAATGAATCAGATGATATATTTTCTGGATAATATTCAAAAATATTATTCTTTTTGATATAATCACCTTTATCATTTAAAACTGCCGTACTTATCTTTATTTTTCCTGCATCTAATACATTCAACGAATCCTTTATATCACCTCTCCAATTCATGCCATTGAATTCATCAGATTCTCTAAAATATCCATAGCTAAATAAGCCTTTATGAGCAAAGACCTTTTTCATGGATCCGCCAATAAATTCTTTTTGATATTCAAAATTGGAATATTGGTATTCCACAAATATATCAGAATCAGAATGGATTAAGGTTTTAGGTGTAAACTGAATTTCACCTGATGAATAATCAATAATATAATCTTGATTTTGACCTCTTATACAATTTTTACCATTCACCCAAACTTTCTCAGTACCAGATAGAATTATAATGTCCCTGTTCCCGTCTTTACCAGTTAACTGATACGGCCCTTGATCAGCATCCCTGCCTTTAAATTCCATGGATTTAAAATTCCCTTTTGAATTAGCAAACACTCCAGCACCAGTCCAGTTATTTATATTAAAACTATTTTTTAAACCTATCAACTTTCTATCAATTTTTTGTTTTTTATTTAAATTATTTTCAAAAAATATATCACCTGCATCTACTGTATAATTAGGATGAGTTACTTTAAGATAAACTAGGTCTATTTCTTCCAATTCTCTTGTAGTACCTTCAGGTTGTATTGTTAACTCCTGATCTGTTAGTACACCACTGACAATCAAATTTTCTGTCAACTTCCCATTCAACTGCATTTGAAGGCCGCCAGTAAAATCAGAGCCTCCTAGTGGTGAAATAGTTAATTGGCGATAGATATTCCCTGATGAAAAGAGATTGGACTCGGTATTACTTTTAGGTTTAGCATATGATGATATTTCTTGGTTTAATTGAGATATTTTTGTACCAAGAGCAGGTAAGGTTTTCCACTTTGGACCAACAGAAATTGGTAAACCTTTATTTAAATAATCGTAGTGGACAACAATGGGAAAATCATATTTGGAATCAGAAAGTGTTATTATTCCTTCAATAGATTGAATCGATTCAATAGTTAATGATTCACCTAAATAATCTACTTTAACAGATGATTCTAGTATAAAACTATTACTTAATTGAATCGTATTTCCTAACCCAACCTGAAAAATAGTATCTACTGTAGAAGATACTTGTGCGATAATTGCACAATTACATAATAAATAAAGACCATAAAGCAGCCTAATTTTATTTGACATCAAGAACTAGTATATGATCCTTTGATAAAACTGCAATGGAACGATTTAAGGATACCATATCTACTATAGGAAGGCTTGCAACTGGTATTATTACATGATCCCGTGTTTGAATTGAAATACCAACTCCATTTTGATTAAAAATAAACCAATCATCACGTAAAGGGATTAAAAAAGTTGGATCTTCTAACAGTGCTGTTAATGAAATTTTTATTTGTCCATTTCTATTAAAAAAATGAATACTCCCATTGCATTCCAATATGGCAATCTCACCATCCTGGTTTATTTCCATCTTTTGCATACAAAAAGCTGGTGAAAATTCCTTTGATAAATTTATAAATGGTGTCTGATACATTTCTCCATTGTCAAAAATATAGATACAATTGTAAGTCCTAGTATAAAGAAATAGTCTTCCCCATGGGTCTATAGCGACGTTTTCAGGGAAAATACGTTGATTCAATGTAATATTACGTATGGTATTTAAATGATAATCTAGAATAATAATTTCATTTTCTAATCGATCTACAACTTTAATTCCCTGCGGTGACATACCTATCCAAACTAAATCGCCAAAATGAAAACGCTTTTGCCCTAATCCGCTTGATAAATTCATTTCACCAAATGGATCTAGTGCTATCAATTCTCTTTTTTTTTCATCCAGTAATAAAAAGTGGTTTGCAATTGACCAACTCAATTTGGATGGTTCTAAATCTAAAAGGTTCAGTTTTTCAGGGAACGGCCGAAATTCGGTGATATAAAGGTTAACCTGCCCAAAAGTCGGTGTTGAACATAAAATTAATATTATAAAAACAATAAGCAGGTTATTGCTCCATATCTGATAAAGGATAAAGCAGAAAATAAGAACCTATAATAATCATAATTATTGAAATTATTTGGGAGCCTGAAAAGATATCGAATAAGTATTTTTCATTCGTTCGAATAAACTCGACTGCGAATCTTTCAACTCCAGCCAAGATTAAATAAAGGAAGAAAAGACTACCTGTTACTTTTATAGTAGAACGTTTGAACCAGAGAAAGAAAAATAATGAAATACACGTAACAGATTCATATATCTGTGTAGGATGAACTTTAAGTAAACCAGATTCAAAATCAGAAATATCTATCCAAGGATAATACAATCCAAAAACACTGGAGGTTGATGGTGGAAGCCCATTGGGGAATGCTATTGCCCAAGGTAAATTACTAGGAATTCCATAATCGTCGCCCACAAGAAAACAACCAATCCTACCTATTCCATATCCTAAAATTAAAAGTGGTGCAACAATATCCGCGAATTTCAACCAAGGCAGTCCATTTTTTCGTAATAGTATAGTTACAGCCAATGTGCCACCCATTAAACCACCAAGGAAAACTAACCCAGAACCACTAAATATCATCCCAATAGGATCTTCGATTACTTGGCCCAGGTTTTCCAATAAATAATATATTTTAGATCCCAATATACCACCGACAGCTGCCCAAAATACCATATCTGACGCTAATTTATCATCGTGGCCCAAACGCTTCAAATCATGGTGTAATAGAAAATAACATGTATAAAATGCTACTACCAACATGAAGCCATATGAGTATATTTTTATAGGACCTATTTCAAATAAGACTGGAAACATTAGATTTTCTCTCCGCATTTCGGACAATATTTGTCATTGGAATTTAATTTTTGTTCACAATTTGAACAGTTTAAAGATTGTACACTACTATTCATTATTACGATGGCAATTATAACACTTAGAACTCCTAAGGCAAAAAGTGGTTCCCATATATAAAGTTTATGGCGCCTAATCTGTTTTACAGGGTTTTGTGGGAGTTTTTTCTGCTCAGAAATGGACATTAATTCTTGTAAAGCGTCTCTCGTGGTTATACCTAGTGGATTTTCATAAGAAATTTTAATTAGACGACTTGATCCAGTTGGTATATTGTCCAGTTCAACAAAATAAGTAGTTTGCCCGTTAGAATCACTAGATTTCTGACCATCAAATCCTATATATCTGAATTTTTCTGCTGCCAGTGGTTTCTGAATTTCTAAATTTAAATTGGTTACTTGTTGGGAGAAAGAAAGATTATACTCAAACTCTCTTGGTCCTGGTTTTGAAAAAGGTGATGAATTGATCAAATATGCAAATTCAACTAAATCAGGAGATATTTCTACCCAAGTTTTCCCATCAATAGTTTTTGTTGGAATCACATAAAAATTAATTTGATTATTAGGAAGTGTCTCGATTTTAGAAACACTATCCACATCATCAGGTACTGAAAAATATATTGGTGATTTTTGATCTTTAATTCCACGCTGAGCAGTAAATAAGATGGTTACAAGATTTTGGTCATATTCTGGTATTATAGAAAGTCTTCCATTAGTGATTTCCCCATTTGTGATTTTAACCAAAATAAAGAATAGATATATTAAACGAAGTCTCATTGTTAAATTTAAAAAGATTTACTTATTCAGTTGTTATTCTTGTAAGAACAATAAGATCATATATAGCATGGGACCAGGCAGTAATCCCAAAGCCCCTGAAAAAATAGATAGTCCCTAAAATAATGCCCGCCAAAAACCGGATCATAAAAATATTGAAAGAGAAATAATCACCATATTCACCGATAAAATGAAAATAAGAAAAGATTCCTGCGGCAAAAACCATTGCCATCCATTTTCTCATTTTATTTGACCACTGAAAGATGAAACCAAATATTCCAGAAACCCCTGCTATCAATAATACTCTGAAAAGAAATTCTTCATAAATACCTGCTCCCACTGCAAGGGTGACCTGCTGGATCAATCTAAAACCAGTTGGATTCATAAGTAGCAAGTATACATTTGCCATAAAATAATAGATTAAAACAGACCAAAATATACTTTCTCCTATCATCAATAAAAGATAATCGCCGTGAATGGCTGTATTTTCCCAATATTTTCTATGGAGTATAAACGTAATTATAAAACCTGAAAAAAATATTGCTCCAATCCAATGATGCCCATGGACACCAAATATTTCTAATATTTGCCTCATTAAAGCATCTGCTCCATTCCGCATAACCATCATTTCATCAGACGTTGAAATAATGATTCCTATCTCATAGATAAGAAACAATGGGATTGTAAACAAAAAACTATACAGCGGAGAACGGGTGGATCGCCAATAGGAATGCATTGAATTAATCGGAATCTACTTGTAAAACTGCCAAAAGTGCTTCTTGCGGTACTTCTACTTTACCAATCATTTTCATTCGCTTTTTACCTTTTTTTTGTTTTTCCCACAATTTTCTTTTTCTAGTGATATCACCACCATAGCATTTTGCAGTAACATTCTTCTTTAATGCTCTAACAGTCGTTCTGGCGATGATCCGGTTATTTATGGCAGCTTGAATTGCAACTTCAAACATTTGCCTTGGGATCAGTTCTTTTAATTTTGAACAAAGGGCCACGCCACGGTGATATGCATCATCACTATGGCATATAATAGATAAAGCATCTACAGGTTCACCATGAATTAAAATATCAAGTTTTTGAAGTTGTGATTTTTCAAATTCTTTGAATTCATAATCAAAAGATGCATATCCACTTGATAATGATTTCAGTTTATCATAAAAATCAAAAATAATTTCACCTAGAGGTAAATCATAATGGAGTACAGCTTTTTCAGGTGATAAATATTGAGTATTCTTATAAGATCCTCGCTTTTTTTGACAGAGTGTCATTATGCTGCCAATGTATTCTTTGGGTGTTAATATTTCAGCAGCAACAATTGGTTCAAAAATTGAATTAATTTCTCCAATAGGCGGCATTTTTGCAGGTGTATCTACCTTAATTATCTCTTCATTCCTAAATAATACTTCATATATAACATTTGGAGTTGTTGTCACTAAATCCAAGTCGAATTCCCGCTCCAATCGTTCTTGGATAATTTCCATATGTAATAATCCTAAAAATCCGCATCGAAATCCAAAGCCTAATGCTTCACTGGTTTCTGGAGTGAATTCAAGGGAAGCATCATTTAACTGAAGTTTTTCCAAAGCTTGCCTTAGTTGATCATAATCATCCGCATCTGCAGGATAAAGACCTGAAAAAACCATGGGTTTAACTTTTTTATATCCAGGAAGCTGTTTATCAGCCTTATTCTCTTTTGTAGTAATTGTATCTCCTGGTTCGATATGACCCATATCCCGAATACTAGCAACTATATATCCCACATCACCAGAACGTAATTCTGTTGATTTAATTTTATCTAAGACAAAGTGTCCAGTTTCAGTAATCTCATATTCTATTCCGTGAGCAAAAAATTGAGCAGTCATTCCCGGTTTTAAAATACCGTCAAATACACGGATATAAGGAATGGCACCCTTGTAATTATCGTACATAGAATCAAATATTAATGCTCGACTTTGGTCATTTGCATTATCCTTTGGCGGATCAATCCTATCGATTATAGCTTTAAAAATATTTTGGATACCTTTACCACTCTTAGCACTTGCTTCAATAATCTCACTTTCATCACAACCAATTAATTCCATGATTTGAATTTTTACATCTTCTACCATAGCTGATTGAAGATCCACCTTGTTTATTATCGGAATTAAGGCAAGATTATTTTCAATTGCTAGATATGTATTTGAAACAGTCTGTGCCTCAACACCTTGAGCTGCATCTACTAATAACAATGCCCCTTCACAAGCTGCTAAAGATCTAGACACTTCATAAGAAAAATCAACGTGTCCTGGAGTATCAATTAAATTTAAAACATAAGTAACACCATCTTTATGTTTATACTCCATTCTAATCGGATGACTTTTTATTGTAATTCCACGCTCTCTTTCCAAATCCATACTATCCAAAACCTGGGCTTTCATTTTTTTTTGGGATAGTGTATCTGTTTCTTCTAAAAGGCGATCAGCCAGAGTTGATTTGCCATGATCAATATGAGCAATAATACAAAAATTGCGGATATGTACTGTTTTCATCCGACGAAATTACGGAGTTAAATGTGGTGTTTATAGATACAAAATCTGATTATCCAAATGAATGATATTTCCGCACTGGCTTTAAAACATTCCAATGGCAGGATAATCCTTTAGGAAAAATCACATAGTCACCAGTGTGAATGGTAACTCTTTCAGTTTCTGTAATGACTATAATTTCTCCTTTTAGGATTAACCATGTTTCCTTTTGTCCATAAGTCCATGGAAATTCAGATATTTCGCAAGACCAAATCGGCCAAGATTCAATATTTTTTTTCTATTATTTTATCTTTGGTCAGTTGGGAAATAGATATAAAAGTATTATTGATACTTTTGCTGAGCCCTAAGTAATCTTACGTTTGCTGTTCTTTGTTCACCATCCTGCATTAAGGATACTACTCGCAATGCTTCTAATACAGGTATATTTAAATTATCAGAGTTTGTATAAAATGCGTCCATGTGTAAAGCTATAATTTTCAAATTATAGCCAACTTCTTTTGATCGATATTCATCTGCAATATCATAAAACCTCTCAATATAATATGGTTCTACAAAATTTTCTTCATGAAGAAATTGCTTCCTTAATTCAGCTTGATGGTGAGCTTTTAATTTGGCAATGGCGCCATATGCTCCATTTATAAATGCGATTTTTTCTTCCTGTGAATAACTGCTCCAAAACTCTGCCGGAGTGGACTCCTGTGCAAAAATACTGGTCAAAATAAATATAATTAAAATTTGATATTTCATTAAAACCTACCCTTATAATGGTTTACAATCGGAACACGCCTTCCCGCACCAAATGCTTTGGAAGAAACCCGAAGTCCTGGCGCAGATTGCCTTCTCTTATATTCATTGAAACGAATTTTTTGATATAATGAATTTACTAATTCAGATTCTGCTCCATTTTGAACCAATTCCAATGGTAATTTTCTTTCTTCAACAATTGCATCCACTAATGGACTCACTATATCGTAATCAAATGGGTCTACCTGGTTTGGAGCTAATTCTGCTGAAGGTGGTTTAAGTATAGATCCTTCAGGAATTCTTTCAGGTTGCTGAGTATTTACCCAATTAGCAATAGCATATACATCGGTTTTACTTAAATCAGAAATTACTGCAAGCCCACCACTCATATCTCCATACAAAGTGCAGTATCCTAATGCCAATTCAGTTTTATTCCCTGTGGATAAAACCATCCAGCCAAATTTATTTGATAGTGCCATGAGCAAATTTCCACGAACACGTGCCTGAATATTTTCTTCAGTAACATTAGATTTTTGTCTTAAAAAATGAGGATGTAGAACGGTCTCGATTCCTTCCACTGCTTCCTGAATGGGAATTATACGGTAATCAATACCCAATGATTGTGCCAATCCTTTTGCATCGGATAAACTGTGGTCGCTAGAATATTTGGAAGGGAGAGAAATACCATGAACATTTTCTGGACCCAGTGCATCTGCGGCAATTGATGCAACCAAAGCACTGTCAATACCCCCGGAAAGCCCTAATACAGCTTCCTTATGTCCAGTTTTGAAAAAGTAATCTGAGACGCCAAGGCATAAAGCACGATACATCTTCTCCTCTCGAGGTGCAGATTGTATCTCAACCCTTTTATTAGAATTTAAATCTACAGATATAATATCTTCTTTGAAGGGTTTACCTTGTCCTAAACAATTGCCATTAGCATCGAATGCTAGTGATTCACCATCAAAAATCAATTCATCTTGAGAACCGACCATATTACAATACAAAATTGGTAGTCCTGTTTCTTTTACTTTTTCCTGAATTAAATCCTTTCTTCTAATTAAACGTCCATCATGATATGGCGATGCAGAAATATTTATCAACACTTCAGCACCCATATTCTTTTGTATTTGGCTTACTTTACAATCGTATTCATGGTCCCATAAATCTTCACAAATCTGTATACCAATATTGACATTTTTTCCATTGCAAGGAATGGATGTTATCTTTGGAGATTCTCCACTGGAAAAATATCTATCTTCATCAAATACATCATAGGATGGTAAAAGTATTTTATCAATTACACTTTGTATTTTTCCTTCAAAACAAACTGCAGCAGAATTGTATAGTTTATCATCTTTCTTTCTAACGTAACCCAAAATAAGCGGTTTTGACGTATTTGCTGCTATATGACTTACATAAGATAAGTTTTGATCAATAAAACCAGGTTCCCACAAAAGATCTTGAGGGGGATAGCCAGTAATAACCATCTCAGGAAATACTATAATATTTGCATTAGACTCTAAGCATTTACTGTAATACTTTAATATAAGATCTGTATTGTTTTGAAGATTACCAACAATGGGATTCACTTGGCAAAGAGTAATTTTCATCGAGTAATCTCAAAAGATTCAAACTTATTTTCACTTGGATACCACTCAATACTTAACTTTTTTACTTTAGCTAAAGGCGAACCATATTGCAGCCAGCCAGTTAATTCTGTTAAACTATCTATATCTCCTTCAGCAATAATTTCTACTGCGTTGTCAAATAAATTTTTTACCCAGCCAGTAATCCCCAATTCCATTGCTTTATCTTGAGTATATTTACGAAACCCGACATTTTGTACTTTTCCAGAAACCATAACATGAATTCTAAACATAAAGTATCTCCTTATTTATTTTAGAAATTACATCAGTAGGTGATTGAGCTATTATCATGTTATTAATATCCCAGGTTTTGTAACCAATCACTGGTTTACCAAGTTGCAATCCATACGCAATTTCACTCATTGTTCCGTATTTGCCTGAAATTGCCACCGCTACATCACAGTTATAAGCAAGAATAGCATTTCGCGCAATATCAATCCCTGTAGCAATCGGAAAGGTTAAGTAATCATTCCCTTCATCTAATTCTCGTCCTTTTAGAATTCCAATTACCGTTCCATTCTTTTCTTGAACTCCCTTTGAGATAGCTTCCATCACTCCATCTCCGCCACCGCAGAAAACAAGAAAATTTTCTTCAGCTAATTTTCGCCCGATCTCAAGTGTGTTTATATAAATATCTTTTGAAATTTCGCGACCTCCAAAGACCGATATTCTTGCCTTAAATCCCATTATGGCTCTAACCGTGACATTGTTCTGGGAAAGGGAATAGTTTCACGGATATGTTTTGTACCACAAATCCATGCCACAGTTCGCTCTAAACCAAGTCCAAAACCCGAATGAGGAACAGAGCCATATTTACGAAGATCTAAATACCACTTAAATGGCTCCAGGGGTAAATCATGATGTCGAATAGTATTAACCAAAACATCAAGGTCATCCTCTCTTTGACCACCACCAATAATTTCTCCGTAACCTTCAGGAGCAATCATATCCACTCCTAAAGCTAAATCTTGATTATCTTCATCTCGCTTCATATAAAAAGCTTTTATTCCTGCAGGCCAACGGTGAATCATAATAGGTTTATCAAACTGTTCCGAAAGTAATGTTTCATCTGGAGCTCCAAAGTCTGAGCCATACTTGAAATCTCTACCATTTTCTTTCAATAATGTAGACGCTTCATCATATGTAATTCTTGGAAAAGGAGGTACAACGGTTTCTAACCTTGCAATATCTCTTTCCAACAATTTGAATTCATTTTGGCATTGTTCTAAAACTCTAGTAATTATTGCTCCAACAAGATTCTCAGCCCAGGTCATATTTTCATCTAAATCAACGTATGCCATTTCTGGCTCAACCATCCAAAATTCAGTTAAATGTCTACGAGTTTTTGATTTCTCTGCTCTAAATGTTGGTCCGAAACAATAAGTTTTTCCAAGAGCAAAAGCACCGGCCTCCTGGTATAGTTGGCCACTCTGAGTAAGATATGCTGATCGCCCAAAATAATCCACTTCAAACAAGTTCGTAGTTCCTTCAACTGCATTGCCCGTAAAAATCGGTGAATCAATTAAAGTAAATCCATTATTATCAAAAAAATCACGAATGGCTTTTACCACCTGATGACGAACACGCATTATAGCATTTTGACGTTTGGATCGTAACCATAAATGACGATTAGACATAAGAAAATCTGCGCCATGCTCTTTAGGAGTAATAGGATATTCTTGTGACACAAAATTAACTACAGAAATTGTTTTTATTGCTAACTCATACCCTCCAATGGATCTTGATTCTTTTCGGACGATTCCTGTTACAATCACGGAATCTTCCTGATTTAATAATTGCTCAAGGTCAAATGCTTCATTAGTTGCTTCACCCTTAACAACTACGCCTTGGAGTAGACCTGTACCATCTCGAAAAATTAGAAACCAAATTTTACCCACACTTCTCGTATTATAAACCCAACCTTTAAGTTGGACTTCCTGATCTAAATATTTACCAAGCTTATTTATTGTAACTGTTTTCATATATTACCATGTTGTCATTATATCATTTAAAATATCTTCCGCAATTTTACGCACAGCAACCTTCGTTGCAAAAGCACGCGGTTCACCAAATTCATCATCATCTTCCTCATCGATTTTACCATCATTATCGTTATCAATCCCATCTGATCCAATATCTCCGCTCAGACCATATGCACCGAATCCTGAATAAGTACCTTCCAATATATTTTTATCTTGAGAAATATCATACCAAAAAACTTTCACATCAATTTTATAACGGAATTCTGATACAGACTCTTTTTTGCTATATGTGTATGGTCCTTCATTTACTTTTTTAATTGTTCCACGTAAAATAGAATTAGCTGACGATTCGTCTGTTACGTTTAATATCCCTGCTTCGTTGAACTGTGCTAAAATACTATCTGTAATATTTTCAGCTAATCCAAATTCAGCTGTTTCATTATCCATCAGCGGGACTGCAATAGATTTGATATGGGGAGGAATTGAGCCAGCCATCGAATAAAACCCGCAGGATGTATGAAATAAAAATAAAATGCAAAGTAAAATAGTTTTGGTTTTTTTCATTCTACTTTCTCCGTTTAATTTTTGGTTCTAAACCAAACTCTTCGATTTTCCTGTATAGTGTCCTCTCGCTCATACCTAATGATCTAGCAGTTTTACGTCGATTGTTATTAAAAAATTGTAATGTTCTTTTTACTGCTTCCTCTTCCAAATCTTTAATTGCCATATCTCCTATGGCGTCATCCCGAATAAGTTTTTGACCATCTTCAGTAATCTCCATGGATTTTTCCGGAATCGGCATTCCGAGATTAGTGCTATCCATTACATTAACAGGAGTCCCACTCTTGGAAACCTGTCCACTAAGAAGAAATTTTTGGATCATTTCCGTATCCTGCTTCAGCATAAATAGTTGTCGAAGAATCAAATCAATTTCTGCTTTATCTGAAGATTGGTTAACTAAAACAGGTAATGCCGGATTATTAACTGTCTCCGATGGTAAAACATCAATCAATTCATTTTGAACCATTTCTACCGTGATTCGTTCTCCTCTCTTCATTACGATGATTTTTTCTACAAAATTCTTCAACTCCCTCACATTACCAGGCCATTCATATTGTTTTAATACGCGAACTGCCTCTGGCATAAACCCACGGTAAAGAAAATCATTTGACCTAGTAAATTCTAACGCAAATCTCTCTACTAAGGGGCCAATATCTTCAACACGGTTTCTAAGCGCGGGAACATTTATCGTTACTGTTTTTAATCGATAATAAAGATCTTGCCTAAAATCACCCCTTTTTACTAATTCACTCAAATCTTTATTTGTGGCAGCAATTACACGAACATCTGTATACCGTGTTTTTGCTTCTCCCACCCGCATAAATTCGCCGCTTTCTAATACACGAAGTAATTTTACCTGAGTTTCTAAAGGGGTCTCACCAATTTCATCTAAGAAAATTGTGCCTTTATTTGCTTCTTCAAAATATCCTTTTCTATCTTGCCCGGCACCAGTAAAAGATCCCTGCTTATGCCCAAATAATTCTGATTCTATAATACCTTCCGGTATGGCACCGCAATTCACAACAACTAATGGACTGTTTGATCGATTACTTGCTTGATGAAGTGCTTTGGTAACTACTTCTTTCCCCACACCTGACTCACCTGTGATAAGCACTGAAATATCAACTGGTGCTACTTGTGTAATCATTTCTAGAACTTGCCGTATACCATCAGAAGTTCCAATAATTCCAGATTTTTTTTGTAATCGATCGATTTCAATCATTACATATCCTTTTAGATAAATTGTTTTTTATTGATAAACTTTCCAGGCGGAGTGAATTAAAGTATCCAGTTCTGAATTTTCGGCTCTCCAATCTAAAATTTCTTCTGCATTTTTTGAAATAGCGACTACTTTAGCTGGGTCTCCATCTCGCCGCGCAACAATTTCATAAGAAATATTTCTTCCCGTTATTTCAATGGCTTTTTGAATAATCTCTAAAACGGAATACCCATTACCAGTAGCAAGATTCAGAGTTAAATCTTTATTTTGTTCATAAATGTAATTAATGGCTTTTACATGTGCACTTGCTAAATCATTAACATGAATATAATCTCTAACACCGGTTCCGTCATCTGTATCATAATCATTTCCAAATACTTCTATTTTATCACGGATTCCTGCTGCAACTTCCATTGTAATTGGAATCAAATTTAATGAATCCCGCTCCTGCCCCTTAATTCTACCCTTAATATCATACCCTGCTGCATTGAAATATCGCAAAGATGCATACCTGATTCCTTTCAATTTACTATACCACTTTAAATTACGCTCTACTAGATATTTTGATTCTCCGTAATAGCTGACAGGATTTACAGGATGATTTTCATCAATAGGAATGTAGATAGGGTTCCCATATACAGAAGATGATGATGAAAAGACAAAATATTTTATCCCGTGACGTACACAAGCATTCAATAAATTCAAAGAACCTGAAACATTATTCTTTGCATATTTCTCTGGATGTGTCATAGACTCCCCCGCTGCTTTCCATGCAGCTAAATGTATAACACCGTCAAAACCATCAGCCATTACATTATTTAGATCGTAATCAGAATGAGTGCTGCCCTTGACAAATTTTGCTCTTGAGTCAATGTTCTCTTCTAACCCATGTGACATATCATCAAAGATGATGATTTCATGTCCTTGGTCAATACATTCATAAACAATATGAGAGCCAATATAACCAGCGCCACCGGTTACTAAATATTTCATTCTACAGTCACTCCTAATTCTTTTTCAAATTTTTTAATTTCATCCCTAATCTTTGCTGCTTTCTCAAATTCTAATTTTTCGGCCGCTTCTAACATGGCTTTTCTTAATTCCACCAGTATCATTTGTTTTTCAGTGTCAGGCAAATAATCTGTATCATATCCTGGAATATAAACATCATCTTCTTCAGTCATTGAGTCTGCAACAACTGTTGATGTTATTATCTCATCAACAGACTTATGAATGGTTTTTGGTTTTATACCATACTTTTTATTGAATTTAGATTGTATTTTCCTTCTTTTATCAGTGGTATAGACTAGATTTTTCATCGCATCAGTCAATTTATCCCCATACAAAATTACAAGGCCTTGTTCATTCCTAGCAGCACGGCCTGCCACCTGAAGTAAAGAACTTTTTGATCTCAAAAATCCTTCTTTGTCCGCATCTAAAACAGCTACCAAACTTACTTCCGGTAAATCCAGACCTTCCCTGAGTAAATTGATGCCAACCAAAACATCAAATACCCCTATTCGAAGTTCTCGCAAAATCTGTACTCTCTCTAAAGTATCAATATCTGAGTGGAGATATCGAACCTGAATATTTAATCCGGTTAAATATTCAGTCAAATCTTCTGCCATTCGTTTTGTTAGAGTTGTAACCAAGGTTCGCTCTTTCCTTTTTACCCTTAATCTAATTTCACCGATTAGGTCATCAATTTGGCCTCTGGTTTCACGTATATCCACATCCGGGTCTAGTAGTCCAGTTGGACGGATAATCTGTTCAATAATAATGCCCTTACACAGTTTCAATTCACGTTCCGAAGGAGTGGCAGATGTAAAAATAATTTGTTTCTGTGCTTTGAAAAATTCATTATAGGTTAAAGGCCGATTATCTAAGGCGCTAGGCAAACGAAACCCATGTTCAACTAAGGTTTCTTTTCTTGCCCGATCGCCATTGTACATGCCTTGGATTTGGGGTAAGGTCACATGAGATTCATCTAAAATCGTAAGAGAATTTTCCGGAAAAAAGTCCTGTAAAGTATATGGTGTTTCACCAGGTTTTCTATTGGCAAAAATTCTTGAATAATTTTCGATGCCTGAACAATAACCTAATTCAATCATCATTTCAATATCAAAATTAGTCCTTTGTTCTAAACGCTGTGCTTCTAATAGCTTATTATTGGACCTAAGGAAATCCAATCGATCAGTCAATTCGTTTCGAATTTCGCCAATGACACGAAGGATTGTTTCTTTGTCTGTTACAAAATGTTTAGCCGGGAAAATCACTGCTGTATGTAGAGTCTCCTTTATTTCACCAGTTATCGGATCAAATTTTGTAATAGAATCAACATCATTGCCAAATAATTCAATACGAATACATTTATCCTCATATGCAGGAAATATTTCTAATACGTCCCCGCGAATACGAATGTTTCCTCGTTCTAAAACTTTATCATTACGCGAATAATGAATATTGATTAAACTGGATAAAAAGGAACGGCGGTCTAATAAATCTCCAACGGATATCGTAACAGAACCTTTGTTATAGTCTTCAGGCGAACCAATGCCGTATATGCAGGATACAGAACTAACCACAATAACATCTTCTCTCGCCATGAGAGAACTGGTGGCTTTCAATCGAAGTTTATCAATTTCTTCATTAACTGACATATCTTTTTCAATAAAAGTATCAGTGACAGGAAGGTAAGCTTCAGGCTGATAATAATCATAGTATGAAATAAAATATTCTACTGCATTATCAGGAAATAATTGTTTGAATTCTCCATAAAGCTGTGCTGCTAATGTTTTATTATGACTCATAATTAATGTTGGTTTTTGAACCGCTTGAATCACATTAGCCATAGTGAATGTTTTTCCTGATCCTGTAACACCCAATAAAGTTTGATACAAATCACCACGGTTGACACCCTTAACTAATTCTTCAATTGCTTGAGGCTGATCTCCCTGTGGAGTGAATTCGGATGAGATTTTAAACTCTGCCATAATGTCTAAATTACGGACTTTTATTGACGATGGTCAATGTCAGACTCTTACGGTTATAAAAAATTAACTATTATTAGTCTCTTGAAAGAAAATTAAGCCATTTCTGATTTCTTTAGACTGTAATAGGGCAACTAAAACTTAAATCCATTATTTGAAGCCTTTTAGTCAGACTTATTTTTATCGTAAAGAAAACTATTCGCCCAATGCTAATGTTTTACTGTGAAGGATTTTTTTACTTTACAATGAATCAAAAATAGAAAAAGTAGTTAAAATTACTTCTTTAACATTTTGGCAACTTTTACAACTTCTTGTCCAATCTTAATTGGAATTCCGGTTTTGCGATTAATAACCTTGGGAGTAAGTTTTGCAATAGCCCTTGGTCCATCAAATTGTTGTAGAAGTTTGCTTAGTCGTTTTTTACCCATACCTGGAATATCAGCAAAAATAGACATCACCAAATCTCTATTTCTTTTATTCCTCTGAAAAGTGATGGCAAACCGATGAGCTTCATCCCGAATTCTTTGCAATAATATGAGACCTGGACTTTGCTTATGAATGGATTGAGCTTCTGGGTTACCTGGAACGAATACTTCTTCTAATTTTTTCGCCAATCCTATTACTGGTATGTAATCTAATCCTAATTCTCTCAAAGCTGATAGGGCCATGCTTATCTGCCCTTTTCCACCATCAATTAGGATCAAATCTGGGAATGGTTTCTCTTCTTCTTTTAGGCGTTTATAGCGACGAAATACAACTTCTCTCATAGCTGTGTAATCATCAATACCTGAAACATTTTTTATATTGTATTTCCTATATTCTGTTTTCCTTGATTTTGCATCAATAAAACATACCATAGATGCAACTGTATTAGTTCCACCTAAATGGGAAATATCAAAAGCTTCTATCCGTTTTGGAGGTACATCCAAAAGTAAGTCTCGCTGTAGTTGTCCCAGAATTTTTGGGATTTGTTCTTTTCGTTTCCGTCTATTAATGATCCATTCACCCAATAGCAATTTTGCATTTTGCATTGTGATCCTCAATTCTTTTGCTTTTTCACCCTTTTGTGGATAGAGAAAAGAGACCACTCCATTACGTTTCTCTTTTAACCAGGATTTTAGTTCAGATATATTATCCGGTTTTGTTTGTAAAGAAATTTCCTTGGGAATAAAGTCACTATCTAAATAAAACCGAGTAATAACAGTCTGAATTGTTTTCCCGTCCTTGTCACTAAGTCCTTGCAGAGATAATTTTTCTCGACTGAAAATTCGTCCATTACGGATTCGAATTATTACAGCAACACCTATATTATCTTCTCGTGCCAATGCAATAACATCACGTTCTTCAAAATCAGTAGCTACCTGACTTTGTTTTTCGCGAAATGACCGAATTGCATCTAATTGATCTCTATAAATAACTGCTTCTTCATATTGCTGTTTACTTGAAGCATCTTCCATTAGCTGAGTAATATATAATTCAGTTTCTTTTGTTTTCCCTCTCATAAAAGATTCGACTCGATCTACCATATGATTATAATGGTCAAGGGAAACTAATCCTTCACAAGGACCTTCACATTTTTTTATGTGATAGTCCAAACATAATTTAACTCGCTTTTCATGCACAACCTTATCATCTAAATAAAAACTACAACTTCTGATTGGAAAAACCTTATATAATGCTTTGAGAGTTATTCTTAATCCTGTAACATCGGTAAAGGGTCCATAATATTTTGAACCATCTCTAATAATTTTTCTAGTAATTAAAACTTGTGGATAAGGTTCTTTTGTAATCCTAATAAATGGATAGGTTCTATCATCTTTTAAATCAATATTATACCTTGGACGATGAGTTTTTATCATGTTCGCTTCTGTCATGAGTGCTTCTACTTCATTTCGAACGACAATCCATTGAATATCATTTATGTTTCTAACCAATGATATTGTTTTCGCACGTTGATGTTTTTTACTATGAAAATAAGACCGAATTCGATTTCGTAGATTTTTTGCTTTGCCAATATAAATGATTTTTTGATCTTTATTATAGAATTCATAAACACCTGGATCCGTAGGAAGGTGTTTAAGTTTTTCCCGGACAACTTCATTCATACTATTCTTCGATACCATATTTATAATAATAAAGAGTTAAAAAGTTAAAATTAAATTTACAGTATACTTTACCAAAACTTGATTGATAAAGATAATCTGTTCTCGATTTCTATTATTTTTTGTGTAAATTTTAAGTTAGGACTTTAAAAATATAGATCAAAATATTGATTGATTTATATAAGCTGAGATGATTATTCTCAGAGGCTTGAAAATCATTCTTGCTAGGTAATCCAAAAGCTTAATTAAGGGAAAACATGATTTTATCAAATATTATGCGAAAATCACTGATAGTCATTATAGTAGCACTTTTTGTTACACTCGTTGCACAAACGGAGTCTAAAAATAATAAACGCAAAGTTTATCGTACTCAAACTGGATCGATTATAGAAGCACCAAAACCTCTTTTTAATCGAGACAATAAAAAATTCGAGGGTGCATTAGAGCAAGTACAAGAGAAGGCAAGACTTGAGAGAATCGAATTAAAATATAATGAAGAGTTAGATGCAATGAAATCAAGGCTTGATGAACTGTATATTCTCACAATGAATCGCCCTACAGATACAGTATTTGTCTATACGACAATTTATGATTCTGTAACAGTCTATGATACTTCATTTGTATATACAAATGCTACGACCACTGTTTATGATACAGTAGTTGTAATTGATAGCATATATATTAATAACTATGACACTACAACAATAGTCCAAACTAATTATGATACAACTGTAGTCTTTGATACTACATTTATTTATAATTATGATACGACTGTAGTACATGATACTGTTTGGGCTTATGCCTATGATTCTACATTTATTTATGATACAAGTTGGGTCTTTGCGTATGATACTACAATTTTTCGTGACTCACTATGGCTCTTTGCATTTGATTCTACCGTAGTTTATGATACTTTATACATATATAATAATGATACTATAACTATACATACTCATTCTACCGGACTACCTCCCGATATTTCAGAAACACAACGGTCAAAATATCCAAGGTGGAATACATTGGAAGATGCTGTCCGAGCTCGTGACACAGGTGATCGTACTGCTCAAGAATGGATAAATAAAGCTGTTTACGAAGCTAATGGCGACTGGTCAAAGGCTAGTGATGAGTATAAAAAACTTCAAAAAATTTATTCCACTAATGTGGTCAAAAAAATATTGGATCGACCAAAAACAGGCGGTGAGTTTATTGGCCCAGAGTTACAATATAGGTCAGTAGTTTTTGACACATTGAAAATCTTATCTTTTGATACAGCAATAGTAAAGGACACTGTACGTGATTTATATAGGCAAACATACCTGCAAGTCGATACTTCTAAAATTACACAGCGAAGAGAGATTGTGGCACGTATGACTCCACCGGGTCATGAACTCACAATTCGATATCACCCCAATGGTAACGTTCGTGAAAGAGGTCTTTTAAAGAATGGAAAAAGAAATGGACTATGGATATTTTATGATAAAAATGGGATAGAACTTCGTAAAACATCTTACGAAAATGGAAGAATTATTAAAGATCTCATAGTAAATATGGTAACTCAAAATCCAATGGAAGAAACAGCTATAAAGAAGAGTAAAAAACGAAACAAATCAAAAGCTAAAAAGAATAAAGGATTATTTAAGTTTAGAGGCCAATAAACAATTCCTAATTATTTAGTACGAACTTTACAAACTGGGCTTGGCTTTTTCAGCCAACTCCACCAAAACACCTCCTGTAGATTTTGGGTGAATAAAAATAACCTTATATCCTTCTGCGCCTATTGATGGATTATCGGATAAAACATTTATATTCTTTTCTTTAAGTTCTTTTATTGCAGTAATTATATTATCTACTTCAAAACATACATGATGAATACCTGGAGCTCGTTTTTCGATGAATTTGGCAATGGGAGATTCATTATTTGTTGCCTCTAATAATTCAATTTTTCCTTGTCCCGCTTCATAAATATCTGTAGTCACACTTTGATCTTTTACCACTTCAGTCGATAGGTGTTTTAATTGCAAAATATGTTTCCAAAATGGCGCATCATTTACTAGGTCCTCTACCGCAATGCCTAAATGCTCTATTCCTAATATTTTCATAATAACTCCAAACCCTTTTCGATATCTTTTATTAACTCTAATCCTAATCCATCTCTAATTCCAACTTTTAATCTCCCATTTTCCACTAAAACTCCATCATAAGGATCGTTATTTATAAGCAAATTTCCATCTAAATCTACAACATCTACACCACTACCAAGTTGGGCAGCTGCTGTGATTCCAACTGAAGATTCCACCATACAGCCTAACATAATTTTCAAATCATGAAATCGGGCCCTATTAATCATACGTTTTCCTTCGTCTAAAGATCCGCATTTCATAAGCTTAATATTAATTCCATTGAATGCATGGGCAATTTTTGGTATATCCAATGAGTTTATACTGTTTTCATCGGCATAAAGCGGCATTGGTGATTTTTCCTTTAATTCAGCTGTTTTGCGCAATTGATCTGCAGGGAATGGTTGCTCTACAAATTCTACATTACGATCTGCAAGCCATTTACACATCTCTAGGGCGAAATCAGGATGCCAGCCTTCATTAGCATCGACTCGAACCAATTTATCCGTATGATACCGAATTTCCTTCATAATCTCCTTATCCATTTTCGGTGTACCTAATTTGACTTTCAAAATATGATATGGTGATGCTTCATTTACTTTTTGTTCAATCTCTTTCAAATCTCCAATTGCAATGGTAAAACTGGTTGATAGAAGAGATGATTGCTCCATTCCTAATAATTTATAAACTGGTTGATTACATTTTTGCCCCCACCAATCCCATAGCGCCATTGAAAAAGCGGCCTCCAATGCTTTAATCCCATTTAATTGTGGTAATATGTGATTCCAGATTTTTTTTCTGTCAGAACAATCTTCAGGTAGTTTTACTTTTTGGTTTAACAATGATATAATTCTATCGGTGGTCTCATTATATCTTAAAGAAGGGGCAGCTTCTCCTCGTCCAATAATTCGTCCTTCCACAATATAAATAAAGATAATATCATACCAGTCATTAGCACTTCTTGCAATACCAAATGTATGATTAAGATGAATTCTATATTTAGCGAATTTTATTTCCATTCATCCAAAGTGTTTTCAATATTATCAATCAAATCTTTCCCGCCAAAGCGAATCAAGTCTGTTACGGGAATGCCATATCTATTTTGTGCAGAAATACAAGTTTCCATTGCCAAATCATCATGCAGTTTAAGTGTTAAAAAATTCATACCAATAAAAATAGCTGATTTAAACGGCTTCATTAAATCAATATGCATTTTCATAAGATAGTCCAAGTCAGGAATAGGATGATCCGCAACATCCAATTTTCTCCCTGGTTCATGAGTGAAAACAAGGTAATCTGGCATAGTGCCATGCAGTAATCCTAAAGTCACTCCAGAATAAAGATGATTATTTAATGAACCTTGACCCTCTACAATAGCTAATTCCGTTTCATCTGGTAATTGATCCAAACATCGTTCAATTTCCCCTGCCATAAAATCAGAGATAACCGCATCAATTGGTACGCCATTTCCAGATAATAATATTCCAGTTTGTCCAGTTGCTACAAATTCTATTTTTCTATTCCTTTTTATTAATGCTTCCGACAACTCCCATGCTGTTGTCATTTTTCCAGTATCGCAATCGGAACCAACGACTAATAAGACTGGAAATTTTCGTTTTTTCCATGAACCCATTGGAAAATTTGGAGGATTTTGTGGGTACCTGAGATCAGTAATCTTTACTTTGTTTTTTAAAGCTAATTCAGATATTTCAGGATCATTATTGAGCAATACATGCATGCCACTCACAATATCACAACTTCCTAAGATTGCATCTTTAATTTCCTTAATATGGGCTTTATTTATTTTTCCGCCTTGAGGGGCACTCCCAATCACCAAAGTAGTTGGTGAATATTCTAATAATTCATTGAATGTAGAGACACACGGGATATCTCCTCCCCAACCAAGTACCTGTTCTGCTGTTTTCCCTGCCTGTTCAGGGTCTATTACACCTATTACATCATCAGGGTAATATCGAATCAATGCATTCCCAGTTTTATTTAAAATATAGTCAAAAGCCTCGATGGCAAGAATTGCATACCTTGGCATTTAGGTGCGAAAATTTGGTGATCTTTTTTCAACGTATGCATTTAGGCCTTCTACTGTTTCTTCCGTACCGAAAAGATCACTGAATGCTTTTACTTCAAGGTTTAATCCTTCAATAAGTGAATTTCCTGCAGATTCATTAATACAATGAAGAGATTCGGCAATAGCATTTGGACCATTTACTAATATAATTTTGGCAAATTTTATTACTTCAGCCATTAATTGATCAGATGGAAAAACCTTATTTGCAAGACCAATTCGAAAGGCTTCTTTTGCGTTGATCATATGACCACCAATTATAAGTTCAGTAGCATTCCCTTTACCAACGATTCTTGGAAGACGCTGTGTTCCACCCCAACCGGGTATTAAACCTAGTTTAACCTCCGGTTGAGCAAACATTGCATTCTCACTTGCAAATCGAATATGGCAAGCCATGGCAATTTCTGAGCCACCTCCTAAAGCAAATCCATTCACAGCAGCAATAATGGGCTTTGGTGAATCTTCAATGGTCATAGTGACTTCTTGCCCTAATTTCCCAAAATCTAACGCACCTTTATTATCTAATCGCTGCATAGCTTTAATATCTGCACCGGCAATAAAGGCTTTACCACCCGCTCCTGTTAGGATAATAACACCTACTTGCTTATCTGCAATCATACTTTTGATAGACTGATCTAATTCAAGTAAGACATCAGGATTCATCGCATTAAGTGCATCCTGCCTATCAATAGTTAATAATCCTATTTGATCTTTCACTTCCTTTATTATAAACATAAAATTTCTTTATTTCCAAAATGTTCGACTAAATAATACCATAACTGTAAAAATTTCTAATCTGCCTAATAACATGCAAAATGTTAAAACCCATTTTCCTGGATCCGATAGTGTGGAATAATTATCTGTTGGTCCAAATTCACCAAGTGCAGGTCCTATATTTCCCATTGCACTGGCTGCTGCACCAATTGATGATTCAAAATCTAATCCCATAGTGGAAAGTAAAATTGTTGATATAATAAAAGCTGACATGAAAAAAAGGAAAAATCCTAATGTATTACGTACTACATCTTCTTTTATGAGCTGTTTTCCAATTCTAATGGGGATTAGAGCTCTTGAATGCAGCATCCTTCTAGTTTCAAGAGCTGCATATTTAACCAATAACATTACACGTATAACTTTCATACCACCGGTAGTTGATCCTCCCATTCCACCAATAAACATCAATGTAAGCAATAAAATTTGAACAAATACGGGCCAAATCTCATAATCCCCTAGCACATAACCAGTACCAGTTAGAATAGCAATCACACCAAATAAAGATTCTCTAAAATTTGAATTCTTTATAACATTTATTTGACTTGTCAATGATAGAAAAACAATAAAAGTAACACAAGCTATAATCATGACATAAACTAGAAATTCGGCATCCTTTAAGAATGCTTTTATATCACCATTAAGAACACGAAAATGTAAAGAAAAATTTATTCCTGCTAAAAACATGAAAAATATGATTATATAATGAATCGTAGAATTATCATAATATGCAATACTAGCATTTTTTGTTGAAAAACCTCCGGTTGGCATTGTTGTAAAAGCATGACAAACTGAATCAAAAATACTCATTCCTGCTATTCTAAGAGCTATTACTTCTGCTAATGTAATTCCGACATAAATAATCCAAAGAAACTTGGCAGTTTCACGAACACGCGGTTTAATTTTATCAGCAACCGGCCCAGGAACTTCCGCTTTAAATAATTGTACTCCTCCAATACCTAATAAAGGAAGAATAGCAATATAGAAAACAACAATTCCCATTCCACCAATCCATTGAAGAAATGAACGCCAAAATAATATTCCATGAGGTAAACTCTCAATGCCATTTGGCAAATGAGGTAATGTCTCAGGGTTACCAATTATTGTGGCACCAGTTGTTGTCACACCGGACATAGATTCAAAAAACGCATCTGTAATATTTGGAATAGTACCAGAAAAATAAAAAGGTATTGATCCTGCAATGGCGGCCACTATCCATGAAAAAGTTACAATAGCAAACCCATCACGATTCGTAATTGTCTGATTATAGCGCGTTAATAACCATAATGGAAGTCCTAATACTAGGCAGGAAATAGATGAAATAATGAAACCATTTAAATCAGATTCACCATAACTCAAAGAAATAAAAATAGGTATCACCATAGTGATACCTAAAATTGATAAAAGTGCTCCTAGCGTATTTAATAGGATCTTTACTCTCATGAGCCGAATAATTTTTTCAATTTGTTAATCGCTTTAGGTTTTGCAAATACCAACGCTGTATCATCTTCAGTCAAAATAGATGTACCATGGGCAATTCTAATTTTTCCATGATGATTTATCATCCCAACAATACTATCCTTTGGGAAATTAAGTTCTTTTAAGGGTCGTTGAGTAACCGGACTATTAGGCTCTGGTTGGAATTCAATTACATCAACATCAATTTCATCAAAAGTAAGAACTGGAATCTCAGTTACATCTGTATATAGTTCTCTCAATATTGAATTTACTGTGGACAGGTTTTTGCTAATGACAGCTCCTGCACCTATTTCCTGTATTGTTGGGATATATTCTGTTGTTGATACGTGAATGATACTTTGTTTTACTCCTAAGTGTTTTGCAAGTAAACCAGCAATTAAATTTGTCTTTTCATTTTCTGTTACAGAAATGAAACTGTCTACATCTTGAATATTTTCAGATTTTAAAAATTCTAGGTCAGTCCCATCTCCAAAAAGGATCATGGAATGATCAATATTGTGAGAAATCCGCCCAGCTTTAGGCCTATTATATTCCACCAAGCGTACATTTACAGTTTCACTTGGTAATTCTTGAGCAAGAGAACGACCAATCTTTGATCCACCAATAATCATAACACGATGAGTTTTTGTGGCTTTTTTACAAAGCAACCTCAGTAAATTTTGGACATCCTCAGTTTTGATGATAAAATATGCGATATCACCATCCTGAAATTGAAAATCAGACCATGGGACTATGGTTTCCTGACCTCTTATAACTGCTATGGTACCAAAACGAAAATGACTGTTCTCAAGGCATATATCACCAAGATGCTTCCCTTTTATGTTTTCACATTCTCCATTAATATTGATGCCTAACATGGTTAATCTGCCTGCTTCAAAATCCATCACTTGGACAGCGTAGGGATGTTTTACAAGTCGTATTATTTCTTCACAAGCCGCTTTTTCTGGATGTATGACCACATCAACACCAAATTTTTCAGGACGAATAATTGAATCTTTCGCCGTGTACTGCTGATTCCGTAAACGGGCAATAATTTTATTTGCACCTAATTTGTGGGCTTGTTGCGAAGCAATAAGATTTACTTCATCAACACGTGTCAAACAAAGCACATAATCTGCTGCACCTACATATGCTTCTGTCAGTGTTTTTGGACTAGCACCATTTCCTTCCACAACAATGACGTCTAAGTTTTCGGAAGCGCGACGACACTTGAATGGATCAATATCAATAACAGTTATATCGTAATCTTCTTCACTTAATGCTTTTGCAACGTGGAAACCCACTTCGCCACCACCAATTATTATTACCTTCATACTCTGATACTCTAATAAATATAGGATTAAAAAGTTACTTCATTTCAATACATAAAAAAGCAATTAAAGCTACATCCTTTCCCGCTTGATTTTAGCTCCTAAGGATCGAAATTTCTGTTCTATTTGTTCATATCCACGATCAATATGATAGATCCGGCTCACTTCTGTAACACCATTTGCAGCTAAACCTGCAACAATTAATGATGCACTAGCTCGAATATCTGTAGACATTACAGGTGCACCAATTAATTCCTTCACACCACGGACAATTGCTGTATTATTGTCAACTTTTATGTTTGCACCAAAACGATTTAATTCGGGCACATGACTGAAGCGATCATGGTATACCGTATCAGTTATCATAGAAGATCCATCTGCCAGGGACATAAGTGCTACCCATTGTGCCTGTAGATCTGTTGGAAACCCCGGATACACAGCAGTTTTCATATCAACTGCTTGAATTTTATCAGCTGGAGAAATAGTAATAGAATCTTTTGTTGTAGAAATTTCAGCTCCTACTTTTTTAAGTTTTAATAAAACAGCATCCAGATTTTGAGGATTCACATCAACAAGAGTAATTTCCCCTAAGATAGCACCAGCAGTCAGAAAAGTTCCAGCTTCAATTCGATCAGGAATAACTTCTACATCTGCCGGATAAAGTTTATCAACACCTTCTATTTGTATTCTTGTTGTACCAATACCATTTATGCGGGCACCCATTTTATTCAAATATTCACACAGTTGCACAATTTCCGGTTCCTGTGCTGCATTTTCAATAACTGTTGTTCCTTCTGCTGTAACAGCAGCCATTGCAATATTGCCGGTCGCACCAACAGATGGAAATTCAAAACTAATCTCATTCCCTTTTAGTCGATCCGCTTCAGCAAGAATATATCCGCTTTCTAGCGTAATTTTTGCTCCAAGTTTTTCCAATCCTTTGAGATGAAAATCTACAGGTCTTGGACCCCAAGCACATCCACCCGGCAAAGAAACTTTCACTCTTCCGAATCTTGAAATTAATGGACCGAGAACATAAAAGGAGGCACGCATTGTTTTCACTAAATCATAAGGAGCTTCAGGGTTATCAACTGTGGTCCCATCAATTACTAAACTGCCATTGCCAAAATCACACCTAGCCCCGACAATTTCCAAAAGTTGGATCATCGTACGTGTATCTCTCAAATCGGGAACTCGCGTGATTGTTGATTTACCATCAGACATTAATGCTGCCGTC
Source organism: uncultured Fidelibacterota bacterium (assembly GCA_913040915.1). Taxonomy (GTDB): domain Bacteria; phylum Fidelibacterota; class Marinisomatia; order Marinisomatales; family UBA1611; genus CAXFCD01. Next base: position 7,180 of record CAJWHW010000021.1, on the reverse strand, counting down.
ATAATTGGCAATACAGCATTTTTTGCACCACTTATCTTTACATTTCCAGATAGTGGGTTCTTCCCTTCAATAAGTAATTTATCCATAATGTACTGCTTTTTTACCCATGTATAAATTTTCTATTAATTCTAAACTTTCCTTTTTAGTAAGATAATTTGCCTTTACAAATGTTTGGTTTTGCTGAACTATTTTTTCAACATTCAAATGATAATCAGCTTTTCTCATTATTTGTGAAAGATGTGATATACATAATACCTGTTTTCTTTTTGAAAGTTTTAATAATAGTTCTGCTACTTTTTCTGCAGTAAATCCCGAAATACCTGAATCAATTTCATCAAATACCAATGTTGACACGGGATCTTGTTCTTGAAAAACAGTTTTGATCGCAAGCATTATTCTAGATATTTCTCCACCTGAAGCAATTGTAGCTAATGGTTTTACAGGCTGCCCTGGATTTGCTGACAAGAATAACTCAATCCGATCAATACCTTTCCTGTTTCCCTGAGCCATTTGATTATTGAATGGTACAATTCCAGATTCATTTAAATCCTGACTTATTTTAATCTCAAATTTAGAACCAGGCATATTGAGCTCTACCATAGCTTCTTCAATTTTATGAGAAAGGGTTCGTGCCATCTTAGTTCTATTTTTGTTAAGTTGAAGAGCATAATTAGAAAATAATTTTTCTTTATTTCTTAATTGTTCTTTTAATTTTCGTTCTGATTGATCTGGGTCTGAGTAAGATTTTATTTCATTTTTTATTGTTTTCCGGTACTCAATTACCGATTCGATCGAACCACCATATTTACGTTTCATTTCTTCTAGAGAATGGTACCTTTCTTCAACTTTAGATAATTCTTCCGGGTTATAATCTGCACTGGACAATTGAACTGAAATTTCTGAGTTTACCTCTTGTAAATGAATAATTGCTGAACGAATTAATTCATCAATAGTCCCTAATTCCTTATCATATTTTATAACGCCTTGTATCTGGCGAGACTTTTCTTCTAGAACATCAGAGATAGATGAATCACCATTAATTAATTCAGATTGCAGGCCATTCAAGCATGATTGTATTGCATCAAGGTGGCTTAATTTTTTATATAATTGCTCAACTTTTTCATCTTCATTGATTGTAGGATTAACAGTGTCAATTTCATTTGCTTGAAACATTAAATACTCTATTCTATCTGCTCTTTCCTGCTTCGATTGTTGTAATAATATCAGTTGAGATTTGAGAAATTGGATTTTGTCAAATACTAATCCAATCTTTTCAACAAGATCATCATGATGACAATAGCGGTCTAAATATTCAATATGGGTATCAATATTTAATATATGTTGTTGATCATGCTGACCATGAAAATCAATTTGTGTACTATTTGATTCTTTTAAAGTTTTTATATTGGTTGGTTCTTCATTGATATATGCTTTTGTCCTACCTTCATTAGATACAATTCTTCTTAAAGATTGTTGATCATGAAAAGTCACTTCAATAACTGCTCGTGGTGTTCCATTTCTAACCATAATTTTGTCTGCTTTTCCACCCATGGAAACGGTAAGAGCTTCAAGAATAAGAGACTTACCTGAACCCGTTTCACCGGTTATAACCGTTAATCCAGGATTAAATTTGATATTAGCCTCATCAATAATGGCATAATCTTTAATATAAAGATGCTGTATCATTTAGGTTTATTAAATATAAAATAACTTACAATACTTCCGAATATTACACCAATTCCATCTGCAATCACATCATAATGGCTTGGAAATCTACCTGGAATTATTGATTGCCAAGCCTCATCGAAACACCCAAATAAAATACCAAATGGGACAACCAAGAATGCTGGATTTTCAATATCTGATTTAAAGGCACGGTATCCCAGCCAACCAAGAATAGAATATTCAATAATATGTAATAATTTATCCCATGTAAGTGCGACCAAATGTGGGACAGAGTTCCCTGGGATACTTGAGCCAAAAATAATTAAAACCAAATACAATACAAATTGACTTTTAGAATCTTTCATAGCAACCAATTGTACTGGGAATTTTATCCAATAAATCAGAAGCAATTTGCCCACGATATCCTTTTTCGTTCACAAGAATATCAGAAGCTTTACCATGGAGAAAAGAAGCAAGAAATGAAGCATTAAATGGAGTATAATTCTGTGCAATCAAACTTCCTATCATCCCAGCTAGAATATCGCCCGTCCCACCAGTTGCTAAGCCAGGGTTTCCTGAAGAGTTTACAACTGCATGATTCTTATAAAAGGTACAATTAGGTACTTGTTTTACCAAAGCAACATGATGGAAATCCTTCATTAAATTCGTCATTATTATTGGGAAATTGAAAATTATATCGTTTTTATTCTTTCCGATTAGATTTGATAGTTCACCTAAGTGTGGAGTAATAACCAAAGGATTTTCTCTTTTATTTAATTTTTCTAATTGATCAGAAAAAGGATAAAGTCCATCGGCATCCAATATAATTGGTTTTTCTATGCTTGAAACTAACTTGCAAATTAATTTTTGTGTCTCTCTTTGTCTACCAAGGCCTGGACCTAATACAATGGTATCAGCCCATTCAACTGTATTCATGATTTCATCATAATGATTAAAACCAATATATCCACTTCCCCCATCTTCTAAAGGTAATGTCATGCCTTCTAAAATGGATCTTTCCATGATTTCATTGAGAGAAGCTGGTGTGGTTGTTATCGTTAATCCTGCACCAGAGCGTAGAGCACCATAAGTTGATAATATAGCTGCCCCTGTCATACCTCTTGACCCTGCAATGACTAATACTTTTCCGGCAGTATATTTATTCGTATTTAAATCAGGCTTCTTTAAAATATCATGTACATCAAATTCTTCAAACAATTCCCAATCAAGCCCTTGAATCTGAATTGTATTTAAATTTGGGAAACCTATATCTTTCGTGTAAATCAATCCAGAATATTTTTTCCCCTGCCTAAGTACACTACCCAATTTTGGAGCTCCAAAGGTAACAGTTGCTTTTGATTTTATCGCATGATTAATGACTGTGCCAGAATTACCATCTAGACCAGATGGAATATCTATAGATAGTACTGCAGATTTTGTATTATTGATCCATTCTATCCATGGTACTAAAATTCCTTTCAATTTACCTTTGAAGCCTGTTCCAAGTAATCCATCAATAATTAAATCCGGTGGTGTAAAATCTGGCAAATCAATTCCAAATGTTATGGAAATATCGGAACTATAACACTTCAAGTAATAATCTAATAAATCACCTTTATATTCATCTATACTATAAAGTGAATGTACTTTTACATTGATATTACTTTTGGATAATTCTAGGGCTGCCGCATATCCATCTCCACCATTATTACCCTTGCCACATATTATAAGAATAAATGGATTATGGAAATCTGCAACCATTTCTAATGCTACATCCGAAATTTTGGAACCAGCATTGCCCATTAACATTGTTCCAGATATCCCCAAATCATCCATTGAAATTTGATCCAACTCACGGGCCTGATCTGGTGTCAACAGCCTCATTTAGGTGTATAAATTGCTGAAGCGATAGCGTGGGTTGCAGTATGTGAAATGGAAACCTTACAAATTCCACCAAATTTTAATTTCATCACCACCAAAGGTTCTCCTGTATCAGATGATTGAATATCAATTGAATCAAATGGAATGGGATCATTAATACCGGATGATTTTAGTGCCTTCATCACAGCTTCTTTCGCAGCAAAACGTCCGGCATAGTGTATTTCAGGATTGGCTTTAGACTGACAATATTGTTGTTCAAATTCAGTAAATATTCGATTGAGAAATCTTACGCCATTATCATCAATAGCAGAACGAATTCTGGTGACTTCCACCAAATCCGTGCCGATATATATATTAGACACTGCTGTTATGATCGTTGATAATCATTACTAACTGAAAAATATCATTCAAGTCCCAGTCTGCTCCAGAATGAACAGTACCAAAAGTGTCTCCATATCGTGCAAAAGCTGTTTTCATACCTATTTGCTTTGCACCGACCACATCTCTTTCAGGCCAATCGCCGACCATAATGGTTTCTTGAGGTTTTAAGCCCATTGAGTCAAGGGCCATCTGAAATGGTTTTGAAGATGGTTTTCTCTCCTGACTATCATCAAAAGTGATCACAACATCAAAAAAATGATACAGATTAAGATAGTAGATTCGCATCCAGGCTTCTCTACTGGGCGCATCTGAAACCACTCCAAGTTTTATTCCTGCCTTTGCTAGTGCCATTAATGTTTTATTCACATTTGGATATGCCATTAGATTTGCTTCTCTGGCTCTGCGATAAGCGACTATACCAGCAGCTAAAAATTTATTATCAACATATCCAATTTGTTTTTCAATAAATACATCAAAAACTTTTTGGTTTTCCCATCCAAATTCTTCATAAATCCAGATGATTTCTTTGTAGGACTGGTTTTCATCGATCATGAGCCCAGCTTCTATCATACCCTTTATTGCAGCTTTTACAGCAAACTCCTTCATTTTCATGAAGTCTAAAAGTGTATTATCTAAATCAAATACAACGCCCTTAATTATTTCTTTCATCCATTCAGACTATTTTTCGTATTTTGCTGGATTTAGGATTTTATCTATTTCTCTCTCAGCTAATTCTCTCCAATCCCGATCTTTTTTGGCTTCTTCAAAATGTCTTTTTGCACGTGTTTTATTTCTTTTCCCAAGCTCGGCCATACCTAATTCCATCCAACCTCCACCAAATTTCTTCTTAAGATCTACACAGGACTGAGCAGCTGCTACCGCTTCATTATATTTTTTTAACCGGTTATATGCTGATGCAAGGTTAAAATATTTAAAATAATCTTTGTCATCTAAACTTGTGGACATAACCAGATTTTCTGCCGCAAATTTATATTGTTCCTGTTCTATATACAGAATACCCAACCTCATAAATCCATCTGCATAATTTGGATCAATCTGTGTAACGATTTTTAGAACATCCTCCGCTGATTTATAATCTTCCTTTTCTGTATATAGCTTACCCAGATTTCCATATGCTTTTGAATATCCTGGATTGATCTCAACTGCTTTATTATAATGAGAGATAGCTTCATTTGTATTACCATCTGATTCATAAGCAGTTCCCAAGGTAAACCATGTTTTATCATGATCAGGTTTTATCTCCAAAACTTTTTGTAGATATTCAATTGCAGCTTTTGAGTTTCCCTGTTTTTTCTCTAATACACCTAATTGAAAATAAGCAAGGTAGAAGTTTGGATCATACTTGAGAGCTTTTTGATAATAAGATGTTGCTCTTCCCAAATCTCCCATTTTGTAAGATTTATTACCTGCATTTAAAAATTGTTTGGTTACATTATCCAGTCCCTTTCTAGCTTTAGGATGTTCAGGATAAATTTTGATTGCTGCACTAAAATGTTGCGCTGCCCCCTCAATATCTTTTTGCCGGAATCTGGTCAGACCTTTATAGAACTCAGCATCCGGGAAATAAGGATGAGCAGTGGAAATAACTTCGTATTCTTTAATAGCTTCATCAAACAAACCTTGTTGCACATTCCTATTACCATTTTGTATATGTTCAGTGATTTTCCCAATTTGAGTTGCCCAATCACGAAATTCTTCGTCTGCCTGAACAGCTTGGATTGAATATTCGTTTGCTTTCTTTAAATCACCTTTATGTAAATAAAGCTTTGATAATGCCTGCAATGCTGGTGCAAAGGAAGGGTCGACTTGAAGAGCAGAATTAAAGGATAATTCTGCACTGGCATAATCTCCAGATGCAAGCTGATCTTCACCTGTACTTAATAAAACTTCAGGGTCTTGACTATATATAAAACCGGTTGTGCATAAAAGTATAAAAATTCGTGAATAAAGCATCATAACTACCTCATTTTGAATCAAATGTATTAAATAATTTTTGAATTAGAATTGGTTTGGATTTTAATAAATAATCTTAAAAGAAAGCAGAATTGATTCATTAATTATCAGTGGTGATACTTGCTTCCAATGATTTGATCTTTTTTTCTAGAACATTCAAGGTAGTTATATCATTTTCTAAATTATCAATCGTTTTTTTCATCTTCATTAATTCATCACTATAGTCATCCATATCAGCTATGATTTTTTTTCTCTCTTTCATAGCCTGATTTTCTGAGTCTTCAAATGAATTTCGAAATACTTCCATTTGTTGATTGAAATCATTTTGGCTATTTATGATTAGAGTGCCTAATTCATCTGTCTTAATGTTTAATTGTTCATTTACTTGACTAAGTTTTTCTTTATTGTTTTGAATACCAGATTTGATTTCACCAAAACTTTCCCTTACTGCCTGAACTTCTTGAATGATATTTGCTAAAGAACCAGCCATAATATCAATTTGATTTTGCTGGTTTTGCTGTCCCAATTTCAATTCTGATATATCATGATTGATATTAGATATTGTCCCAGAAATAAGATAAGATTGATTTGCTGTTGCTTCTAATTTTTTCTTTGCTAGGGAAAGCTGCTTATTCAGCGTTGTCACTGTATCATCAATTCCACCCATTTCTTGCCTATTTACAGCAATATCCACCCTTTGATTAACTAAATCATTTTGGACATATTTTATTTGATTTTTCTGTTCTCTTCCCTGAGAGTGTAATCTCAATAAATCTATTTCAAATTCATTTTGCAGCACTTCCAGATTTTTTACCAAATCATAGAGATCTTCCAGTGCCATATTCAATGAATCATTCATATAATTTAATTGACCAGTAAGACGATCAATATTTTTGTGGAGATAATCCACACGATCAGTCATAAAGGTCAAATCACCTTTTTTTGCCAGATCTTCTCTGCCTATAATATCTTTAGGCAATATTTTTATAGTTCCTTGATCTGTTTTTACAAAAATACGGTGTTGATTTTCATTCACCACCTTTCCCTGAACAATGGACCCATCATTTAAAAAGAATATAGAAATATCCTGGGCACTCAATACCGAGAACCAAAATATAATTAGAATAAGATTTTTGAATATTTTAATCATCTCAGTTGGCATGTATACTCTGAGAATCTAAATCAAGCAATACTTTTGAGCAATGATGAAGAAAATAAAAAAAAACCATCAATGAAGGACTCTTTTTGTATGTGCCGAAGGCCGGACTCGAACCGGCAC
>CAJWHW010000020.1:0-39723 GCA_913040915.1 uncultured Fidelibacterota bacterium | reverse complement strand
ATTCAAATAATAATAACAGCGGCGGTTTCGCCAAAACTACTGATTTCAAATGGTTTGGAATCGGTGTGTTAATTTTCATTTTGATTGGGATACTACTACCAACCCCGGAATCAATGCTTGCAAAGGCAAATGATCTTTTTGGGTCAGATTCATCTGCAGACATAACCCTTAAAGCAAAACATATTCAGCTTACCATTGCATTACTTGCGACTTGCGTTGTATTCTTTGCAACCGAAGCTGTACCAATGCCAGCAGTTGCATTATTGATTGGTCTTGTCCAATTATTCTTTGGCATAACAGCACCAAAGACAATAGCGCTAACCTATGCACACGATGCAGTCTGGTTTATTGCAGGTTCTCTTGCATTAGGAGCAACTCTTGTGAAGTACGGTCTTGATAAAAGAGTTGGTATGCTTGTGGTCAATCTTGCAGGTACTAAAACTAGATCAATTGTAATTGGTATTCTACTGGGTACTGCTATACCTACTGCTTTTGTTGGTGAACATGCGGTTGCAGCAATGTATGTTCCGATTGCGCTAGCACTTTATACATTAACCAATAAATCAACACCATCCCCTAGGTTAGGCACATTATTGATGGTAACCATCGCAGTGGGGTGTATGATTGGTGGACCTATGAGCCCTACAGGTGGAGCACGTAATGCTCTCATGATTGGTTTTCTTGGTGAATATGGAATTGATGTATCTTTCATGCAATGGATTTCAATGGGTGTAATGTATACAGTGGTTATGTCAGTTGTCATGGCATTTTTACTTCCCCTTCTTTTCAAACCCGAAGTCAGTGATTTAAGTGAAGCTGTAGGGTTTCTAAAAAAAGATTTAGAAAAACATGGTGATATGACTGGAAAACAAAAACTGGTGGCCGGTATAATGGGTTTAGTTGTCTTTTTATGGATCACTGATAAATCACTAGTAGCTGATGTCTTTGGATTTTCACTGGGCTTGGGTGGAATTGCAATTACAGGCGCAGTATTATATATGTTATTCGGGCTCACATCCTGGAAAGATTATGAAGAAAAAGTTAGTTGGGGTGTAATTGTTCTTTATGCTGGCTGTATAAGTCTAGGTACTGTCTTTAAAGTAACTGGTGCTTCAAGCTGGTTTGCTGATCAAATAATGATGTTAGTGGCTCCACTTGGATTGAATTCAGGCGTTGGACTTGTAATACTAATGTGCGCTATAGGTGCAGTTCTGACAAATCTTATGAGCGCTGGTGCTACAGTCGCAGTCATCGGGCCTGTTGTACTCGATATGGCAGTAAGTTCAGGTACAAATCCCTTACTCGTAGGCGTTGGACTTGCAATTGCTACATCTATGGCCTACTGGTTAGTCATTGGCACACCAGCTAGTTCTATTGTTTATGCAAGCGGTCAGTTAGAATCCAAAGATTTTATACGTATGGCTACTTTAGGCTGGCCTGCTGCTTTAATAGCTTTATCTGCAATTATTATTTTGTGGTGGATCAACATTCTGGGAATAAGTGTAGCAATCTAAAGGAGAATTATAATGGATATTAACACAATTGTTTTAATAGTTATTCTATTAGTAATGCTTTATGCAATGTCTGAAAACTTAAAAGATAAAAAGTCAGTTGCAGAAAAAAACAGGCAACAGACTCTATCAGAAAAAGAAGAATTATCTAAAGAAGAGATTGCAACATATGGACAAGTTCAAGAGCGAAAAGGGCAACTCCTAAATCTGATAAATGATAACCTGTCAGAACATCCTGAAGAATCAGTTCAATTAACGGAAATTGTCGAAGACTGGGCTGAACTCAAAATAGAAGCTTTTCAAAACAGACGTTCATGGGTAAGAGCAACACCTAAAAAATAAGCGGGATAATTTTTCCTGCTTAATAATAAACCTTTTTTTTATTTATAAAAGTTATCTAGATATATCAAATGACAATAAAAATTGTCACAGTTGGAAGAGTAAAAGAAAAATCATATTTGAAGCGAATATTAGAATACATTAAATGGATTAATAATGATGTTCGTATTGAACTAATAATTATTAAGGATAACACAGAGAAAGTTATCAATGCAAAGTTAAATCGATATTTTAATTCTAAAAATTACAAGGTGTGTGTTACAGAAGAAGGAAAGCAATTTTCATCCAAGATGTTTTCAGAATTTATTTTTAAAAAAGCCCAAAATATTATATTCTTTATTGGTGGCCCAGATGGCCACTCCCCTATAATTAGGCAAAAATCGAATCAATTATTATCCTTATCTAAAATGACCCTTCCTCATGAAATGGCATTGATGGTTTTGACTGAACAATTATTTCGGGCAGTCGCAATAAAAAAAGGTAGTAAATACCACCGAGAGTAATCAAAATTTTAATTTTTTATTGATATCCGTTTAGTTCTACCATGGATGGCAGTTAATAAAACATAAGTAGTTGAATTAATTGATTTAGCAATTATTTCAACTGGAATTTCATTTCCATCCTTTTTCCCAAAAAAAAGGACTTCTTCTCCTTCTTCAGGCAAATCATCTCCAAAATCAACCATTAATTGGTCCATACAAACTCTCCCAGCAATTTTATAATGTTTGCCATTATAACTTACGTAGCCATCTTCAAACCATGGACGGGGAAAACCATCAGCAAAACCAGTCTGGACAACAGCAATATTTGTTTCTTTTTCTGTGGTATAAATACCACCATAACTTATCTGAGTTCCTTTTGCAACCTGGCGGATATTCACAATGGGGCCGCAAAAGCTCATGACTGGTTCCACATCTACAGTCATTGATACTTCGTCAGAAGGTGCTACCCCATACATTAACATTCCAACGCGGATCAGATTAAAATATGATTCAGGCATATTTAAGATAGCACCACTATTGGAGCAATGAATATAGTTGAAATAAATTCCTGAACTTTTGGCATTATCAACAGCATTATTAAATTGCTCTAATTGGAATTTTGCAAAAGATAAATCACCTTCATCTGCTGTGGAAAAATGAGAATAAATTCCATCAGGGTCTAGATCGTTCTCCTTTAAAAATTTAAATACCTCATCTTGCTCTTTAAGATTAAACCCAAGTCTGGTCATACCTGTATCAAATTTGATATGGAAATTTGGGCAAGACCCATTTTGATTTTTGAATTTTGCTAATTCTTGTAGATCAGTAATTGCACTACTGTTTAATGTCAAATTTAATTCTAAAGCTTTGGAGAGCAGATTAGGTTGCAATTTAGAAAAAATAAACAAATCATTTTTTATTCCATGCTCACGTAACTCAATTGCCTCTTCAAATGAAAATACAGCAAAAATAATTTCTGGATATTTTAACAAAGCATTTGCTATTTGAACGGCACCATGACCATATCCATTTGCTTTAACCACACACATGAGTTTTTGACCTCCCACATATTGGTGAATATTTTCAATATTTACTAAAAGTCTATCTAGATGTATATAGGCTTTTGGTACAATAGAATTCATTTTTGATATGCAGTTAATAAAGATTTTTTCAAATTATCAAAAGATCCAAACGTTTCTGTTGAGCAAGATGAGATCCAGGCGCTAAGTCTCTCTAGTGGTAATTTATTCACTAAATAAACTGGCTTATCTACCCAGTAAGCCATTGTGACTTCACCATGCGTGCCTCCACCATATAATACACTTTCATCCCATAATACTATTAAATAATCTACTTGTCCTATCACGCTCCTTAAGTCTTGATTGATTAATAGTCTGATAAATTCCTTAAATTTTGTAGGATTGGATTTTTTCCATGCTCGATAATTTTCAGCCCCTAATTCAATAACTCTTTTCTCTGATTCCAAAACCGGATCAATAACATCATGGCCCAGGTTCTCTTTTAACCATTTTGTCATTTTGATACGCCAATCTGAACCCTCATCTTTGGCATTTTCCATCCCTCCTGATAAATAGGCTATCATTGAATAAGTCTACGTTTTAAAATAATAGTATTTGCGAAAGTCCATAAAATGCCTAAAACAATTGATCCTACCAATAATGGCCAATTAAGCACACCTGTTCGAAAAAAGATTTGGAAAACTTGAAATGGTATTGATAAAGGTTGCCAACTTAATAATGTTCCAATATTTAAAGGGAAAAAATCAAATTCAATCAAAAATCCATTACCAAATAATATAAATACAAATGTGGTTGCTGTTATCAAGAATAGGGTAGTCTGGGTATCAAATAACAATCCCATAGAAATAAAAAGGTTTCCTAGGATAAAAAGATATACTATCAAACAAAAAAGCAAGACGAGTGATTCCACCCATGTTAAAGGATATGAGACTAGCCATGACATTATAAATAGTGAAATGATCGAAAGCAAAATTGCTTCTATTCCAGCCACAAACAAATACCCACTTACTAACACTCTTTTTCTGTAAGGAGCAAGCGCTATATTAACTAAAACTTTTTTATGAATACGAAGGTCAAAATAATCTCTGTATAAAATGGGGAAAAGGCCAAATGATGATATAATAAATGCAATACCTGGGATCATCCAGAGCTCATAAGGGACACCTATAATACTTTGTCCCATAATATTTTTGAATGACAAACTTACGATTGAGTAGATAAGGACAGGCATTGCTAATAAAATTATTAAACTGGTAATCAGCCTATTTTTCCAAAGCCAAACACGCCGCATTAATAAAGCATGAATCAATCTGAACCTCGTTCTGCAAATTCAGAATCCAACAAATCTCTTAATCCTAATTTTTTTATGTTTAGATCAATCATTAGTTCGTCACTTACTTCTCGGATTACATCAAAAAAAACATTACGGGTTCTACCATAAAAATGAAATATATTATCTAATCTATATGGAGAAACTATGGTAGGGACACTGCATAATTTGTTATACAATTCATCAGTCAAATTTTGAAACTCAATTTGAAATTGATGATAATCTATGGTGGATTCTAAAAGTTTATCTAAATGGCCATCCATAATAATTCTTCCTTCGCGAAAAACCAATATGCGATCATGAGCCTGTTCAACTTCTGCTAATGCATTACTGACATAAATAACTGTTTTCTCACCTTTAATTTCTTTTAATAAATCCCAAGTGAGACGAATGGATTCTGCATCCATATATCCTGTGGGTTCATCCAGTATTAGCACATCTGGCTCATGTACTAATTCTCGAAGGAGCATGGCTTTCTTTTGAATCCCATGTGAAACGTTCCTTGATATTTCTTTTAAATATGGAAACATATTGAGAGCTTCAGAATATTTCTCGACTCTATCCTTGATAGTATTCTCTTTTACTCCATATAACAAACCGGAGAATCTAATATTTTGTTCAATCGTCAGCCACGGGTCTAAATCATTTTCATGTGGGACATATCCAACTAATTCACGTGTCTCAGATCGGCGTTTTTCCATATCCAGGCCATGAATGAAGACCTGACCATAATTGGGATTTTCAAAACCAGAAAGTAATTTCAATAATGTAGATTTCCCAGCATCGTTAACACCCACTATTGCAACAAGACTTCCTCGTTCTACTCCAAAAGAAAGACCAGCTAATATCGTTTTATCACCGATCAGTTTTCCAACTTTTTTTAATGTTATGCTTGCTTCCATATCTTCAACAAATAATTTTTAGTTCTATGAAAAATAGTTTTAAATCTTTAACAAGATTATTTTTAATGTGCTTCAAACCAACTCGTACCAACACCATAATCAACCTCGACCGGAACAGATAACTCCATGGCATTCACCATTTTATCAACTACTAATTTTATCATTATTTCTTCTTCAGATGTTGGAATTTCGAATAAAAGTTCATCGTGAATTTGGAGAACCATCTTGGATTCTAATTTCTGATTTTCTAACTCATTTTGAATTGAACACATTGCTAGCTTAATCATTTCAGCTGCAGTCCCCTGAATTGGCATATTAATTGCCATTCTTTCGGCTGCTTGACGACGAATCGCATTATTTGAATCTGCATCCCATACTTGTCGTTTCCTACCCTTCAAAGTTTCAACCAGTTTATCATTTCTTACTTTTTCTAATATAGAATCAATATAATCCCTAATACCTGAATATTGTTTGAAATAGGATTCAATGATAGCAACTGCTTCTTGCCGAGAAATACCCAATTCCTGACTCATTCGAAACGGGCCTGCGCCATACATAATACCAAAATTGACCACCTTTGCTGTCCTACGCATTTCCGGCAATACATCTTCTATAGCCACATCAAACACATGGCTGGCAGTCCGTGAATGAATATCATCTCCATTACAAAATGCATCAATAAGAGCTTTATCTTTAGAAATATGGGCCATGACTCTTAGTTCAATTTGAGAATAATCAGCAGATAGTATTTTCCATCCTTTCCTTTGTGCTGTAAATGCTTTTCGAATTTCTCTACCCTCTTCTTTTCGAATAGGAATATTTTGAAAATTGGGATTCGCACTAGATAATCGCCCTGTGGCTGCAATTGTTTGATTAAAGGTAGAATGAATCCTGCCGGTCTCTTTATTAATTAATTCTGGAAGCACATCCACATATGTATTTTTCAATTTATTAAATTTTCTATACTCAAGAATTAACTTGGGTAAATCATGGAATTTTTTCAATTTATTCAAAACATGTTCTGCTGTACTTCGTTTTTTTATTTGCGGTAATTCTAAAATATCAAATAAAACATTTGCTAATTGTTGGGTTGAGTTAATATTAAAATCTATAGTTGCTAATTGCTTAATATCATTAATGAGTAATTCTAATTTTTCTTTTAATCTATTTGACATACTTTTTAAAAACTTAGCATCCACGTAAGTACCATTAAGTTCCATTTCCATTAAAACTGGTAATAGTGGTATTTCTATATTTGAAAAATATTCAAATAATTCCTGCTCTTTTAATTTTGAATTAAATAAGTGTGTTAATTGAAAGACAATATCTGCATCCTCTATGGCATATTTCGAAGCCTTTTCCATCGGTACTTGATCCATAGTAATTTGATTTTTTCCCTTACCTATTAATTCTTCTATAGGTATCATTTCATGGTTTAAATATTCCAAGGACAATGTGTCCAATTTATATGACCGAGCGCTTGGATTTAATAAATGGGCAGCAATCATTGTGTCAAACTTGATTCCATTTAAATCAATACCATACCGTTTTAATATCAACGCATCATATTTAATATTTTGTCCTGCTTTTTTAATAGAATTGTTTTCAAAGATTGGTTTTAGTTTTCCTAAAACGATATTTAAATCATCATCACCAAAGATAGATTGCTCTTTTTCAAGGTATTCAATAGGTACATACCAACCTGAATCAGCTTTGATTGAAAAACTTAGACCTACAATATCAGCCAAAAGAGGTTGAACTGAAGTAGTTTCTAAATCCATTGAAATAAGTTCAGAATTAGATAAATCCTTAACAAGCTGATTTAATTCATTTGAAGATAAAATCGTTTTATAATCCTTTTTCAATTCTTCCTGTCTCTGAAAGGTCTCTTTTTTTGAATTATTAACAAATTGTTTGATTAATGCATGAAATTCAAGTTCACTGAATTTTTTGGATATGGCTTCAATATTCATATCCCTCGAAAATAAATCCATTACAGAAGAAGCCAATTCAACATTTGTCAATATGGTAACTAATTCTTTACTGAGCTTTGCATTTTTGACACCTTCTTTTAATCCTGTATGAACACGTTTATTGGTTACTTTATCTACATTTTCTAATGCCCCTTCCAATGAACCATATTCTTTTATTAATTTAACAGCTGTTTTTTCACCTACACCTGTTACACCCGGTACATTATCTGAACTGTCTCCCATAAGGGCTAATAAATCAATAATTTTTTCTGGTGGGACACCCCATTTTTCTTCAACTTTTTTAGGATTGTATATTACAGGATTGGGAGATTTTCTTGTGCCCGGTGCAAATAGGGAAATTTTATTATTTATAAGCTGCATAAAATCTTTATCATTACTTACAATATAAGTTTTAAGGTCTTCTTTTTCGGCTTGAATAGCCAAAGTACCAATAATATCATCTGCTTCTACACCAGGTTTTTTCAATACAGGTAAATTCATAGACTCCAACATTTCCCATAAATGAGGAAGTTGTTCCTGCAATTCAATTGGCATTTCTGGACGATTAGCCTTGTATTCTTTATAAATCTCATGGCGAAAGGTTTTTTCCTTTGAATCAAAAGCACAGGCAATATAATCGGGATTTTCTGATCTAATCAGTTTTAATACTTGATTGGCAAAACCAAATAATGCACTGGTGTGCAATCCATAGGACGTAATAAGCGGATTTCGGATTAATGCAAAGTGAGCTCGAAATAATAGTGCATAGCCATCAATTATAAAAAATCGTTTATGGTTGTTTTTTTTATAAGACATGAGTAAAAAAATTACGGCACTCTTAACCAGTCTCCCAAAGTCAATTTATATAAAAAAAGCCCCTTCTAACGAAGAGGCTTTTTAAGTAAAAGAATCAGAATAGATCTGATGATACTTACATCATACCGCCCATTCCACCCATACCTGGATCAGGCATTGGTGGCACATTCTCCTCTTCAGGTATCTCTGTAACAGCAGCTTCTGTTGTCAATACCATTCCTGCGATGGATGCTGCATTTTCTACTGCAACTCTGGCAACTTTTGCCGGGTCAATAATGCCTGCGTTAAACATCTGTACATAAGTATCATTCCTTGCGTCATAGCCATAATCATCCTTACCCTCACGGATTGCTTGAACAACAATGGAAGCTTCTGCACCTGAATTCGTACAGATTTGACGAACAGGCGCTTCTAAAGCTCTACGCATGATATCTACACCAACTTGTTGATTATCATCAACTTTCACCTTATCAAGTGCTTTGACTGATCGAAGTAATGCAACACCTCCACCCGGGACAATCCCTTCTTCAACAGCTGCACGCGTTGCATGAAGAGCATCTTCAACACGAGCTTTTTTCTCTTTCATTTCTACTTCTGTAGCAGCACCAACATTGATCACAGCAACACCACCTGATAGTTTTGCTAAACGTTCCTGCAGTTTCTCACGGTCATAGTCAGAAGTTGTTTTCTCAATTTGGACTTTGATTTCATTGATTCTTGCTTTTATAGAATCTGCAGATCCGCCACCATCAACAATAGTTGTATTATCTTTATCAGAAACAACTCGCTTAGCTGTACCAAGATAATCGATATTAGCATTTTCTAACTTGTAGCCTGCATCTTCTGATATTACAGTTCCACCAGTTAATACAGCTATATCTTCCAACATAGCTTTCCTACGATCACCAAACCCAGGTGCTTTTACAGCTAATACCTTAAAAGTACCACGAAGCTTATTTACTACTAATGTTGCGAGTGCTTCACCTTCAATATCTTCTGCAATAAGCACAACTGGTTTACCTGTTTGAACTACTTTTTCAAGTAAGGGAAGCAAGTCTTTCATATTACTGATCTTTTTATCATGGATCAAAATATATGGATCTTCCATTTCTGCATCCATTGACTCAGAGTTTGTCACAAAATAGGGTGACAGATATCCGCGATCAAATTGCATTCCTTCTACAAATTCGAGATATGTATCTGCAGTTTTTGATTCTTCAACAGTGATGACACCGTCTTTACCCACTTTTTCCATAGCTTCAGCAATTTTATCTCCAATCTCGCTATCATCATTAGCAGAAATAGTTGCTACCTGAGCAATCTGTTGAGAATCAGGAAGATCTTTTGATTGATCCTTAATTGCATCAACTATAGCATCGCGCGCAGCATCAATTCCACGTTTAATTGCCATAGGGTTTGCCCCTGCAGTTACATTCTTGATCCCTTCTGTAACAATGGATTGTGCAAGAACAGTTGCTGTTGTTGTTCCATCACCAGCAACATCTGATGTTTTGGAAGCAACTTCACGAACCATTTGAGCACCTACGTTTTCTAGTTTGTCCTCTAGCTCAATTTCTTTTGCAACGGTTACACCATCTTTGGTTACGGTTGGTGCACCGAATTTTTTCTCAATGACAACGTTTCTTCCCTTTGGTCCAAGAGTAACTTTGACCGCATTGGCCAATTTGTCCACACCGGCTTTGAGAGAACTACGAGCATCAAGAGAATATGCAATGTCTTTTGCCATTTTATATCTCCTTATAGTACGGCTAAAATGTCGCTTTCGCGCATGATTACATAGTCCGTTCCTTCAAGAGCAATTTCAGTTCCGGAATATTTTCCATAAAGAACCTTATCTCCTGCTTTTACGGTCATTTCTACAATAGTGCCGGCATCGCTGGCTTTTCCTGGTCCAACCGCAACAACTTTTCCTTGCTGAGGTTTTTCCTGGGCTGTATCAGGTAAAATAATTCCACCCGATGATTTTTCTTCAGCCTTAGCAGGCTCCACGACGACGCGGTCTGACAATGGCTTAAGGTTTAAACCCATTTGTTCAACTCCTTTATACGTTGATGTTTTTTTTAAATGATTATTTATTAAGAGCGGCGGCGATATTACCGCTATTTTCCATATTTTTTCAACACTTAATATAGTTTTAAAAAGTATTCTTAAGTCGCTACTATTTCAGCAAATATTATACCAATATTTGTTTTAATTCATTTTGATGTATTTATAGTTATTATATTGCCAATATGGCAAGTATTGGCTTTATCCCCCTGTTGATCCAAAGCCTCCTTCACCACGCGTAGTTTCTGTCAATTCGTCTATTAACTCAAAATAGATTGGGCTCCCATCCATGGCAACCAACTGAAATAACCGTTGTTTCACCTCTATCACATAGTCATCATCTTTTATATTATCTACAGCTACCATAATCTGTCCTCGGTACCCTGCGTCAATTAGACCAATTGAATTACATTGGCGAAGTGGTGTTTTGAAGATACTTGATCTTGGCATTAATAGATATGGTTTATTTTCTGTATTCTCACAAGCTATGCCTAAATGAATTAGTGCAGTTTCACCTGCCTTAATTGTTTGTTTTTCAACAATAAAGAGATCAATACCAGCATCTCCTTCATGGAAATGTCCATGGTTCTTATAGAGAGATTTTATAGTATCATTAAAAGGTTTAATCTTTAAATGCATGAGCAGGAATTAGTTTAGTTAATTGATTAATATGCATTGGTGTGGAGCCGCAGCAGACACCGATGACATCCGGTTTATTTTTTAAAATTGATTGAAATCCATCTAAGAAATTAGATGTATCTATTACATCAAAATAATCATTTTTGTAATCAGACTCTCCTAAATTTGGATACGCCCCCCAATAGCCACCCCATTCTTGATTCATAAAGTGGATTGCTTTCATGGTAATGTCCAAGGTGTTACAATTAACAAGTAAACAGTTTATTGCATTTGAGGGGATTATAGATATTACATTTCTTATTGGTGTACCATCTAAAATATGTTTATCATCCTTCATGATAACACTTAGCCAAACAGGAATCTGAATGGATTGTGATAAATCAAGCCCAATTCTAATTTCATGAATATTGCCCATGGTTTCAAATAGGATTATATCTAAATCAGATTCAGAGAAAAGTTCTAGTATTTCACCATAAGTTTCTTCGGTTATGGCTTTCCCAGGGAATTTTTCCGGTAAGTAACAATCTTCAACAGATGTGATTGAACCCGCGACTCGTACACCGTCACTTTTGGCCTTCTGAGCAGATTCCACTGCCGAAAATAAACTTCTTTTTGCTTTCTCTTGTGCATCGTATTTATTATAACCTACTTTCAAGTAGGTCCATTTTGTAGATCGAAAAGTATTAGTCGTAATTACAGATGCACCTGCTTCAACGTATTGTAAATGAATTTCTTCTACAATCTTAGGGTGAGTAATATTGGCATTTGCAGACCATAGGGGTAATGGGCATTCAATGCCGCGATTTATTAATTCAGTTCCCATGGCACCATCTAGAATAATTGGAGTTTTTCTAATATTGCTATTTTTTCTCATGGAAAATATAAAGAAGTATACTAAATAAAATGATAGCAACACCCACAATGCTTTCAAAAGTAGTTTCTTTAAAAGAATAAAATAAGATCCAAAAGTTTACAATGATGAAAATCACGGGTGTAAATGGATATCCCCACACTTGATAGGGGCGGTTAAGACCAGGTTCCTTTACCCTTAGAACAAAAAACGAGATTACAGTTAAAGTTGTTGTGATAATTAGGGTAATTCCAGCATACATAAGGACTTGTTCAAAAGTAGATGTTAAGATAAAAATGAATGATAATGACAATTGTACCCAAAAAGCATTTACAGGTATTCCTATTTCATTTTTCTTTTTTAGAAAACTAATAAAATCATGATCTTCTCCCATGACTTGCATTATTCTTGGTCCGATATATACATAACTGCTAACAGTAGATAAAAGCAATATTGAAATTCCCAATCCAATTAGATTGGCACCATTTTCACCAAAAATATGAATTCCTACAATGTAACCAACTTCAACCTGCCCTACCATAGAATCCATTGGAGTTGATGATAAAAAAATATAATTTAGCAAAATATAAAGTACCATAACAAAAGCTGTTGCGATAAGCATTGAGCGAAAGATATTCATTTTAGGATTTCGGATTTCTCCAGCGATGTACACAACAGAATTCCAACCAGTATAAGCATAAGATACCCAAACCAAACTAACTGCAAAGCCTGAACTAAATAATAGCGCACCATCGCCTACTTTAGGCAAGATTGAAATATTCTGTGGAGTATCCACCAAATATCCAAATCCAATAAAGATTAGAATCAATCCAATTTTAACTGTAGTGGAACTTTCCTGGAATAAAGTTCCCCACTTTATACTATTCATGTGTATTACATGAGAAACTAAAATAACAATCGATGCTACTATTACAGGATTTAATTGTTGGAATACTGCAGATAAATAGCTACCTAGAGCCATTGCTGCTAAAACTGCCGGTGCTGTAAACCCAACAGTTGCTGAAACAATTCCTGCACCAAATCCAATGGATGGGTGGATGATTCGACTCAATAAATTGTATTCCCCACCGGATCTAGGAAAAGCAGTCCCTAATTCACTATACACTAGTGCTCCACATAAGGCTACAATTCCACCCACAATCCATAACATGATCAATGGAAAAACTGATTGAATGTCAACGAGTTGAAACCCCAAACTGGTGAATACACCAGTGCCAATCATAGAAGCCACAACAAATGATGATGCTGTACCACCTGACAGATGACGGCTTGCGTCGCGTTGAATCAAATCAGGATTTATAAAGATTAAATGCTAGTAAAAACCATCCAATTATAAAACAAATTCCACCAATGGGTGTAAAAGCACCAATCCAACGGATATTCGTTAAAACTAAAAGGTAAAGACTACCACAAAAAATGATAATACCACTGAGAAGTAAATATGCTGGAATTTGGATTATATTTTGTGATACATGGAATCCTATTCCGCCGATGATTATTAAACCCAAAGCATGGTACATATGATAACGAACACCTGTTTCAAAAATGGCTAAATCATCTGTAGAAAGTTTAGATTTAAGTCCATGAGCACCAAATGATCCAATCAAAACAGCTATTCCTGCCATTAATGTTCCAATAATGACCCAAGTTTTCATTTATAATTCTGATCGATTAATAATAGTTCTCATGGGAAATGGTATCTCAATTCCTTCATCGTTAAAACGACGATGTAGCCTTTTTACAAATTCGTGAATAATTGGATTTTGATCACCGTATTTATTACCGCGGAAATACACCATAAAATCAATACTGGATTGGCCAAACCCCCGAAACTTAAACGCTGGCTCCGCATCCTGATTCATTTCTTCCAGCATGGATCTATGAAGACTGTTTGCAACTTCCATTACAACTTTTTCTACTTTATCTAAATCAGAATTATAACCCACTCCCACAGGAATTTTAATTGAGAAACTAGGGTCACCGCTATCATAATTTTTTACAATTGCATTAGATAGTTTTGTATTTGGGATATGTATAATATTATTAGTTCTTTCCATCATTGTAGTGTTTCGCCAAGTAATATTTTTTATATATCCCATTTCTCCAGAATCCAAACTAACAAAATCACCTGGTTGCACTTTTTTGCTTAAAATAATGTGTAGTCCAGCAAAAATATCTGCCAGAGTATCTTTTAATGCCAAGGATACTGCCAGACCCCCTACTCCTAATGCAGTTAGCATTGGTGCTATAGAAATATTCAGAGAATCAAAAATAATTAATAGGCCGATAACATATACTGTTATCCAGACAAAATTCGTAAACATAGCTGTAGAAGGCAATCCACCAGCTTGTTTTTTTGACCAAAGTTCAAAAAGCCCTACAATCATTTTTGCCGCTGCATGAGTTATGGATGCAATCAATACAATAATTAAGAATTTTGAAACATAAAGTCCATACGGTTCAACGATCTCGACATTTTTTAGCGTAATTGATAAAGCTCCCCAAAAGAACCAAAGAATAATTTGAGATTCAATGGCATCCAGAATGACATCATCTCCTTCCCAGTCAGATTTAGCTGCTGCAGATTTTAATCGGGAATGAATAAATCGTTTGAAGAAAAGCCCTGCAATAATACCTACCAGAATAATAATGAATGGGAGTATCCATTGCCGAAGGAAAGGATATGTTTCAATTAAATTAGAAATTATGGTCGCCATAAAAATGAGAGTTTAATGAAACTTTACGGAGACCAATTGAGAAACGCCCTTCTTTTCCTGTGTCACGCCATACATAAAATCAGCAATTTCCATAGTCAATTTATTGTGCGTCACAATAATGAATTGCGTTTCATCACAGAATTTCGCTAAAACACGTGTGAATTTATGAATGTTAACATCATCCAAAGGTGCATCCACCTCATCCAAAATACAGTATGGACTTGGTTTAACTTGATATATTGCAAATAATAAAGATATTGCTGTTAATGCTTTTTCACCACTGGATAATAATCGCAAAGAGGTATTTCTTTTCCCTGGTGGTTGTGCTTCAATTGCAATATCTGCTTCCAATGGATCTGGATCACCGACTAATTTTAGTGTCGCATTACCGCCTTCAAAAAATAAATGGAATAGTTGTTCAAAGTTTGTTTTAATTAAATCAAAAGTCTCTGAGAATCGTTTACGTGCAACTTTATCAATTTTTCGAATAGTTTCACGAAGATTTTCTTCTGCTTCTATTAAATCATCTCGCTGTATTGAGAGAACTTCTAAACGCTCATTTTCTTCTTCATATTCAGCTTGAACAGCCATATTCACAGGGCCAATATTTTCTATACTTCTTTGGATTTTATTTATCTGAATTTCAAGCTGTTCTTCTGTTTCATCTATAACAAGATTTTTTGGAACCTGTTTATTATATCGATCTCGAATTCGTTCGCGTATTAAACGAATCATTTGGTCTGTTTCGGAAGCTTCTAATTCGGCATTTTTTAAATCTTCCAAAATTTGTTCTCTGTCACGCTGCTCAGCTGCAATTTTTGCTTGAACAGCTTCAATCTGCTGAAAAGTCTCTCGATAAACGGATTGTTTTAAATCAAGGATAGATCTTTGTTTTTGAATCTTAGCATTCAAAGTTTCCAAAGATTTTTCTCCTTCTTTGACTTGTTTATCTAGTTTTGTATTTTGTCTTTTTAAATCAGAAATTTCATTTTTGATTATGTCTTGCCTGTTAACTAGCTCAGCTTGTGTTTCTTTACCTGATAATTTTTTGAACTTGACCTGATCTCGATGAGTTTCTAACTCAATCAATTGAATTCTAGTATCCTGAAGTTTTTGTTGGAACTTGTCCCTCTCTTTACGTGCGGTAAGCATCATTTCGTTAGCATCATCCACCTTTTTCTGGAACGAATCTAATGATTTTTTTGCTTTTTCCATGGCTGGCTCAAGTGATTTCAATGCTTTCTGCGAATCAGATAGGATTTGTTTTGTCTCGTCCAATTCTTCCGTTGCAGTTATTATTGAATCGTCAATTTGATTTGAATTGAATTGCAATCTTATTTCTTCTGTCTCCAAATGGAGAACATCCTGAGATAATTTTTCGATGTTTGTCAATTGAGATTTTAAACCATCTTCGAGGGCGTGAATATCTTTATCAATTGTTACTAACTCAGATTTTATACCATTTTCTTTTGCAAGCATCGCTGTTAATTCTACTGATATAGAATCCAATTTTTTCTGACGACCAATAATATTTCCATGCTCTGAAATCTGTCTATTTTTTAATATAAGGTCGCTACCAGAATACGATCCAGATTGATCCACCAAACCCCAGCCATCTAAATCTGAAGAAGCTATTGCACTTTTTAAATCGTCAACGATAAGTAGATTACCAAGTAAATAATCTGCTAAAACTCCTAATTCCTTGCTAGTTGAAACCAATTCTGATGCCCGGCCTATAATATTTTTGGATTTTGGGAGTTTTTCCAAAGAGACTTTAAGAGATTTTGCTTCTTTTAGCGGAATTAGTGTAAAGTCACCGGCTTGATTTTTCCGGGCAACTTCCATTGTTTTTAATGCAGATTTTTTATCTTTAGCAATAAGGCAATGGGATAAATCACCAAGGCCTGATTCTAATGCATCCCGGTTCGATTCATCAATTTGAAACATATCAGCAACTGTTCCTAAAACTCCTGGAAATAATTTAGGGTTCTCTAATACAAACCGTGTCCCATCAGGAAAGCCCTCCTTTCTTTCAACTAATTCATGATAAAATGCTTTCTGTCCGATCAATGATTTAATCTCCGCAGATACCTGGTGCCTTTTTTCAGAAAATTTATGCTGTCTTTCTTTATATGATTTTAGAGCAGATTCAATTTTTACAAGTTCAGATTGCGCATCTGCTAATTTTTCACCAGCAGTCTTTTTATTACTGGAAAGTTGTTTATTTTTAAAAATATCTTTCTGCTTTAATTCTTTTAATCCCTTAATCCGTTTTGTGAGTTTATCAACTAATGACTGCTTATCGTCAACTAGAGCTCGAGTCCGTTCAAATAAAGAGCGATCATCACTTAATTTTCGTTGTAAATCCCATCGTTCATTTTGTTTGTTATCCAGCTCTTGGACTGTTTGCTGGTAATTCTTTTCAATGAATTCAAACTTTTCTTTTTCAGATTTATAAGTTTTAAGTTGATCTTCAATTACAGGTTCTAAGTTGGACATCTCTTTATCAAAATCTAAACTAAGTTGTTTCAGACTTTGGATTTTTTGAAAATTCGTTGAATGTTCTCTTTCAAGACGATCTACAGTTAAAAGCGCACCCCGACCCTGTTCAGCCCAGACTAAAATTTTATTTCTTAAATCTTCCCGATCAGTATTCATTCCAGACATAAAAGACTGCATTTCAGAGAGTTCTTTTTCTTGTTCTTTATAATTGGATCGGAATTGTTCTAATTCTCCTTGATGAGCGGAAAATTCTGAGGTTTTTGACTCTCGTAGATGTTTGTATTCTTCAATTCTAGTCCGGAGTGGTGCTGAAATAGATTCATTTCTATGGATTTGTAAAAATGCCAAATCAATATCTTTTTCTTCTAGTATTTGAATTAATGTATTATGACGTTTGAATCTTTTCAGTTGAAGTCCTAAATGATGTACTTTTTGCTCCACTTCCGTAATAATGTCCTGAACACGCTCTAGATCTGCGCGTGTGACTTCAAATTTCCGGATGGTTGATTTTCGTTGAGTTCTATATTTGTGAATTCCTGCTGCTTCTTCAAACATTTTTCGTCTATCATCAGCTGTCTCAGATAATATTTGTTCAATCATTTTGAGTTCAATTACTGAATATGCATCTGCACCCATGCCAGTGTCAACAAAGAGATCCATAATATCTTTAAGGCGGCATTGGGTTTTATTCAAGTAATATTCGGATTCACCGCTCCGATAAACACGGCGGGCAATTTCAATATCATTATATTCTATAGGTAATTTTCCAGCGTTATTGTGGACAGTCATAGAAACTTCACAGACTCCCAAAGGTTTTAGTCCATCCGCTCCATTGAAAATGACATCTTCCATTTTACCGCTTCGAAGGACTCTGTATTTTTGTTCGCCAAGAACCCATCTTATAGCATCTACAATATTGGTTTTTCCACACCCATTTGGGCCCACGACTGTGGTAATGCCTTGGCCTAGTTTCATGACTTCTTTATTGGCGAAAGATTTGAAGCCATGCATTTTTAATTCAGATATATACATGAGCGCTGGTTAGAATGTGGTTCTAAAATTTACGTGAATTCCGTCGAGAATAGAATAGCGATCTAAACTAATATTTAAAATTAGTTTGGATAATTTGAGTCAGTGTGATTTTAATGTAATTACTCAAATTTAAACTAATCTTATAAACCACTAACCTGGAGGCCAGTCAAATTTCCTGCCACCAAGCAAATGTAAGTGAATATGAAAAACAGTCTGACCACCAGCTAAATTGCAGTTAAAACCTAATCTGTAACCAGCATCGGCGACACCTTCTTTTTTAGCCAATTCCGAAGCCGTTGTGATAAGCTGACCTACTAGATCAGTATGTTCAACTTTTAAATCATTTAAAGTTGAAATATGAATTTTTGGAATAATCAAAATATGAACTGGTGCTTGTGGATTTATATCTCTAAAAGCAAGTATCTTTTCATTTTCATAAACTGTATCAGCAGGAATTTCACCGATAATAATTTTGCAGAATAAACAATTATCCATTGGAATTACCTATCCAATAATTCATTTAAAATAGCAAGAGAATTTATGGCAGCAGTTTCAGAACGAAGTCGTCTATCTCCTAGTTGATAAAATTCAACTTTTTCTTTTTTCATAATTTCAATCTCCTTTTTAGTGAAATCTCCTTCAGGGCCAATGATAACAATAACCGTTTTTATTTTATTAAATTTTAGTTGAGATAATTTTTGATTTGATCCAATCATAGCACACACCTTATACCCTTCCATTATTAATATTTCTTTTAGGTTTTGAGGGAAATGAATTCTTGGAAAATTTGATCTTAATGTTTGTTTTGATGCGGACTGGAGCAAATTTTTACATCGTTCTAAATTCAATTTATTCTTTACACTACGCTCCATCGAAACTGGATAGATTTCTGAGACACCTAACTCAGTTGCTTTTTCAAGAATAAATTCAAAACGATCCTTTTTTACTAATGCAGGAGCTAAAATAATCTGGATATTATTTTCTCCTAAATTGGTATATGTTTTCAGAATATTACCAGTAACCAGATTATCTAATTCTTGGATGATTCCATGATAACCTTTTCCATGCCCATCCAATAAAGTAATTTCATCACCGACATCCATCCTGAGAACATTTATAGCATGTTTAGATTCGTTTTTATCTAAGGTAAATGTACCATTCAGGATTTGCTGGGGTGAAACGTAAAAGGCTTTTTTGGGGATCACTTTGAGATTCGGTTAAAAGAAACATGAATCAGAAATCCAGAATAATCATTTTTACCATCAGATATCTCTTTTAGAGGTAAATATTCATATCCCACCATGACTGCAACCGATGAACGACCCGCAAGCATAAAATCAATACCAATTCCCAAAAAGCCTCCAGGTGTAAACTGCGTTTTTGGATTCTTCCAACGTTGCCTAAAAGTACCATATTCTTCACCATCAGCCGTGAAGACTGCTCCTGCTTTCAATCCAATAAAGGGAGCAAAGTTATTCTCAATCTTACCAACAAAAGGATAATAATTGACACCTGTGAATAAAGGAACCATGAATAAACTTTTCCCTCCAACCGTTTTATACTGTCCGGTATAATAATCATAAACTATAGTTTCCTCTTCTGCTTTAATGTCATAAAGTCTTATTTCACCATTGACTGCAAAAACTCCTGATATATGTACATATTGTCGTCCAATAAATAGGCCTGAACCACTGGAACCAATATCTAAGCCCAAACCATTTGTTATTTGGTCAAATTGGCCTATTAATAAAACAGGAAATAATGTAAAAAGTAATTTATTCATATGTCAATATTACTTTACCAAACTGTTGACCTGATTCTAAATATTGATGAGCAGAAGCAATTTCTTGGGCAGGAAATATACGATCAACTACTGGATTTATTTCACCATCATTTAATAGTTTCAGCGCGCCATCAAAAGCAGATTTTGAACCCATAGTTGAACCTAGAATAGATTGCTGCTTAAAAAACAGATGCGTAAGATTAATTCTAGCATCATTACCAGTTGTTGCGCCACAGGTAACAATACGACCCCCTCTAGCTAGAATTTGCATGGATATGTCCCAGGTTGCAGACCCAACATGCTCAAAAACAACATTGGCACCCTTACTATCAGTTATTTTTTTAACACAGCTGATAATATCGTCAGACTGATAATTCAGAACATACTGAGCACCAATTTGAGTTGCCTTTTCACATTTTTTATCAGAACCTGAAACAGCAATCACTAAGGCACCCAAACTTTTTGCAATTTGAATTGCCATTGATCCTACTCCTGAGCTGGCACCCCAAATAAGTATACATTCATTTGATTTTAGTTTTGCCCGATTTAATATCATTTGATAAGATGTTTGGGCTACTAATGAAAATGCCGCTGCTTGTTCAAAATTTAAATGATTCGGGAATGGAAATGCTGTTGAATTTTCAACTACAATTTTCTGTGCATTTGTTCCTTGACAGTTTTCTCCTCTGATACCCATTTTATCACACAAATTTTGTTTTCCCGATTGACAGGCTATACAATGGCCACAAAAGACTAATGGTTGGATCATTACTTTTTGACCGATGCGGTTCTCATCTACATTTTCACCAACAGAACTAATAACACCGGCAGCATCGCTACCAGTAATTAAAGGAAGCGGAACTCCGGGAATCCCTTTCCGTACCCATATATCAAGATGGTTTAAAGATGTTGATTTAACATCAATTAAAACCTGATTTCGTGAAGGTTTGGGGTCAGAGATTTCATCCCACTTTAAAACATTTAATCCACCATGCTCATATATTCTGACTGCTTTCATATTTTATTTTTTTCATCCAGGCTATATTTACCGGGGCCGATAAGAAAAATTGTTAAATAAACTATCATATAAATAAATGCAGATTCAGCACTTTCACCATCAGCTAAATGATAGACACCTGCAAAAAACATTGTAAGTATTAGGAAAAGTGATGAAATCCGTGTTTTATATCCAATAAAAACAAACCAGGATAAAACTCCTTCACTAAATGCTGCCAAAAAGCCAAATAATTTAAAACCAAATGTGATCCCAAAAATTGTGAGTACTGCTTCTCCTAGCCAATTCCAAGTATCGATACCATTTGTAATTTTTCTCATGCCATGATAATAAAACATATAAAATGATGGAATAACTCGCAGAGTAAGCAAAGCCCAATCTCTACTACCTTCAAATAAAGAATCGTTATTTAATAATTTTTTAATGATATTCATTATTATCCTCAAATTCTGCATCCTGTATATTCATTTTTTCTACCTTGGATCTGATGCTGGACTTTCTTTTTTGTTTTTTTACTGATTGATTGAACTGAAACAAAGAAAACAATGGTTTGGCTATTTTATACAGGAAATAACAAATTAAAAAAATGAGTAACCATTTCAATTTTAATTCTCCGAAACTGGATTGAAAAATTTAGTACCAGAAACTGGTTGCCGGATATATTTGATCACTTCTCTTAAATCATTTTTATTGTGGACAAAATCAATGTTATTAGTATTTATAATTACTAACGGTGTCTCCTGATATCGGAAAAAATATTCAGTGTAAACCTGACTAAGGGCATCAATGTAATCATAAGTAATATCTGTTTCCATTTCTCTACCGCGCTGAGCAATATTTTTCATTAAAGTATCTGTATCAGCCTGTAAATAAATCACCAAGTCAGGTTTAATAATATTTCTTTCTAATAGATTGGCTACGGTGTCATACAATTGCATCTCTTTTTCATT
Organism: uncultured Fidelibacterota bacterium; assembly: GCA_913040915.1. Lineage (GTDB taxonomy): Bacteria > Fidelibacterota > Marinisomatia > Marinisomatales > UBA1611 > CAXFCD01. The sequence goes on along the minus strand of CAJWHW010000020.1, from coordinate 17,754 downwards.
TAAGTTAAGAGAAGCAAACAACCTGTCTTTCACAAACATATAATCCGTGACCAAAAGTTTTTGAAACATATCAACTTGTCTGAGCTCTTGTTGTTGCCTATACCTCTGAAGTAAAAAAAAGAGTTGAGTCTGGAATGCAAACCGTTCAGGGTCTTTATAAAAATCAGGCAGAAATGGATTTTCATCAAATTCTTCAAGAACAAGTCTAGCACCCAAATCTTTTGACATCAAATTTGCCAAACTCGTCTTGCCAACTCCAATTGGCCCTTCTATTGCAATATAAAATAAGTTTTTCAAGCTTCAGTCTCTATTCTGTGATGTACAACCCGTGATGTGTCTGGACAATGATCAATTAAATCATTAATTGTGAATTTTGAATGCGGAATTTTAAAATTTGGTTCTATTTCAGCAAATGGTAATAGTATGAATTTTCGAAATCCCAACATGGGATGTGGCAGTGTTAATAGTTCAGTTTCAATAATTGCATCACCATGTAATAAGATGTCTATATCTATTAATCTTGGCTGGTTTTTTTCTCTTTCTTCAGATCTGCCCAGCATTTTTTCAATACGTTTTGTTACATCCAGAAAGTCAAAGGGTTTCAAGGTAGTTTCACATTTTACAATTGAATTAAGAAACTCCGGTTGGTCATTATTGTATAATGGCTCCGATGCATAATATGATGATGACTCTATATTAGAAATTTCAAAATTAATGGCAAGTGCCATAGTTGCCTGAGCTAAGTTTGACTCACGGTCTCCTAAATTTGATCCTAGAGATAAATAAACTTTAACAGACTTCAATTACAACTCCCTAATAATTTCAACCTCAACAGTATCCAAATTAGCCATGATTGGTGCGTGTGGTTTACGAATTCTAATAACAACTTTCTGAATTGAATACTTATTTAAAAGTTCAGTACAAATTTTTTCTCCAACTGTTTCAATCAGATTATAGTCTTTTTCATTGAATAAGGTAGTGATCAGCAACACTGCTTCATCATAATCAACTGTATCTTTTAAGTTATCAGATTTTCCTGCTATAGAAAGATCAGTATACATTTCCACATCTAATTCAAATAAACCACCCTTATCTTTCTCAAAATCATAAACACCGTGCTTTGCTGGTATTCTCAGGTTATGTATTATAATCTTATCCATTTAAAAATATCTGAAATTCAATGAAAAGTTAGCAGGAATTTAAGTAACTACCCTAGTCACAATTTCCTAAACAAATCAATATGGTATCCTACATCAAATACGGACGCATAGAATCCAAGGATTGCACTGCTAAGGAATATTAAGCTAAAATCAGAAACAGGAATTGAAATTTGAATAGGCTAAATACGGTATAATAATTTAAAGAAGAGTATTACATACAATATAGAATAGAACGAAAACAAATAACACTAACCACCTCATTGTTTACAATAAGTTTAAACCCAGCTACTTTATAAATCTTGAGCCAATTTTAAATAAATTTAGGCTGAAAGGTTCACATTATTCTTTTCCTGGTTTTATTTTATCAAATTTAAGGTTTTCATATTTTTGCCACATGGTTGCCCCTGATGCATCCGCAAATCGATAGGCAAATTCCAGAGCTTCATAAAATGGGCGATTGGCATATTCACCATGTGAATAAAATTCATCGATCCATTTAGCCATTTCTGAGATTTTAACTTCTTCTAATTTATCAAAAATTCCATAAACCAATTCAGCGCGATTATCATAATACCATTCTGTTATTCCACCATACCCTACTGAGTTTTGGAGTTCTGTATGAGTTTCATAAACCTGAGTTAAATATGAAAAAAGGAATGTTTCCTTTTCGCTTTTAGATAAGGTTTTCCAGTAAGTCACCACTGGTGAAAGTTTTCCGGGATCGTTCTGACAAAATAAAATTGACATAAGGATAAATGGAATCAATTTTTTCATATTGGACTCTTTTTAATTATCTTGGCTGAATTAGTTAGCTGAATAATACAATACCATTGGATAGATGAACAATGCTAAACATCAGTAGGCTCAACCCAGTCTCCATGTGAAGCTATCAATTGTATAAGGGCTTCTACTGCCTGGCCAGATGGAATATTTTTTTTCACAACTTCCTGACCTTTGTATAATGAAATTTGGTCTTCACCTGTTCCAACATAGCCATAATCTGCATCTGCCATTTCACCAGGGCCATTCACTATACAGCCCATAATACCAATTTTTACACCTTTTAAATGATCGGTTCTTCCACGAATCTTCGCAGTAGTCTCCTGAAGATCAAAAAGGGTTCGGCCACAGGATGGACAAGAAATATATTCAGTTTTTGATATTCGAGTCCTGGTTGCCTGTAGGATACTAAATGCAGTTTCATTTATAAATCCCAAGTTTCCTTTGGACTTTAACCAGATACCATCACCAAACCCATCTAATTGAAGTCCGCCTAAATCTATTGAAGAATAGAGCAAAAACTCATCGCTTGTGTTTGCTGAAAAATCTATTTTTACAATGACCGGATTTAGAATCTTAAGCTTAATTAATTCAATAAATTTTAGACGTAATGCAGCATAACTATTTTCTTTATTCGATTCCAGAATCAAAATTGTTTTTGGTGATAAGGATAAATCTCCTAGATATATACTTGATTCTAATTTTAAAAATGAAATTTGCTCTGGGTTAATAGAATCCAGCTCATAAGAATTAAATAAGGGATAATGTCTTTCACTTTGTTTAAAAGATCTATTGTTTTGAATGATACTTAAGCTACCAGGTATTTCAAAATCAAGCTTATTATCACCAATAAATAAATAATCCAACGCTTGATCAGAAACATGCCACTTATCCTGTGATTTTGAATACAAATAACCAAACGAATTCAAATCATTATGGCTAATGGATTTTGAATTTGAAATATCGCCTATTACACGTGGTACTTCTTCATGCCCTAAATTTAAAATTCTGTTTGATTTACGCCTTTTCCTGAAAAATGGGTCGTATGGTATTGAATCAATTTTCGGTATTTCACTGTGATTTTTTCTTCCAGAATAACGATCTACTAATAATTGAGCTACAGGAATTTCAGCTTCCGGTTCCTCTGTAAGCGATACACGGATTGTATCACCCAGACCATCTTCTAATAATGTACCGATCCCAACCGCTGATTTGATTCTGCCATCTTCTGCTTCTCCTGCTTCTGTTACGCCTAGATGGAGTGGGTAATTCATCTTTTCTTCAACCATAGTCTTTACTAAAAGTCTGTATGCCTGAACCATGACCTGTGTATTACTTGCTTTCATTGAAAGTATTATATCATGGTAACTTTCATTTTCAGCGATCCTTAGAAACTCCAGAGCTGATTCCACCATCCCAAGTGGTGTATCACCATATCGGCTCATAATTCTGTCTGATAAAGATCCATGATTTGTACCAATTCGCATAGCAGTACCATTTTCTTTACAAATTCGAACTAAAGGTATGAATCGTTCTTTTATTCTCTCCAGTTTTTCTGCATACATTGCATCGGTGTAATCATGAATTTCAAACTTTTTCCGATCAGCATAATTGCCAGGGTTTATGCGAACTTTTTCAACAATTCTTGCTGCTATTTCTGCAGCATTGGGAGTAAAATGAATATCTGCGACCAAAGGTGTTTTAAATCCTTTACTTCGTAATCCATCTTTGATTTTTTGTAAATTTTCTGCTTCTTTATTACTTGGTGCGGTTATTCGTACGATCTCACATCCTGCATCGATCATTCGAATTGATTGTTCTATAGTACCATCTGTATCCATGGTATCCGTTGTGGTCATGGATTGGATTCGTATGGGATTTGTCCCACCAATACCTACATTACCAACCATAACTTCACGTGTTTTCCAGCGCTGGTAGTTTGTTAGACTTGGACAATAAAGTTGCATGACTAATTATACGGTTTTTTTAAATATTGCTTTGCTTTATTCATAGCAGATGAATAATTATCAAGTGCAATACATTTTTCATAATTCAATTTTGCTTCAATTCTCTTTTCTAATTTATCATAAATCATACCTTTGAGAAGATAAGTATTGCCAAGAACTATATCCAACTCAGCAGAATAAGTATTTATCGAGCTATTTACTAAAGTAAGAGCATCTGTATAATTCTCTAAATGGAATTCTAGTAATGCTCTTTCATAATCTAAATATGGTATATACCATTCTCGTTGGCGTGCTGTAAGTTGAGAAGACATTTTATCCATTTCTTTGATTTTTATTTCTGATTCCCTTAGTTTATTTGTCCTAATCATGGATTCTAGGAAAAGAATATTAAAATAGTAATTACTGGGGAAATGTTCTACTAAGTCTTTAGAATGCTTAAAAGCCAGTATTGGTTCATCTTCAACCCAAAGATATAAAAATCCAAGAATCCCTTTTGCTTCGATCCAGGCCCATTCACTTTCATTAGCTGCTCTAGAAATTTCTATCAATCCTGATTCGCGTGAAGCATTTAATCCATAAAATTCAACTGTCCATTTTAATAAAATATTACTTAACCCTGAATAATACTCAATAATACCTATAGGTAATCTAGCATCTAATAAATGAGGAGCTTCTTCTGCAACATCATCTATTATAGTAAAACCCTTATAAGCTCTAAACAATGTTCTGAACCATTCTTTTTTTCCTAAGCTGAGTCTTGCACTCAACCCAATAGCGGACCCTTGATATAAACGGTAAACTGGATTGTAATCATATGCTTCTACCAGTTTGTCATATACAAGTTGTATCCCTCTTAAATCATTTTCGAGAATCTTACGGTTATTATCAATTGAATCATAAGCCTGACTACGAACCCACCTTGCAGCCGCCCAGATAAAATGTACTCCAGGATGATCCGGATATAATTTTCTTGCTTGAGTTAGTAATTCAATTGAGTGGTCAAATTCATAATTATAAAAAGCATATACTCCTTCTCTTATAAGTTTATCTCCCTCATAATAATCTTTTGTTAATCCAACCGTAATAAAAATTAAAGGAAGAATCTTTTTAATCACTTTTAGATAAGTAAAAATCTGAATTAGAAGTTAGGATTTATAATTGAAAAAAGTATTTCCACTGGAAATGTATTATAAAATAAAAATTGGCGAAAAATACTAAATCTAAGATCCTTGAGATGTTAAAATAAGCCATCCGCGTGATTCATTATTATCTGGTTTTAATTCCAGGCTCTTTTCCCAGCTAGCACGTGCTAATTGTTTCTCATCCATTTTCCAATAAGTGATACCCATACCCATGTAAGCATCTGGGTTATCCGGACTCAATTCCAACACTTCCTGGTATGCAACAAGAGATTCATTGAACATACTTTTTTCTCTATAAAATTTTCCTAATACGCTCATAGCTCCCGGTAACCAGGAAGACGTATTGTTATTGACTGACAGAGCATTTTTAAAAGCTTGCCGTCCCATTGTAGGATTACCTATCCTATTGTATTCCACAGCCATAACGTAATAGGTCTGAGGTAATAAGGTTCTCACTACAGCATCATTTGGTCTATAATGCAATAAATCTTCCCAGGATGCAGCTGTACGGCCCCATTCATGAGCATTAAAATAGCTTAGACCCTGCATATATCTGTAATCGGGGTTTTCCGAATCTAAATAAACAGCATCGCTAAATGATAGTGCAGCATAGACATATTTTCCTTGTTCAAAATACAGATCTGCTAATGACAAATGGGGTTGAAGATCCTTGGGGTTTAGTTTTATGGCTCGCTGGAAGGATTTTTTTGCTTCTTCTGTCCGTCCAAGTTTTAAATAATTTTCACCCGCAAGTTGGATAAACCCGGTATGGGTGGGATGTTTTTCAGATGCTTCTTCAGAAAGATTTAATGCTTCAGTGTAATCACCTGATTCCATTTTCCCCCTGATTATTGTAAGTTGTTGTGCTGGCCCATCTGGTGCTTTTTCTGAAGACATCTTCAGAATATCATTGCTGAGTTTCCGTTGTTGATCTGTATGGACATACATAGACATTGCTTCTATAGTAGCACCGTGATTAGGATCTAAATACAATGCTTCTTCAAATGCATTTTTAGATTTATGGTATTCTCCTAAAGTAGCATATAATGAACCTAAGAAAAAATGTGCATCCGGATTATCCGGATTTTTACCAACTTCTCTAAGATAAACTTCTTTAGCAGCAGAATAGTCCCCATTGGCTTCATAGTGCATTCCTAATTGTCGTTGAACATATAAATTATCAGGATTAAGGTTTGCTTCTTTCTCAAAATCATCTCTACTGAAAAAAGGTTTTGAATCCAGCGAGACAATTTTCTTTTTTGGCTCTTCCTGATAAAAATATCGTGTGGCTCGTGCTAATTCTTTATTTGATGCTTGGAGTTCACCTGTAAGGTTAAATAATTCATCTGCATATGCAGCGGTGTTAAACCTATGAGATTTTTCTCCTATTGAAGTTGATTCAATGGGCTCAGCATTAGATGTTGTAACAGATGATGATTTTTTCTTTCCGGAGCTCTTTTTCTTCTTTTTCTTACTTGTAGATTTCTTTTTAGATTTTTTTCCTGAACCTTTCTTCTTTCTCTTACCTGTAGATTTCTTTTTAGATTTTTTCCCCGAACTCTTTTTCTTCTTCTTTTTCTTCTTCTTTTTCTGTTGTTCTTCTGAGCCAGCACGTACAAACCCTACTTCTGATATAGGTAAACTTCCCATTAGAATAATACAAATTAGTAATCTGGTGATGAATTTCATGGCCTCAACTTCTCGGATTATCATGAAATTTACGCAAAGAGATATTAATCCCAACAATTTTATTTACATACAACAAGTGATTTTTTTCATCATTAATAGCGATGAATCCTATAGGGTTATCGTTAAACTTCATTTTTTTCTTGCAAAAGAAATTCCAAAAACACTTATCGCTAAAATATTTAATAATAATTCTCCGTAGGCCAGTACTTTATTTTCGAAATAAAATGGGAAGTAAGGCGCAACAACCATATCCCAAATTGGAATTTGCCCCTTTTCCGGTTGAATAGGATAAATCCAATACATGGTTTCTGAAAATGGGAAAAACCAGCGAATTCCAACCGTTCTTGCTGTAAGCCAATCTGTGATTAAATGAAGCATAGCCCCGATAAAAATAATTAAAACAGTTTTCTCAATTATTTTATCTTTTCTGAATTTTCCAATTCCGGTTCCAATCAACAGAACAAAAATCCAAAAAATCGGTGCGTGGAGAATGCTGTGATGGCCGGCAACCGTATTTGACCACAAGCCATCAATATCCGGGAAAACAGTCGAAAAAATCAGTAACAAAATCCATTTTGAATCTTGTTTGGCAATTTTACCGGCCAAATAACCGGTGGCGATATGTGAATTAACGAACATATAATTAATGTCCGCCGCCGACTTTGCAACAGCCTGGCAACGCTTCGTAAGCCACAGGGTCCGCCAATGTTTCATTGGCTTGATACCCTAATTTTGAAATGGCTGATTCAATCGCTGCAAGATTTGCTACATTTGGATCATGAACCACGTGGGCAACTTTATCTTCCATAGACACGTGAACCGACTTGACACCTTTCAAAGTACCTAAACCTTTTTCGATGGTTTTTTGACACATGCCGCATTGAATTGTACTGACGCTTACTTCAGTTTTTGCATCTGCACTTCCACAACCGATTAGGGTTGCAATTAGGATTGATGAAAAAATAATTAATAAATGTTTCATAGTTTTCTTTTGTAATTAATGGTTTAAAACACAAATCCGATACCTGAATTTAGAATCGGTTGTGCCTTTTCAGTTCCTGTAATTGGCATTTTTAATTTGTATTGAATTATTGTATTGTGTATTTAACGCAATAAATGATGTTATAGCTATCACATAAATGACTTTATGAAAGCATTTCATACTAAATCCTTTTGTTTATTTTTGTGACAATGCTTTTTGATTCGTTCAAAAAGCATGAATTGAAAAAGGATTTAGTTTAACAGATTAGGGGTATAAAATATTCCGGTGGGTGTTGGAAAGAAAAGTTATGGATGGGTTGAATCGAAGGATGAAATTGATCCAACTCAAACCAAATGTGCATTAATTCGGAAATGTCATATTCTTTGGAGACATTTACTTCATTCAGTGGCGCTGCCATGAGCGGAATGAATGAACTGACGCGACATTCTGACATTTCCATGGGACAATCCATGGGTTTGTCTTTTTCGCAGCAAGAGATTTCAACAGTTGCACATCAGGGCATATCGCACCGTTCAATGGAAAATAATGGTGTGAGTGATATGAGTCCTACAAGAAGGATTGAAATAATGGATGTGAATTGTTTTTGCACGGTTGAATTTAGGAGTGATTCAGATTAAAGTTCCCGAAATGATTTCAAAATATGGATAATTCCCCCGGTTTCGCTTACTTCACCAATTTGATCAATTCTCGGAACCTATCTCCCTCGGCAATTTCTTGAAGGCTGAACAGTAACATTTCCACAGTCGTTAAATAACCACCATTATTCCTGATTCTGTCCAGTGCAATTTTGTGATTATTTGGAATTCTGGATGTGACTGCGTCAGTTACCACTTCCACATGTTGGCCACGGTGAATCAAATCTCGCTCTGTTTGATACACGCAAACATGAGTCTCAATCCCTGCCAAGACCACGCCATCACATTCCATCATGTAGTTTGATTTCAATGAGAATCCCGCATCACCTGCACAGGAAAAAGATGACTTAATGATGGGCTTCGTATCCGGCAGTAATGATTTAATCGGTTCAATGGTGGGACCCAATTTTTCCGGGACTTGTTCAGTAAGAATAATTGGAAGATCAAATAATTGGAATCCTTTAATCAAGGTTTGGATATTTTTCAGGAAAGTTTCTTTTTCATGCATGATTGGAAACAATTTTTCCTGAACGTCAATGACAACTAGATAGGGATTTTTCATGAGTTAATCTCCCAGATTAAATATTTGGAGTTGCTTCCAAGATGAAATATCATCTGGCGTCTCTACCAAAGCTAAGGAAGAAAACCGTATTGAATCAGGAAAAGTGATATTTTCGATTTCTGCTTGATCCAATTTCGATTTTCCATACGCCAGACTCAAATGTGGATCAAAATCATAGTGACGATACCGCTTTAAAAAACCATCGATTTCAGATTGGAGTTGAAGCAATGAATCTGATTTTTCCAATTGAAGAAAAAGTGATTTCCATGGCGGTTCGCCTGTTTGGATGCTTCCTACTCCCAGCGAAAATGGTGAATGGTTTTGGTATAGATTTTCAAAAACGGAGAATGTGGATTTCGGTCCATTATCCACTCTACCAAATAAGGTCACATGAGGATCATATGAATGAGAGCCGAAACGTGCGCAGCAACCCTCAACCAATGTATGAAGATTGGTTCCATCTGTCTTATCCGGCAAAAGCCAAACTGACCAAGGTTGGCACATGTTAATATTTGATCAATTTCCGGATGTCTTCTAATTTTTTATTCGCTTCTTCCAATTTCTTTTCCGGACCTTTTTTAGTAGGTTTTGTCGGTGGATTCAAAATATTCTTTTTTGCAGCTCGCACATCTCGGCTAATGATGGGATCCATGGCCAATACTTCATCCAAATGTCCCAAATGGTTTTTATTACCATAAGTTTTCAGCATGCGAACTGCATTTCGACGTACATCACGTGAGTTGTCATCCAGAAGATCAACAAACCAATCTACAGTTTGAGGTTTTGTTTTCACATATTTCCCTAATTGCCTAACAGCTTCTGGACGTGCATCCCATGTGGTACCACCATAAGCTACTAATTTTTTTAAGCGGTCATAATTTTTGTCTGTTACAACACTACCAAAATATGTGATAGCAGATTTACGAATAACATCATTATGGGAATCTGTATTCAGGAGGGTATCTACTTTTGTTCTAGCTACAGTCGTATCTACAACAACCAAAGCTCTAAATGCATCCGATACACTGTAATATTTTTCATCTGTTTCTATGATGTTTAGTAGGAATTTGCTTACATCTGCATTGCCTTTATAATTTTTTAAAGCACTCCAAATGGCACGGCGAACACGATTGTCCTGTCCGGCTTCAAGCTCTATTAATTCATTTGAGTACTTTTTTGATTTTAATTTTGCAAATGCACTTACCGCCTCTTTTCTTACACCCCAAAAAGAATCAGAGTTTATGGATTCCAGTAATGCAAGTTCTACAACGCGTCTTCCTTTTTTTGTACCTAACTCCCTGGCTGCCGCAATTCGGTCTAAAATGTGGTTTCCATACTTGAGCTGTATAATCCATTCATTTACAGACTTTTTAAAAATGAGTTTGCATGGGACTCGCATGCCGGCATTAAACACAACCATTTTTGGCCTTTTTGCTGAAGGAATTTCAAAAATTGCTTCTTTATCTTCCACCCAGATCGTGTGCATTTTACCATCAATCTCTACCTGAATAGGCATTTTAAACATATTAATATTTTCTTGTTTCTGTTTTACAGTCAGTTTGACTGCTTTATTTCGTTGATTAAATATCCATTTGACATCATATTCAGGAAATCCTGGCTCATAGAGCCACTGTTTGAAAAACCAATCCAAATTTTGCCCTGTGGTTTCTTCTATGGCTTTTTTCAAATCTGTTGTTTCAACATTTTTATAAGCATTCTGTTTAGTGTAATTCTGAATACTTCTCCAAAAAGCATCATCTCCTAAATAATCCTGCATCATATTAAGAATTAAACTTCCTTTAGAATAAATATGGCCATCGAACACCTCCATTGATTCATAAAAATGATGTTGAACAGTTGGACGTCTCCAGCGTTTATTTGAACCAAAATATCCGTTTATTTCTCCAAAGCGAATATATTCACCTTCATCATAGCCGAAATGGTGTTCTCTATATTTTCGGGAGAAGAAGGTGGCAAATCCTTCATTCAACCATGCATTAGCCCAATTTCGAGTTGTAATTAAATCACCGTACCATTGGTGAGCTAACTCATGAGCGACTAGTCCGTCACTACTCACATCCGGCGCTGCAAATTCGTCGTACATGGTACGGTCGGTATTATGAGTAAGGGTAATATTTTCCATACCACCGAACATAAAATCATCTATTATTACTTGGTCATATTTTTCAAATGGATACTCAATCCCTGTCTTTTCACCAAAGTACTTCATCATGTCCGTGGTCAGACCGAATGATCTCAAGGCTTCATGCTTATTGTTATGATAAACCCAGTAATTCACAGGAATTCCATTGTAAGAATCTTCCACTTTAACTAAATCTGCCACTACATAGGAAATTAGATATGCTACCATGGCATGGTTCTCTCTCCAATGCCAGGTGTGTGTACCATTTTTATGTGTTTGTATAGAAACTAGTTCCCCATTTGATAAAGCTTTATAGTTTTGATCTACTGTGAGTTTTACTTCAAAAGTTGCTCTATCGTTTGGATAATCATAAATAGGTACCCAGTGGTGGTTATCCATATCTTCACCCTGTGTCCAAGCCTGCCAAGGTTTATCCGGATAGGTTTCATCTGGCTTGATAAAATATGTACCTTTCCTTGGCTTTGCTGAATAGTCCAATCGTATTTGGATAGTATCTTCCCAACTAATATTCTGATTAAGTGTAATGTGGACTTTTTCTTCTCCCATTGCAAAAGAAACATTTTTTCCATCAGCTCGAACCCGTCTTATGATCATATCTTCAGCATCCAGAGAAAATTCTTTTAGAGACTGACTAAAAGGACTCAAAGTATGAATCACATACCCATTTACAGTTTCACTATCTATATCTACAGTTATATTTATATTAATATGGTGAATATCCACTTCCCTATCCCGGGTCCGTTGTCTTGGAGCATTCCCATCTGTAGCAAAAAGCATGGAAAATAAAATTGTAATAAAAACAAATCTCATATCAACCTCATTCTGATCAGGCTTAAACTTATAAAAGGGGTTTAATAATAATAATTAATCATTTAAGGTGTTCATATATTAGTAAACTTGTAAATGGTCCATTAATTTTAAACTATATTTACCTTTGTAAATCCTATTTTTTACTTTCAATCAATGCCAAAAAACGAAAATAAATTCAATGATCTCGGTCCAAAAGAATGGCTTCCTTTTCAAAAATCTTTCACCGAATATAAAGATCTTGAGACTCTAATTGACACCAATCTCAAATTCTTCACAAAACCATCTATATCACCAAAACAGAATGTATTGTCAATTGGCTCAGATAAATTTTCAAGCTTATTTAGGTCTTGCTCTGCAAAATTGAGGCTTAGTTGGAATTCAGAAAAGAAATCTTATGATTTTTTAGCTGCGGATCTGATAGAGAGCGAATTACCTATTTCAGATGCGATGACTTGGATTGCTAAGCATAGTCGCAAACTTAATAATAGAAAATTTCTTTGGATCTTAATTCCTACAAATTGGCTAGATAGTAATGGATTCCCAATCCCTTGGAAATTATCCACTGAGTTAGCAGAATTTTTAACTCGTAAAGATGAAAAAATTATTTGTCTTCCAAATGGACAAACATGGACTTCTTTGTATTTCAGGAAGGATGAAATCTCAAAATTTTATAAACCAGATTTCAATTATTCAGATATTGGCATAGTAAAACTAAATCAATTTTCATTCCCTGATTGGTTCATCCTTAAGCCCAAACCCAGAACTAAAAATGAGGTTCTTCATCCAGCAAAATACCCCGAAGAGTTGGTTCAGATGTATGTGGAAAAATTCACCAAAAAAGGTGAAATAGTTTTTGATCCTATGTCGGGAACCGGTACAACGCAAGTTGAATCACTAAGATTAGGTCGTAAAGCTTATGGTATTGAATTAAGTAAGCTTTTTCATGATATCGCAATGGAAAAATGTGCGGGATTTCAAGAAACTAAAGCATGGAGAATTGAATTAGGTGATGCTCGTGAAATTGAATCAATGGATTTTTCAAAATTTGATTATGTGATTACTTCTCCACCATACTGGGATATGCTCAATATGAAAGGATCTAAAAATCAAGCATTACGAAAAGCCAAAGGACTACAAACTAATTACTCTGATAATAGGAATGATCTGGGTAATCTAAATAATTACACAAATTTTGTTAAGGTCTTAATAGATATTTATAGAAAAACTGCTAATAATTTGAAATCTTCCGGACACATGACAATTGTTGTGAAAAATATAAAAAAGAAAGGAAAGCTTTATCCACTGGCCTTTGATTTAACAAATAAATTAATGGAATATTTAGAATTCATACACGTAGGGTTTTGGTGTCAAGACGACATCCAAATTTCTCCTTATGGATATAAACATACATGGGTCAGCAATACATTCCATCATTACTGTGTAACTTTCAAAAAACATTAACTAATTTGGTAAAAGTCAGGAAAATATATAAAAATAAAAAAAGGGACTTGATAAAGCCCCCTTTTTATGAAATATAGGATTCTTAGCCTAAATATCTCCGCAAGTTTTTACTTCGAGAACGATGTCGCAATCTTTGAATCGCTTTTTCTTTTATTTGTCGCACCCTCTCTCGAGTGAGGTCAAATTCTTCACCAATCTCATTTAAGGTCATGGCACTGTCACGATTTATCCCGAAATACATCTCTAAGACAACCCGTTCTCTTTCAGAAAGAGTTTCAAGAGCACCACTGACTTCTTCCGTCATGGATTCCATCATGATTTTTGCTTCTGGCTCTTCTGCTTCAGCATCTTCAATAATATCTAATAAACTGCTGTTTTCACCTTCCTGAAAAGGAGAATTAAGAGAACTATGTCTGCGAGAATATTGCATAGCCTGTAACACTTCATCGCCACTCATTTCTAATTGTGCACCGATTTCGTCTCCCTTAGGTTGACGCTCAACTTCTGCTTCCAGCTTTTCTGCAGCACGGGTTATTTTCGTGATAGTCCCAACTCTATTAAGTGGTAGACGTATTAAACGTGATTGTTCTGCCAATGCCTGCAGGATTGACTGGCGGATCCACCATACTGCATAAGAAATAAATTTAAAACCTCGTGTATGATCAAAACGTTTGGCTGCTTTGATTAGGCCCATATTTCCTTCATTAATTATATCAGCAAGAGAGAGTCCGTTTCCTTGATATTTCTTTGCAACGGATACCACAAATCTCAGATTAGCTTCAACTAGTTCTTTCATTGCTAATTCATCATCATTCTGAATCCGGATAGCAAGTTCCACTTCTCGCTCTGGTGGCAGAGGATTGAATTTCCCAATTTCGGCAAGGTACATACTGATACTTCCACTAGATACTTTACTGGGTTTTGCTTTTTTCTTATTGGAAGATTCAGGAGCAGCCTTTTCTGAATTTTTCTTTTGAGTTGCTTTGACTTCTTCTTTGACAGTTTTTTTAGTTTTTGTTTTAGCCAAACCAGGGGCCCCCTGTTGAAATTTTATAATTGTATTTATTTTGCTTTGGATAAAGCCTATCAATTTATAAACAAATTTCTATTTTATGAAGAGAATCTTCTGTGACTTTGACTTATTAATTGTTGTCGCATTTATAATATATGTTCCCGAAGAAATATTTTGATTGTATTTTGACTTACTATTCCATACAACTTTCTGTAAACCGCTGGATGGCATTTGTATACTTTTACTGAAAATACGTTCGCCCATTATGGAAAATATAGAATAAGTAATATAGTCTCCAGGTCGAGCCATTAAATCAAAAGTTACTAAACCATTAAATGGGTTTGGGTAAGCAGGTACTATTGTTAGAAACTCTTCAATAGGTATTATTGGCGGATTATCTGGTTCAATTTCAGCAAAACCAGTGTAGTAAGTTATATCTTCTTGATTAATTACAATTAAGTCACCATTAGAAATTCCTACCCAGTTTAGTTCATCATTTGCAGGTGGTAAAGTCATGACAGCAAAATACTCATCCGATTCAGTAATTGATAAACCATTTACCCCACCAAAGATATAAAGATCATTTCCATCTGAAAAAATTAAATTTAGTTGTGAAATCGATACGCCTGCTTCTACCAATGTCGTCAGGGATACTTCAAGACCTAAAATGATAGAATCCTCGTATTCTATATTTTGCATGATGTAAAATAATAATAACTCCGTGTCAACTACGTGACTCCAACCCTCTTCTTGCCATGATCCACCATCAAATGTCTGAGGCTCATGCTCATTTAACCAAGAGATATCTGTACCATAATCTGTAATTAAATTAAATAAAAGATCTTTATTCAATGTTCCATTATGTATCAATGAATATGTAATACTATTTTTGTGAAAAAGAAAGGGATGTGGATTTGGGACAGAATTATCTCCTGAAGTAGCCAATCTCAAATGGCCAATACCTATAATATGTTCATAATCATTCATTAAGGTAGAAACAGAATTCCAATAAGCTGTGGAATCTTGGGTTGCTGAAGATTCCGACCGGTATATAGGCTCCAATGAATCTGGATTTTCAACCTGATATCCCAAAAATGCCCAACCATTATCCATATATTCAGATTGCTCAAAAAATACAGTGAGCTGATTTAATACAGCAGATTGTTCGTTTTCAGATAACGCTGGAATTGTCAATCCAGATTTAGTACAAACTGCATAGAGTCGGCAGGCATATGTGCATTCAGAAATAAAAGTTAGTACTAAAATTAATTGAAAATAAACTCTCATCTGTAGAAATTAGATGAAATAAAGATTGGATTCAAAGATTTACAAAAAGAATCATTATATGAAATTATTAATATCCTTGGTACTAAAATAAAATATCATCATTTTTAAATGAGTCTTAATTTCATATTTTAATTAAGATAAGTATTGCTATGCTGATAACGATAAAGACATTTAAAACATACTATTCCAAAATTCTTAATACCGATCTTTATTTGGTAGTTTCTTAATCAATGAAAAAATTATGATAAAAGTCAACCTAATTGAAGATAAACAAGTACGAGTAGTTAATCTTTCTATTATTTTTTCTTGACTACCAGTAAAGTTATGTCATCATCTAGTGTACTACCTTCTATCCATTCACTACCAAGTCTAGATAAAGTATTTAAAAGAGTTTTTGGGTCCTGATCTATATTCTCAAGTATACAATCATATACAGCCCCATAACCAAGCATCTCACCACTTACATTCGTGGCTTCTGGTAAACCGTCAGATAAAAATATCATGATATCTCCTGAATTAAAATCATAAGTATCTGACTTATAATCTTCTTCTTTCAATGAACCTAAAGGTAAGCCAACCTGCAATATTTCATTTAATTCCCCCTTTGCAGCACTGTAAAAATATAGAGGTGGCATACCAGCTGAAGAAAACTGCACTGAACCATTGCTCAAATAACCAATATTTAAAGCCATTCTATTTTGTCCAAGATCAATATTTTTTATTACAGTATTTAACTGACTCATAATATCTTTTGTATCTGGCTGCGAGATACCATGTAACCCTGCTTTTGTAATAGAAACCATCATTCCTGCTGTCATACCATGACCTGTTGCATCACCAGTTACAAGATAAATTGTACCATCTGGCTGTTCAAAAAAGTCATAATAATCACCACCAACTTCTGTAGCTGTATCAATCTTTGCAGCAATCTCATATTCAGGTAATCTGGGAATTTTAGAAGGTAATAAATCCAGCTGAAATTGTCTGGCCAATTCAAGCTCTTCTGTTTTTCTTAATTCTTCTGTTTCACGAAGGTTTCTATTCTTAAGGTATTGCACATACCAATAAAGTAGGCCAGCAATCGATACGATATAAAAAGAATAAGCCCACCAAGTTGCCCATGGCGGTGGATAAACTTTTACTTTGATTTCAGCCGGATTTTCATTCCACAATCCATCATTATTACTTCCTATAACTTGAAATAAATAATCTCCAGGTGGTAGGTTGGTATAACTTGTAAATCTACGATCACCTGCTTCAACCCAGTCAGGGTCATATCCAACCATTCTATATTTATATTGGTTTTTACCGGTTCTGGTGTAATTCAAAGCATTAAAGTCGAATGAGATCCCACGATCTCTAAAGGTAACTTTAATCAATTTTTGGATATCATTGGCTGAACCAAATAAAATTTTATGTCCATCTTTGAAAACTGAAGCTATATCAATAATGGGAGGATTTGGGTTTTTAAATATTTTTTCAGGTTCTAAGTAATTAACACCATTGCTTCCACCAAAATATATTGTTCCATCAGATGTTTTTGTACCAGCGTCAAATAAAAATTCGTTACTCTGTAAGCCATCTTCAGCATAGTAATACTCTTCAAAATTTTCTTGTACAGGATTAAACTTACAGATACCATTCTTTGTTGCTATCCATAGGTATCCATCATCGTCTGGGATAATCTTACAAACAGTATTATCAATTAAGCCTCCTTCTCTTTTATAATAAACTTTAGATTTCCCCGAACTTTTATCGAAACGAGCCATGCCCGTTGGCCAGGTACCAAGCCAAAGATTATTACGACTATCTTCCGCCATTGTTACAATCATTCCGCTCGGGATTGAAGTGGAATCATTTGGATCGTGATTATAAGTATCAAAGGTGTAATTATCTACATCAATTTTAAATAATAAACCATTACTTGCTCCAACCCAAATAATACCTTGACTATCCTCAAAAAATGTTTTTGGGATATATCCTCGTGTATCTATGGACAATTTCTTGAGAAATTTTGCTAGCTCTAATTCTTTTCCATTAAAACCCGAAATGTCTGTAGTTCGGTTTATAAAAATATCACTC